>CAIJYV010000023.1 GCA_903825035.1 uncultured Actinomycetes bacterium | reverse complement strand
CTGTCGATGTTGTCACTGAACGCGAAGTTGCCCTGGCTCAAGGTCGCCGAACCCGATAGCTGGGCCGAAGCGTCGCCGTAGGTGGCGGTGGCGTCAGGAGCGGTGATCGTGATGTCAGCGGGGGCAATGCTCAAGGTGTAAAAAGCGGGAGATGGATCGGTGAAGTTAGAGTTGCTCACACTGACCATCACGACACACTCGCCAACTCCCGTCGCGGTGATTTCTCCCGTCGTTGGATTCACCGTGCAAATGGCTGGGTCAGTTGAAGTACTGAACGAGACGGTTCCCGAGATGTTGTTCGGCACTGGAGCGAAATACGTTTCCCCATAATTTCCAGTCCCGGTCGATGAATCAAGGGTGGCTGCAAAATTCAAAACTGGAGAAACCGTGAGGATTCCAGGGTTGATGACAACGCTGTAGTTGGTATCAAGTGTGTCCAGACATGTAACAGCATTTGAATAAGTACCCACATCAAGAGTTGCGTTGTAATCAACGGAGCAGTCCAGAGTTAATACATCTGACCCGAACAACTCGCCAGCGGTGACCACATAGGCAGTTGCGTCAATTTGTGCCGAAGGATCCCCGAACACTGCGGTCGCACTAGGGGCAGTGAGTGTTATGTCGCGCGGACTGATTAAAACAATTCCGCTTACGAATGTGATCAGATAATTTGAATCTAGAGAATCAGAACAAGAAGTTGTATCCGGAGTCCCGACGCCATCTCCTTGGAAGTAGTCAGAAGTACAACTAAGTCCCGTTAAGTCGGCAAACGTTTGGCTATACGCCAATTGAGTGACACTGCTTAAAAATGGCGCTTGCGCGACAACCGAGACATCCCCATAAGTGGCCGTCGCATTCCCAGCTGTAATTTCGATTGGCCGTGGGTTGATTGTGAGAGTGAAGAAAACTGCCGCTGCGTCTACGTAGTTTGCCGATCCAGTGGTTGTTATCTCCACGACGCACACGCCCTGTGAGAGCGTGGTGATGTAACCGGTATTTGAGTTCACCTCACAACTGAGTGAGCTCGTCGAATAAGCGAGCGTTCCATCACCGTTCGTAGAGGCATAGCCCCCAGCAAAGTCGTCTCCATAATAAGTTGAGTCACTTGACGTCACCAAGGTGATGTATTGATCGGGCGACTGATTGATGGCGACAGTGCCGTTAACAAAATTGAAACTGTAATTTGTTGTATCCGTCGTGTCGGTGCAGTAGGTGTAATCCGCAGTGCCGACAGAGTCCCCCGGGGAATAGGTGCTTTGACACACGAGTCCGGGCAACGATTCGTTGAAAGGCAATGGCGTGGGCGTCGTGGCGAACTCACCCAAGTACGAGTCAGAGGTTGCGCTATAGACCGCAAAGGAATCGCCCGCAGTAATCGTGACAACTAATTTGTGAATTGTCAGGGTAAAGGTGAAACTTGTCTCGCTGAAGTTGGCCGTTGCCGCGGCAGTTATCGTAACGACACAGTCGCCAATTCCGCTGGCCGTAATCGCGCCGGACGGATCAACCGAGCAAGTGGCTGAGGTAGTTGAATAAGAAATTGCCCCATCACCAGTTACGAGGAGATTCGG
The DNA here is from genome assembly GCA_903825035.1 of uncultured Actinomycetes bacterium. Classification (GTDB taxonomy): domain Bacteria; phylum Actinomycetota; class Acidimicrobiia; order Acidimicrobiales; family RAAP-2; genus RAAP-2. The sequence goes on along the minus strand of CAIJYV010000023.1, from coordinate 81,341 downwards.
AATTGAGTAAATATCGCCGTAGTAGGCGACATCCGAATTCATGTTGGAATCGAAAGTTTGGGGTGGGTTGGCGTTCCAAATTGCGTAAAGAGTGATTGACCCGTCCGGCATCACCCCAGGGTCGCCGGGATACGAAATAGTACCGCTACAGCTCTCTCCGGGGACAACGGCGATTGAGCACCAACCGAGGAAAGAGTATCCCAAGAGCGCCATTCCATTGTCGTCTAGGTACGAAATTTGGCTACCCGGTGCGTACAAATTTGGGTCCGTTGGAGGAGGACCGATAACAGCTGAGCTTGAGGCGTTGTAATCAATTCCGTTGGCGACAATGACCGAACCTGGCACGAAAGTGATCTGGTAATTGGTGTCCACAGTGTCGGTGCAATTGGTGAAATCGGACGTTGTGCCGGCTACGTCGCCATGTGTATAGGTGGTGAAACATGCGAGTCCAGCCAGCGTGTCCCCAGGGTATAGCTCGCCGGAGGTGATCCGATAACCCGGAGTCTGGGGGTTCGAGCCGTAGGCGTAGGTCTGGTCGTTGGCGGTAACGGTAATTTGAATTGGCTGAACATTGATGGTGAAGGTATTCGGACGAATTAGGTAGAGCCCCCCACTTCCCAAAATCCACGCTCCGTACGGTGTGGCCACCAGTGAGCCCGTTTCGGCCACGCCTTGGAATCCACTCGGAAGGGCAACGCTCTCAATCAATCCAGATGGATCGTAGATATCTACCTGATTGGATTGAACGTTGTATACATACAAGTAGGTCCCGTCGCTTGCGACGGTGGTTGCACAGCCACCTGAAGGTCCTTGCGAACAAGAGGAATTGGTTCCGACTTCCCATACAAGAAGAGGGTTTGCCCAGCCGTAGAACCCATCGACATAGTTAAAACCAGGGATGGTCACGGCAATATCGGCCATCTGAGACTGGCTCGTTGTCGTGATTCCCCAAGGCGTGCCACTACCTGAGAAGCCTGAAATCCAAGTGAGACCATTGTCACTGAACTCGTTAATGACGTTAGATGTGGCGTTAGTGATGTAAACGTTTCCCGCAACAAAGACCGCTTGAATGGGGGCCGCCGCCACGGCGCCAGAAACTGGGTAGAGATCAACGGTGCTAGGGGTGAGGTCGCTGTACACCTGAAAATCACCGGTGAGTTGATTTATGAGCAACGTAGAACTTCCGTTATCAACGGCCCAATAATCATAGGCTGGCGTACCACCAGCAATTGAAGGATTGAATTCTAGCCCCGGGGTTCCCTCATAGTTGTTTGACGAACCGGTTGTCGAATCGAGGACGGTGATTGTTCCAGACACGTCGTCCATGGTGATGACATATTTGCCATCGGTGAAAATTGCGGTAACGAAGGCTCCGGTCGATTCGTCAAAAACATAGTCCCAACCCGAGCTTCGGTCCAGTACCCAAATGTAGGAACCATCAGAGGAAACCGATGCGCCCGCGACACCGAGGATGATGCTGTAAGGATTGAAGTTAAAAGGTAGGTTGTAGAAAATCGTACCGTTGTCCGCGTTTGAGAAAGTCATCGGCAAGCCCGTCACTGCGTCCAGATAGGTAATTGAACCATCCCCCCCATTGACTACGGTGACAATTTGGCCATCCGAATAGATTGCGATGGGATTGTTGAAATAACCACTTATCAAATTCAGAATTGATCCGGTTGCCGGATCCAAAACGAGGACCACGCTAGCGAGCTGATCAGCGACCCACAAGTAGCGCCCGTCGTAAGATTCAACCGAACCAGGGCTCGGCGCGAAAGGATACTCCGTAGTGACGACTGACGCGGTCACATTAAACGCAGACTGCGAGGCCATAAATAATGGCGTTTCGCTCGCACTTGCGGTCAGAACACACGGGCCGGCATTTACGACGTACAGAGTCGTGTTATCTAAAGGATCTATCCAGCAACCACTAGAAGTTGTTGAATAGGTAATCGCACCATTTCCACTGGATGACGCCAGCCCAGCCAGGGAATAAGTGTTGGAGTAGTTGCCATAAACCACGTTCACACTCTGTGTTGGCCAATTAAAGGTAATCAGCTGTTGGCCTTGTTCAATCGTGAGATACACGTAGCCCAAACCGCCGTCAGAGTAATTCCCATCGTGGTTTACCGATGTAATAACGATTGTGCAGGTACCTGCTGAGGTTGCGGAGAAATTAGTTCCGTCAATTCCAATCGAACAGCCCGCATCGCCCCCATCAGTGGTGTAAGTGAAGGTGTCGGGCTGCGAGCCGAGCCCAGCTGAGCGAGTGCTCTGGTCACTAACGGTGGGAAGTTGAAGTGAGTTGGGCCAAGTCAATGTTAGAGAGGCCGTATTGCCACCGCCATCGAGTGATACGACCGGGGTTCCCATTACGACGCTATAGCTTCCGGAGGAGAAATTCAGTTGATAGTTTGGGTCGCCGGCATCACTGCAAGTGATATCCCCTGATCCGCCGACCGCCATGCTCTGGGTGTAGCCCACCGCCACACAAGTCATTGAACTCAAAGTTTCAGTGTTGACAGTTGAAAAGACGGATGTGGGAATAGTGGAGAATGCCCCGCCGCCAACGCTCCAGCCCAATATTTCTGCCTTGAAGCCTGAATATTGGTGATGCCAAATTGAGATTGGATACTGCATACCCTTCAACAAAGTCAGACTGCCACCTGACTGACAGGTTGAGGATTGTGTTTGTGACGTCCAGCTATCGACCACGAGGTGACCATCTACGTAAACAACCATCCCGTCATCACTTTGACTACAGAAAGAAACTTGCGTTGTCGTGCCGTCATAATTCCCCGGAATCGTAATGAAGCCCTTGGAATTATCGGTGAAATTCTGGGTGGGGTCAGCGCAGGGAATGGTGGTGGAAATTCCATTTGTGTCGGTGAAAAAAGCGTTGCCGCTGTAGTCGCCCCAGGTGGCATTGTCGTAATTAATCGCGGCCGTAGACAATGTGCCACAGGCACTTAGTTGATCTGATCCGTTTGAGGTGGGTGCCGTGTCCGCTGCGCCGGGAACCATGATTGTTTCGGTGGCGCCTACTTGTTGCCAGACGGAGGTCGACAGTCCAGGTGAAGCATAGGAAATCGAGTAGCCGTCTCCACCCCAAGTCGCCGTGAAGGGGACTTGGCCCGGGACGGTCCCATACGGAATAGCTAGTGACCCGACCTGGATGTCCAGCACAACTTGATTTACGGTGAAGGTGAAGGAACTTGAACCCGACGCATAGTTTCCGAACGCATCAGCAGTGGCGGTTATGGTGCAAATTCCTGCCGCCAGAATAGAAACCACACCGCTGACAGGATCAACAGCACAGTATGCAGGTGTGCTACTTGTAAAAGTGATAGGTTGCCCCTGATCACTGCTTGCGTACAAGGACCATGTCAAATAAGGCGCGTAGGTGAGAGTTGGTGGGGTTGCGGGGTATGAGAAAGTACCGTCCGAATAAAAAGTGATGTTTTGGGTTAGGCCACTAATTGCCAAATCAAACGTTGGTGTACTCACTTTCGAGATTACGTAAACTCCGCTCACCAAAGGTTGCTCGAGAATCCAGGCAACATCATTAAGAACGGTAAATGAAGATTCTGCAGCTCCAAAATTGAAGTCTGGAGCATTGTAAATTGCGTAAATTAAATCAGTCGAAGCGTCGACCTTAAACATTGTCTGATTTGCCGTGTCGAGTATCCACAAATACCCAGCGGAATACGAAAGTGGTCCCGGTGTACCAAGATTGGGAATTGTGTTCGTAATTGAACCATCCCCAGGATTAAGTTCGACCACCTTATTCTCACCGGGAATTGAAGCCCAGACTTGAAAGCCACCGGCGGTCAAATACTGAGCGCCCGGAAGGTTGAACTGAGAGAGAAGTGACAGAGCTAGGTCGTACTGATAGACAATGCCGACATTTGGATCCAGCGCCCAAATTTCACTACCAACCTGTACGACACTGCTAATCGCCTCGCCAGTGACGGTTGTTTGAATGGCGCCGGAGTACTTGTCGACGGCAACGAGCAGAGAGCTTGCTGGTTCGCTCACGATGAGTTCGTTGCCGTCATCCATAAAGCTGGGCAAAACACTGGTCGAAGAGAAGTCCTGGCCATGCGTCACCCACAGAGTGCTTCCATTCGCCACATCAACCGCAATGAGATCGCCCTGACTAGTTGCTACGAAGACCGTCGAGCCATCAGAGAAGAGAGCTACTGGGTTCTCACCTGATCCTAGATTGACCGTTGAGGTAGCCAATCCTGTAGTTGGGTTCACTTGCTCGATGAGATGCTCTTGACCGTAGGCCAGCCAGACAGAAGTGCCGTCACTGGCTACCGAAGTTGGCTGAGTTGAAGTCACCACCCCCGTGCTGCCGGCTTGGAAATTATTGACGGCCTCGTAATAATTTGTGCTGCCTGAGGTTGTCACTGAGATGTTGCAGAGTCCTGGGCTCAACATAGTCACGAGCCCCGTGATTGGATCCACAACACAACTTGAGGAGTTGGAATCGTAGATGAGAGTTCCATCTCCCACGTATGTAGTTATTGCAGCGAGGTCAAATGTTCCACCGGGCGCCAACGAGTTTGCGTTTGTGCCGTAGGTACTCGACGCTGAGTTGCCACCACTAAAGGAAATTACCGAGTTTCCCTTAGTGACGGTTAGGTCGAATTGCAAAGTTGCCGATTGCTCGTAATTTGATGTTGCCGCCGCGTAAATATCGACAACACATATTCCAATGGAGTTGTAGGTGACCACGCTACCGTCAATCGTGCAATCTCCAGAGTTAATCGAATAAACCGGAGTTCCGTCGCCACTCGAGGAAATTGAACTGTGCGCCGCGATATCAAAGGTGTGACTTGGCTCAAACGCCACTGCTGCCGCATTCGGCAGCACGGACAACAGCTGTGAAGGTAGCGAGGTGTGTGCGGTGACGTGTCGATAAAAAGTATTCACCGTGTCCAACAAGGAACCAGAAGTACCTTGCTTGGATTGCCCCACCACGTTCAGCGCGGCAGAAGTGTCCACAAAAACATGGCGGATCTTTTCGGGAAACGAAAAATTTTCTCTCTTCGCCGGTGAGTAAATATTTTTAATGACGTGACTGGAAGTTTTGTTGAGCGAAGAGTTGAGAACCTTCGGAGTGCCCAGATTGCTTACTGGGAGCTTCGACGGAGCTGCGGAGCTGGAAGGGGTGGGGACCACGACCAAAATCGTGGTCAGCGCTGGAAGTAGTCCAGTCCCGAGCCGCAGCCATTTCTTAGCAATCATTGAGTAGAGTTCCCGACATATTCCGACATGCCCAAACCCTTGAGGACACTTATATAAATTACCTGCGAATTACTGATTTTCCCAATATTTCTTATGGTTTTGGAATTCTGCCTGTAAAAAGAGGCTAATTTTAAGGAATTGAGGAGGTTTGTAATGCTGGTTGTTACGACAAATGATATTGCTGGATACCGAATTTCAAAGGTGATTGGTGAGGTCAATGGTCTCACTGTTCGCACGCGAAACGTTGGAGCACAGATTGGCGCTGGACTAAAGGCGCTGATCGGCGGCGAGCTTGCTGGCATGACCCGCCAACTCCAAGAATCCCGCGATGAGGCGCTTCAGCGTCTTATTGAGGCCGCCGAGGCCAAGGGTGCGAATGCAATTGTGGCCATGCGATATGACTCCAATGAGTTGTACGGTACTTACCAAGAGATACTGGCCTACGGCACCGCAGTTGTAGCCGAAGAGCTCTAATCGACCTCGCACTTTTCACCTAAGTTACAAGTGTGAATTCAGAACTCCAACGCATAGTTGATGCATCACGCTCCCCCGGTTGGGGTGTTGGCGAAGGCCAAGTCGGTCAAATTATGGCTACCTTCGAAACTAACGATATTGGTATGCCCTGGGTCGTAATTGCCGCCAAGCGTGGCAAGGGAATGAAAGTGTCCCTCTACGCCCCGGGTGATGACGTTACCGTCGAAGGCGAAGAAATCGGAGAGATTTCAGGCAACCCTCGAGAACAAGGCAGGCAACTCCGCGAAATCCTCGAAGGGGTTAAAAGCGATAAGGGTCTATAGGGCTTTGCGCATATGCGCCGAAGAGAAGTTATAACCAAGCGACAGGTACAGACTTCTCGCGACTTCATTTATCCAGAACACATTCAACTCGAGTGCCGAGCCGCCTTGTTGGCGAACGAACTCCTCGCCCGCTTGCATGGTCAACCGTCCAAGCCCTTGGCCCCGATACGACTCGAGTATCTCTATGTCATATATGAAGTAGGTAGAAGCATCCCCTGTCTGCCGCGCAATCCACAGGTCGCCAACGATTTGATTGTCGCTAAGCACATTAAAAAGAAAATTTCCCTCGCGAAGACTGCCACCTGGAAATAGCGCCTCAGTATTCATAGCAATATTTGCTTGCGCTGACTCTTCGCTCATACCGGTTTCGATCAACGTTGCTTTATACCGTTGCCACTCGACAGGGAAGAACTCAGCAATTTCTCTGTCAGTCATTGGTTGCAAGTGGATCACAGCTCGACGATACCAAAGGGCCGTGGATAGTCAGCGTCGAAGCCAAAGACCCCCACCAAGCATCGCGGAAGGTGACTTGGGATTTGCCATGATGAGGGAATCGGAAGATCGCTCGCAGAAATGAAAAAGCCCGCGGCAAAAATTGCCGCGGGCGTATTTCAGTTGGAATCCTTAGAAAGACTCTCCAAAACTCACGTCGCCCTCGACAGCTACTTGGTACGCCGAAACGGTGCGCTCGAAGAAGTTCGTGTGCTCCGCAACATCCTGGAGCATCATGAAGTCCAATGGGTTCTTGGTGCCGAAGTGTGGCTTGATGCCCAGACGCACGAGGCGCTGGTCCGCCACAAACTCGAGGTACTGACGAATGTGGGCCTTAGGAAGTCCGGTGACACCCTCGTGAATAACGTCATCGGTGAATGCCATTTCGCACTCGATGGCTTCAAGGATCATCGAAGTGACATCGCGCTCGAAGTCTTCGGTGAAAAGCCATGGTTCCTCTTGGCGAATCACGTCAACAACAGCAAAGGCGAAGTCCATGTGACCGCTCTCGTCACGGAATACCCAGTTCGTTCCAGCGGCCAAGCCGTTGAGCTTGCCGAGCGAACGGAGGTAGTAGACGTACGCGAAGGCGGCGAAGAAGAACATTCCTTCAATGCACGCCGCGAAGCAGATGAGGTTCATCATGAATACGCGACGCTCTTCGGCGGTGTTCAGTTCCTCCAGCTTGCCAATTTCACTCATCCACTTGAAGCAGAATTCAGCCTTAGCCTTGATTGAAGGAATGTGCTCAATAGCCGCGAAGGCTTCAGCGCGCTCATTCAAGTCAGGAACATAGGTGTCAAGCAGAGTCAGGTAAAACTGCACGTGCTGCGCCTCTTCGAACAGCTGGCGTGAGAGGTACAAACGAGCCTCTGGCGAGTTGATGTGCTTGTACAAGTTGAGCACGAGGTTGTTCGACACAATCGAGTCACCGGTAGCAAAGAATGCCACTAGGCGCTTGATTAGGTGCTGCTCTTCGGGTGACATCTTGGTCCGGAGGTCCACGATGTCGTCGGACCAGTCAATCTCTTCTACGACCCAGGTGTTCTTGATCGCGTCACGGTAACGCTCGTAGAACTCGGGGTAACGCATGGGACGCAAAGTCAGGTCCATGCCTGGGTCCAAGATTGAGTGGGTGGTGGTTATTTTGTCTTCAACAAATGTCATTGGCATGCCTCACATACTTCAGGGTTTTCTAGGGAACAGGCCAGCGCCTCTTCGTCGGTAAATACCTTCTTTTCAGGCGCTGGTGCGGTCACTGGGGTTGGCGCAACTGCTGCCGCGCCGTCAGTGTTGGTTTGCATAATGCGGGTTGCTGGACGTGAACGTAAGTAGTAAGTCGTCTTCACGCCTTGCTGCCATGCGTACATGTACATCGAGGAAAGCTTTCCGATATTGGGTGACTCCACGAAGAGGTTGAGCGACTGGCTCTGGTCTACGAATGGTCCACGAGCAACGGCGTGATCGATCAATGACTTCTGGGCAATCTCCCAAGCGGTCTTGTAGAGGTCCTTGAGGTCCTGTGGAATAGCGGCCACGTCTTGGATTGAACCTTCGGCACGACGAATTGCTCCGCGAATCTCTTCGGTCCACAGTCCACGAGCCTGGAGGTCGCGAACAAGGTATCCGTTGATCTGGATGAACTCGCCCGAGAGGGTCTCGCGCTTGAACAAGTTGGAAACCTGTGGCTCAATAGTCTCGAAGCAGCCCGCAATTGAAGCAATCGTCGAGGTTGGAGCGATGGCAATCAACAAGGAGTTGCGCAAACCAAACTTCGCGATTCGCTCACGCAAGGTCTCCCAGCGAGCGGGGTCGCTTGGGGTAACGCCCCAGAGGTCGAACTGCAGGTGGCCGTCGGCGGTACGAGTCTCGTCGAAAGCTGGGAACTTGCCCGAAGCCTCCGCCAATTCAGTCGAACGCCACAGGGCGTTGAAGTAGATCTCCTCGGCGAAGCGCTTGGTCATCGCCACTGCTTCGGCCGACTCGAATGGCAGACGAAGTTTGAAGAATGCGTCCTGGATACCCATGACGCCAAGTCCGACTGGACGCCAACGGCTGTTGGACATCTTCGCGCCTGGAATCGGGTAGTAGTTAATGTCAATTACGCGGTCCAAGAAGGTGACTGCGGAACGAGCCACCGAGCCCAGACGCTCGAAGTCAACGACGCCGTCTTTAACAAACTGACCAAGGTTGATGGAACCAAGGTTGCAGACTGCGGTCTCGTCGTCATTGGTAACTTCCAAGATTTCGGTGCAGAGGTTAGAAAGGTGAACCGTGCCCCCGTTCTTACCGGTCTGGTTGCAGAGCAAGTTCGAGCGGTCTTTGAAGGTCATCCAGCCGTTACCGGTCTGGGCCAAGGTGCGCATCATGCGACCGTAGAGTGCACGAGCTTGAATTTGACGCTCGAACAATCCTTCGGCCTCAGCCTTCTCGTACGCCGCTTCGAACTCGGGACCGTAGAGGTCGGTGAACTCGGGAACCTTCTTGGGGTCGAAAAGTGACCACATGCCGTCTGCTTCCACGCGCTTCATGAAGAGGTCGGGAATCCAGTTCGCCAAGTTGATGGTACGAGCACGACGAGCTTCGTCACCGGTGTTCTCACGCATGTCGAGGAAGTCCTCAATGTCTGAGTGCCAGGACTCGAGGTACACACAAGCTGCACCCTTACGACGTCCACCCTGGTTCACCGCGGCCACCGAAGTGTCGAGAGTCTTCAACCACGGCACGACACCATTCGAAAGTCCGTTGGTGCCCTTGATGAGCGAGCCCTGAGCACGAACGCGGTGGTAGGCGACGCCAATTCCACCAGCGAACTTAGAGAGTTGAGCAATCTGTGAGTAGCGCTGGTAGATCGACTCGAGGCTGTCTTGGGGTGAGTCGAGCAAATAGCACGAGGACATCTGCGGGTGGGTGGTGCCAGCATTGAACAACGTTGGACTTGAGGGCAGGTAGTCAAGTGCCGAGATCAGACGGTAGAGCTCGATGGCCTCTTCGGGGCTTTCGGCCAAACCTGATGCCACGCGCAGCATGAAGTACTGCGGGGTCTCCATGATCGCGCGAGTCTCAGGGTGACGAAGTAAGTAGCGGTCGTACACGGTACGAAGACCGAAGAACTCGAACAACAGATCGTTGTCAAAGTTGATTGCGTCATCGAGCTTGCGACGGTGTGCTTGCACGAAGTTGAAAGTCTCTTCGGCGATGATGCCTACTTCGTATCCGCGACGAACGGACTGCGAGAAGGAGTGGATGTCCTGGTTACGGATTTCCTTGTCAATCACGGTCGAGAGCAAGCGAGCAGCGAGTCGAGAGTAGTTGGGCTCTTCGGAGATCAAACCCGCGGCGGTGCGGATCGACAACTCGTCAAGTTCAAGACTGGTCGATCCGTCGCGTAGACCGGCGATGGTGCGAGTAGCGATGCGCATCGGGTCTACGCCGGGCAGGCCGGCGGCACTGCGGGCTACGGCCTTAACAATCTTGTTTACGTCGACTGGTTCGAGCTTGCCGCTGCGCTTCATTACGCGCATTACGTTCTCGGTCTGAACCAAAGTCTCTTTGGGGTCGTCAATAAGGGTCATTTTGTCTCGCTTCTGCCTCAACCACAAGATGTTGTGGTTCGTAGTCCCTGAACTACTAGATACAGCATAGTCAAGGCCAACTGCCATTTCTAGGGTTTTTATAAAAATCTGCCCTTTCCGGCCAGAATCTCGTTCCCAAAGGTCTCCCGATCCGGAACTTTGCCGTTCAGCGGGAACTGTCTCTTACCCCAAAATCTGGAGGGTCTTTCGGGCCGAGTGGCCGGGGCCACTGAAGTAGCGGGCCAGACCTAACCTAAACTCCTCGCTATGGCGGTTCCTTCGAAACAGCAATCTGCGCCTACCCGTGCTCAGCGTTCCGCCTCCATGGACCAAATTGTGCTCTCAGCGGCCCTTCGTCTGTTCTCCACCGTTGGCGTCGATTCAACCACCATTCAGCTCGTCGCCCAGAGGGTGGGCGCCTCAGTTGGATCGGTCTATTCCAGGTACGAATCGGTCGACGATCTGATTAGCGGAGTATGGGACAAATTCCTTGATGACAGTTTTTCCGAGCTACTCGAAGAGATTCGTACCTGTTTTAACGGTCATGATGCCAAGGCCATAGATCTTTTAGCCGCGCGCTTAGCAAAGCCCTCGGTAAAACTAAACGCTCTCGTAGAGATCCTTGCGGTAGTGAGGCGATACCCAATCTCCGCTGACTACATCAGGACCCGGGTCACGGAACAGTTAAAAAGCCACGTCGAGAAGTCTTCCTTTCCCGCCGGCTTAGCCATCCCCGAAGTCAGCATGATTCTTGGAGCGCTCCTTCTTCAACCCGTGCTTCCCCGCCGCGACCAAGAATCGGCCGCAATTTTTCTAAAGCTGTTGGCCCAAGCCCATGAGGGCACCGACTACCTGAATCATCCCCCAGTAGAGGCTTCGCCGATTCAGATACCACTTCCCGAAGTCAATTCCGAAGACCCCACCAAGGATCTATTTGTTAATGCCGCCTATCAAGTAATCGCCCGAACTGGCTTCGAGAACGCTTCCGCCAACCGAATTGCCAGGATTGCCGGTAAGGGATTCTCTGGGGTCTATAAGGAATTCAAATCTAAGGACGAATTCATGGAGGCCGCTGCCCTAGAGCTCGTCCTCCAATTGTTTTCGATGGTCGTTGTTCCCTTTGTCGGTGTTACCAAAGAGCAGTACGTCTTTCAGTCGATACGCAATGTTCGATCCCTTAATTTCGATGACAATCGTCTGGCGAGGCAGCTGAGGCTGGAGTGCATTGTTGCGGCCCGTCACCATCCGACTATTAAACAGAGCCTGCGAAAGAGTTTCTTGACTACCGCTGGAATGCTGCACGAACTAATCGCGAAGCATTTCAACATGACCTCTCAAGTGCAGATTCAGACCGCCGACGCCATTTGGCTTCTGCTTCGCGTGAATAACGTTGGCCTACCTTTACTCGCCGCCAACTCCTCGTATTTGGAAACCATTGACTGGACCCCTGGAAGTTATGCCCTCCACGGACTCATTACGAAACATGGTTTCACGGTAAAGGCGCAATAACGCGTAGTCGCAACAAAGTTTCTTACAAAACCGAATCAGAGCCTTTGAGCATCGTTTCCGGTGAGGTCTCGATGAGAACCCAAGCACTTATTGAGATTGCGGTGAGCGTGATTATGCCAGCAATCAAGTGAGGAGTGCCTCCTCGCCAACGCTCGGCGAAAAGCGCCGCACCGAGTAGGACGCTCACGAGCGGGTCAATTATGACAATTAGTGGCTGGGACACACTCAAAGGCCCAACGTGTAGCGCCGCTTGCTCGCAATAGAGCCCCGCTAGGCCGCAAACGACAAAGGCGTAGACCGGCCAGTGCGACAATGAACCCACGAATCCATGCGCGGACAGGCTGTCAGTAAAGACTTTGATAAATACCGCCTCGAAGGCCCACGTAATTGCGGTTGCGGTTCCCAGTAGTCCCGCTTTGGCCATTGGCGAAACTTTCAAAGATGTCGCCACGAGGGCGAGCAGCACAATTGCGCAAATCACAATTGATATCCCCCACGTGGCCCCTGGTACTTGGCTTCGCCCGCTACTCGGGGAGGCGTAAATAATAAAGAAAGTGAGCAACGCCGTAGTTGCAATTGACGCCCCAACGGTGATTGGGCGAAGTTGTTGGCGAAGAAAGAGTTTGCGGATAAGTAAGGCGATAATCAACTCGCTGATGAGTAAGGGCTGCACTAGCCCCACCGGGCCAAAATGTAACGCAATCGCCTGAAAGCCGAGAGATCCGGCGAGGGCTAGCCACCCAAGCAGCCAAAGCGGCTGGCGAGCTAGATCGAGGATAAATCGCCAACCACGACCTTCGCTGTTTATCCGGTTGCTTGCAATATGTTGGGTGGTGACAGCTACCGCGTTAACAACAGCAGTTAACAAGCCGAAGAGTACGGCGAGAATGAAGTCGAGCGGGGAACCAGTAGCCATGGGAATACCTTAGGAAACCCTAGTGATAACAAGTGCCCCCGGCAGGATTCGAACCTGCGCTCACGGTTTAGGAAACCGATGCTCTATCCCCTGAGCTACGGGAGCTTGCGCCCGATTTCTCAAAACGCTTCACCTAGCCTACGAGGTATTTCAAATCCGAGTTCGTGTGTAGCCTAGAAGTCCCGTGGCAATCCTTATCGATATCCAAAAAATTGCCCTCGAGGGCTTTGACCGAACGATTCTCGAGAATTTCTCCCTCACCGTCTCCTCCGGCGACCGAATCGGAGTCGTTGGAATTAATGGCGCGGGAAAATCCACTCTCCTGAAAATCGTCGCGGGGATTCAGCCGGCTGACTCGGGCAATATCCGGCTCGGTCAGGGAATCCAAGTGGGATACCTTGACCAAATTCCCGACCTCCCCAAGGGAACCGTTCGCGAGGTGTTGGGTCACGGCTGGGAAATCGACGCCGCCATTGACCGCCTCGGTATGACTAACGCACTCGAAACTCAAATAGACCACCTGTCAGGTGGGCAGCTCAAGCGTATTGCCTTAGCCAAAATCTTCGGAGAGACCAATGACGTACTGATCTTGGACGAGCCTACAAACCACTTGGATTTGAGTTCAATTGAGTGGCTCGAGCAACAAATTACGAATTTTCCTGGCGCAGTAATTATTGTCAGTCACGACCGCTTTTTACTTGACCAGGTTACGACGAGAATGATTGAAATCGACCGGGGCAAAACATACATTCACAATGGTGGCTACTCCGCACTTCTAGAAGCGCAGGCTGAACGCGAAGCACTGGCCCAAAACGCCGAGCAGGTTCGTAAGAATATGGCGCGCCACGAATTGGCGTGGTTGCGCCGAGGCGTCAAGGCTCGCTCCACGAAACCGCAAGCGCGCATAGACGCCGCGAACAGATTGCTTTCCGGTGGCAAGGAGGCGGCCGCCCGTGAGGGAAGTATTGAATTTAATGTGGAGACTCCTCGGCTCGGCCAAACAGTAATCAAGGCACACAACGTTTCGTTTTCATACCCCAATGGCCGAGAGATTTTGAAAGATGTCAATTTGGAATTGGGCCCCGGAGACCGAATAGGCATAGTGGGGCCAAACGGAGCAGGAAAATCAACCTTCGTTAATCTCATCGCCCTGCACAATGAGCCCACGGTCGGTACGATCAAGCACGGCCCCACGGTCGTGACCTCATATTTCGAACAGGGATCGGATAATTTCAATCTGGAGGCGACCGTCCAAGAGCTCGTTGCCGGACCACGAGGAATTCCCGGATCGCCCGAAGACATCGCCCTCATGAAGAGCTTCTGGTTCACTGGGGCGCTTTGTAAGACCAAAGCCAAGGAACTCTCGGGAGGCGAGCGTCGCCGTCTGCAATTACTCCTCGCTCTTGCCAAGCAGCCCAATGTGCTCTTTCTCGACGAGCCAACGAACGACCTGGACCTCGAAACGATTCGACTCATTGAAGAGTTTCTCGCCCAGTGGCCAGGAACCCTGATTGTCGTCTCTCACGACCGGACCTTTCTCTCCCGCACCACCGACCGCTTGCTAGAGGTTCACGCCGATGGCTCTATTGCCGATATTCCTGGCGGAATCGATGCATGGATCGCTCGTTCCGCCGGACTTATTTCCAGTGTGAATGTTGGTGACGACGAAGCTCCCGCCAAGGCTCCGACGAATGGTCGGGTGTTGCGTGACGCCGAAAAGCAAGTTTCGAAATTAGAGCGGCGTCGAAGCACTCTGAACGAGAAAATCTTGGCCAGCGCAGACTCGGAAGAGCAAAAAACTCTTGGAGTCGAACTCTCACAGGTAATCAAAGACCTCGCCACCGCAGAGGATTACTACCTCTCACTCATGAGCTGAAATCAGCCAGCCATTCCCGTCAGATTGTAAGCAACCGCAGAGGTTGGCACCGCAATGGTGACTGGGGCCTTGGTGTTGTAACCCTTGACTTTGAGAGTGGAGGTGAATTGCTGGCCCGCTACGGTCGAGGTGACCAGTGTTCCTAAAGGTAAATATGGTGAGTCACTCGCCACTACTACCGCTAGGGGGTAGCCGGCGAAACCACTCCTCTTGGAAGTTTTACCGACTAATTCATAAACTGTTTTGCCGTTGAGGTGCTTTGGCCCAAAGACCTTGACCTTGCCGGTCGGGAGAAAGCCTGCGAAAAGGGATTCACCTTTAAGCCCACTCACAATGAATTTGTAGTGCGAGTTTGAACGAGGTACTTCAATCCAAACGTTTTGCCATTGATTAGCTTGCGCCGTGGTCGCGTTAAACATGGACTGTAGACCAGCCGAATTGTCATTTACCCACAGACGTTTGCCGATGAGCATGGTGTGTTCAACCTGGCCTAAGTAGTTGATTGACTGAAGAGCAGCGGTATGACTCGCCCACTGGACTCCGGTCATCGTCTGGTTTGACTGTTTCGAAACGAATTGCATTTCAATTGAGCTCTGAGCGCGAAGCGCGGTCAGCATCGCCGATTCGATTGCCTTAGCAGTGGGCTTCGACTGGGCTTGGGACGCTATTGGCGCGACCGAAATCAGTAACGAGATTGCTGATAGAAAGACAACTGCTCGGCTGACGAATTTCACTGTGATGCTCCTCGGGTTGATTTGAGGATAGCAGTTGCCGAATTAATTCTTGCTGGGGAAAGTTGCCAAACGTTCACGTAACAGTTGCACAAAGGTTGGATTGTGAACCTTTACCCCTACTCGTGTTGGGCTCTCGGCGTGGTGAAAACTACGTGAGAACCAGGTCGCTCCTCGTGAGTGAATCCCCGACGTTTCGACATCGGCCTTAACGCCACTCTTCTTGATAGCGGTAGGGTCAATGACCTCGTAGATAGCCATTGCGTCGTGCATGATCAGGTCCCTATTGCCGACCCACTCTTCGTGGAACTTGGCGTAGGGCTCAAGCATCGCCGCTAACCGGTCTCCGACTTCAGAGTTCAAATCACGCAAGAATGCCAAGTCATCGTCGGTTAGGTACGCCTGATGCGTGAGGTCCAAGGGCATAATGTCAAGCTTCCAGTCGCCCGCAAAGACAATGGCGGCGGCTTCGGGGTCAACCCAAATGTTGAATTCGGCGGCGGGCGTAACGTTGCCCTCGAATGAGGCACCGCCCATGATGACAACTCGCTCAATGTGTTCAACCACATCGGGGTGGCGTTGCAGCAATGTGGCCAGATTGGTCAGTGGGCCAATCGCGACGAGTGTCAAGGGCGCTTCTTTTGCTAGTCGATAGATCATCTCGATAGCGTCCTCGTCAGACTCCTTCACCGTTGGTTCTGGCCAACTCAAATCGCCCAGGCCATCTTGGCCGTGCACTTCGGCGGCGGTTCCGCTCACTCCACCGATGGGGTCCGCGCAGCCCCGACCAACCAACACATCACTTCGTCGCGCCAAGCTCAGGAGTCGACGCGCATTGAGCGTTGTCTTTTCGAGTTCCACATTTCCCACCACTGTGGTCAAGGCCAATACATCGAGCTCGGGACTGGCGAGTGCGAGCATGATTGCCACAGCATCGTCGACCCCAGGGTCGGTATCAATAATTAAGCGGGTTGGAGCCATTGGCGGACCTCTTCGTGGTTGGGCGGAGCCCCCTGAGCTCCGGGGTTAAGGGTGGCGAGGGCGCCAGCTACTACCGCATAATGCAGGCAGTCAGCAGGTGATTCCCCGAGGGCAAAACGTACAGCAAAGGCGGCGACAAAAGTGTCTCCCGCGCCCACGGTGTCGATGGCCTCAACTCGAGGGGCGGCGGCTCGAACGATTTCGGTGCCGTATTCAAAACAGGCTGCCCCATTCTTGCCGTAGGTCACGACGGAGTAGGGCACGCGATTCAAGTTGATTGACTGTGCTTCAGTCTCGTTGACAATCAACACGTCACATTCACGCAAGAGGTCATCACTGACATCGCTGATTGGCGCGGCGTTCAGAATAAATTTCTTTGCCGATTGGGCCGCGGCGAGAACTACCTCGGGCTTAATTTCCATTTGCGCAATGACAACATCGAATTTATTCCAGTTGATGCCGTCAAGGGAAACGTCATTGTTGGCTCCAGGAGCCACCACAATCAAGTTCTCACCTGAATCTTCGACGGCGATGAGGGCCGTTCCCGTGGGCTGTGAACTCAAGTGAAGGTAGGAAGTGCCAACTTCGTGTTTGGCGAATGAGTCGCGAAGTAGTTGACCATTTCCGTCATTACCTACGGCGCCAATGAATTCAACCGAGCCACCCAGAGCCGCTGCAGCGCAAGCTTGGTTAGCGCCCTTGCCCCCGGGGACTAGTAATAACTCCCCGCCCAAAATAGTCTCCCCCGGTCGAGGGAGTGTGTGGCAGTGCACAATGACATCAGCATTGGCACTGCCCACAACCCCAATCGAGGCAAAACGTTCCGGCACCGCTTAAGGAAGGAACTTGTTGGTGTAGTACGTCGAAGGAGCGGGAACGCTCTTGATCAACTTGACACTCTTGAGGGCGGTGGCCAAAGTGGTCCACTGCTTGTTGGTCTGAACGAAATATTTGCCAGCCGAGTTGGTCAAGAGAGGAACGGTCAAAGCCCAACCCTTAGTCGAATAGAACTTTGAGTAGCCGCTCTTAGGGTACGCCGCCATGAAGTCAGCGACCGCCTTGGTTTGGTGGCTCGAAGCCCAGATGGTGGCGGCTTTGATGGCCTTCAAGAAAGCGCGAACGTTCTTGCCGTGCTGGTTTGCGTAGTTATGGGTCACGGCGTAGACCCACACAGGAACGTTGGGTACACCCGCGGCAGCGCCCACGATGCCTACCGGAGCGCTCTTGGTGGCTTCGGTGATGCCGGGGATCGCGTAGTTAGTCGTCGAGGTGGTGAAGTTAATGGTGCCGTTCATCAACAATGGCGTGTCATTTGCGCCCGTGACGATGGTGATGTCGCTGGCCTTGAGGTGAGCCTTCTTCAGCACAAATGGAATCATTGCATTAGTCCAGGTGTCGCCCCAGGAAAAGATCTTCTTACCCTTTAATGAAGCCAGCGTCAGGGTTGAACCCGGCTTGGCGAACAGGCCCCAATTGTTAGTCATTGAGTAGTTAGCCACCGAGATAACCGGTGCCTTGGCTTCAACCGCTACGGCCATGTCCGAAGTGGTGATGAAGCCGATGTCACCGGAGCCGGTGGTCAAGAGCTGAGTGGTTAAAGAGGTTGATGGTGGGAACTCGACGGAGACATTCAGACCATTGGCCTTGAAGAAGCCCTCTTTTTGAGCGACAACGACTGGAATGATTTCCATGTCGGGACCTGGAAAGTCATAAACGAATTTGACCGCAGTCAAGGTTGACGCCGAGGCAATCGAACCGGCGCTCAGAACGGTGACAGAGGAGAGGGCCAGTACGGCTCCCGCTACGGACAGTGACAAAAAGTTTCGCTTCACGCGATTCCCCCTAGTTATTTGTTACTACAGGTTTAGCACCACGGCGCCATTGTCGGGCGGTGGAGCGGCGTTGCCACGGCGTAGCGATGTATTCAGCCCCAACAACCAAGAGAAACCAAACGATCCCGATGGCGGTCATGATTAGGGTCGTGCCGTATACGCCCGCGGCGTCGAGCGAGCCCGAGGCGGAGCGCTGGTAGAGCGCGAGGGAGGAGCCACTCGAGGCGGCGAGTTCACCAATAATTGCACCGGTAACGGCGTAGGTGGCGCCAATCTTTAGACCACTGAAGAGTTGGGTAACGGCGGCGGGCATTTCGAGTACTACGAACCGACGCAACGAATTCGCACCGAACACCTTGGCCAAAGTCATGAGGTCCTTGTCAACGTGGTTCAACCCATCGAGGACGGACACGGTGACCGGAAAGAAGACAATCCACGCGACGATCACGACCTTGGGCATTACGCCAAACCCCAAAATCATGACCAGCGGAGGCGCCAGGGCGATGATGGGAATAGCCTGAGTCAGGATTAAGAGCGGATAGAGCACGCGTTGCATTAGGGGAATCTTGTTTAAGACCACACCCAAAAAGGCGCCGAGCAATGCCCCCACTAAATAGCCGTAGACCGTTTCTTTGATCGTCCACCAGGTCAGTGGTGCGAGAGTTGACCAATTCGAGGTGACCGCATTTATTGCGTCCCACGGCTTTGGGGCAATGTAGGGCGCAACATTTCCCCACACCACAATCGCCTGCCAAATGCCGATCAGTACTACTACCGACAGAATCGGTCCGAAAATATTGAGCAGTAGCTTCTTCTTGGTCACAGTGCACGCTCGTGGTGTAGCTGGTGAAGCACCTTGCTCTTAATTTCAGTAAAGGCCGGGCTCACGAGCGTCTCTAAGGTACGTGGTCGCGGGAGATTCACCGCCAGATCGTCAACAACCCGTCCGGGTCTGGGCGACATCACTAAAATTCGGTCGGACAAGAAGACCGCCTCATCGACATCGTGAGTAATAAACAAAACGGTGCGTTGAGTATCTCGCCACACTTGCAACAGCCACTGCTGCATCTCGAAACGAGTCTGCGCATCTAGCGCGCCAAAGGGCTCGTCGAGCAAGAGCAGCTGATGGTTAGTCGCGAGGGTGCGCATCAGGGCTACGCGTTGACGCATTCCACCCGAGAGCGCACTCGGATAGTGATTGAGAAAATCACCCAGGCCATACTTCTCAGCAAAACCTTTGGCCTGGTCGCGGTCTTCAGCGGTCACCTTGCCCTTGAGGCGAGCCCCCAGAGTGATGTTGCCCAACACGGTGCGCCACGGAACCAAGAGGTCTTTTTGCAACATGTACCCGACGTGACCGGTAGCGCCTATGACATCTCGACCTTCGAGATTAATGCTCCCGCCATCGGGCTGGATAAGTCCCGAGAGGACATTAAAGAGCGTCGACTTGCCGCAACCTGAAGGACCGACGATGGAGACAAAACTGCCCCGTTCGATAGTGAGATCCATTGTGCTGAGGGCGGTGGTACTTGCGAAGGTCTTAGATATCCCCCGCAATTCCAGAAGTGAGGAACTACTCATTCCGTCCAATGTAGGTCAAACTCAGCCAGCATTTTTTGGATAGTGGCAGGCCACGCTTCGGCCCGGACGAATCTCCACCAAGGCCGGCTTCTCCACTGCGCAGCGTTCAGTAGCGACTGGGCAGCGCGGATGGAAGGAGCATCCCGAGGGACGATCTGACGGGTCTGGCACGTCGCCCTTGAGAATGATGCGCTCACGCCGGGGTGCGTCGGTGTCGTTTAGTTCAGGAACGACTGAGAGCAACGCGTCGGTGTAGGGGTGCATTGGACGGTCGTAGAGTTCATCGGCCTCACCCAGCTCCACAATTTCTCCGAGGTACATCACTCCCACGCGGTCAGACACGTGGCGTACAACGCCGAGGTCGTGCGCAATGAAGAGATAGGTCAGGTTGAACTTGTCCTGCAGGTCCGCCATGAGGTTCAGGACTTGAGCCTGCACTGAAACATCAAGCGCCGAGACCGGCTCGTCGGCCACCACCAACGACGGGTTGAGTGCGAGAGCTCGCGCAATGCCAATACGCTGCCGCTGTCCACCTGAGAACTCGTGGGGATAGCGAGTGAGCGAATTCACGTCGAGGCCCACCGTGCGAAACAGTTCGCGAACTCGCTCTCGAATTATCTCTTCGGTGCCGAACTTATTAATACGAAGTGGCTCGGCGACAATGTCACCCACCGTACGGCGTGGATTCAATGAGGCGTAGGGATCTTGAAAAACCAGTTGCATCTTGCGGCGAAGGGGCCTAAGTCCTCGACGGCTGAGCTTGGAAATCTCAGTGCCCTCAAAGAACACACTGCCCGAGGTGGTGGGTAAAAGCTGAACCAAACAACGCGCCAGGGTGGACTTGCCACAACCCGACTCCCCCACAATTCCCAATGTCTCGCCGCGACGAATCTCGAGAGAGACACCGTTAACGGCGGTCGCCAAGTGAGGCCGGCCAAATTTCTTCGACCTGGTTGAGAAGGTCTTTATAACATCGGTCGCCTTGAGAAGGATTTCGTCGGTCACCGTACCGCCTTTGAACGAATTGTGAGGCGCTGCTCGTCGCTGAGCCAGCACGCGTCGAGGTGGCTATTGGTCCCCTTTAATTGTGGACGCTTCGTGCAGATATCCATGCGGTACTCGCACCGATCGGCGAAAGCGCACCCTTCGGGAATATCCAGTGGCGAAACCGCGTTACCCGGAATGGTGGTCAGGCGATCGTTACGTGACTCGACCCGTGGCACCGCCCCCAGCAGTCCCCAGGTGTAGGGGTGGCGAGGGTTGCGCACCACGTCGATTTCGGGCCCAATCTCTGCTGGGCGCCCGGCGTACATCACAACAACCTTGTGCGCCATCTCGGCAATGACTCCCATGTCGTGGGTGATGATGACAATTGAAGAGTTGTAGGAGTCTTGGAGCTTGAGCATGAGATCCAAGATCTGGGCTTGGGTCGTCACGTCCAACGCAGTTGTTGGCTCGTCGGCAATCAGCAGTTTGGGGTTGCAAGAGAGGGCCATCGCAATCACGACGCGTTGGCGCATACCGCCGGAGAATTCGTGGGGATAGCGGTCAACTCGTTTGCGCGGGTCGGGAATCCCCACCTCGCCGAGCAGCTCAATGGCTCGTTCGCGAGCCTGCTGCTTGGTCATACCGGAGTGCGCGCGAAGTTGTTCAGCAATCTGCCAACCCACGGTGTACACAGGGGTGAGAGCGGTCATGGGGTCTTGAAAGATCATGCCGATTTCGCCACCGCGAATTGGCTGCATCTCTTGGTCGGAGAGTCCCAGAATCTCGCGACCCTGGAACTTCACCGAACCATTGATTTGTACGTTGGCGTCACGGACTAGACCGAGCACCGAATACATCGAAACCGATTTGCCCGACCCGGACTCCCCGACGATGCCCACGACCTCTTTGGGCGCGACGTCAAAGCTCAAGCCGTCTACGGCACGAAGAGGGCCTTGGCGAGTGGCGAAGGTGACTTGTAAATCTTGAACTGACAGAATGGGGGAATCAGGCAACTCGAACCCTCGGATCTAAGAACGCGTAGAGAATGTCAACGACCGCGTTGGCGAGTACGACGAAGAATGAGCCATAGAGCACACAGGCCATAATCACCGGTAGGTCCAAGTTCTGCAGGGCGGTGTAGGTGAGCATCCCCACTCCTTGGAGACCGAAGACAACCTCAGTGAGTAGCGCCGCCCCACCAATCAAAGCACCGAAGTCCAATCCGAAGAGCGAGACAATGGATACCAACGAACAGCGCAGGGCGTGACGAATCAAAATGCGTCGCTCGCTCAAGCCTTTAGCTCGAGCGGTTCGCACGTAATCCTCGTTCATCGCGTTAACCAGCTCCGCCCGTAACACGCGCGCATAAATTCCGGCGTACAGCGCCGCCAGGGTTAACCATGGGAAGAGCAGGTGCAGCGCCCATTGCCAAGGATTTTGGGTGAAGGGTGTGTAGCCGCCCGACGGAACCCACGAGAAGAGGCTCGAGTGCAGTCGAGACTGTGTGATCAAATTAACAACCTCGCCGAGCCAATACGCGGGGACCGAGACTGCGGCGATGCCAATGAACATCACCAGCGGGTCAATAAACTTGCCTCGATTGGCCGCGGCGATAATTCCACCGAATATTCCCACCACTAACCAAATCACTGCAGCGCCAGATACGAGCGCCAAAGTAATGGGTGCCGCTTTCAGTACCTGGGGGACGACCTTGAGCCCCACATTTACGTAACTCGTCAAGTCTCGCTTAATAAAGAGGTGATCCATCATCAGCAGGTAGCGGATGAAAATTGGACGATTAAGACCAAAGGCTGCCCGAACGTGCGCCAGGGTGGCGGGCGATGCACTACGGCCCGCGATGCGAGCGGCCGGATCTACCCCGGGAGTCGCAAAGAAGATGAGGAAGACCGCAATCGAAATTGCGAAGAGTACTAAGACGGCAGAGAGAATTCGCCGGAGGGAAAATGAAAGCATTAGATCGAACCCCGCAGCTTCGCCTTGGGATCGAAGGCGTCTCGGAAGCCGTCACCCAGCAAGTTGAGGGCGCCGGCGGTGATAACAATCATGAGCCCCGGGGCCATCGCCACCCACGGACGGGTGTAGAGCAGCTCTAATCCGTCATTGATAATGGTCCCCCACGACGCGTTCGGGGGCTGTACGCCAACTCCCAAGAAAGAGAGTGCCGATTCGGTCAGCATATTGAATGCCACCATCAACGGAAAGAAGACAATGATGCTGGGCGCGACATTAGGCAAAATCTCTTTGCGCAAGATTCTCCAGTCCGATGCCCCCGAGCCAATGGCCGCTTGAATGAACTCGCGTTCTTTTAGCGTCATCACAATTCCGCGCAGCGGGCGCGCAACGTAGGGAACATAAATCAGAGCAATGATAATGATCGGCAAAAGCAGCGAACCGGCTTGCACGTGAATTGGTCCGACACTGAAACCGGCGGTCACCAGAATCACCGAAAGTGAAATAGCTAAGAGATACACCGGGAAGGCCCAAGTGATGTCGAGCATTCGAGAGACAATCCAGTCAATGACGCCACCGAAGTAGCCAGCCGCCAGGCCCGAAATGGTGGCGAAGAAGACACAGATGAGTGCCGAGGCGGTGCCGATGAGCAAACTGTCACGACCACCGTAGAGAAGTCGTGCGAAGACGTCACGGCCTTGAGAGTCGGCGCCGAGGAAGTAATTGTTGATATGCCAGGTCGGCCCGATTGGCGATTCGCCATAACCGGTCGAGTTGGACTGAATAACGCTGCGCCAGTGACCATTGATAAATATGCGGCCACTGATGTTTGAACTGAAGGGATTTACGTGCGCCCAGTAGTGGGCGTAGAGCGGCGCGCAAAGACAAATCAGAACGATAAAAATCAAGACGCCGAGTGCGCCCATGGAAGCTTTGTTACGTCGAAGTTGGCGCAGCGAGGACCGCCAGGGGCTTTCTGGTCCCCTGGCGGTCGCTGGCGCACTGGCCGCTGTCGTGTTATCGACAGCCGTCGGTATTACTTCACCCAAAGTTGGTCCACGTACATGTAGAACTCGAGTGAGAACTTGTAGTTACCAACTCGACTTGACACGAAGTCGGTCAACTTGGGGTTGATCAATGGAACCCATGGCGCGTACTTCGCCATGAGAGTCTTGTCGATCTGGCCCCACTTAGCGTTGGCCGCAGTCGGATTGGTGATAGTGAGCGTCTCCGCCGCCTTGATCTGAGCATCGATGCCGGCATTGCAGAAACCCGCAATGTTGATCGAGTTGTCTGAACCTGGGTGGAAGGTCGAGCAGCCCAACAAGATGTTGATGAAGTCCGATGGTGCCGGGTAGTCCTGGTACCACTGGGTCAGCGAGATCTGAACCTTGTTGTTGGTGTTCTGGATGTAGTTGAACTGGATGTTCGCACTCTGCAGAACCACTGAAGCTTTGTAACCAATCTGGTTCAGTACCGAAACGATGTACTGCGCAACTGCCGCGTTCACCGCATCGTTAGTCGCCACGAGTTTCACTACCGCACCCTTGGTGCCCGATGCCGCTACGAGAGCCTTGGCCTTAGCCATGTCTGGTCCGTTGTAGCTCGAGCCGCCACCCTTGGTGTAACCACAGTAATTAGTGTGACCGGGGAAGCCCTTTGGCAAGATGGTGCAGGTCGGGTTCGCCAGCTTTGACCCACCGTAGAGTTTCACAATGTTGTTCTTGTTGATTGCGTAGTTAACTGCCTGGCGAGCCTTCAAGTTGTTGAAGGGTGCGATGTTGGTGTTCATTGGCACGTACCAGTCAGCGGTCAATTGGTGAACCCGCAGCTGGCTGGCGTACTTGGTTGAAATCTCACCCAAGCGGTCTGATGGCAGCGGGTCAAAGACCCAGTCAGCTTGACCGTTTTCCACGGCGGTGACCTCAGACTCAACGGTTGAACCAAAGTTTTCAACAATCTTGTTGGGGTAACCCTGTGGCTGAGCCTTGGCATTCCAGACCTTGAAGTACGGGTTGCGAACCATTACCAAGCTGGAGTTCGGGTTGTAGCTCTTGAAGGTGTACGCGCCGGTACCAGGAACTGGGGACGAACCTTCATCCTTGGTTGGAGTACTCGCAGGGATAATCGCTGCGAATGGCACGGCCAGCTGATCAATGAACTCAGGGTCGACCTTCGCGAGGTTGAAGGTCACAGTGTTGGTCGCCGCATTGACAGTGAGTCCGCTCAACGTACAACTGGCGGGGGTGGCCACGCAGGCGTCGCCACCCGCAATAGCGTTGTACCAAGAGCCAGAGTTAGGGTTCGAGACCTTGAACAGTCGAATGAAGGAGGCCTTCACGTCGTTCACCGTTACTGTTTGACCGTTCGAGAACTTGATTCCCTTGCGAAGAGTAAAGGTATAGGTCTTGCCACCATTGGTGACCTTGGGCAAGGCGGTTGCCAAGTCTGGAACGACGGTGAATGATGCGGGTCCATTGACCTTCTGGAACGTAACGAGACCGTCGTAAGTGGCCTGGTAGAGCTGCCAGTATTCCAAGGTGTAGTTCACCTGTGGGTCCAACGTACCGCCCGCAGTTGACGCGAGCAAAGTTAGCGTTCCACCGGCGTGAGCCTTCTGGTAACTCGAAGCGCCTGCTGGGCTCGCTGAAAAACCAGCCAGTCCGGTCATAGTGAGTGCGAGGGCCGAGGTAACTACCCCGAGCTTTCGCGTGGACTTGAACTTCAACATGTATTCCCCTTAGTTAGTTACTTCTTTTTTTACTGCGACCTAGTTTTCGTGCGCCGCCAAAAACTCTTCGACTACTTGCATGTAGCGATCCGACTCTTCGACGAACGGCATGTGACTCGACTCTTCGAAAATTTCCCATTGCACATCAGGAATATTGTCAAAGAATGGTTGCACGGTGGCGGGAGTTGCCTCATCGTAACGACCCGAGAGGAGCAGGGTTGGAGCGGTGATTTTGTGCACCTCATCAACGACCGACCAATCCTTGAGGGTGCCAATGCAGTAGTACTCGTATGGTCCATTCATCGTTAAGTACACGTGGTTGTCCTCTTGCATGCACTCAAAGGTGGCCACCACCTCGGGTGGGTTTGGAATAACGCGACAGACGTGCTCGGCGTAGAACTTGTCCGCCGCCGCAATGTACTCGGGGTCATCCATTGTTCCGTTGGCCTCGTGGCGATCGAGTGCGTCGCGCACTTCACTGGGCAATTGTGAACGAAGGACCTTCGCTTCGCTCGCCCAAAGTTCCATCGAAGCTGGCGAATTAGAAATCACGAGCCCCTTGAGCCCCGCGGGCTGACGGATCCCGTGTTCTGCGCCAAGCATGCCGCCCCACGACTGTCCTAGCAAGAAGTACTTGTCGGCGACACCGAGGTGCTCAACCAAATTGTTCAACTCATCCAAGAACAGATCCACGGTAAAGAACTCGGGGCCTTTGTCCTTGAGGCGAGTCGACTTGCCGTTACCGACTTGGTCGTAATGAATGACGGGACGACCGAAATCCGCAATTTTGGCAATAGAGAGTACGTAGTCGTGCGTGCATCCCGGTCCGCCGTGTGCGACGACGAGTGGGGTCTTAGGCGAAGAAAGATCACCGGTGATTCGGTACCAAGTCTGCATTCCATTGAATGGCGCGAAGCCTTCAGTCACAGTTAGTTGTCCCATAGAGGAACAGTAGGCGAAAGCCAACTCTCAATGCAAGATTTCAAATCTCACATTTCTTAACATTCTTAGTAACCCGCCGGCAGAATCATTGTTACCGCGCCGTAGAAAATTAGAAGCAGTGGCACCGTCACTACGACAATGCCCGCCATGGCGAAGAGTGACCACCACGGTCCACCCTTCAGTCGAACGAAGACCCACCAGAGGAACCAGATGATGCCACCAAAGAACCAAACGATGCCCCATGTTGATCCCCAGCTTGGATTGGCCGAGACGTTCTGAGCCTTGGGGAGAGTCTTCGTCACTACCGGGGGCGAAGTCGTCGTGGTAGTCGAGCCCTTCTTAACGATTGGCTTTCCAGTGTTGGGATTAATTACCGGCACCGCGGGACCCTTCGGAGAGACCTTCGGGCGATCAACAGCGGCGAGTCGAGCAACAACGACCAAGCGCGTAACCGCAGAATAGGGCGGATTACAGGTGGTCAGCGTGAGGATGGGGGTGGCTGATGGGGCCAAGACACTCAGGTCCGATGGTTGCACGACGCGGCTATCAACTACGCGATACAGAAACCTTCCTTGGGTGGTGGTGACGATGATGGGGTCATTCACCACTAAATGATCGAGGTATCGGAATGGTCGGCCCCAGGTGGTGCGGTGGCCAGCGATAGCGGCGTTTCCGTTGGACCCCAACGTTGCGGTGCTGAGGTAGTGACCAGGACCCATTCGTAGCTGTGGCGAATCGGTACCTTGAATGATGGTCATTGAGAGATTGATTTTTGGAATTTGAATGAGACCAATCCAACTGTTTACCGGCGGCTGGTTCTGATTCGCCACTGGCACTGCGGGTCCGGTTGGCAACTTTGTCGTATAAATATCAGGAATCGAACTTGGTAGGACCTTCTTTATTTGTGCTTCAGCGGTCGTTTGAGTTGCCGCCTCGAGTTGATTGGTGTACACCAATTCATACGGAATGAAGAAAGCGGTGAGTAGGCCCAGACCGATGAGAAATTTACCGGTGCGATTGAGCATGCGCCACCAAAAAGGGGCGTGACTGACTCGGTATTTAAATAATTCCCACTGTTCCACCCCACAAGGGTAGCCAAGAAAAGTGACAAATTATTTTGCTTTTGAGATTCTCGCGCCCTGCACTAGCCTCAATGGACACATGGGACTCTCAATTGGAATCGTCGGCCTACCTAACGTGGGCAAATCAACGCTCTTTAACGCACTGACCAAGAACAACGTCTTGGCGGCAAACTACCCGTTCGCGACTATCGAGCCGAACGTCGGAATCGTCTCGGTTCCCGACGCTCGACTCGCGGTCTTGGCTGGGATCTTTGGCTCTGAACGTATCCTGCCCGCCACCGTTACCTTCGTTGACATTGCGGGCATCGTCCGCGGAGCGAGTGAGGGCGAAGGTTTGGGCAACCAGTTCTTGGCCGCGATTCGCGAGTCTGACGCCATTTGTGAAGTCGTTCGCGCCTTCGAAGACGACGATGTTATTCACGTCGACGGAAAGATTGATCCAGCCAGCGACGTTTCCACCATCGAAACCGAACTCATCTTGGCTGATTTGCAAACGGTGGAAAAAGCACTTGTGCGTATTGAGAAGGATTCAAAGCGAAGTCCCGACGCTGCAGTCAAGTTGGCCGAAGTAAAGAAGGCGCAAACTTTCCTAAATGACGGCAGAGTGCTCTCGCGGGTTGGTAAAGAAATTGACCGCACGCAAATCGCTGACCTGCACCTGCTGACCGATAAGCCTTTCATCTACGTGTTCAACGTGGACGAGGAGACCATTGGTGACAATGGTAAGAAGCAAGCACTTGTCGATAGTGTCTCACCCTCTCCCGCTGTCGTTCTCTGCGCCAAAGTCGAAGCAGAACTCTCCGGGTTAGACGATGAAGAGGCCTTGGAGATGTTGCAGTCCTTTGGTCAGAGCGAATCTGGACTCGCGCAATTGTCCAGAGTTGGATTTCACACGCTGGGACTCCAGACCTTCTTGACCGCTGGGCCCAAGGAAACTCGTGCCTGGACAATCCATCAAGGTGCCAGTGCTCCACAAGCAGCTGGCGAAATCCATACGGACTTTGAAAAGCACTTCATCAAGGCCGAAGTAATCGGCTTCGATGACCTCGTTGATGCTGGCTCGGTCGTTAACGCCCGAGCGGCGGGCAAAGCTCGCATTGAGGGCAAAGAATATGTCATGCAAGATGGCGACGTCGTCGAATTTAGAGTTGGCGCGTAGCCAACACCGGTGGAGTATCCATTGCTCGAAAACTTTCAGCCCGCGACGAACTTGAAACAGTGGGTCGAGATTGACGAGCTCGCTGTTGCGCTAGTCGGTGAGTCAATGACCCTGAGCGCATCTGAGCTACTGGAAATTCTTTACGCCATGGCCAATGGCCTAACTGATGCGGGAGTGACGCCCGATTCGCTGGTCGGAGTGGACGTCGGCGATGAATTAGCCATCATTTCCGCACTCGCACTT
The DNA here is from genome assembly GCA_903825035.1 of uncultured Actinomycetes bacterium. GTDB lineage: Bacteria > Actinomycetota > Acidimicrobiia > Acidimicrobiales > RAAP-2 > RAAP-2. The sequence continues at coordinate 52,680 of CAIJYV010000023.1, read as the reverse complement.
ATTCATATGGGCGCCAAGTGGACATTGTGGCTTGGACCGAGCGAGAAATTACAGTTGCCTTTCACCCACGTGATAACCACCCCCAACCGTGCGAGTGCCGCTGACTCGCGCGCGATAGTCCTGACCGACACGTGGCTCAGCCTCGCTCGCCTCGACCCCACTGATCCCTACGAATTCAAATCTGACGAGGTCTGTTTTTACACACTGTCAAGCGGGACAACTGGCAATCGCAAAGCCTTGCCCATGAGCGCAGAAATTACCGAAACGTGGCTACAGCTATTTCTCGAACGGTTCCGACCCGAATACCCGCTGCTCACTCTGTTCGGATTGCCATCTTTATTGCCACTCGAAACGGCGCTGGTGGCATTCGCCCTTCGACTGCCCTACTTAGTACCGGGCTCGGCTTCGCACAACGTAGAGATTATTGATCGATACCAAGTTAAATGCCTCTACGGATCTCCTAATTATCTGCGAGCCGTAGCCGATGCGAGCACCTCGGCAATTAGGACGGGGTGGAATCTTCAGGCAGTACGCTGCGCCGGTGGCCGACTGGGGTCAACCTTGAACTCGCAATTCAAAGAATCAGCCGGGTGTGAGGTCTATTCGCACTACGGCTCAAGCGAAACCGGCATAATCGGTATTGGTCCCATGAAAATGGATTCTCGCTCGGCGGGAGTCTTGATATCTGAGGTGACCGTTGAAATACGTGACCCGGATGGGACTCCCCTAGGAGATGGTCAAGAGGGCGAGGTCTTCGTGACTCGACCCATGATGGTGCGAGAATACTTTGCCACTTCCGATGAAGATAGTTCGTATCTGAAAGACGGGTGGTTTCGTACTGGCGACCTCGGCTACCTCGAACACCGAGAACTCTTCCTAGCGGGGCGCATTAACGAGCGGATTTCAGCCGGGGGAACCAAAATTGACCCCCTGGACGCGGACTTAAAAATGTCAGAGCTAAACCACGTCAAAGAAGCGGCCTGCTTTTCCTACTTAGACGCCCAGGGCAACTCGAATTGGGGGGTGGCTATTGTCCCCACCAGCGTTTTTAACCCAGAAGATTTTGCTGCCGAGTGCTTCACTCTCTTTGGTGACGCTAGGCCCGCCCTCGTTGTAGCGGTAAGGGAAATTCCTCGCAACGCCATGGGCAAGGTCATGCGCGCCGACCTTGCGCAACAGGTCCTCGGTGCCCACTAATTATTTAGTAATCTAATTTCTAAGTTAAGGAGTCAAAATGACCGAATTCAAGAGTTCCAAGATTGCTACCGCTACCGGTGTTGCCGCACTCGCCACCATGCCCGTGATGTTAATGAGCGCCAGTGCTTCAGCCACCTCTTGCCCGGTTGACTCGACACTCGTCGCCCCTGGAGTTTGTCAAATCCAGGTGACCCACTCCGAAACCCTCACTTTGCCCACTGGAATTCAAAAGCTGTCTGCTGTTCTTGTCGGTGGTGGCGGTGGATCGGTCTTAAGCGGTACTCAATATGGCGGTGGCGGTGGCGCTGTTACCTACATTGACCAAGTCGCAACTACTGCTCCACTAGAGATCACGATTGGGGCTGGCGGAGATTCCAGCAACACGCCAGCTAGCACCGGTGGGGTTACTTCAATAGCCGGCTACTCGTCGACCGACGCTCTCGGTGGCGGAAGCGGCACTGGAGTCGGTGGCTCATCAGGCAGTGGCACTGTATCGGGTTTCCTTTCTGGCGCCGGAGCCGGTGGGACTTCCATCAGTGACAGCCAGCCTGGTCCTGGGATTCTTCCAAGCGCAATTTCTGGTGTAGACACCACTTTGTTTCCCGTCATTGCTGGAGAAGTAGCCCTCGGCGCGGGTGGATCACCATCAGCGACAGCGGCCGCTCCAGTTAATACGGGTGATGGTGGCAACCTTGGTGACGGCACCGCAGCAACGCAATCTGGCGGATCGGGTGAAGTTCTTTTGCGCTTCGCTCTCCCGGTTGATCTTGCCCACACCGGTGCCAACACTGGGCTCATCGCGGGACTCGCCGGCGGATTGATGGCAGTGGGAACCTCGTTGGTGCTCGCCTCCAAGCGTCGTGCCGTTCGCCGCACGAAGTAAACCCCTCCGCTACGCTGTTGGAAGGCGTTTGCGACAGAGGTCGGCGCCCATAAGCAATCGACTTCTCTAGGAGCATCATGTCCCCATTCGACTTTAAAGTAGCTGACCTTTCCTTGGCTGATTTTGGCCGCGCCGAAATCATCATGGCCGAACACGAGATGCCTGGCCTCATGGCCATGCGCGCTGAATTTGGTGCGACCAAGCCCCTGAAGGGCGCCCGGATCTCAGGTTCGCTTCACATGACCATTCAGACTGCAGTGTTGATCGAAACCCTCGTCGAGCTCGGCGCTGATGTGCGCTGGGTTAGTTGCAATATCTTCTCAACCCAAGACCATGCTGCTGCGGCCGTTGTCGTTGGCCCCAACGGAAGCGTTGACAACCCACAGGGCGTTCCAGTCTTCGCTTGGAAGGGCGAAACTCTAGAAGAGTATTGGTGGTGCACCGAACAGCTACTTCGCTGGCCCGGACACGCCGGTCCCACCATGATCTTGGATGATGGCGGCGACGCCACCTTGCTCGTTCACAAGGGACTCGAATTCGAAAAGTCTGGTGTTGTACCCTCTCCAGAGACCGCTGACTCCGAGGAGTACCGCGTCATTCTCGAATTGTTGACCCGTTTGGTTGGCAACAAGGAGATGTCTTTTGCCCCTATGGCCGCTGGCATCATTGGTGTGTCGGAAGAAACCACGACCGGTGTCCACCGTCTCTACGAGATGGAGCGCGACAACGTATTGCTCTTCCCCGCTATCAACGTAAATGACGCGGTGACCAAGTCCAAGTTCGACAACAAGTACGGATGTCGCCACTCACTAGTGGACGGTCTAAACCGCGCCACTGACGTGTTAATTGGTGGCAAGGTTGCAATCGTTTGTGGCTACGGCGACGTTGGTAAGGGTTCAGCCGAATCATTACGCGGGCAGGGCGCTCGAGTCATTGTCACCGAGATTGACCCCATCTGTGCGCTGCAAGCTGCGATGGATGGCTACCAAGTCACCACCCTCGAAGAGGCACTTCCCACCGCTGACATCATCATCACCGCCACCGGAAATAAGGACATTGTCACCGTTGAACACATGATGATGATGAAAGAGCAGGCCATTTTGGCCAACATTGGTCACTTCGACAACGAAATCGACATGGCTGGGCTGCAGGCCCTACCTGGCGCAAAGCGCGAGACCATCAAGCCTCAGGTTGACAAGTGGACGATGCCAAATGGTCGCACCATTATCTTGCTCTCCGAAGGTCGATTGTTCAACCTCGGAAACGCAACTGGTCACCCAAGCTTCGTAATGAGTAACTCCTTCACCAACCAGGTACTAGCTCAGATCGAACTCTACGTTCGCAACGAGCAGTACGACAAGAAGGTCTACGTGTTGCCAAAGCACCTCGACGAAAAGGTTGCTCGTTTGCACTTGGACGCGCTGGGCGTGAAATTGACCGAGTTGACCAAGCAGCAGGCTGAGTACATCGGCGTAACGGTCGAAGGCCCCTACAAGCCCGACACCTACCGCTACTAAAACTTCTTAGCGATAACCGGCAAAGAGGTCGGTGACTAAACCATCAATTTTTTGGGGGTTCGTCACGCGCAAAAACCATTCCGTCTTGTTGGTCTCACAGAACGCTTCACGACCCATCTTCATCCAGAAGGAGTCGGCAATCTGTGAGGCGTGGGCTGCGAGAGCGTCAAACTTCACGCTGTTGACCGCGCTGATGTCAATCGCGGCCGAAATTTGGTCATCGGGCGTGCTCATTTGCTCGGGGATCTCCTCTTCGACCTCTTCGAGGGCCGATGAGGTTTTGCCCTCTTCACGACGAGCTTCGTCCTCTTCTTCCCAACGTTTGCGCATCTCGGCGAAGACCGAGTCGGGAATGGCGTTGTAATAAAGGGTTGGTTCGTAGTCCAACAGTTCAAGCGCCGCCAAGGTAATTCGGTTGGCTTGGATGTGGTCAGGGTGACCATAAAAGCCAATTTCGTTATAGGTGACAATGACCTGCGGGCGCTCTTCTAGCAAGATATCGGCGAGCCGCCGAGCCGCCAGTTCGACGGGGGTACCCCAAAAGCTGCCGTCGTTCGCGTTGTGAGGCCATCCCATCATCCCAGAGTCTCGGTAACCCAGACGCACCAAGCGGCTTACTCCAAGGATTTCCACGGCGTTATCGAGTTCGACCTTTCGAACCGCCGCCACCTCATCCATGTCATGCTCGTCGGCGTCGGGCTTAGCTCCCGTGGGTGAATCCCCGCACTCTCCGTTCGTGCAGGTGACCAACACCGTGCGAACGCCCTGATTCGCCAAAAGTCGATAGAGACCACCAGTAGAACTGGCCTCGTCATCGGGGTGGGCGTGAACCGCAAGAAAGGTGAGTTGGGTCATGAGAGTCCTCCAAAAAGGTCTGCACTATCGGCCGAGGTAGGGGTTTTTGAAAAGGCCCGCTGATAGAACTCGGTGCCGAAGAGCATGGCAAATAGTTCGGGGTTCATCGTCACCAGATCAGCGTTATCGGTCTGTGAGGCGTGAGTAGCTATGGCCTGTTGCTTCAGACTTGAGAACCGAGAAACATCCATCACCGTTGAAATCAGTGAACGGTCAATGTCCACACTGGCGTCGGTTACCCACTTGGGCAACGAAACCTGTTGCGCGCTAGCGCGGATAACAAATTCGGCCATGAGGTCTGAGGGCATCACCGGATAGTAGAGACGCTCGACCGATGGCGACTTGGCTACCGCATTTTTTGTTACCCGATTCGCCATGATGTGATCTGGGTGTCCATAAAAACCGTTCTCGTCGTAGGTCACCACGACACTCGCGCCGACCTCGGCGAAGAGAGCGGCAAGGGTCGTACCAACCGCGTCAACGTTGCAGTTCATAAAAGCCAACGGCGCCGAGTTTTGCTGCCACCCAAGCAGTCCTGAGTCCTCGTACCCCAAGGTCACAACTCGAGTGATGCCGACTAGGTGAGCGGCCTCTTGGAGTTCCTTCGCTCGAGTCGCACGTACGTACTCGCGGTGGTGCCCGGCGGCTGAACCGGGTAGGTTTTGGTCGTCAATACCCAAGAGACCACTCGTGCAGGTCACGAGAATAATTTTGTACCCCAGCTCGGCGTAGTGCGCCGTAATACCGGCTGTGAAGAGGGATTCGTCGTCGGGGTGGGCGTGCACACACACCAGGGTTTTAGTAACAGTCACAGTCCTACAGGTTAGGAGGTCGCTAACTGCACGATGCGCACAACTAACAAGGTCCCCGCCACCGCGAGGTAGGTTCCGGTTACCCCGAGGAGAATCTTTCGCGCCCGCGTGCGAGGCGCTGGTGCGAGCAACGCTTGTCGAGGCATGCGCCAGTCCAACTTGTCAACCCCAAACTCCGGGCGCGGGCCCATTCGCCTCAGTCCAATAGGTAGACCCACCAGAAGGCCCATGAGCGCAATAGCTCCGAGCCACTCCAAGAGTGGCAAGACCGGGGCCGATGGAAACAGGGTCGATACCATCATCACAACCGATAAGACGGCGAGGATGGCCACGATGATGACCGCCAGGGCGTTGAGCGCTCGAGAGTTAACCCACGGCCCGAGCGTCTCTTTGTCATTTGCCAAGAGCAAAACGAAAATTGTGGTGCTCGGCAGCATGAGACCGCACATTGCCTGCACCGCCAAGGTAATCAGTCCCAGAGGCGCACTGGGGATCAGGGTCACAATGCCCGCAACGACCAACAGGCCAGCGAAGACTCCGTAGAAGCCCTTGGCCTCTTTTAACGGAGTATTCAATCCCTGGGCCAGTTTTCCCGATAGGTCCCCCATTGCGTAACTACTCGCGAGCGTTACCGCGGCAGCACCGATCACCGAAGAGTTAAGCAACAAGATGGCAAACAGAGCGCCCGTGTCTCGGCCCACGTAGTGAGCGAGACCTCGTGCGACGCCCAGTGCATCGGTGTAGGAATTGGTGCCACCGTGATGCGACAACCCAGCAGCGGTAAGGCCAATGAGCAAAGTGGCGACGGCCACCACGATGATCGAACCAATTACGGTGTCAACCCGTTCGTAGTTGAGGTAACGGGGCGAAATCTTCTTGTCAACTATGTTGCTCTCTTGGAAGTACAACTGCCAGGGTGCAACGGTGGTGCCAATGATCGAGATGATCAACAACACTCCGGCTGAGGTTGGTCCCCCGCGAATTCCCGCACTCACGTAGTGGTGCAGGACCTGGTGCGTCGAGACATGGACGCGAAGTACCAAAGGAACGACGAGGAAGTTAATCGCCACGAAGAGCATCATGAATCGCTCCCAGCGTTGGAACGATCCGGTGGCGGTCACTAGGAAGAGTAGAACTACCGATATAGGCACTGAGAGGTAGGGCGACACCCCGAAGTAGCGCATAGAGAGGGAAATGCCGATGAACTCAGTGATGATGATAAGGAAGTTCAAAAGCAGAATTGAACCGATCGAGACATTGCCCCACCGCTTGCCAATGCGCTCGCGAATGAGCCGTCCGTGACCCTGACCAGTTACTGCCCCGAGTCTCGCCACCATCTCTTGGTTGACAATCAGTACCGGGATAAGCAGCGGCAGAGTCCACAAGAGGCTGTAGCCAAAGTTCTGACCCGCTTGGGCGTAGGTCGAGATGCCACCGGCATCGTTGTCTCCAACCATCACGATGAGACCGGGGCCGATGATGGCCAAGAGGGTTAAAAATCTCGCCTTGAGTCCGCGTCGACCCGATGGCGCATGGGTGTCAATGGTGCCAAAGGCTCCCTTAATTTGAGCTTCTTGGGTTACTTCGTTCGACATGCGCCACCTCCTTCCGTTCGCTCGTGGTCGTTGGTCGAAACAACCACGTGCGGAGGAGGGCTACTTGCGCGCTTCGTTACCTGGTTGTGTCACTACAAATTTTGGGGTACTCGGGGGTTTCAGAAAGCACCCCTTAGAACGAGACGATTAACCACGGTTATTCCTCCACCGCGGTCACGCCGAAGTCCCGACGCCAACCCTGGGGCAGCATCTCTTCGAGCAAGTCGTCTACTGTCACCACGCCAATTACGGCGTTGTGTTCCTCATCAAGCACCGGCACGACCATGAGATTAAAGTCACTCATCTTGCGTGCCACCCGCATGACATTCCAATGGGGGTGCACGTGGGCCATCTGAGTCTTCGCAATACCGAGCGCCACGTCGTTGCCGCGAGCCTTGATTAATTGGCCAATGGCGAGCGCGCCCACGGTCATACCCGCTCCATCGACCACGAAAACCGTGTGAATTGATTCAGCGGGCGCGTCAGACTTTCGGATCGCTTCGATTGCTTCATCCACCGTTGCGGTCTCGCCAATAGTGACAAAGTCAGTGTTCATAATTCCGCCAGCGGTGTCGGCGTTGTAAGAAAGCAGTTGGCGGACCTTCTGCTGCTGATCGGCCGCCAAGTTTTCAAGAATCGGCAAGCGACGGTCTTGTTCGACCTCATTAATCAAGTCAGCGGCATCATCGGGTTCCATCCGAGACAGTAGACGAGCTGCTTCAATGTCGGTGCGCGATTCAATGAACTCCAACTGGTGCTCGGTGTCCAACTCTTCGAAGACGTCGGCTTCGAGTTCGCGGTCGAGGCCAACCGCAGAGATAATCTCTTCACCCTCTTCGTGACTGGCCTGCTCGACAAGGTCAGCGATTTGGGCGGGGTGGAGTTTGGCGAGTTTGCGATACGGAATACGCAAGCGAGCCGAAGGTACGTGACCAACAAATGGTTCGATTGAGGCAAAGTCAACGATCGAGTCGGCCTTAACACGACTACCAAATCGAGAACCGAGAATTCGACGCAGCAGTGGGCGACGGCCTGCGTCCACGCCCACGACCTCCCACTGTCCATTAACCTCAGCGAGTTCGATCTCGTTGGCGGTAATTAAGCGTCCGCGCACCAGGTTGATGAGGTGGCGAGCTAGAAGGTCCTCGGCGAGGAGCATCTCGCCGGGACGGCGTTCGAAGCGGCGAAGGTCTACTCGACGTCCTTCGAAGGTGGCCTTGCCTTGTGAGAGACCGCCAATCTTGCGAATCGGCACGAATAGATTCCGACCCTCAATGCGAATAACCGCTCCCACGATTGGCGGGTGCGCATCATCACCCAGTCGAGCCACCAGGTCTTGGACGCGACCAATCCGGTCGCCGTCGGCGTCAAAAATCGGTCGACGCAAGAATGTGGAGAGGTGCAGGATTTCAGTCATAGTTGCTCGTAAGCCCCTCAAGGCTACCCCTAAAGTGCTGAAATACCCAAGAAAATTTGGCCTTCACCGTGACAACTCGGTGAATTGTCAATGATTTCTCTAAATCTGGAGAGACTTAACTGCGCTGACGGCCCGTTCGATGGCCGCATCATCCACGAGAGCACTGGTGACAAAGCGTGCGCGCTGTGGGGCCACCGTGCCACCCGCCACCCCAACCTCTTCGAGCCGTGCGACAATCTTTCGCGCTTGGGGATGATTGAAAGAAACGATGTTGGTTTCGCAGATTGCGGGGTCGTAGTTGGACTCAGGGAACTTTTGGGCGAATGCTTCAGCTAATACTTTGGCGCGAGCGTGATCGTCGGCCAAGCGGTCGATCATGGTGTCGAGCGCGACAATTCCCGCCGCGGCCAAAAAACCAGCTTGGCGCATGGCTCCACCCAGGCGCTTTCGTTCAATGCGAGCGCGGTCCATCAGAACTTGAGAGCCGGCCAACAGCGAACCCACCGGTGCGCACAGGCCCTTGCTTAAACAGGTCATGACGGTGTCAACGTGGGTGGTGAATTCTTTGGGACTCACGCCACGAGCGACCGCAGCGTTCAAGAGGCGTGCGCCGTCTAAGTGCATAGGTAACGGGCCAACGACCTTTTTTAGTGCGGTGATTTGTTCTGGTGCCCAGGTCCGCCCACCAGAGGCCATGTGCGAATTTTCGAGCGAAACTAAATTGATAGTTGGCTGATGATCAAACTGGGCGTCGAGTACCGAAGCGACCTCTTCAAGATTAAAGACTCCGTTGACGTCGTCGACGAAGTTGAACTGCACTGAAGCGTTCGCCGCGCTCGCTCCCATTTCAAATCCCACGACGTGCTGGGTTCGACCGGAAATAACTACATCCCCGGGTCGGGTGTGTACCCGCATCGCCATTTGATTCGCCATAACGCCGGAGGGAACAAAAATTGCCGCCTCCTTTCCCACCAGATTCGCGAAGAGGGATTCGAGTTTGGCAACGGTCGGGTCCTCACCGTACCCGTCGTCGCCCACAACTGCCTCGTACATGGCTTCGCGCATGGCGGCAGTGGGTTGGGTCAGGGTGTCACTTCGTAGGTCAACTAGGGGCTGAGTCATAGGTTCGTTCCGGTTAGTGGATGGCTAATTCATTTTCCCACACCTAACGGTAATAAGGTTTGGAGATGACCAGTGAATACGCCCACCGCTTCCCTGACCGCCCCACCGCCCACGACGCACTGGGCATCAGTGTGGTCGAGCTCAGCCCCGAGCGCTGCGTACTCGAATGCGAGGTCGGCCCCAAAACCCACCAGCCCTTTGGGTTACTGCACGGTGGCGTCTCGGCGCTCATGGTCGAGGGCGCGGCCTCAATGGGTGGGATTGTCAGCGTGCCCGAAGATCAGGTCTGCGTGGGAACCGAATTGAACATTTCTCACCTGCGGGCGGTCAATTCAGGCGTCATCCGAGCCACCGCGACGCCAATTCGTAAGGGCCGCACCGTTCAGGTCTGGAATGTGGACCTTACTAATGAGTCAGGCGAACTCTTCGCAACCGGACGCATGACCCTCCAGGTAATTAAGGCCCGGTAAGGGAATAATCCCCAAAAGTCCTAGACTGTTCCGATACCAAAGAGTGAGGAAGACGCATGGGTACTCGATTTGTGGGCTGGGGCATGGCTGTGCCCGACAAGATTGTTACCAATGACGACCTATCTAAGACCCTAGATACTTCTGACGAGTGGATCTCTGAGCGTACCGGCATCCGCCAACGTCATATTGGTGGCACCACCACCGAACTCGGCGCCTTGGCCGGTCGCCGCGCCATGGAAGATGCCAAGGTCGGCCCGGAAGATATTGATTTCGTCCTCCTCGCCACTACTACTCCCGACCGCATGGCTCCTTCGACTGCGGCTCTCATTCAAGCTGAATTGGGGCTGACCTGTCCCGCCCTGGACGTCAATGCCGCCTGTGCGGGCTTTCCCTATGCCGTTCGCGTCGCGCAAGGGCTCATCGAAACGGGCACCAAGCGCATCTTGCTCATTGGTGCCGAGACGCTCTCTCGCTGGGTTGACTGGACAGACCGTAACGTAGCGGTTTTGTTGGCCGACGGAGCTGGCGCCACGGTGCTGGAGTACTCCGACACCGACAACGACATTCTGTCATTCGTGCTCGGCGCCTCGGGCGTTGACGCTGACCTGCTGACCTGCGACCACGGTTCCTACTTCTTCATGGACGGCAAGGAAGTATTTCGTCGAGCGGTACGCGTCGTAGTGGATTCAGCCTCCGAGGCCATCGAAAAGGCCGGCATTGAGGCTAAGGACATCAGTTTGATGATCCCCCACCAAGCCAACATTCGCATCATCCAGGCCGCGAGCGAGCGACTGGGAATTCCGATGGAGAATGCCGTCATTACCCTCGACCGCTACGGCAACACTTCCAGCGCCTCTATTCCGATGGCCTTCTGGCACGCTCGTGACGAAGGTCGCGTAAAGAAGGGCGAATACGCCCTCATGACTGGCTTTGGGGCCGGAATGACTTGGGCCTCTTCTGTGCTGAAATGGTCAATGTGACCGGACCATCGCTCGTCATCTTGGCCGCGGGCCGTGCCCGTCGCTACGGCGGACTAAAGCAACTCGCTCCCATTGGCGTTCACGGCGAAGGAATCATTGACCTACTGGCTTCGGACGCCTACGCCGCGGGTTTCGATGACATCGTCATTGTCGTCAACCGCGACACCGGAGATTCGATCAAAGAACACGTGGCCGCTAGTTGGCCGAAGGACCACAAGGTTTCCTTCACCTATCAAGATCAACTTCGTGGCACTGTCGACGCAGTTCTGTCAGCGGTTCCTGCCCTCGATACATCGAAGCCATTTGGTGTTTCAAACGCCGACGATCTGTATGGGCGTGACGCATTTATGAAATTGGGCTCACACCTCATTAATTCTACAAATAACTGCCTTGTTGGATTTGAACTCGACCAGGCGCTGGTTGGCACTTTGCCTGTTTCTCGCGGTACTTGCCATGTTGTGAACGGTCACTTGACGGAGATCGCCGAGCGAAAGAACGTTCAGGCCACTCTCGATGGTTTTGTCGCCAACGACGGTCTCGAGCCTTCTGTCCTGAACCCCAGCACCTTGGTGTCAATGAATCTTTGGGGATTTCGTCCAGAGATTTTGCCCTTTATGGAAAGGTGTGTGGCCGAGCACGACTTCGAGGCAGAGTCCGAGATTCAGCTCCCGGTATTTGTGGGCTCAATCCTTCACCGCACACCGTTTCGCTTTGACGTATTGCCAACTCGCTCTCGCTGCATTGGTGTCACCCACGCAGACGACTTGCCGCTAGCGCAGATATTGGTGCGCGAAGAGGTCGCTCGTGGTGAGCGGCCTGAGTTTGCGTTTAAGAATTAGTGCCAGTCCCTCGATGGGGCGGTCGCTCCTAGAGCCAGCGGCTCGACAAATTCTGCGGTCAAGTTAAGCGTTCCTTGTCCGCGCTCTAGGGTGCCTCGAATAATCAGTGCCGGCGATCCATCGGCCATCTCACGCCAACGAACCCACGCCCCTTTCGAAAAGACCACATTGACGTGCCCGGTCTCATCTTCGAGATTTAGAAAGACTGCCCCCCGTGCGGTTTCTGGACGCTGGCGGTGCGTTACAACGCCAGCCACCGTTACCCGCCGTGCGGTGGATGTCGTGAGACTCGACGCAGTCACAACTTCTCGGGCGCTCAACTCATCTCTCATCAATTCAATTGCGGTTGCTTCGGTCGTTAAACCCAGCGACCAAAGATCATCCGCTACTCGCTCAACCGGTGACGGAGTTGTCAGAGCAGGAGCCTCTAATCCGGTCACCACCCCTTCGAGTCGGTCTTCAGTCCCCTGGCTCGCCGCTCCGGCACTCCAGATGAGAGCCCGGCGCGAGCTACCAAACTCATCTAACGCACCAGCACTGGCGAGGGCCTCAAGGTGTGATTGTTGAAGTTGGGCCCGGCGAACGAGGTCGTTTTGGCTCTGCCAAGGAGCGCCCGCCACAATGCGCTCAGCCACTTCAGTACCAATGCCTCTTACGCTCGCGAGCCCCAGTCGAACCTCCCACCGGTCTTCATACCGCTCGGTCTGCGCGCCAGTGCTTGAACGATTTACGTCAGGTCGCAACACGGTAACGCCGTGTCGTTTAGCGTCGGCCACCAGACTTTGCGGAGACCAGAACCCCATGGGTTGTGCGTTGAGGAGTGATACCAAAAAACATTCGGGGTAATGGACCTTGATCCAGGCCGAGCAGTACACGAGGTGTGCGAAAGAGACTGCGTGAGACTCCGGGAACCCAAAATTCGCGAAAGCCGAGAGCGCGTGGAAAAGTTCGTCAGCCGGCTCGCCAACAATGCCGTTTTGCGCCATTCCGGCGTAGAAGCGGCTCTTGAGTTTCATCATGCGAATCTCTGAGCGCTTCGACGCCATCGCTTGGCGAAGTTCGTCAGCTTCCGCGGGTGAAAACCCCGCCACCGCTACGGCCATTTCCATTAACTGCTCTTGGAAGAGCGGTACCCCTAGCGTGCGTTTCAAGATTGGCTCCAGGCGGGGGTGCAAGTAGGTCACCGGATCATCACCACGGCGACGGCGAATATAGGGATTTACGGCATTGCCCTGAATGGGACCGGGGCGAATGAGCGCCACTTCAATAACGATGTCGTAAAAGGTACGTGGCCGTATTCGAGGCAGTGTGGCCATCTGAGCACGGGATTCCACTTGGAATACCCCGACGGTGTCGGCCTCACAGAGGAGGTCGTAGACCGCTTCTTCTTGGGGCAATGTGCTCAAGTCCAGGCTGACGCCGTAGGTCGACTTAACCTCGTCGACCGCTCGGTGCAGGGCTTCGAGCATGCCCAGTCCCAGCAGGTCAAACTTCACGAGCCCACTCGCCGCACAGTCATCCTTATCCCACTGCAACAAGGTGCGTCCAGGCATGCGCCCCCACTCCACGGGACACACCTCAATCACCGGTCGGTCACAGAGCACCATTCCCGCCGAGTGAATCCCGAGATGTCGGGGGCGATGCAATAACTCAGTCGCCATCTCGAGCATGAGCGGAGAGACGTCATCACCCTTCGCAATCATCTCTTGTCGATCAACGCGGTCACGAAACTCATTGGCCTGCTCTTCGCTGTAACCAAAGGCCCGTGCGACATCACGCAGAGCCGAGCGTGGACGATAGGTAATAACCGCCGCTACCTGGGCGGCGTGACGACGACCGTAGCGCTCGAAGACGTACTGAATCACCTCTTCGCGTCGCCCCGACTCGATATCAACATCAATATCCGGTGGACCATCTCGAGCGGGAGATAAGAACCGTTCGAAGAAGAGATTAAGCGCCACCGCATCGGCGTTAGTTATCCCCAGTGAATAACAGACCGCCGAGTTAGCTGCTGATCCTCGACCCTGGCAGTAGATATTGGATTGGCGACAAAACTCGGTAATGTCCCACACCGTAAGGAAATAACCCGCGAAGCCCAAGGTCTTAATGACGTTCAGCTCGTGTTCAATCTGTCGCCAAGCACCCGGAACTCGCTCATTCTCTCTCGTTCCATACTTTTGTGTGGCTCTCTCCTCCACCAACTCCTCTAAGTACTGCTGCTCATTCATTCCCGCTGGCGTGAGGAAGGTGGGAAGCTGCGGCGCCACCAGCCTCAAGTCAAAGGCCAATTCTTCAGCCAGTTCACCCGCTCGTTCAACCACCCCCGGCCAGCGCTTAAATCGCTGACGCTGTTCGGCGTCACTACGGAGGTGCGCTGTTGGCGCAGCGTCGAGCCAGCCCTCCATTTCATCGAGCGAGCGCCTTGCTCGAAGCGCAGAGAGCAGATTGGCTCGGCGAAAGTCCTTGGGGGTGGCGTAGTGAACATTATTCGTCGCGACCACTTGCACCTTGGCGTAGTTAGCGAGATCTACGAGGGCCTCGTTGCGTGCGTGGTCATTAGGAGAGCCGTGGTCCCAAATCTCAACCGCAAGATTCTCCCGACCAAACCGTGCGACGAGAGTGTCAATGGCGACTCGACCCGCGGCGGTGCCCTCGTTAAGGGCCCTCGCTAGTGGCCCTTTGCGACAGCCAGTAAGGACTAGCCAGTCTTGGGCGCTCGCGGTGATCTCATCCCACGACAGGTCCGGTACCCCTTTTTCGCCCTTGGCTAGGTGGGCCTCTGCGAGCATGGTCGAAAGTGCGCGGTACCCCTTGACCGAGCGAGCGAGGACAACGAGGTGTGTGCCACTCGGATCGGGAATTCCGTGGCGATCATCGCTGGCACTCAAGGTGAGTTCAGCGCCAAAGATAGTGGGAAGCCCCAGGGCGCGGGCGGCCTCGGCGAAGCGAACCACGCCGTACAGTCCGTGGTGATCGGTAAGGGCTAGCCCCGAAAGGCCCAGTCGAACTGCTTCGGCGACGAGCTCTTCGGGGTCACTCGCGCCGTCGAGAAAACTAAAGCCCGAATGGGCGTGCAACTCAGCGTAGGTAGCCATCAGTCGTAGATACCGGTGAGCCACCACGCTTGGTTTTCGTTAGCGAGCAACATCGCTTCACCACCGTCGAGCAGAATCTGCATTTGGGCTCGTCGTCGCGACTGCTGCCACCAGCGTTCGACCAACGGCCAGGGGCCGGCGTGCCAAGTAATAGACCTTCGTTGTGGTGGGGTGAACATGATGTACGCCGGAGCGGCGCTCAGGAGGCCCCGTTCCCCAACTCGGATTGGCTGGTCGAATTCATCGCGTAGTTGCACGGTGATGGGGTGACGGAGTGCGGTAACGGGAGAAGGGTGCCCCACCTGACCGGGCCACGGTGCGCCCGAGTCACGAATAGCCGCTGGGGATCCCCAGGGGACCATGGCGGTTCGATCTTGTGGAGTGCGACCCGCAGCCACGTTCGCCACTTGAATCGATTCTGGACCTAGACGGTGGCGCACACGCTTGGCTGCCTCTTCGGCGCGTATCTCCCCCGCGCCACGTTGGCCAAAGAATCCCAATTGTTCTCGCACCGACTCTCCAGAGTCGTTGAGTCTCGTTATGCGTCGAGTCAGCGAGGTGTCACGCTGCCCAGGGAGTTCGGAGAGTTCTCCGCGAGCCACTCGGTGCAGGACAAAGGCGTGGCGGTTAAAGCGTTCGGCGATACGCGCCGGAGCAATATCGGCGAAAGCCCCCACGCTGTGAATGCCTAGTCGGTGACCAGTGGCGGCCAAATCCTTACGCCCCAGAGCCTCTAGGGGTTGAGTCCGGCGAAAAGCCTCGCTCTCTCCTGGGGCGATAACCAACTCGGCCTTAGCGGCCAGCTCAGCGCAAAAGAGACCCTCGGCTATGCCCACTCGAGCTCGCCGGCTCGTGATGTCAAACACGCACTGCAACACTGCGTGTAGCACCGCCTCTTCACCACCAAAGAATCGGCTTGGCCCACGTACCGGCAGGACAAAGAGCCCTAAGCGAATAATTTCGGTAAAGGGGCAGAGCAGCGTAAGTGCTTCATTGAGTGCAATGTTCATGCGAACAGTGCCGCCCTCGGGCGACTCAGTGGCAATCTCTTCGACCCATACGGCAAGTAGTCGCTCCATCTACTTCTCACCCTTCCCCAGTGCCGAGGGCAGCATGACAACATGTTCGGTGGAGTTATGGGCTGATCCACGACCACCCAAAACAATCGTCACTTGACGGCCCTCCAAACGACTCGACGCCCGCCACTCACTATGGGCAATTTTGAATGAGAGATCCGCTGGCAATGGCCACGGTGATCGAGGTTCGCTCAGGGCAATCAACACCGCCCCACGTTCACGAACTCGGTCCATGAGTTTGCGAACTGCACCGTGGGCGGGAATTGATGGAGGTCGGACAATCACGAGGTCCACTCCGTCAAGTAGGTCCGCGGTTGACTCAGCCCATGCTCCACGAGGACGCGGGACGAAGAGCACTCGTCGCAGGTCCACTCCGAGATCGGTCATCGCCACCACCCCTGGGTCATCGACCCCCACGACTCCAACCCAGTGTCCCTTCATACTGGCCGCCCCCACCAGTCCCAGCGCCAAACTGAGGCCACCCTGGCCAGGAGCCGCGTCGACCACAGTGGTTGTTCCACGACGCAAAGCGCCGCTGGACACCATCCCCCGCCAGGGCTCTCCCAAGGGCAGGGTTTTAGTGGTGGCGAGAGCTATGGGCCGGACCTTGGCAATCAGCTCAGCCGAAAGAGTTGGGCGGGGGTGGGCAGAGGCGAACATACGTTCGTAAGAGTAGTCAGCCCGAGTGACACCTGCCAAATTGGCTGAAAATTGGCCCTGCGGGCCCGAGGGCCCGCAGGGAAAAATACAAATTGCTCTCCGATTGCCCTATCCGTTGAAACGTACCGGCTGGGCGACGGAGTCCTCGATTAACTAGCCGTGATAACCGTCTGCTGGTTACGAGAAGACTTCCCGGGTACTACGTGGAACGCGGTCGCGCCAACTCCGCTGAAGGTCACGACAACTCGCGTCACGCCGGCCGCACGCAGTTGCGCCTTTACCGCCTTTGCGACGGCACTAGCTTGAGCGATACTCACCGTGCGCGCTACCGAGGCCTTACCTCCGGATTTTGAGTAGCCCACGATCGTTATATGAGTGAATTCTTTAGTCTTAACAGTAGCCACGTACCGCTTGATGCTCGCCACGAAGGCCTTCGAGAGCACCGCCTTGCTATTGGGGAATACGAGCGTTAACCCAAAAGATGGCAGCGTGACAGTTAGCGTTGTGCTTCCAGAGGCCATCGTGTACGACGCATCGCCAGAATAAACAGCCGTAATCAAATCACTGCCAGTAGGCAGCACCGAGACCGTGCACGAAGATGACCCGCTATGCACAGTTGCGGTGCAGAGTGGTTGACCCGAAAAACTGAAACTTACCGAACCCGTTGCCGCACTAGGCAGCCCAGACTGAGAGAGAGTAATCAGGCCAGGAGTTGCCGTACCAGAGAGTGCGATAGCGGTCGCGGACGGCAAGACGTTGACCGTAATGGTACTGGTCGATCCGACAAAGTTCACGTCACCCGAGTACACCGCATCTACTGAGTTGCTCCCAACAGGTAGCGCCGACGTGTTGCACGAAGCCACTCCCTCCGTGTCAGTGGCCGTACACAATAATGTCGATCCTAAAGAAAAGGTAACAAAACCGGTAGAACCCAAAGGCAGATTCGAAACGGTAAGCGCTATCGCATTTTCGGAAGTGGCCGTGATTGACGAAGGGTTTTGCGAAATGCTGAAGGACGTTGAACTAGTGCTCGTCAGGTAGTTCGAGTCCCCCGAATAGGTTGCCGTCACGTTATAGGTTCCAGATGACAAAATGGCGGTAGTGCAGTCAGCGGCCCCATTCAATACCGAGGCGGTGCAGAGAGTGCCTCCAGTAGTGGCAAATTGGACCTGCCCCGTTGCGTCAGTAGCTAAACCCGAAATCGCTAGGTCAATGGTGCTGCCATAAGCAGTGGAGCTCGGCGTTGAGGTCGCTGAAAAAGAGGAGGATAGTGGAAGGACAATGAAGGATGCCCTACTTGACGAACTTAAGTAGTTTGTGTCGCCCGAATACGTGGCCCGGACAGAGTAGCCGCCCCCGCTGATGGGATCAGTAGTACAGGTCGCCGATCCGCTCACCACCGACGCGCTGCAGAGCACTCCACTAGCTGAGACAAAGTCAACCGTGCCGGTTGCGTCCGAGGGTAGACCACTTGCGGTTAGTTGAACTTGCGCTCCATAGTAATAACTCAAGGAGTCTGAAACGGTGCTGAACGAAGTTGGGGCTCGCCACACGATTGATTCCGACGAGCTGGCAACTGGGACCGTATCGGGTACGTACGAGGCAGTCCAAATGTCGGTGCCGACCGTAGCGGAGGAGTAGCTCAATGTGGCTACACCATTGACGTCCGAAGTCGACGTTTGAGTGCCCCCATCCTCACAAGGTCCCGAGGTGCAGGTGAAGGTGACGGTCGCGCCAGAAATTGGCGCACCACCCGATTGCAAAGAGGCGGTAAGGGTCGTGGTGGAACCGGTCGCAACGGGGTCTGTCGCGACAGCGAGTCCTATGGTCCCAAGTGTGATTCCACCGCCATATCCCAAAATATAGGGGGCCCCCGACGATCCGTCGGCTGCCGTAAATATTGGATCAGTACTGGTATCAAGACCGAAGGGCACAAAGACCGAAGGCCAAGTATTGAAATATTCATGAACCGAACAGCCCCAGCCCGAAAGGTCGTTGTCCGTTATTCCGAGAAGTTGCTGAGCTGAAGCAACAACGTGAATGCTGTCATCGCAAATTGCCGATGTCACCGTGGCGCCGCCAAACCCAAGTCCGTCAACGATTGGAACATCTTGATTTGACACACCACTGCCCGGGCCCATGGCACCGGCATACATGCAACTTAAGTCCAAATAGAGTCCCGTTTTGCCAGTCTGACCACCAGCGTAGGCAAGTCCTTGGCTGATTAACTTGCCGGCGCCAGGGGTGCCGTTCGTGAAGTGAAAAACGGGGTCCGTGCCAATGATGAGGATGCTTCCGTTAATTGCTGGCGCCCAAGCCGTTTCAGAACTCACCGCGCCGGCGATGGAGTTGGTATCAAGGTTGCAAGTTGCATCACCAATTACCAATAATTGGAATTTAGCGAAATAAGAATGCGGCTGAGCCTGCCAGGTGGCGTCATCAATGACCGTGACTGTAAAACCTTGAGCCTCAAGCGCTAATTGCTCGACGCTACTTGAACCAGAAACGGTAGTCCCATCGATGAGGGCGGTCATAGGAACGTATCCGTACGCTGAAGCCCCCGCTGTTTGATTTTGCAAACCCGGGAGATACGCGACTACGGAAAAGAGGACCAAGCCAAATCCCGCCGCGAGACGTGGTGCTACGGGGAATAATTTTTTATAAATGCTCATAGTGATTCAAAGTTATACCCGAAAGGGGCTCACCAGCGGTTCTTGGACGGGGATCTGTATTGCCCTATCCCCTCGCTTGCGAACGATTTACTAGTTGAAATTTGGTCTCCTGCCAGTAGGTGTCTAACACAATGGGGCACTTTCAGAGACCTCGACGCAGTTTTGCCCGATTCGTCCATTGGAATCTGCATGATGAATTTCAAAATTCCCAAGCCTCGCCAAAGAAAACTGCGGGCCTTGCGGCCCGCAGTTTCGTAATGCCCTTCGCAGCTCAAGCCGCTTCGTACTACAGCGCTAGCTTGCGACGACTGGTTCGGGTGGCCACTACTCCGAAGACGAGCAGCAGGCTTGCACCAATAGTGAAATTGAGCGCGGAGAACCCAGTTGAAGCCAAGTCCGCCGTTGGGGTGAAGGTGATCTCCTGGATCGAATTTCCGCCAAAGTTCGCAGTCCACAAGTTCCCCTTGGGATCGATCACAATACCGTTGGGCTGGTCAAAGGGGTGTCCCGCGGAGGCGATCGGCGCCTCAACTGTGTAGGTCGAGCCGTTCTTAGCAATTTCTTGAATCGAGTTTGCGCCAAAGTTCATCACCCAAGCGTTGCCAGCCTTGTCGACCGTGACGCCTTGGGGTCCAACAAAAGTGTTGTTGCCGGTTGGCTCAAAGAGATTCGCTTCGTGCCAGGTGCCACCACTTTTAACAAGTCGTAAGACATTTCCTGGGCCGCTAGTCCCCTGGACCTGGTCAGAGGCCCAAATCTCGTTAGTGCCTACGAGTGCGATGTCGTATGGGTTAATCAAATTAGTGGTGGTGATTTCACTCTGCAGCGTCCAAGTGCCCGAAACATTAACGACCTCTTGAATGCCGCCATTCCCCGTTCCTCCGTAAGTAGAGCCCGAATTGTCAACCCAGAGGTTTCCCGCACTGTCAATTTGAATTCCCATTGGCGAGTTAAAGCCGTCGATGGGTGTCTGCGCGGTGTAAACACCGCCGGAATAGGTGAATTCCTCGATTGAATTGCCACCGGAGTTAGTCACCCAAAGGTTTCCCGAGTGGTCAGCAACGACAGATCCAGGACTCAAAAGGGCGGTTGGGCCTGATCCCGAAAGCGGTTCTTGGGGAACGTAGTTGCTGCCTACCTTTTTGATCTCCTGGATTGTATTTTGGCTCACGTTGGCCACCCAGAAGTTTCCAGCACTGTCTAAGGTAATGTCAGCTGGAGCCGTTATCGCCGTTGGTCCAGTAATTGGAGCCTCGAAACGCCAGTTCTTACTTGTGATTACGGTGGCGCCAGCGATTGGTGCCAATACCGTGGTCCCCAAAAGAAGGGGTAAGGCCACGCCGACAAAAAGTTTCTTTTTAATAGTGCTATTTCTCATACTTGAAATTTACAAGCAGTGCCCAGGGAGGGCGAGCATTAAGGAAGAATTTTTGGGTAAATTGTTATGCGGAAGCGAAAGGAAAGGGCTAAATGTGCGGTCGCGTTGCGCTCTATAGCCCACCTCTGCGCTTGGCCCGCTTTCTTGACGCCACCCTCGCCGCTGGGCTCGAGGCCACACCACCAAGCTGGAATGTTGGTCCGGCGAGAACCCTCTTTGGCCTCACCGATGACGCTGAAGGACGCATACTCTCCGCCTTTCGCTGGGGCCTGATTCCACCCTGGGCCAGCGATCCAGCTATCGCCAACCAGACAATCAATGCTCGCCAGGAAACCGCTGAGGAGAAGCCATCCTTTAAGGCGGCCTACCTTAAACGCCCATGCATTATTCCCGTCGACGGATTTTATGAATGGGGATCCGAAGGGCACCGCCCGAAGCAACCTCACTATTTCACACGCCGCGATGGTGAGCCGCTCCTTTTCGCTGGACTCTACGAATATTGGCGAGACCCACGCCTACCTAGCGACGCTGCCCCAATCGCAACCTGCACTGTAATTACGACCGAACCTGGCCAAGATATCGACGGCATTCACGACCGCCAACCGGTCGTTCTGGAACAAGAGGTCGCGGATCGCTGGCTAGATATTGTCAATCAATCCCCCGCTCAACGTCACGAATTACTCGCCCCATCGCGACCGGGCATACTTCAGCACATCAGCGTTGGCGCAGCGGTTGGTTCGATATATAACGACGGGCCCGAGCTCATTGAGTTCGAGGCGCCCCAATCCCTTTTCTAGAAAACGAAAACCCCGAGCGGCTAGCGAGTCAGACTCGCCCGCCTCTCGGGGTCTTCTGGCGCAGTACGTAGGCTCCATGTCGGACAGAGCCGCCATACCGGCGAGCATTTCACGCTTCCTCGGCAACGAAACAAGAAGACCGAACTCCACTTATCTCTAACGAGATCAAATCCCTTGCGAGACCTTCCCCCACCCGCCAATACTTCTTGCGAAGTCTTGGTGTTGCCAGGTACTGCGTGAACTACGCAAGAGACTCTGCCAGATTGACCTCAGGATGTCCAATGGGAAATCACCAATTCACAAGCTTTGCCCAGACAAATAGCCCTTTTCCACGGGAACTTCCTTCCTTGTGGAATAAGGACCGAGGAAGCCCACATCTTCTCAACATCTTGCATCAATGTAATTTTGCGGGATTTCTTGTTTCCAAGTACTGTCAAATAGTCATAAGAGTTAAAGGAGCGGACCTTGCAGTTTTTGATGAACGTTATAGATAATCAAAGTGAATCCGCAACGGGCGATGAAATGACCGCGATTGATGCCTTTAATGAGTCTTTAGAGGCCTCTGGCTTTTGGATTCGCGCTCATGGAATCCATTCCCCCAGTGAATCAATCGTCTTCGACAACCGTGGAGGCGTTGGTCAAATCAAGAAGGGTCCACTTATTGAAAACCCAGAGTTCATAAGTGGTTTTTGGTTGATTGAGGTGCCTGACCGAGCCACCGCCGAGCGTCTAGCCGGCGAAGGCTCTAAGGCGTGTAATCGAAAAGTAGAACTACGGCAGCTTCACTAATGAATCAGAGCAAGCATGACTGAAGTCGAGTATCAAGTCTTCACCCCTGGCCACATTGTTGGAGCCGCACAAGTTCTTGCAGATCGTCATGCTCGACTTCTTAAGTCTGGCTCTCCCTTAGCGAGGAAAATTGATTTTGTCGAGCAGATAAGAACCGCATCTCAAGAATCCTCTGGCGCGGTTGCGATTTGCAACAACGAAGTCGTCGGTTACTTACTGGGAAAGACGCAAAGTGATGACATTGGTCCACACGTATGGAGCCACCTGGCTGGACACGCGGCTGAGGCCCCCGAGCTAATCGACGGCCTGTATTGCTTTGCAGCCAAGCATTGGGTTGAACAAGGATTGACTAGACACTTCGTCTTCTCCCCTGCGAATCCGGAGTACGTGGATCCCTGGTTTCGATTAGGTTTCGGTCTTTCAGCAGTCATGGCCGCACACCCAGTCGCCGTTGCCAACGACTGGAAGATTCCTAAAGTGATCATTCGCCGCGTTGAAACAGCCGACTATCCCCATGTTGCCCGATTAGAACGCGAACTCTTCCTGTCACTACGAGAAAGCCCCAGCTTTTCAAAGATTGATGTAGAAAGCCTCGAAGAATTCACTCAATCTTGGATGTCTATGGAGAGCGACGATCGGTACGTCGCCTGGTGCTGCGAGGTCGACGGCCAAATTGTTGGGGAATTATTCCTTTATCGCCGTCCAGAGGGAGACTTGCGAGTTCCTTCTCGCAGCATTGACCTATCGAGCGCAAGCGTGGACCCAGCGTTTCGTCGCCGAGGTATTGCGAGAGCGTTAACCCAAGTGGCACTGGAATGGGCCAAGGAAAACGAGATCGATACGCTCATCACGGACTGGAGAGCGACGAATTTAATTGCCGCTCATACCTGGCCAAAGCTTGGTTTTGAACCAACCTTCTTCAGGCTCTACCGTTCAATTCCGTAAAGACGGCTCATAATTCGTCAGATTTATGTTTTCGTAGGGAATTCGCCCTACGGATAAGTCGGGACTGCTTTTTGCATCGGAGGCGTAGATTGACCACATGAAGAAAATCGACTTTTATTAAGGAATCAAATTCATAGCGGTTTACTTCCCTTTTAAACGAAACCAAATTCCGGTCGCCTCTGCTCGAAATTTTCTCTCCATCAAGCCCATGTCAATAAAAGAAGCTAAGGCCATGCGAGGATCAGGCTGGATTGGCAATCTGGGCGAAATGCGATCTAGTCCATTTGACTGATTCAAAACAAGTGGGCTTGGCAGGAATCCAAGACAGCAGATTACGAAAATTGCATTTCGTTAGTTGCTTAATTGGATGGCGCACTTAACGATCTTGTCCGGCAAACTGCGTTTCGTACAGATCCTTGTAAAGCCCGCCTTCGGCGTAAAGTTCGGCGTGGGTACCGCGTTGCCTGATTGATCCATCATCGATGACCAGGATCTGATCGGCGTTACGAATGGTCGATAGACGGTGAGCGATGACCAGTGAGGTTCGCTCGTGCATGGTTTCTTCGAGGGCACGCTGCACCGCTGATTCGCTTTCAGAATCCAGGTGCGCTGTGGCTTCATCGAGAACAACGAGTCGTGGTGCCTTCAGCAGCAGTCGGGCCAGCGCTACACGCTGCTTCTCTCCCCCGCTGAGGCGGTAACCACGCTCGCCCACCACGGTGTCTAAGCCATCGGGAAGTTCGTCAACGATGTAGCCAATTTGGGCTTCACGCAATGCTTCGAACATCTGCTCATTGGTAGCATCAGGCTTGGCGAACAAGAGGTTGGTCCTCAGTGAATCGTGAAAGAGGTGAGGGTCTTGCGTCACTACACCAACGGTGGCGTTTACCGAGGCAAAACTGGCCTCACGAACATCTACGCCATTTATTCGCACCGAACCCTCGCGCACGTCATAGAGGCGTGACACCAGCATCGAAATTGTTGTCTTACCGGCGCCCGACGGCCCAACTAGAGCCGTCATGGTGCCGGGGGCCACTTCAAAGGAAAGATCGTGCAATATTCCCTGCCGTGAGCTTTCTTCTAAGCGAGCGACTGATTCCAATGAAGCGAGAGATACCTCTTCGGCTTTGGGGTACGAAAAGCTGACGTGATCAAAAACTAATGAGGCCGGGCCGGCGGGGATCTCGACGGGGTGCTCGGATTCTTGAATCATTGGCTCGAGATCGAGTACCTCAAAAACGCGCTCGAAACTCACTACCGCTGACATGTAGTCAATATTGAAACTTGAAAGCTGGGTTAGCGGTCCATAAATACGTCCGAGGTAAGCGGTCAATGCGACTACCGTTCCAACCGCCAACGTGCCGTGGAGGACTTCAATTCCGCCAAAGCCATAGGCAAAGGCGGTTGCTAATGACGCGGTGAGCGAGAGCGCAATAAAGAAGAAGCGCTGATAGAGGGCTTGCTGGATTCCAATATCGCGCACCTGACCGGCTCGATCTCTAAAAAAAGCCACTTCATCGTTGGGGCGACCAAATAGTTTCACCAACATGGCACCAGCGACATTGAACCGTTCGCTCATTACCATGTTCATCTCTGCATTGAGATTCATGCCACGTTGGAACATTGAGCCGAGGCGCTTTCCGACTCGGCGGGCGGGAACCAAGAAAATGGGCAACAAGACAAGCGCGACCAAAGTGATCTGCCAGTTCAAAAACAACATGGTAACGATGATGATTGTTGCCAGTATGAAATTTCCGACCACATTGGAAAGAACGTCAGTAAAGGCTTGCTGGGCGCCGACCACATCGTTATTTAAACGGCTAATGAGCGCTCCCGTTTGGGTCCGTGAAAAGAAGGCGATGGGCATTTTTTGGATGTGCTCGAACACCCGTGAACGCATGTCGTAGATAAGCCCTTCGCCTATCACCGATGAAATCCTTCGTTCAACTAAGGAGAGGCCCGCGCTGCTGATGGCCAAAATGGCCGTAATTGAAGCGAGCCAAATAATGAGTCGTTGATTGTGTTTGGCAATGCCGTTATCAATAATTGCGCGAAGTAGCAACGGAGCCACGGACGAGAGTGCAGCGTCCAAAATGACCGCTACGAGGAAAATTATTAACAGACCCCGATATTGCCGTGCGAACTTCAGAATTCGTCGAAGGGTGCCCTTCTTGACCTGGTGCTCCAAAAGTTTCCGGTCCCGGGTCATTGATCGCATGCTCATCCGGCCTGCTCGGCCAGCCGACCCTCCAGAATGCATACTCATATGACCGACTTTCTTATTGGGCAAGTTTACGGACGTCTGCGATTTAAGAAAACAAAACGACCGGGCTCAAATCGGCTGTGCGGTAATTCGAACGCAAAGGCACAACTTACGTCATCTGGACAACCCTTGGTGGAGGTGATGGGATTTGAACCCACTACCTCGTCATTGCGAACGACGCGCTCTGCCAATTGAGCTACACCCCCGAGGAGGTATTAAGTTTAGCCCAGTGCGTCTCGACGATATTTGTCGCCGTATTCCTCAGGCTCGTAGTAGTTAGAGGGTTCCTGGGAGTATCGAACTTCACGGTGTTCAGCCATGTCAATCACCGATGGGGCGTCCTCGACGTAATACGAACGCTGATAACCCATGAATCCGAAATACACCGCCACAAAGTACAGACCGACGTACGACAGATCAGCGAGGAAAAGAATTACGCTTGCGATGATCGCCACCCCGCCAATGAACGCGGCGGAGACCCATGAAACAATACTGAGAGTACCCAAAGTAAAAGTGATCAATCGGCGGCGCTGCCACGAAGTCCGACGCGAGGCGTAATCACGTCCAGTCGGGGTTTGTGCAAAAGGCTCGTAGTCGCTAGCTGGTGCGTAACCACGATCGTAATTATCATCCGCAAATACGGTTCCGCGACCAATGGGTCGAGCGTATCCAGGCTCTAAGCGATTAACAGGCTCGGCGGAGTGCTCGCGTTCGGCGAAGCGAGCGTGTTCTTCGTGGAAGTGCTGGATCGACTTTTCGGGTCCGCGGTCGCGAAGGTAGCCTATGGCCAAGGGGGTAAGAATCACCGCCCAAAATACGACAAACGCTATGTAGAGCATTCCGACATACCCCGATATGGCTTAGCACTGCAATTGAAACAAATTTAGTGCTATTTTGCCATTTTTTGGTGGATAGTTAGCTTTCGTGCAGTCCGCATTCAGCTTTATCGAGACCAACCCATCGACCCGAACGACGATCTCCAGGGACGAGAGGCTTTACCGTCATCGCCGCACACCCAATCGATGCGTACCCCTGCTCCCACAGTGGATGCTCGGGTAATCCTTGAGATTGCAAGTAATACGCAACGTCCTCATCGGTCCATGTCGCAAGAGGATTCACCTTCACGAGTCCAAACTTCTCATCCCACATCACAATGGGCATTGAAGTTCTTGTTGGTCCATCAACCCGCTTCACCGAGCTCAGCCAAGCCGAGTGGCCCTTTAATGCTGCAGTCAGAGGTGCTACTTTGCGTAGTTCACAGCACCTATCAGTTCCACAGGGAAAGGCGTCGGCCTCGGGGCCCGGTTCGGTAGTAACGATCGTGAGATTCCAAAGGTCTTGCATCCGCTCGACGAACGACAGAGTCTCGGGAAAGTGACCCTTCGTATCCAAGAACAAAATCGGAGTCGAAGGACTCCGCTGCCACACCATGTGCAACAGGGCAACATCTTCGAAGCTGCAGGCAAAGAGGGTGTCATCACCGTAAGTGGCGAAGGTCCAATCGAGGATCTCCCCAGGTGTGGCCCGCTCGAACTGGGCATTGAGGGCCGCGAGGTTTTCCAGTAGTTCTGGGGAAGGGCTCAATTGAGGCATGGGCTAATTTTAACATAATCAAGTGATTTAGTAGAATAGAATTACTTTGATGGCTTCCCCCTCCACCACCCTGACCAATCACCTCGACATTCTCGAGTCGCACGCGATGTTCATACTGCGCGAAGTCGCAGCTGAATGTGAACGCCCAGTTTTGCTGTTCTCGGGCGGTAAAGACTCGGCGGTTTTACTACACCTTGCAGCCAAAGCTTTCGCCCCTCAACAACTCCCCTTTCCAATCATGCACGTCGACACCGGTCAGAACTTTGACGAGGTGCTTGAGTACCGTGACTGGGCTGCCGAGCACTATGGCGCACGACTCATCGTTGCTTCAGTGCAAGAGTCAATTGACCAAGGTCGCGTTGCCGATCCCGGCCCGATGGGTTCTAGAAATCGACTTCAGTCGGTGACGTTGCTTGATGCCATCACCGACAACAAATTCGATGCTGCTTTTGGCGGAGCTCGGCGCGATGAAGATAAGGCCCGGGCCAAAGAGCGCATCTTGAGTTTCCGTGACAGCTTCGGCCAATGGGACCCTAAAGCGCAACGCCCTGAACTCTGGAATTTGTACCAGGGTCGCGTGAACTCTGGAGAGCACCTACGGGCCTTCCCCCTTTCGGACTGGACCGAGCTCGACATTTGGCAGTACATCGAACGCGAGGAAATGAAACTGCCAACGATCTACTTTGCCCACGAACGCGAAGTCGTTTTCCGTGACGGCATGTGGCTCGCAGTGGGGCGTTTTGTTGAACCCAAGCCTTCCGAGACAATCGAGTCAAAGATTGTGCGATTCCGCACCGTTGGTGACGCCAACTGCACCGGCGCAGTTCTTTCAAAGGCTGCCACCTTGGCCGACATCGTGGCCGAAGTTTCGGTGGCCAACGTTTCAGAGCGTGGAGCCACCCGCGCCGACGACAAGTTCTCAGAAACTGCCATGGAAGACCGAAAGCGTGAGGGTTACTTCTAATGAGCATTCAAACAAAGGATGTCCTCCGACTCGCCACAATCGGTTCAGTTGACGATGGAAAATCAACACTTATCGGCCGCCTGCTCGTCGACACCCGTCAACTATTTGATGATCAACTCGACGCAGTAGCGGAAGCCTCTGAGCGACGTGGCGTTGGCGATCTAGACCTCAGTTTCGTCACTGACGGACTTCGTGCCGAGCGCGAACAGGGAATCACCATTGACGTGGCCTACCGCTACGCCGCTACCCCAACTCGCAAATTCATCATCGCAGACTGCCCCGGGCACGTTCAGTACACCCGCAATATGGCGACCGGTGCTTCAACGGCAGATCTGGCGCTGGCGGTTGTTGACGTCGCCGCTGGCCTCAAAGAGCAGACTCGTCGCCACCTCTGCATCGCAGCTCTTTTGGGAGTTCGCAATCTAATCGTTGCAGTAAACAAAATGGACCGAGTCGAATGGTCTGATGCAGCATTCCTTGCCGTTGCCGACCAGGTCGCGGCGGTGAGCAACGAGCTCGGCTTCGCCTCTTGTGAAGTAATTCCTGTTTCTGCCCTCCTCGGCGACAACGTTGTTGATCGCTCGGATGCTTCACCTTGGTACAACGGCCCGAGTGTTCTCGAAGCCTTAGAGGCAACTCACGCCGGAGATCCCTCAACCACTACTCAAGGTGCACGACTACCCATTCAGTGGGTTCTTCGCCAAAATGGTGGTGGTCGAACCTACGCCGGCATGGTCAACGGCGCAACTTTCCACGTTGGCGACAAGGTGACCTTGTTGCCTGCTGGTATTGAAACCACAATCTCGGCTCTTCGACTCGGAGGCGCTGACCGGACTGACGCCTACGCAGGCCTTTCGGCGGATATTGACCTCGTGGCTGAAACTGACGCTGGCCGAGGCGACATGATTGCTTCAGAGCCTCTCCCTACGGTCACGAAAGAATTCGACGCCACAATCTGTTGGTTTGGTGAAAAGCCAATGACTCCTGGTCAAAGGCTCCGTCTTAAGCACACCTCCAGGTCCACGCCAGCTCGAATTGTTCAACTCGACGGGTTGGTCGACATCGAGCACTTAAACGTCGGGCCCAGCGATCAGCTAACTGTCAACGAAATCGGCCTAGCCAAGATTTCCTGCGCTGATGCTCTGGTGGTCGACGAATATCAAGTGAACCGCGCTACGGGCAGCTTCGTCCTTGTGGATGAAGTTACCAACGCAACCGTTGCTGCCGGCATGATTGGCCGACCGAGTTTTCTCTAGCGGAACTCCCTTTCGCGAATAACCAACTCGCTCTATTCCTTTAGCGTTAAGGCGCCGTGTCTTGTCGAACTTTTTTAGCTTGCTACTTTCTTCCTACTTTAGTAGTATTAAAGTATGAAAATTAGCATGAGCCTTCCAGACTCGGACGTGGAGTTCCTGGATCAATATGTCGAACTCAAGCAGCTGCCTTCACGTTCAGCCGCACTCCACAGGGCAGTTCGCCTATTGAAAGCGAATGGGCTTGGAAAAGATTATGAAGCAGCTTGGAACGAGTGGCAAATGGAAGAGGAACTTTGGGGCTCAATTTCAAGTGACGGGATCGCCTAGGTGCTCCGCGGTGATATCTACTTAGTAAATTTTGAACCTGCGAAGAGTGGCGAAGCGAACAAAGTTCGTCCAGCAGTAATTGTAAGTAATGATGGCGCAAATGGCTCAGCGAATCGCAATGGCCATGGCGTAATCACCGTCATACCACTCACTTCCAACGTAACCCAGGTTTATCCATTCCAAGTTTTATTAAAAGCTTCAGTTACAGGTCTAAACGTAGATTCCAAGGCACAAGCCGAACAACTTAGATCTGTAGCCGTGAACCGACTAAGCGCACATATTGGTGAAGTTCCACATTCTTTAATGGAAGATATCGACGAAGCACTTCGCCTTCACTTGGCACTTTAACAAGTTTCCAGCGCTAAGTAGCGAATGAATTGGTTCTTGCCTAAGCGGAATTAACTAAAACTGAATAATCATCGCAACTAACGCGATGGTGAGAATCAGGAAGACAACGTCAAGGCTTCTAACTAGACGCTTAGCTTCCGCTGGAGCAACATTGCCATTCTCGTGGAGTGCCTTAGCGAGTTCTCGCTCGGCGGGAAGCGTGCGAGCTTCAAGGTGTCCTACTGCGGCGAGGTAGCAGACAATGCCAACCAAAACCCAGAGCTTCCCGATGGACACGTCCTTCGTGCTGGGGAACACCATCATGAAACCGGTTAGGGGAAGAATGTGGACCACTCGAGCGGCCATGTTTCGACGATTGGGAAGGCGGCGCTTCTGACGCTCTACGTCAGCACCGTTGGCAACGAGGAGTGCCGCGCTGCGCATTGAGATCAACACGATAAAGGTAGCCAGGGCGGCCACAATGTGGATTACAAAGGCAATGTCATACATAGTTGATTTTCCGCTCATGGGTAAAACGCTAGCGGAGATTGTTAGAGGACTTGGACCTTCGCACCGAGGGTTTTCAGGCGATTTTCAAAGTCGTCATAACCCCGATGAACGTGCTCAATGCCTTCAACCGTTGTTTCACCAGCAGCCACAAGTCCCGCCAAAACAAGTGCCGCGCCAGCTCTGATGTCGGTTGCTCGAACCGTGGTTCCGGTCAGCTTCGGCACGCCTCGAACTACCGCGTGGTGCCCCTCCGTAGAGATATCTGCACCGAGCCGGTTCAATTCGTCAACGTAGCGGAATCGGCCAACGAACAAATTCTCGGTAACGACCGAGGTGCCTTCTGCGACACTCAGCATTGTTGTGAGAAGCGGCTTGTAGTCGGTAGCCACACCGGGGTACGGCAAGGTGGCAACGTCGCAAGCCGTCAGTCGCACGGGGCCCTTCGCCGAAACTCCCTCACTTGAACTATCAATAATTCCGCCAAAGGCAGTGAGCTTCTTGAGCAACATCTCCATGTGCTCGGGGTGGGCGTCAACTACTCGAACCTCTCCCCCGGTAATAAGTGCCGTGGCGAGGTAGGTGGCGGTCACAACTCGGTCCGTTACGACGGTGTGGTCAGCGGGCGAGAGTTCGCTCACTCCCTCAATTGTGAGTCGCGAGGTTCCCAGCCCCTCAATTCTTGCGCCCATGGCTATTAACTGGCGGCCCAGATCCTCAACCTCTGGCTCTCGTGCAGCGTTGTCGATAACGCTTCGACCATCAGCCAAGACCGCGGCCATAAGGAGGTTGTCCGTGGCAGTGTGGCTCGGGTATTCCAAGGTAACGCGCGTCGCTCGAAGTCTTGCCCCTTTGGTGGTCGCCACAATGGCCGCTTCCCCAGAGGCAAAGTTCGCACCCATGGCGCTAAGTCCTTCAGTGTGAAAATTGATTGGTCGCCCGCCAAAGTCATCGCCCCCAGGCAGGGCCATGGAGGCTTGCCCACATCTTGCTAATAATGGTCCAAGGACAACAATTGAAGCGCGCATCGCCTCAAAGAGGTGGGCGGGTGCATACGGATGTATCGAATCAGACTCGGGGACTGTAATCGTGACGACGTGATTTCCTAGTTTGCTGGCCGAGCAACCTAACGCCTCGAGCAGTTCGATCATGATGTCAACATCAGTGATGTTGGGAACGTTTCTGAGCGTGTGTGTTCCAGAAGCTAAGAGGCAGGCGGCCATCTCCTTGAGAATGGCGTTCTTAGCCCCAAAGGCATAAACCTCG
The DNA here is from genome assembly GCA_903825035.1 of uncultured Actinomycetes bacterium. Classification (GTDB taxonomy): domain Bacteria; phylum Actinomycetota; class Acidimicrobiia; order Acidimicrobiales; family RAAP-2; genus RAAP-2. The sequence goes on along the minus strand of CAIJYV010000023.1, from coordinate 21,078 downwards.
CCATGAAGCGGGCCATTGGGTGAAACCAGCAGTGAACTCACCCATTAAGTATCGCAGGTCAAGGCGTCAATGGACTCTCGCCCTCCTTCAAATCCATGGGTCAGGGGTAAACTGGACTAATGGAATCACCGCGCCCGGATCGCAATATTGCCCTCGAATTAATTCGAGTTACCGAGGCGGCCGCTATCGCTGCTGCTCGCTGGGCTGGTCGAGGTGATAAGAACGCCGCCGACGGAGCCGCCGTTGATGCAATGCGTATCGTCCTAAGTGGCGTCCAAATGCAAGGTGTTGTGGTCATCGGCGAGGGCGAGAAGGACGAAGCTCCGATGCTCTATAACGGAGAACTCATTGGCGATGGCAATCCCCCCGCGGTAGACGTTGCCGTCGACCCCGTTGATGGCACCACTCTGACCGCGATGGGCCGCAATGGTGCGCTCTCGGTGATTGCGCTCTCTGAAAAGGGAACGATGTTTAATCCCGGCCCCTGTTTCTATATGAACAAGATTGCCGTTGGCCCACGGGGTCGAGGTGCGATCGACATTAACGCCTCGGTCCGCGACAACTTGACCGAACTCTCCAAGCGACTCAAGAAGCCGATCCAAGAACTTGGTGTCGTCGTGCTCGACCGGCCTCGCCACGATGAGCTCATTGGAGAAATTCGAGAATGTGGTGCTCGCGTACTTTCAATTTCTGATGGCGATGTCGCCGGAGCTATTGCAACGGGTTGGCCAAACTCGGGTGCTGACATCTTGCTTGGTATTGGTGGAACCCCCGAGGGCGTAATCGCCGCTGCCGCACTCAAGGGACTCGGTGGAGAGATCCAAGGTGTGCTTCACGCCAACGATGAAGATACTCGCATAAAAGCTGAGGCACTGGGCTATTCCTTCAGCAAGGTCCTCACTACTGATGACCTGGTGGCATCGGACAATTGCTTCTTTTCCGCGACCGCGATAACCGACGGAGACTTTTTGCGGGGCGTTCGTTTTACCGAATTCGGAGCCACGACTCAGTCACTGGTTGTGCGTTCACGTTCTGGCACGGTTCGTACCATTGAGACCTTCCACCGCCACAACAAATTGGCAGAATTCTCCACCGCTATTTTCTAAGCGAACTACTACTTACTAGAAAAACTTAGGCGAAGTTCCGCGCGCTGTAGGGCCGCCTGAGCGATTGAAACCGCGGCGGGGTCGACGCGATCGCCCCCAGCCAGCACCGCCTCGGCACGGTCTTTTGCGCTCTGAGCGCGTGGAATGTCGAGTTGCTTCAAGTCTTCAGCCACTGAAGCCAGCACGCTTACGCGGGTTTGGCCATCCGTCCCGGTGCCGACATTGAAATAACCACCGTGCACGATGAATGACTCGGTACCTTCGGCGCTCGTCACGCGTACGAGGCCTGGGACCAAGTCACCCACCGTCAACGTGTGTTGCGGCATGATCGTAAATTCACCCTCGCTCGAGCGAGCCATCAGCTGAGTTGCCTCACCCGACCACAACGCCGCTTCGGGCGAGACTATTTCTACGAACATTGTTGCCATTAGTTCTTCGCGATCTCCGCGGCCTTGCGCTCTACGTCGCTAGCGCCACCAGCGTTCAAGAAAGCCTGCTCTGGGAACTGGTCAAGGTCACCCTTGACCAAGTGTTCAAAGCTTTCTACAGTCTCTTGAACGGGCACGTTAATACCTTCAATGCCGGTGAAAATCTTCGAAACAAACATTGGCTGTGACAAGAAGCGCTGAATCTTACGAGCACGCGACACCGTCACGCGGTCTTCTTCGGAGAGCTCGTCCAGACCAAGAATCGCGATGATGTCCTGGAGTTCCTTGTAGCGCTGCAGAATCTGCTGAACGTTACGGGCAACGGCATAGTGACGGTCACCGACGATTTCTGGGGCCAAAATATTCGAAGTTGAGGTCAATGGGTCCACCGCGGGGTAAATACCCAGAGCAGCAATCTGACGACTCAACTCAGTAGTGGCGTCCAAGTGGGTAAAGGTTGTGAACGGAGCTGGGTCGGTGTAGTCGTCCGCAGGAACGTAAACAGCCTGGAGCGAGGTGATGGAACGTCCGCGAGTCGAGGTAATGCGCTCTTGGAGTTCACCCATCTCGTCAGCCAGCGTTGGCTGGTAGCCCACTGCTGAAGGCATACGACCCAAGAGGGTCGAAACTTCAGAACCGGCCTGAACGAAGCGGAAGATGTTGTCAACGAACAACAACACGTCCTGGTTCTTCACGTCACGGAAGTACTCGGCCATGGTGAGAGCAGCCAAGGCCACACGCAAACGGACCCCTGGTGGTTCGTCCATCTGGCCGTAAACCAGAGCGGTCTTTTCGATAACGCCCGACTCGCGCATTTCGAGCAGGAGGTCGGTACCTTCACGGGTACGCTCACCCACTCCGGCGAAAACCGATACACCGTCGTGCTGTTCAGCCACGCGGCGAATCATCTCCATAATCAAAACGGTCTTACCTACACCAGCACCACCGAAGAGGCCAATCTTTCCACCCTGCACGTATGGTGCGAGGAGGTCGATCACTTTAATTCCGGTTTCGAACATGGTGGCGCGAGGCTCGAGCTGATCGAAGGTTGGTGGGTTACGGTGAATTTCCCAGTGGTCCTCGACGGCGCCGATGTCATCGGTGTCGAGCGACTGACCAATTACGTTAAACACGTGACCAAGTACCGCATCACCAACGGGAACTGAGATGCCCTTGCCGTTCTGGCGCACAACCGCACCACGGACGAGACCGTCAGTTGGCTTCATGCAAACACAGCGGACACGGCCTTCACCGATCTGCTGAGCAACCTCGGCGGTAACGGTCACGGTGACACCATCAATGACGATGTCCATCTCGACCGCGTGGTTAATCTCAGGCAGCGAGTGAGGTGGGAACTCCACGTCCACTACTGGTCCGGCGATTGCCACAACGCGCCCGGTCTCCAAGGTGTGCTTGTCTGGGGCCATAGTCATTTGTTTCTCACTTTCCCGAGCGGAGCGCTTCGGCGCCGCTCACGATTTCCATAATTTCGGTAGTAATCGAGTCCTGACGGGCTCGGTTCATAATGCGGGTTAGGGTCTGGCCCAGTTCGTCAGCGTTATCGGTAGCTGCGGCCATGGCGCGCTGCTGTGAAACGTGGAACGATGCGGCTCCCTCGAGAAGAGCGGCGTAAATTTCGCTCACGAGCGCTCGTGGAGCTAGCTCTACGAGAAGTTGCTCGACCTCAGGTTCGAATTCGGTGTAACCGGTGAGCTTCTTTGGCGCGCTCTCATCCACCACAATCTCTGGTGCCTCAAGTGGCAGCAACTGTCGAGTGCCGACCTGTTGACTACCGGCGGAGATGAAGTTGGTCGAAACCATTAGCACCTGTTCGACTTCACCGTCTATAAAGGGTTCGGCGATAGCGCCAGCAACGCGACGGGCGTCTTTAAAGGTGGGCTTGTCAGCAAATCCCGCAAAGCTTTGGGCAATTTCGAAACCACGGAACTTGAAGAATGCCGGCGCCTTCTTACCAACGGTGAAGAGGCGAACATTCACACCCTTGCTCTGGAGATCACGCATCAAGCGCTCACCCGCTCGCATAGCTCCTGAGTTGTAAGCACCACTTAGACCTCGGTCACCGGTGATTACCAGCACCGCAGCGCTCGTCACCTTTTCGGGCAACTGCAAAAGAGCCTTCGCTCCAGCGGGGTCACTCTTCACTGCTTCGATAACGATGTGGCGCATGCCCTCTTTGTAGGCACGATTTTGTGCGATTCGGGCCTGACTCTTCGAGATCTGAGAAGCGGCGATGAGTTCCATAGCCTTTGTGATCTTGCGGGTTGCCGCTACCGACTTAATGCGACGACGCAGAATTCTTTCCTGTCCACCAGCCATGGTTCCTCCTTTCCTCTCTTCTCGTTACCTAGAACTACTTCGTGACCGCGAAGCCGTCCACGAAGGACTGCAGCGCAGCGTCAAGAGCAGCGGTGTCGGGCAAGGTGCCCTGGGTCTTAATCTGGGTGAGCATGTCCGCGTGCGTAGCACGGAAGGTCTGCAGCAACTCCTGCTCGAAGCGACGGACATCACTCACGGGCACGGTGTCGAGCCAGCCACGAGTACCGGCGTAGATGACGATGCACTGTTCTTCTACCGGCACCGGCGCGTTGAGACCCTGCTTGAGCAATTCGGTCAAGCGGTAACCGCGGTCGAGCTGTTGCTGTGAAGATTTGTCGAGTTCGGAACCGAAGGTTGCGAATGACTCAAGGTCACGGAACTGAGCTAGGTCAATCTTCAAAGTACCGGCGACTGACTTCATCGCCTTGATCTGTGCGGCCCCACCTACACGGGACACGGAGTTACCGACATTGATCGCGGGACGAACACCAGAGTAAAAGAGGTCCGACTCAAGGAACACCTGACCGTCGGTGATGGAAATCACGTTGGTTGGGATATATGCCGAGATGTCACCGGCCTTGGTCTCAATAATTGGCAATGCGGTTAGTGAACCACCACCGAGGTCGTCGCTCAGCTTCGCTGCGCGCTCCAAAAGGCGGGAGTGCAAGTAGAAAACGTCTCCCGGGTATGCCTCGCGTCCTGGTGGGCGGCGAAGGAGAAGGGAAATCTGTCGGTACGCCTCAGCCTGCTTGGAGAGGTCGTCGTAGACCACGAGAGCGTGCTGACCATTGTCCATCCACTCCTGGCCGATTGCACAACCGGCGTAGGGAGCGAGGAACTTGAAAGGTGCGGGGTCACCCGCTGAGGCAACGACCACAACGGTGTATTCCATTGCGCCGTGGTCCTCGAGGGTCTTCACAGTCTGAGCCACTGACGAGTTCTTTTGACCAACGGCGACGTAGATGCACTTCACGCCATTGCCCTTCTGGTTCAAGATCGTGTCAATGGCGACGGTGGTCTTACCGGTCTTACGGTCGCCGATGATGAGTTCGCGCTGGCCACGGCCAATTGGGGTCATGGCGTCAATAGCCTTGATACCAGTTTGGAGTGGCTCGCCTACAGGCTGGCGTCCAGTGATACCAGGGGCCTGAATTTCCATACGACGCTCTTTGGCGCCAACCAGTGGGCCCTTGCCGTCGATTGGCTCGCCCAGTGCGTTCACCACGCGACCGAGCAGTGCGTCACCAACGGGCATCGACAAGATCCGTCCGGTGGCCTTTACGACCTGCTCTTCTTCGATGCCATCAACGGCACCGAGAACTACCGCACCAATGGTCTCTTCGTCGAGGTTCATCGCGAGACCTACGGTGCCGTCTTCGAACTCGAGGAGTTCGTTTACCTTGGCTGAAGGTAGGCCGGATACACGGGCAATACCGTCACCAACCTCTACGACACGTCCAACCTGTTCAGCACCCACAGCGGGGTTGAACTCGGTCACGTGCTTGCGCAGCGCATCAGTGATTTCGCTCGCGCTGATAATGAGCTCAGTCATCACAATTTCCTTTTCTTAGTCGTTACTAACGAGGGTCGATTCGAATACGCGTCCCGCAGAAACTGCGTCGCGCAAACTTCCTAGACGACCCTTTATTGAGGCATCTAGACGGAGGTCGCCCACCTCGACAATTACGCCACCCAAGAGGGCGGCGTCTTCGGCGATTTGGAGTTCCACGTTCTTTCCGGTGAGCGCCGCGAGTGACGCGACAAGCTCGGCTTGGCTGGCTGAGTCGAGGGCGCGGGCGGTGTGCACTCGAGCCACACGCCAATCGCGCACTTTGGCGACATAGTCAACGAGGTAATCAAGTGTTCCCACTACATCTCGGGGGCGTCCACCCTCGAGTACGAAGCGTGCAAGTTCCCACGCAGGCTGGACAACTTTTCCTTTGAGCAGCGCCTCGGCCGTTCCGACTCGTGAGGCCAAGGGGGCATCACGGTCGAGGAGCAGACGACGAAGTTCTAGGTTGCCCTCAATTGTGCGCGCCCAGCGGAAGAGCTCCTCTTCAATCTGGGCGAACAGCGAGGTGTCGTGACGGTCGAGGACCGCGTCAGCAAATCCAGCCACGCGACGTCGAGCGTTGAGCAGGCTCAAGTTTGGGTGCGTAATGGAACCGTCTTGGGCGAAGGTGCGGGCCAAGTAACTGAGTTCAGCGATCTCGTGAGGGACCTCTTGGGCGGGCGTTGAGGCCGCGGTGTACACCGCAAGTCGCAACGTCGTCTCGCTCACCTTGTCGTGCAACAGGTCCAGGAAAACCTGAGCACGTACTGGTGCGAGTAGTGAGGTGTCAGTAAGCATCGCGCGCAAGTCGGGTCGAGCAAGCACCGTCTCTTCGAGCGACGCGAGTTCGCTAACCACCGTGGCAACCACGGACTTGTCAGCTACTTCGAGTAGCGCTGAAGCGAAACCTTCGACCTGGGGCAGCATGATTACTTGTTCGATCCCTTGGACTCAGCAACGAGTGAAGCAACCGCTTCGCGCACCAGCTCTTGGTGCGCGCTTTGGTCAACTTCACGGCCAACGATCTTGGCTACGAGCTCAAAGACGATTTCACCCATCTTGGCGCTCGCTTCGTCGATAGCGCGTTGGCGAGCCTGAGCAACTTCTGCATCGGCGTTAGCCAAAATGCGGTCGTACTCGGCCTGTCCGCGAGCTCCCGACTCGGCCTTGATCTGGTCTGAGGTCGTTTGGGCGTTAGCCACAATCTCCCGAGCCTGATCGCGAGCAGCGCTCAAGAGCTTCTCGCGCTCATCACCAGCCGCTGCCGCCTGGGCCTGTGCCTGGTCGGCCGCCTCGAGGGCGGTGCGAATCTTGTCCTGTCGCTCAGCAATTGACTTGTTGAGTACGGGCAGGACCTTCTTCTTCATGACCCAAAGGATCACCAGTACAACAACCACTTCAACAACGAAGGTGCCGTTGGGCAGGAGAAAGAGTGATGTTGCAATCATCTCGTATGACCTTTACTCGTAGGGATAGGGAAACGTGAGCGTGAGCTCAAGAGTGGACTATTGCGCCTTGAAGACGTAAACGAACACGACCAAGAACACGAGGTTAATGAAGTACATAGCCTCCACTAGACCTACGGTCAAGAAGAAGTACGTACGGGCCTTCGACTCGATCTCGGGCTGACGTGCAATTGCGGCGATGGTCTGGCTACCGGCCAAACCGTCACCGACGGCCGCACCAATAGCACCGCCACCGAGGGCGAGACCGCCACCGATAAGGGCGCCGGCGATTCGTACCGCTGATGCAATGTCTGTATTTGCCATTTTTCTTTTCCTCCTGGATTAGTTAATGCGAGGGCTCTAGCTCTTCGTGGTGCTGTTCGTGGCTCATCGCCATGCCGAAATACAAAATCGTAAGCAGCATGAAGATATAGGCCTGAATCGCGCCAATTCCGAGGTCGAAGGGTTTCCAAATGATTTCGCCGAATGGAACGACGAAGATTGGGAGAAGGGTGGTCATAACCGCCAACATGAGTCCACCGGAGAACATGTTTCCGAACAATCGGAAGGTCATGGTGATGGGCTTTGTGATTTCTTCCACAATGTTGATCGGAGCGAGAGCGGCGAAGGGCTGGGCGTAGTGCTTGAAATAGCCCCGGATGCCACGAGCGCGGAAGGACTCAATGTGAACCCAGATAATGACAATGGCGGCCATCGCAAGTGGCAAGTTGATGTCGCTCGTGGGCGATGGAAGAATTTCTCCCGAAACACCCGGCTGCATCGCCGAAGGCAAGAAGCCAATCCAGTTACAGATCAAGATGAAGATGAACAACGTCACACCAATGGGGACGAACTTGCGACCTTTAGGGCCAACGGCCGAGTCAGCGAGTTCGCTCACCATGCCAATGATTGCCTCGTAGGCAACTTGAAGTTTGGTGGGAACACCCGAGGTGGCTGATCGCGTTACACGCCAGCCCAAGAACAAAAAGATGGCGGCGGCGAGAAGAGTCGACATCAAGATGTCGAGATTGACGGTGAGTCCAAAAAGGCTGATGGTGGGGTGATCCCCAACGTGAATCGCCTTCGCTGCGTACAGCATTCTCACTGAATTCCTCCCTGTCCCAGCACGACGCGAAGCACGTTCATGACAAAGACAATTTGATACAACACCAGCCCTGCCACAATACCTACTCCGAGGGGACCATTGAGAACCAAGGCTCCAATGACAACCCCGGTAATAAGTGTTAACCGGCTTAGGGTATTTGAGCCTAACTGACGGCGAACGGCCTTGCTGGATTGTTCGCCCCGAAGTTGAACTTTGGTGGTGTGGCGCACAAAAATACGGAAATTCACGAAGGCTAAGCCAATCCCGATGAGTTCACCGAGCGCCGAGGTTGGCGGAAAGAAAGCCACCGCCACGGCAAAACCGATGCCCCCGACCACGATCGCCATGATGGCGACTCGGCGCAACAAATTAGGAACTGCACTGGGGGGAAGATTGTCAAACACGGGATATTTTCTAGAGGTACTGGCGAATTTGGCGAATTACGCCAAGGACGGCAATTACCGTCCCCAACACTATCCCGAAAATCAGACCCCAAGGGGCGCTCAGCCAGTGGTGATCGGCCCACAAACCGGCCCAAATTCCAATGGCCTCGGAGAGGGCAATCGAGGTGCCCATCATCGCCAGGGCGGCTGCTCCAGGCAAGTCCGCGACCGGCTTTTCTGGCTCAGGGTGCTCTTTACTCATAGACGAGCCCTCCTCTAGTGGTGGTGACCGAAGAGCCCCCGAAACTTCTCGAGCAGCGGGCTGAACCAAGTGAATAAGAAGACCACCAAAATTCCTACCCCGACGGTGACCCAGACGTTGACCGAGGCGTTAAAAAGGGGCAGCAACACGAAGCCACAGAGAACCGCCGTCCACGCCCACAAAATGACGACCGTACGCCGGTGCCCGTGTCCAAGTCGCATAAGTCGGTGATGTATGTGGTTCTTGTCGGGAGTGTGGAATCCCTGGCCCGAGAGAGTACGTCGAACGAAGGCCCAGACAGCGTCGAGCAGCGGTACGCCAAGAATGAAAACGGGAATTAACAAGGGGGCGAAGAAAAAGAAGGTCACACCACTGGCCGGCGGGGTGCGACCACCAATAACCATCGTCGACGCGCTCATCAAGAGTCCTAACAGCAATGCTCCGGCGTCGCCCATGAATAATTTTGCGGGATGAAAGTTGTCCTTAAGAAAGCCCAGACTTACCCCGCAAGTCAGAGCAGCGATGAGTGGACCCACGTTCGTGACCGGCAAGAGGCCAAGCTCTTCTAAGCGCAGCCCATAAAGACAGAGGGTTCCCGACGCAATTGCCACGATGCCCCCGGCGAGACCATCCAGTCCGTCGATCAAGTTAATGGCGTTCGCTAACGCAAAGACCCAGACCGCAGTGATGATGGGCAAGATTGAAGGACCTAGTACCACGAAGCCGGCAAAAGGAAGTTTCAATTGGTACATCGTGCATCCAGAGAAATAGAGCACTGAGGCGGCCAAGAATTGTCCGGCCACCTTGGCTGGAGCGCTCATCGGACGAAAGTCGTCGACCGCTCCCACGATGAAAATCACGCCCGCGGCAAGCAGCACGCCGAGCATTTCGTTCGACGAAACCATTACGTTGTGCAGCGACGGGATGACAAAAGCCACGAGCATCGCGACACACAGTCCGATCAGCATCGCCGCTCCCCCACCGTAAGGGGTTGGCGATTCATGCACTTTGCGCTCGTCGGGCATGGCTTGGTACCCCAACTGAATCGATATCAGCCGGGCCGGTCGAAGGAGTAGTGCGGTGACGAGTGCACCGGCACCCGCAACTACTGCATAATCGACGAGATTGTTCATGACCTACTTCGTAAAGTTGGCGTAGGGGTTAAAGTCTGTCAACAGCGACGCCACATCCTCACGAACCTTCGTGACGGCCGCTTCGTCGTTGCGGTTACGTAACGCTCGGGTCATGAGCTCGGCCACCGTCGCGAAGTCCTTTTCTTTCATGCCCGCAGTGGTTTCGGCCGCCGTTCCGACACGAAGACCTGAGGTAATAAAGGGGCTACGTGGGTCGTCAGGGATCGTGTTGCGGTTCGTGGTGATACCCGCCCGGTCCAATACCTCTTGCGCTTCTTTACCAGTCAATTCGGCGTCAAACTCACCGAGGTCGAGCAAGAGCATGTGGTTTTCGGTTCCGCCAGAAACTAAACGGAAGCCCTCTTTGACCAACGCCTCGCCAAAGGCGACTGAGTTCTTAACGATTTGGTCGGTATAGGTTGAGAAGTTCTCTTGAGCGGCTTCGCGAAAAGCTACCGCCTTGGCGGCGATGGAGTGTTCGAGTGGTCCACCCTGTTGACCGGGGAATACCGCCGAGTCAATCTTCTTCGCGTGCTCTTCGCGACACAAAATGGCCCCACCACGAGGTCCGCGCAAGGTTTTGTGGGTGGTGAAGGTAACTACGTCGGCGTAGGGCACCGGTGAAGGGTGCGATCCACCCGCAATGAGGCCCGCGACGTGCGCTGAGTCAAACATCAACATTGCACCAATCTCATCGGCAATCTCTCGAAATGGGCGGGGGTCAATCTTGCGGGCGTACGCGGTCGCGCCACCAATAATCAACTTCGGACGGTGCTCGAGTGCCTGGGCCCGGAGGTTGTCAAAGTCAATTAACTCACCGGGGTTCTCGGGGTCGTCGTTACGGGGAGTAACGCCGTAGGAAACAAAGTTCCAGAACTTTGAGGTGAGCGAGGCGGGCGAGCCGTGAGTGAGGTGGCCGCCTTGATCTAAGCGCAACGCCAAAACGGTGTCACCGGGTTCGAGGAGCGCCTGGTACACGGCTACGTTGGCGTTGGCCCCACTGTGGGGCTGGACGTTGGCGTGATCGGCCCCAAAGAGTGCGGTGAGGCGCCGGCGAGCGAGGTCTTCAATTTCGTCAACCACTTGGTTACCGCCGTAGTAGCGACGACCCGGATACCCCTCTGAGTACTTGTTGGTCAAGATCGAGCCGGTAGCGGCCATGACCGAAGGTGAGGCGAAGTTCTCACTCGCTATGAGCTGAATGGTGGTTGTTTGACGGTGCCATTCCTTTTGTAACAGGCCGGTTACTTCAGGGTCGTTGCTAATCCAGTTGTCGATTGGTGAGAAGCTCACTTAATCCCTTTCATTCTCTTGAGCATCAAGAGCGCTTAATTTTTCGATTCGTCCCAAGTGTCGGCCCTCACCGGGAGTGGCGTCAAGCCACGCCCGTAGCGCCTCAATAGCGACAGCCGCTCCCGTGAGCCGGCTGCCAAAACACAAAACATTGGCGTGATTGTGCTCTCGCGCTAGGTGGGCGCCGGTGACATCGTGCACCAAGGCGGCCCGGATGCCCGCGACTTTATTAGCCGCAATCGAAATACCGATTCCCGAACCACACACCGCTACCCCGAGGTCCGCTTTGCCACTCGTGACGGCGTGTCCCACCGCTGCGCCGTAGTCCGGGTAGTCCACGGAAGTCGTCGCGTCAGTAGCACCAAGGTCGAGCACCTCGATGCCCCACTCCACTAGGGAATTCTTGAGGGTGTCCTTGAGGTCAAATCCCGCATGATCGGAGCCGAGGGCAATACGCATGCCCTCTACCCTACCTGTCACCCTTTAAAAAGCAGAGCCTCCAGCACCGCCCGAGAGATCCCGCCTTCGCGCAGGATTGACCACTCATCTCGCGTTAAATCAATGATTGTCGAAGCACTCCCCGTACCAATTTCCTCGCCGTAGACGCCGGCGAATGTGGCGTGGTTCGCAAAATACTGCTCGGCCATTTCCGCTGAGGTGGCGGGTGGCTGACCGTGCGGATTGGCGCTGGTGACCGCCAAAGGGCCAGTGAGGGCCAAGAGCTCCAAGAGGTATCCATGGTCGGGAATACGAAGACCCACACTGCTAGACCCATGAACAAGGCTCGCGAGCGCCTGGGGGGCCGGTACGACAATGGTGAGCGCCCCGGGCCATAAGAGCGACAAACTTTCTGCACGTTCATCAAGTTGAACTCCCAACTCTTGTGCTTGTTCGAGGCTGTTGATGAGAATCGGTAGGGCCATACCCTCGGGACGGCCCTTCAGTTCATAGATCGCCGAAATTGCCTCGGGGTTATCCAGCGTGGCCGCTAGCCCGTAGACCGTATCGGTACCGACCGCCACTACCTGGCCACGAAGTAATTCAGCGTGGGCTTGACTTAGCGAAAGAGTCACGACATCTTCGCAATCAATATGCGGGGTTTACCCGCAAGGTCATCAAAATCTTCCGCGGTGGCAAAACCCGCTTGGTGAGCCGCAGCCAGCACCGCCTCACGATGAATGTCGGCGTGTTCGCAGACCAAGACTCCATTCGCCGAGAGCCACTTCGGGGCTTCGGCGATGATTTCAGCCAAGTCCTTAAAACCGGGTACCTCATTGCCCGTTGGTGACACGATCGCCAGTAGCGGTTCGTAACGGAGAATAGGGTCGAGCGTGGCGAACTCCACTTCGCCCACGTAGGGAGGATTCGCCGTAATCAAATCAAAGGTCCCGAGGTGCTTCTGGTCAACCGACTCAAACCACGAAGACTGAACAAATGCGACGTTCGCTAGGTGGTGTCGGTCACGGTTCTCTCTTGCTAGAGCCAGTGCCTCTCCCGATAGGTCAACACTGACCAACTCAGTCTTGATTCCCTGAGAGCCGAGTTCTTGAACCAAGGCCAGGCCAATGGCCCCAGTCCCACAGCCCAGATCCATCATCTTGACTTGGGTGAGGTGTTGGCGTTGCAGCTCACCCAGGGCGCGAGTGACGAGTTCCTCGGATTCGGGCCTCGGAATCAGTGCTCGAGGATCAACCAGTAGATCAAGGTCTCGAAAGGGCCAGTGGCCCAAAATGTACTGCAGTGGTTCTCCCGCAACTCGACGAGCAATGGCCCGACTGAGCTCGAGACCCTCGTTCGGTCCGTACTCTTCGAGCAGCCACCTCGCCTCGTGTCGCTCAATTCCCGCCGCAACTAAGTCGGCGGCCGTAACCGGCTTAGCGTCCATCGCTTTCGGCCAATTGTCGGGCTCGCTTTTCGGCGAGCAAGGCGTCGACGTACGGGTCGAGCTCTCCATTTAAGACTGCGTCAAGGGAATAGTGGGTCAGGTTGATGCGGTGATCGGTAACGCGATTTTCTTTAAAGTTGTAGGTTCGAATCTTCTCGCCTCGTCCACCAGTTCCAACCTGCGAGCGTTTTAGATCTCCAACTTCGCGAGCTTGCTCATCTTGGGCGGCCTTTAAGAGGCGCGAGCGAAGAACAATGAGCGCCTTGGCTCGGTTTTGGATCTGGCTCTTCTCATCTTGCATTGACACCACGATGCCGGTCGGCAAGTGAGTAATACGCACGGCCGAGTCAGTGGTATTAACACTCTGACCACCGGGACCAGAGGAGCGATAGACGTCAATCTTTAGGTCGTTGGGGTTGATGTCAACGTCAACCTCTTCGGCCTCGGGAAGAATGGAAACGGTCGCCGATGAGGTGTGGACGCGGCCCTTAGCTTCGGTAACGGGTACACGTTGGACGCGATGCACGCCACCTTCTTGTTCTAATCGAGCCCAGGCGTCCTCACCTTTGATGAGGTAGGTTGCCCCATCGATGCCACCGTGTTCGGACTCCGATTCTTCAATTACTTCGAGCTTCCAGCCACGGTTCGCGGCGTAGCGCTTGTACATCTGGGCGAGGTCACCGGCGAAGAGATTTGCCTCTTCCCCACCTTCGGCCCCACGAATTTCCATAATGACGTTGCGTCCGACGTTGGGGTCACGAGGCAACAACAACGTTTCGAGGTTTTCTTCGAGTGCGGGTAACTTCGCTTCAGCGGCGTTCACTTCCTCGCGCCAGAGTTCGCGATCTTCTCCCGAAGACTCGTTGAACATCTCCTTAGCGGTCGCAAGATCAGACTGCACCGCTTTGAGATCCTCCCAGGCGACGGAAATCTCGTTGAGCTCCTTGTGGCGACGAGAAAGATCTCTCAGTCGCGCAACGTCGCTGGCCACGTCCGGCTCTGAGAGGGCCGCTTCGACGACCTTCAGTTCTTCGGTGAGTTTGGTAAGTGTTTCGTCTATCGGGCGCACGTGCGGGTGTCACGCCCAAAGGCATTATGCCTTTGGAGTGCGAGCCTTTGCAGTCTTCTGGCCGTAGCGCTTCTGGAAACGCTCAACACGGCCACCAGTGTCGACAAGCTTCTGCTTACCGGTGAAGAAGGGGTGGCACTCGTTGCACAATTCCACGACCACAGTGGCCTTGGTGGACTTGGTCGTAAAGGTGTTGCCACAGGAACAGGTGACTGACGAGTCGCCATAGTTTGGGTGGATATCTGACTTCATGATGCTCCTTAGTGCGGATAACAATTCTAGCGGATGGCTAACTAGTGGGTGCCGGGCCCTTGGCAATCTCGGCCAAGAACTCGTCATTTGACTTAGTTGTCTTGATTTTCTCGATTAAAAGCTCCAGGCCGGCCGCATCGCGGCCTTCGGCGGCCAGTCCATTAAGGACTCGACGGAGCTTCCAGACCTGGGGCAAGGCTTCACGGCTGAAGAGCAGCTCTTCGTGACGGGTTGATGAGGCGTTGACGTCGATCGCGGGGAACAGGCGACGCTCGGAAAGTCGCCGGTCGAGCTTTAGCTCCATGTTTCCGGTTCCCTTGAACTCTTCGAAGATGACTTCGTCCATCTTTGAACCGGTTTCGACCAGAGCACTGGCGAGGATGGTCAATGAACCGCCCTCTTCAATGTTTCGAGCGGCACCGAAGAACTTCTTGGGTGGGTAGAGGGCTCCCGAGTCGACACCACCGGACATAATTCGTCCAGTTGCGGGTGCGGCCAAGTTGTACGCACGAGCTAAACGGGTAATACCGTCCAGAATGATCACGACATCCTTACCCTGTTCAACCAAACGCTTCGCGCGCTCGATGCAGAGTTCGGCGATGTGAGTGTGCTCATCGGCGGGGCGGTCAAAGGTCGAGGCGATTACTTCGCCCTGAACACTTCGACGAATGTCGGTGACCTCTTCGGGCCGCTCGTCAACGAGCAGAATCATGAGGTGCACTTCAGGGTTGTTGAGCTCAATCGCCTGGGCGATTTGCTTCATGATGGTCGTCTTACCGGCCTTTGGTGGTGCGACGATGAGTCCGCGCTGGCCCTTACCAATTGGTGAAAGGAGATCAACGATTCGAGGAGTCAAATCGGACTTGCCTTCGGGCGACTCCAATTTGAGCTTTTCGTCCGGAAACAACGGAGTGAGTTCATCAAAACGTGGACGTAGCTTCGCGACCTCGGGATCAAACCCAGCTACGGTGTCAATGCGCAACATCGCGGGGTACTTCTCATTTGACTGAGCCGGACGGTATCCACCCTTAACGGTGTCGCCTTTACGTATGTTGAATCGGCGAACGTTGTTAATTGAGATGTAGACGTCTCCGGAGCTGGCGTGATATCCCTTTACCCGCAAGAAGCCGTAGCCGTCATCGCGCAAATCGACAATGCCCTCAACGTCAATCAAGTCGCCGCTGTAGGGGGCGTCATCTTTGGGCATACTTCCACCGCCACCGCCACCTTCGAATCGGTCACGGCCCTGACGGCGATTGCGGTTGTTTCGACGGTTGTTACGTCCGCCATCACCAAAGTCACGGGGTTGACGCTCGGGACGAGGTTGATTATTTTGACGGGGGCGTTCTTCGCTTGCAGCGGAGGGAGCGGGTGTCGTCGCCTGGGGCTTTTCGCTCTTGGCGTACGAGTCGTTTTCAGCCACGATGTCTTCAAAGTCCAAGTCCGGCGTCGCAGCGGTACGACGCGAGCGCACCGCACGGCTGGGCTTGGGGGTCTCGGCGCCCTTGATTGCTTCAATCAAGCTGGCCTTGCTCGCCCGTGAGGGGAGTTCGAGGCCGCGAGCGGCGGCGATTTGGGCGAGGTCTTCGCGAGACTTACCCTCAAGATCTGGTGAGTTGTTGGCTGCAGCAGCCATAGTGTTATTCCTTTCGTTCCACCAAGAAAAATAAAAGGTGGAGAAAAAACGGGAAGATGTCGAAACTTTGGAAAACTCCACACAAGTCAGTGGGATGTCGACAAATTCAAGTGTAGTCGCTCACTCGCGACCTGACAACTTTAGCTAAGTACCCCAAGGAGGGCGCTTAAGGTGGCATCAACTACCTGTGGCGCGGCCGACAGGCTCACCGCGGTGTCAGGATCCTTCAGGCCGTTTCCGGTCAGTACGCTCACTACCGTCGAGCCCTGAGGCACCCCGTACTTAAGAAGTCCCGCGACCGAAGCAGCCGAAGCCGGTTCACAAAAGATTGATTCATGCTTTGCGAGGTAGGTGTAGGCGTCGAGTATCTCTTCATCGGTCACGGCGCGAATCTCACCGTGCGACTCATTGATTACATCGAGTGCCGGTACCCAACTCGCAGGGTTGCCAATCCGAATGGCGGTGGCAATTGTTTCGGGATTTTCCACGGGGTGACCGAGAACGATTGGCGCTGCGCCGGCCGCCTGGAAGCCCCACATGCGTGGCAAGGTGGGCGACTTGTTAAGTTCGTGAAATTGCAAGAAGCCTCGCCAGTAGGCAGTGATGTTTCCGGCGTTACCCACTGGAATACTCAAGATGTCCGGAGCGTCGCCCAGCACCTCAACTATTTCGAAGGCGCCCGTCTTTTGACCTTCAATGCGGTCAGGATTGACCGAGTTCACGATTGTGATGGGCATGTGTTGGGTGAGCTCGCGAGCCAGATTAAGAGCTTGGTCGAAGTTCCCTCGAATTTGCAGAACGGTCGCTCCGTACATGTGAGCTTGGGCTAACTTGCCGACTGCGATTTTGCCTTCGGGCACGAGCACCACACAGTCCAAACCCGCTTTGGCTGCGTAGGCCGCGGCCGCGGCCGAAGTGTTTCCGGTAGACCCGCAAATCACTGTCTGAGCTCCCGCCGCCTTGGCCTTAGTGATAGCCATAGTCATGCCGCGATCTTTAAATGAGCCCGTTGGGTTGAGCCCTTCAAACTTCAGCCAGACGTTGGCCTCGAGCCTCTCGCTCAACCGGTCAGCGCGAATCAAAGGGGTATTGCCCTCTTGAAGGGTCACAATTTCCTCTACGCCGCGTAAATCTAAATACTGGGCGTATTCGCGCAGCAAGCCACCCCAACCAGCCATCACAATCCCTCCGTCAAGACCCGAAGGCAAGCGCCCACTCGCTCGACCTTGGGCAATTCTCCAAGATCTGCGATAGTGGCTCGGACCGAGTCGGTACGTGCCACGTGGGTCAGGAAAGACAGACGAGCTTCGGGACCCTCGCCCGACTGTTCCATCGAGAGAATGGAGACCTCATGATCGGCGAATACCTTGGCCACCGACGCCAAAACGCCCGGCTCATCGTCAACGTCAATACTGATATAGAAGGCTGATCGGAGTTCGCCCTCGGCCACAAAATGCAGGCGATTATCAAAGGTGAAGGGCACGTCGTGACGGTGCGAAGCACGATTGCGAGCCGCATCCAAAACGTCACCGAGTACGGCCGTCGCGGTGGGCTCTCCCCCAGCGCCTTGCCCGAGCCACATCAACGGACCAGACTTGGCGCCATCAACGAATACGGCATTCATCGCGCCATTAACTGAGGCTAGGGGGTGATTAAGAGGAATGAGAGTTGGGTGAACACGGCGCGAGAGGCCCGAGTCTCCAACTCGCTCGGCGATACCTAATAGTTTGATGACGTACCCTGAGCGCCGAGCAAACTCCACGTCCACCGCGCGAATCTTCGAAATTCCTTCTCGTGAAATTTCATCGCCCTCAAGCTTGGTCCCGAAAGCCAACGAAGCCAGAATGGCAATCTTGGCGGCCGGGTCAAACCCCTCTACATCTGCGGTGGGGTCAGCTTCGGCAAAACCGAGCGCTTGGGCTTCGGCGAGCACCGACGCGTAGTCCAGACCATCGTTGGTCATTTTTGAAAGAATGAAGTTGGTGGTGCCATTCACGATGCCCATGACGCGCACAATTTGTTCGCCGGCCAGCGAGCTTCTCAGGCTGCGAAGTACTGGAATACTTCCAGCCACGGCCGCTTCATAAAAAAGGTCCACTTCGTTTTCGTCGGCCAGTTGCGAAAGCTCATAGCCGTGTGCGGCGAGGAGCGCTTTGTTCGCAGTCACGACAGAAATTTTGTTCTTTAACGCTTCTTCGATAAATCCCTTGGCCGGTTCAATACCGCCGATGACTTCAACCAATATGTCCAAGTCTTTGGCGAAGAGTGCATCGACATCGTCAGTAATCAAATCGTTCGGTACGCCCGTTCGCTTCTTCTGAGCGTCCTTAACGCAAACTCCCACGAGTTCTACCGGAACAGTTGCGGCGTCAGTGAGCGCACGTGAACGAGAATCATCCAAAAGTAGCCGGGCGAATGCGGAGCCGACAAAACCGGCACCGATTATTCCGATGCGAATTGGCTTGGATTCCATAAATTAAAGGCTAACGCACGAAAGGGATTGCATCATTCGACTTCGAGATTCGCAAGGTCATCGAGGGTCTCGCGTCTCAAAACGAGTCGGGCCAGTCCATCCTTAACGAACACCACCGCCGGCCGGGGAACTCGGTTGTAGTTTGACGCCATGGAGTATCCGTAGGCGCCAGTGACGGGGGTGGAAATAATGTCGCCCACTCCGGTTTCTATCGGGAGCCACGCCTGATCAACGAGCACATCACCGCTCTCGCAGTGTTTTCCAACAATGCGCACCTCCCGCGGACGTGGCGCCAAGGGTCTTGAGACGTCAAAGGCCTCGTAACCCGAACCGTAGAGCACCGGCCGGGGGTTATCACTCATGCCACCATTAACCGCCACATAAGTTCGCATGGCGAGCTCTTTGACGGTACCCACTTCATACAGGGTCATGCCAGCTTGCGCCACAATCGCTCGCCCAGGCTCGGCGGTGAGTTTTACCGAGCTATCGAGGCCCAATTGCGCGGCGGTTGAACGAACCATTGCGCCCCACTCTTCAATAGACGGCGCTGATTCACCCTCCACGTAGGCAACACCGAGGCCTCCGCCAATACAGAGTTCGGAGAACCGATCTCCTTTCGTGAACTCAATTAGGACCTTCAATTCCTCTTGAAATCCGATGGTGTCGAAGATTTGTGAACCAATGTGCGCGTGAACGCCGTGAAGAAGTACACCTGGGATTCCCTGCAATGCGTTGATTGCCCGACGAGCATCGCCACTGGAAATAGAAAAACCAAATTTGGAGTCTTCTTGTCCGGTGCGGACAAACTCGTGGGTGTGAGCTTCGATGCCTGGCGTCACTCGAACAAGGCACGAAAGCGCTTGTTCTGGGCGGAGCAGTCGGCGAATCTTGTCAATCTCGTCAAAGGAATCCACTACTAATCGGTGTACTCCTATTTCGATGGCCCGCAGGATTTCGCCCTCGCTCTTGTTGTTTCCATGAACCACAATGCGCTGAGGGTCAACTCCCGCTCTCAAGACAATGTCGAGTTCTCCATCAGTGGCTACATCAACACAGAGTCCATTGGCAACTGCCAACTTTGCCATCGCGCCACAGAGAAATGATTTAGAAGCAAAGGCCACACCATCGTCAAAAACCCTGGCCGCCTCCTGGAGTCGTGAAATAAGCGTGGCTTCGTCGTACACAAACAACGGTGTTCCAAAATCTTGAGCCAGTTTCAGCAGTGAGACACCGCCGACCAAAACGTCTGATTCCAAGACCTCCGAGCTATCAGGCAGCAACGAAGGTGGAAGTTGGGACGAACTCATGGCTATAACCCTAGAGGCAGAACCAAGGTAAACCGATTCTCCGCCGGGCGAATACTCACCCGGCGGAGAACCATTAGAACAGAACTACTACGCGCCGGTTGTTGGCGATGGAACCACCGAACTTTTGAGTCTGACCATTGGGGTGCAGCTCAAATGTCAGGTTGATGCCGTACTTCTTGACCAGCGCACGCAGCCACGCCGCAACCGCTTGGGTGCGGTGGAGCGACAAGGCGGTGTTGTAAGTGAAGTTGCCTTCATGGTCAGCGTAACCCTGAAGGTTGTAGCGGGTGACTCCAAGTGCTGCGAGTGCTCTCAAGCGGCTCACAATGGTCGCCGTTTGGGCCGCTGACATGATCACCTTGTACTTGTCGGAAGCGAAGAAGAATGTTGGTATTGAATAGTTCGGAACGAACCGTACCAAAACCGTCAAAGGTCCATTCATCGTCACGTGACAGACGTTTCCGATCGTGCCGGCACAGGCGCCTTGCCAGTAGGTGTGCAGTGCGCCAGGGTGAGTAGTCAGGGTCTCTACATATCCACTTGAGTATTCATAGGTAGAAGCCGCACCCGAGGTATTCGCAGCAATGTTGCCTGAGAAACTCGAGACCGATCCTGGACCAACTTCAGTAAGTGTCAAAAGTCGGCTCGGAGCGAATACCGCGTACAGCGTTACCGGGCCATTGACGAGAGCGGTGCTCTGACCAGTGGTTGCGGCTGGGTCGGTGCTCCAACCAATCAGTGCATAGCCAGTCCGTGTGGGTGAGGTATTCGCTTGCGAGACGGCATTCGATCCATATGTTTCGGTCCGAGTGGTAGGCGTGCCACCGTTATTAGGGTCATAAGTCACCGCGTAGGAGTTCGCGTGCCAGATTGCGTACACCGTGAAGGCGTGCGTTGGGACTGGTACTGCGAACGAACCAGCTGAGGCCGATGATGTCGCACTCCAACCAATGAAGGAGTATCCCGCGCGGGTTGGGTTAGCAGTTGCTTGTGCCACTGCATCCGATCCAGGGTATTCACTTGCGGTGTTGTAGACAGTCGCTGTTGCCGAGTCCTGATACGTAACCGTCACTGTCTGCGCGCTCCAGAGAGCGTACAGAGTCATTGATTCGGTTAGATAGGTCGAACCAGTGCCGAGTCCAGTAGTCGCCGAAGGATCAGTGTTCCATCCAATGAAGGTGAATGCACTTCGCGTTGGGTCAACTGGGGCAGTCGAGATCACGTCCGTGTTGTAGTCACGGACGTGAACTGTCGAAACATTCCCGTTAGTTGGGTCGTAGGTGACTGCGTATGAATCAATCGCCCAGATTGCGTAGAGGGTGACGCTGCCAGTGACTGCGTAGTTCGAGAACACCGTGCTCGAGTTGTAGTCCGTGTTCCAACCCAAGAAGGTGTAACCCTGGGTTGAAGGT
>CAIJYV010000022.1 GCA_903825035.1 uncultured Actinomycetes bacterium | reverse complement strand
TTTTGGCACCCGAAATCCCATAAAAACGGCACTCTCAGCGGATATTTACGATTTCGACCGTTGTCGTCGTAACTCGGCTTCCATGAATGAATCGAGGTCTCCATCGAGCACCGCCTCAACATTTCCGGTCTCGTGTTCGGTGCGGTGGTCTTTGACTAATTGGTACGGAGCTTGGACGTAGCTTCGAATTTGTGATCCCCACGCGTTGTCGCCGCGGTTTCCACTGAGCGCGTCCATCTCGGCCTGACGTTCAGCGCGGGCCTTTTCCGCGAGCTTGGATTCCAGCATCTGCATCGCACGCGCACGGTTTTGGTGCTGGCTGCGCTCGTTCTGGCAACTGACCACAATGCCGGTAGGTAGGTGGGTAATTCGAATGGCTGAATCGGTCTTGTTCACGTGCTGGCCACCCGCTCCCGAGGAGCGGAAAGTGTCTACCCGTAAATCCTTTTCATCAATTTCTACGAGCGACGCAGCGTCTTCACTCAGCAGGGGTGTCACTTCGAGTGAGGCAAAGCTCGTCTGGCGTCGGGCCTGGGAGTCAAAGGGGCTAATGCGAACCAGGCGGTGCACTCCCCGCTCGGCGCCCATCCAGCCGTAGGCGAATCGACCCTTTACAATAAAAGTCGCCGAGAGTAGTCCCGCTTCAGTGCCTTCGGTCGCTTCATCTACCTCAACAGAAAATCCGCGACGTTCCGCCCAACGCGAGTACATGCGCAACAACATTTCAGTCCAGTCTTGGGCGTCAGTTCCTCCGGCGCCAGCGTGCAACTCGACAATCGCGTCGTTTTCGTCATACTGACCGCTCAGGAGACTTTGGGTCTCGAGAGCACCGATGTTGCTCTCTAATGTTTCGACGGTGTCGCTCAGTTCTGCCAGCAGCGCACTGTCCACTTCG
Organism: uncultured Actinomycetes bacterium; assembly: GCA_903825035.1. Lineage (GTDB taxonomy): Bacteria > Actinomycetota > Acidimicrobiia > Acidimicrobiales > RAAP-2 > RAAP-2. Next base: position 130,780 of record CAIJYV010000022.1, on the reverse strand, counting down.
CCGGCTACGAGTGATTCTTTAACGAACTCACACATCACTTCGGAATCTTCAATCTCTGATCCCAGTTGGTCAAAGTTCTCTAAGTCATTCGTCGTGCGACCAAGTTCGGTCGTGACCTCTCGCGCGTGGTCTTGGTCATCCCAGAGATTTGGGTTCGCCGCCGCTTCGCTCAAAATAACGAAGCGCTCACGCAATTGGTCAATTTTGAGGTACTCCGATGCTGCCCGCCAGCGATTCTTGAGAGATTCCAGGCTGGCTTGGGCGCTTCGGAGTGCGTTTTCCGCTTTAGGGTCGGCCATGGCACTGCTTGAACTTGCGTCCGGATCCACACCAACAAGGGTCATTACGACCGATTTTGTCGCCCTCTTTGGCGGCGGGCTTAACACCCTGCTTGTGCTCAGGAAGTGTCGTGGCTCCCGGAGCCACTTCCGAAACGTTAGTTACCGCACCTTCGAGGCCCGTGCTGGTCGCTTCGGGCTGGGCCACTTCAACGTGGGTGATGAAGCGAACATATTCGGTCTTAACTGACTCGAGTAGGTGGTCAAACATCTGGAAACCTTCACGCTGCCAAGCGGTGAGGGGGTCTTGCTGAGCCACCTGACGCAAGTGGATACCATCGCGCAAGTAGTCCATATCGCTTAAGTGCTCGCGCCAGCGCTGGTCGATGACCTGGAGCATGACGTCGCGCTCAACGTCGCTCATAGTTTCCATTCCGCCAGGGAATGTTTCAACCTTCGATTCGAAGGCGGCAATCGCGTCAGCGACAACCGTTTCCACGAGCGCATCAACATCTTTGAGCTGTGCGAGTTGACTTGCGGTTAGCTTCGTCGGGTAAACCTGCATCAAGGTGTTTACGAGTTGCTGAGTGTCCCAGTCTTCTGAGTACTCGCCCAATGACCCTTCAATTGTGGTTGTCAAGACTTCAGCAATTTCGGTGATGGTCTCTTCGTGGAGATCTTCTCCGTCGATGACTTCCATGCGCTTTTTGTAAATCACTTTGCGCTGCTCGTTCATTACTTCGTCATACTTCAATACGTCTTTACGAATTTCCGCGTTACGACCTTCGACCGTGTTCTGTGCGCGCTCAATGGCCTTAGACACCATCTTGGCCTCAATGGCCTCGCCTTCGGTCATTGTTCGATCCATTACCCAAGAGACAGCTCCAGTTGCGAACAAGCGCAACAATTCATCCTCTAGCGACAGGTAGAAGCGGCTTTCACCGGGGTCTCCTTGGCGTCCGGCGCGACCGCGCAACTGGTTGTCAATTCGACGCGATTCGTGACGCTCGGTACCCAAGACGTAGAGTCCGCCTAAGGCACGGACCTGATCGCCTTCGGTCTGGCAGAGTGGCTTCCACTTAGCTAAAGCGGCCTGGAACTTGGCCTCGTATTCTTCGGACACGACGGTAACCGAGGTTCCGCCAATTTCACGGTGAGCGAGACCTTCAGGGTTTCCCCCCAATAGAACGTCAACACCGCGACCAGCCATGTTGGTGGCGACCGTAACGGCACCGAGGCGCCCCGCTTGCGCGACAATTTCCGCTTCGCGGAAGTGTTGCTTGGCGTTCAGTACTTCGTGGGTGATCCCCGCTTTCGAGAGTTCGCGGGACAGGAGTTCGGACTTTTCCACCGAGGCGGTACCGAGCAAGACGGGCTGTCCTTTTTCATTACGTTCGCGTACATCATCGATGATTGCCGCAAATTTGTCCGCTTCGGTCTTATAGATAAGGTCCGCTTCGTCCTTACGCTGAGCGGGGCGGTGGGTCGGGATGGGCACGACGCTCAAGCCATAGGTGGTAGCGAATTCGGCCGCTTCGGTTTCGGCGGTACCGGTCATACCCGCCAATTTTTCGTACATGCGGAAATAGTTCTGAAGCGTGACGGTCGCCCAGGTGTGGTTCTCGTCTTGAATCTTGACGCGTTCCTTGGCCTCTACCGCTTGGTGCAATCCATCGGCCCAGCGACGACCGTCCATGGTGCGACCAGTGAATTCGTCAATGATCTTTACTTCCCCATCGGCGACGAGGTATTCCTTGTCACGACGGAAGAGCTCCTTGGCGCGAAGCGCCTGGCCCAATTGGTGCACGTAGTTGGTGGCGACCGCGTCGTACAGGTTTGTGACACCTAATTGCCGTTCAACCTTTTCAATTCCCTCTTCGGTCGGAACAACGGTTTTCTTTTCTTCATCTACCTCGTAGTCAACGTCTCTCGTCAGAGTGCGGACAATGGAGGCGAATTGGTAGTACAACTTCGTGGTGTCGCTCGACGGACCCGAGATAATCAACGGAGTTCGAGCCTCGTCGATCAAGATTGAGTCAACTTCGTCGACAATGGCAAAAGGGTGTCCCCGCTGGACCATTTGGTCGCGGGACCGCGCCATGTTGTCGCGAAGATAGTCAAAGCCAAATTCGGTGTTAGTTCCGTAGGTGATGTCGCAGGCATACGCCGCGCGTTTTGCCTCAAAATCCTCGTTGTCTGGTCCGATTCTTCCAACGCTCAGTCCGAGGAAGCGGTGTAACTGACCCATCCAGTTGGCGTCTCGAGTTGCCAGGTAATCATTCACGGTGATGACGTGTACCCCGTTGCCGGCAAGAGCGTTCAAGTAGACGGGCAAGGTCGAAACAAGAGTTTTTCCTTCACCAGTTTTCATTTCGGCGATCCAGCCGAAGTGCAGTGCCATGCCACCCATCAACTGAACGTCGTAGTGCCGCTGACCAAGTACGCGAGTGGCTCCTTCGCGAACAACCGCGTACGCCTCAACGAGGAGGTCGTCTAGGGTTTCACCCTCAGCTAGTCGGGCTTTGAATTCTTGGGTCTTGGCCTTTAATTGTTCGTCAGAGAGTGCGGCCATCTCGTCTGAGAGCGCGTTAATAGGGACAACGAGTTCGGCCAACTGGCGGACTCGCTTGCCTTCACCGGCACGTAGGGCTTTAGAAAAAAGACTCATGGAACCATCTACCCTACCGGTCATGCGCGCCGTCTAGGAATGCCCAATTTTTAGCCATTCCACCCTCGGTGGTTCGCCTTGGTCGGTGGGCTCGAACATTTTTTCAATAGTGAGTTGCACCCAGAAACCATTGAATATCTTGCTTTCAATGATTTGTAAATTGAGCTGTGAGCGCTGACCTGGTCTTTGACCCCACACCTGCCTGAGTTCAACGCAACCACTTTGATTGCCTCGAGTCAGGACTTACTTCTAAACCGCGCCATGCTCAGTTCCGATTAGGGAACCTTACGTGGGTCGTTTCGCCCGCGACTGGCATCGACTTTCAACCACAGAACCACTCACAGCTCTCTTTAATACTAGGTCAGAACTAGGCGTGTCGGCTAGGCCAAAGCGACACTACGACGAACCGAATCCCGAGCACCAGAGCGGCGATTGGTACCAGCGCCTTACGCAGCCCAGTGGAACTCTGGACCTCAAAGCGCAGCGCGCTGCGGTGATGAGCTCGCATCATCGCGAGCGGAGCCCGCGAGCGACTTAATCCCTCGACGTGGGTAACCGTTGCCGATGGTACGGAAGAGGCCTTCCAGCCGGCTCTATTTAAGGACCAACAAAGTGCCATGTCTTCTGCGAACATGAAGTACCGTTCGTCGAATCCGCCGACCTGTTCAAAGGCGTCGCGACTCACAACAAAGAATGCTCCCGAGACCCAGTCGACGGTGCCATCTTTATTAGCCGAACGGTAACTCTTAGACAACGGATTCCCTGGCCAGAGTGGGGCCAAGAGAGCGTGCAAGCCCGCGAGCGCAATGTTGGGAAACTTGCGATGGCTCGGGTACACCGTACCGTCAGTTCTCAATATTGTGGGCCCAACAATTCCCACCTCTGGATTCGATTGGAGAAACCCGATCAAGCGCGAGACGCACTCATCGTGAACAATCACGTCCGGATTCGAAACAATCAGGTACGACTTGCGCGAAAGGGCTGCCGCGCCGCGGTTCACCCCTCTGCCGTAACCCAGGTTTATTCCTGGAGTGACGACCTTTGTGACAAAGTCAAGCGAGGTTGGAGTAGATCCCGGCTCGCCGTTTTCAACTACAACAATTTCGTCTACTTCATTGGCCTGAAGGCTCTTGACGCACTCAACGAGTGATTCTTCGGCGTGATAATCCACAATCACCGCATTGACAAGGTCCGATATCTTCATCGGCGCAGCCCTTCGACAAATCGAAGAAGCCCCTCACGCCAATCGGGGAGTGAAAAGTAGGAGGCGGCAAATTTAGAAGTGTTTAAATCGCTGCGGGTTGGGCGTGGCGCTGCGGGTTGAGGGCTGAGATCAGCGGTCGAAATTGCGGTGGCGAAATCGTCTTCACGACCGTAGAGTTCGCCAATCCAATCAGCAACGTCAAACCACGTAGCCGAGCCCGAGTTGGCGACGTGCCAAATCCCTCCCGGCGAATCGACCGCTAATCGAGCGAGCGCTACCGCGAGGTCGCTCGCGCAGGTTACTGAACCCATTTGGTCGTCGACGAAGCGGACCCGCTCCCCCGTTTTGGCTCGGTCAGCTATTACCTTGCCGACAGTTTTTCCTCGCACGCCCATCACCCAAGAGGTTCTCACGATGGTGTCAGATGCTGAACACAACTGTTCACCGTGCCATTTGCTCCTCCCGTAAGCCGACTGGGGGTTGGGCTGGTCAGTTTCTAGATAGCTGTCACCCTTATTCCCATCGAACACATAGTCCGTAGAGACGGTGAGCAATCGAGATCCATAGGCAGCGCAGGCTTTGGACAGTATGCCTACGGCCGCGGCGTTCACTAGTTCTGCTGCCTCGGGTTGGCTTTCCGCTAGATCAACAGCGGTGTAGGCCGAGAGGTTGATGACCACGTCGGGCTTAAGTCGTTGGAGTGCGTTTTCAACGTGCTCCTCATCAGTGACGTCCAGGTCGTGATGCGAAACGCCGAGGACTTGGAACTCAAACCCACTGAGATTCTTTTGAAATTCAGCGGAGCCGCCAGCGGGCACCACTCCGTCGAGTACGTCGACGAGGTCTCGCCCGACTTGCCCAGAGGCACCAGTTACCAGAATTTTCATGAGTGCATTTCCAAAGCTGGTCGAAGATGAATGACGTCGCCCACGTTGCAACGAATCTCCCCGTCGGTAGTCGCGACGATGAGGCGACCCGACTTATCTATACCTTGCGCGAAGCCCGAGATGGTTTGGTCGCTCAGGGTGACAGTGACAACTTGCCCCAAGGTCACGAGCGAGGCCTCGTATTCCGAGCGCAACTCTGAGCGCCCCGCGTCACTCGGCATCAATTCGAGTCGATGATTCAGTTCTTCGAGCATCGCTTCCAAGAGAATTGTCGCGGCGGGAGCCGATCCGACTTCGTCAATCACTGAGGTTGCTTGGACGTGTTCAGGACCGGAGTAGGTGAGGTTGATTCCAATTCCCACAATAACCGCTTGACGAGAAGACTCGAACAGGTATTCGCTCAACACCCCCGCAAGTTTCTTTTCTCCCACTAACAAGTCATTAGGCCATTTGAGGCCTACGGAAATATTCATCAATGATTCGAGGGCGCTCTTCGCAGCGAGCGAAACCGTGAATGGTGCAAAGGACGCAACTTCGGCCGACTCCACTTCGAGGAGGACTGAGCAGAGTAACGAGCTACCCGGTGGAGCTGTCCACTCACGATCGCGCCGGCCTCTACCTTCGGATTGGAAATCGGTGAAGAGGACTGCACCGCCGGTTTCGCCGCTTCGCCACCGTCGAGCTAGTTCGGTATTCGTTGAGGGCAACTCGTCAAAGTGCTCTATGCGCCACGAGAGAGTTGTCACGCACCAAGAATAGGAGGACTTGGTTCGTGCGTCGGCCCCCTTACTTACCCGTTGGTCAGTCGTGAAAGTAGTGAGATTTAGGGAAAGTCAGCCTAAAAGTGCTAGAAAAGTAAGGAAATAACGGAGGCTTGCGTGATTAAAAAGGTTCTCATCGCCAATCGTGGCGAGATTGCGGTTCGGGTAATTCGGACCTGTCGAGAGATGGGTATCGCCACCGTGGCTGTTTACTCCGAGCTCGACCGAAATGCCCTGCACGTACGTCTAGCCGACGAGGCCTACGCCCTCGGGGGACAAACTGCCGCCGAAAGTTACCTGAACACCGCGGCCATCCTTGACATCATCAAGCGCTCGGGCGCTGACGCCGTCCACCCTGGATATGGCTTCTTCTCCGAAAACACCGACTTTGCTCGGGCCATTACCAAAATGGGCGTGACCTTTATTGGGCCGCCACCCGAAGCCATCGAAGTAATGGGTGACAAGATTTCCTCGCGCGTCGCGGCCGACAAGGCGGGCGTGGCGGGCGTGCCGGGTCGCAATGAAACACTCACTAATCCTGATGAGGTTATTGCCTTCGGAAACGAATTCGGCTGGCCCGTAGCCATCAAAGCTGCCCACGGTGGCGGCGGACGAGGAATGAAAGTCGTAACCGGCCCCGACGAAGCCAAGGCTGCACTTGAAGCCGCGATGCGCGAAGCACAGTCCTACTTCGGACGTTCGGAGTGTTACCTCGAGCGATACCTCACGTGGCCCCGCCACATCGAAATGCAGGTGCTGGCTGATACTCACGGCAATACCCTTTGGCTGGGTGAGCGCGACTGCTCTGCCCAACGTCGTCACCAAAAACTCGTTGAAGAATCCCCCGCCGCCAACTTCCCCGATGAGGTCCGCGTGGCGATGGGTGAAGCTGCCGTCAAAGTTTCCAAGGCCTGTGGTTACTTCAACGCCGGCACCGTAGAATTTTTGTACCAAGACGGCGAATTTTTCTTTCTCGAAATGAACACCCGTTTACAAGTTGAACACCCCGTAACCGAATTGGTAACTGGGCTCGATCTTGTTGAATGGCAGTTGCGCATCGCCGCGGGTGAAGCGCTCCCCTTCAAACAAGAAGAGATTAAGCGTGACGGCCACGCCATTGAAATTCGCATCAACGCTGAAGATCCTTCGGACGGGAAATTCATTCCCTCCCCTGGTCCAATCAAGCGGTTTGACATTCCTTCGGGCCCAGGCGTTCGCATGGACGCCGGATACGCAGCGGGCGACACAATTAGCCAGTACTACGACAACCTGATTGGAAAATTGATCGTCTGGGGTGCCGACCGAGAAAAGGCTCGACGTCGTATGTTGCGCGCCATTGAAGAGACGGTTATTACCGGTGTGGCGACCACCTTGCCGGCCGACACCATCATCTTGAGCGACGAGGCGTTCGTTGCGGGTACCCACTCAACCAAATGGGTGGAGGCCAACCTCGATTTTTCGAACCTGCCCAAGGTTGACCGTGCCACTATTGCCGTCGGTTCAGGTACCGTTCGCAAGGACGTCACCGCCGAGGTCAATGGTCGTCGAGTCACTGTTGCCATGTGGGTCCCCGAACCTGCCGATGAAGGCCTTCCTCGTCCACACTCGACCGCACCGAAGCCTCGTCGACAGCACAGCTCGGCGATTGTGAGCGGTTCGGGCGAAGTGACCGTTCCCATGCAGGGAACCATCGTGAAGGTCAACGTTGAAGTTGGCCAAACCGTGGCCGTTGGCGACACCGTTGTCATCCTCGAAGCAATGAAGATGGAAAACAACGTGAACGCTGAAAAAGCTGGCATCGTGAAGTCCGTGAAAGTCGCCGAAGGTGCATCGGTCGCGGCCGGTGACGTAGTTGTGGTGATTGAATGACCACTCGCGATACCGCGCGTTCCACTATCGAATCCGTTCGCGAGTCGCTCATTTCGTTGAGCCACTTTGTCCACGAACATCCAGAGACCAACTACGAGGAGTTCCTCACTTCCGCTGCGGTGGCTGACGCCGTTGAACGAGCGGGCTTTCAAGTTGAGCGCAACGCCGGTGGGCTCCCGACCGCTTTTAAGGCCACCAAGGGCACTGGTTCGCTCCACGTTGTTTTCTGTGCCGAGTATGACGCTCTTCCCGATGTGGGACATGCGTGCGGACACAACATCATCGCCGCTTCCTCGGTAGGCGCAGCAATTGGTCTCGCCTCAGTGGCCGATGATCTCGATCTACGAGTAACGCTCCTCGGCACTCCAGCCGAAGAGGGTGGTGGCGGCAAGATTGACCTCATTCGCGCCGGCTACTTCAAAGACGAGCACGTGGCCATGATGATTCACCCGTGGCCGACCGAGCGCTTGGCCGCCACCTGCTTGGCGGTGGATGCCATTACCGTGACCTATACCGGCAAGGAGGCGCACGCCTCCGCCGCTCCCTGGGAGGGAACAAACGCCCTCGATGCCTTGAACGTGGCGCAAGTAGCAATTGGCTTCATGCGCCAGCAACTTCGCCCCGGTGATCAAGTGCACGGGCATGTCTTGCATTCTGGATCAGCGGCCAACATCATCCCGTCTTCAGCGAGCGCTGATTTCATGATTCGATCATTGAGTAACGAGTCGCTCGATGCGTTACGCGCCCGGGTGATTGCGTGCTTCGAAGCGGGTGCTCTGGCTACTGGAGCCAAGCTCGAGATAACCAATAAATTCCAGCGCTTCTCTCACATGGTTTCTCACGATGGGGTCCTCGCTCACTATCGCGAAGCGGCCGAAGCTCTCGGGCGCTCCTTCGAACTTGACGACCAGGGCGCAGCGTTGCCGACGATTAGTACCGACATGGCGAACGTCTCGCTTGAAGTTCCCTCAATCCACCCCTTGCTCATGATTCCGACTCATGGCGCAGTCAATCACCAGCCCGAATTCACCGCCGCCTGCAAGACACCGTCGGCTGATAACGCCGTCCTCGACGGCGCTATTGCTTTAGCCTGGACCGCAATTGGCGTGGCCGAGGATCCCGCACTTCGCCAAGAACTCACCAAGTGATTACCGAGCACGTTCTCGTCCACATCACGGCCGGCCAAGAGTCCGCTTTTGAGGAGAGCCTCACTCGGGCCTTTGCGATTATCACTGCGGCCCCTGGGTGCCACGGAGCGCAAGCCAGAAAGCAGCACGAGGACCCAAATGTCTATCTGCTGTTAATTCAGTGGGACAGCGTGGGGGCTCATATGGCCTTTCGCGAAAGCGAAGCCTTTGAGAATTGGCGGAAATTAACGTGGTCTTTCTACGATCAACCCGCCCAGGTATCCCACTTTTATCAACCATTTTTGACCCAGCAATAACCGCTTCTCACGCAACCTTTGGCTAGCGTTGAGGTTATGTACTGCCCTAATTGCGGTTCACCCGCTGATTCCAAGTTCTGTTCCACCTGTGGTACGGACGTCTCAACCATTTCGAGCACTGGTTCGCTCGGGGCCAAGAAGGCCGCCGGTTTCTGGCGCCGAGCTGGAGCCACCTTTATAGACGGACTCGTAGTTGGAATGCCCGCGTCAATCTTGGTGCTACTGGTTAATCCAACCAACGCTAGTTACAAGCATGGCGTTCCACTCTCCCAATATGTCTTCACATTGCTGTTGATGGGTCTCTACCAAGTTCGCATGCTGGCTCGACCCTCCGGTCAAACCATTGGCGACCGGGTCGCCAAAATCAAGGTTGTGGACCTCGCCACCGGTGGCCAGCTCACGAACACTCAGAGCTTCAAACGGTGGCTTGCGTCAGCAGTTATGAATCTAGTGTCAGCGATTCTGCTCGTAGGAGTACTCGACGTGTTGTGGTGCCTCTGGGACAAAGAGGGTCAGACGCTGCACGACAAGTTTGCGGGAACCACCGCCATCAGAGTTGAATAGCTTCTAGAGAAGATTTACTTGAGGACTGCGTGCGGCATGCAGAGCTCGTCATATTCAATAATTTGAATTGGCGCAGCGTTCTCGCCACAGGCGGGACAAGCCGGGTCGCGGCGAACCTTAAAGTTGCGGAAGCTCTGCTCTAAGGCGTCGTAGGTCAAGAGTCGGCCAACGAGTGGCTCACCCAGACGCAGCAACATCTTGATTGCTTCCACCGCTTGGATAGATCCAATGATGCCGGGCAGAACACCGAGCACGCCAGCTTCGGCACAGCTCGGGGCCAACTCGGCGGGTGGTGGTTCGGGGATCATGCAGCGGTAGCAAGGCCCAACGTACGGCTCAAAGACCGTGGCCTGGCCCTCGAAGCGGAAGATCGAGCCGTGAATCACCGGAATCTTCTTTAACAGCGCCGCGTCATTCACCAAGTAACGAGTTGGGAAGTTATCGGTACCATCGACGATGACGTCGTAGCCGTCAAAAATTTCCAGAATGTTGTCGGCGTTCAGGCGCGTGTCGTAGGTAATGACATTTAAGTCAGGGTTCATCGCCGACAGAGTCATCTTCGCCGAATCAACCTTGCGCATTCCGACGCGGTCCATATTGTGAAGTACTTGGCGCTGAATGTTCGATGAGTCAACAACGTCCATGTCGATAATGCCAATAGTGCCTACTCCAGCGGCGGCGAGGTAGAGCGCCGCAGGCGATCCCAGTCCACCCGCGCCCAGCATCAATACTTTGGAGGCCAATAATTTCATTTGGCCCTTCTCGCCAACTTCGGGCAGGAGTAGGTGGCGGTGATAACGAATGCGCTGCTCGGTGGTCAGGGTCTGTGGAGTCGACCAAGCAAGGCCGTCGTCCTTCCACTTGTTGAATCCACCAATGACCGATACCACATCGGTGTATCCCAAATCTTGGAGCGTTTTGGCGGCGAAGGCACTGCGCACCCCACCGGCACAGTAGACCGCTAGGTGGGCATTCTTGTCGGGGATGCGTCCTTCGACATTGAACTCGAGCTGACCTCGTGGCACGTGAATGGCACCGGGCAGGGCACCCTGCTCGTACTCATCAGGCTCGCGAACATCCAAGATGGTGTAGTCGTTGAGGTTGGCCGCTACCGCTGGCCCTTCGATCTCTCGAATCTCAGACTTCGCGGCGTTTAGTAAATCACGAGGTGAGGACACTTCGTTCCTTTCGACGGCTAAAGCCTACCTGCTGGGTCAAGTATTCAATCCGGCCATCTGCGAACGATTCGCATCACTACGCCGAGGGCAATGACCCTTGACTCGCAATCTCACTCAGGTAGTGCACGAGTGTGCGAACTCCGAACGCGGTCGCACCTTTGCTTAAGTAGCCTCGTCCTCCCTCAGCGCGTGAGGTCGAAGCAATGTCAAAGTGCACCCATGGATTCTGTCCCGCAAAGCGTTGTAGAAACAGTGCCGCGGTAATTGAACCTCCGCCGCCCGCGCCAATGTTCTTGATGTCCGCAATCTCAGACTCGAGTGAGGCGTTATAGGGGGCGTGAAGTGGCATCCGCCAAATCAATTCACCGGTCGCCCGGCTCGAGGCTTCGAGCCCTTGGGCAACCTCGTCCGAGGTCGAGTAGTAAGCCGCGATTTGATCACCCAGCGCGACTCGCTGAGCCCCGGTAAGGGTTGCGACGTCAATAATGAGCGAGGCGTCCGTTTCAGTCGCCAGAGTGAGTCCGTCGGCAAGTACCAAGCGACCTTCGGCGTCAGTATTCAACACTTCAACCGTCGCTCCGTTGCGAATGGTCAAGACATCGCCGGGCCGAGTTGCCGAGCCACCAGTCATATTTTCACTCAAGGGGGCAATTGCGGTGACGCGAATATTGAGTCCGAGTTCAGCACAGAGAGCCAGTGTCGCCATCACGATGGCCGATCCTGACATGTCAGCTTTCATCGTCATCATGCCTTCGGCCGACTTGATACTGAGTCCACCCGAGTCGAAGGTGATTCCCTTGCCGACCAGGACAACGTGGGGAATGTTCTCCCCCGCCATTGGTCGGTAGGTCGCGTAGACGAGGCGAACTGGCTCATTCGAACCACGGCCTACTCCAATCAAGCCACCCAGTCGTTCGGCCTTAACGCGATCTTCGTCCCACACTTCGACGCTCACGTTGTCTTCTTGTTCGAGACGCTTGGCGTAGGCCTTGGCCAGTTTGCGCGGCGAAGCGTCACGCGGAGGCATATCGATGAGCCGCTTGGCCCAGTTAACAAGGTCGGTCGAAGTCAGGGCATCTTCAATTGCCGATTCAATTGCACTCACGGTGTCTGGATTGGGCGTGGGGTTCTCGAGCGGCACGACGTAGAGAGCGAAGTCCTTTTCGAGAGCCTTGTAGTCATAGACCGACAAGGCCGATCCCTCCACCAACGCTTGGGCGCAGCCTTTCGCGTCGCTCACCAAGTCGAGGGGAAGCAGGAAGTTCACCGCTTCGGTTCCGGCAATGCGCATCACCGAAGCGCCCACCAGGCGCCACGATTCGTAGTCGCTGAATTCTTTGCCGACTGATACGAGAATGATTGACACGCCGCTGGTTGAGCGCAACACGGTCGCGCTTCCCGCTTTGTCACTTACCCCGTTGGCCTTCAACCAATCAGCCCCGAGGCGACGGGGAATATCAAACCCGGAAAGTTCGGTAGGTATCTGGCCCGAAATTGCGCCCACCCCTTCGGTGATCAAAAGTGGCACGGCGATGTAACCAACGTTTTGGTAATCGCGAAGGTTTCCGAGTGAAGAGGTAAAGCCCATTTGTATCTCCTATTTGTATTGCTTAATTCTTGCCTTCAACGGCTCGAGCGAGGATCCACAGCAGATCACTCAATCGATTTAAATACATTGGGACCACTGATTCGTGGTTCAAGACTCCAAATGCCTGGCGTTCAGCTCGGCGCACCACGGTTCTTGAAACATCCAAGGAAGCCGACAGGGTTGTCTTTCCTGGAATGATGAACTCAGTTATTGGCCCCACAAGTACTGACCATTCATCGATTTGCCCTTCGAGCTTCTCGACCATCTTGGGGGTCACGAGGTCCTTTTCGGGGGTTAACTTGGCACGCTGCTCACTTGAGGTCGCTACTTCCGCCATCAGAATCCACAGGTCGCGCTGGATATCAGCAATCAGCTCGTGGACCTGCGAAGCGGAGTCCGTCAGCGAGCGACTCCAGCCCAAGAAGGCCTGCGCCTCGTCAACGGTTCCATTCAATTCGATTTGGGGATTGTCCTTGGGCACGCGTCCACCGAAGTAGAGGCCGGTCGTGCCGTCATCGCCAGTTCGGGTGTATATCCTCATCTGCTTAGCGTAGTGAACAGCCGACTACCGGTAGCCTTGTTATCCAATGGATGCCTTAATACAACCGCCCTTTGCCCGACCAAGCACCAACGACCCTTATCTTTCGGCTCTCGCCGACCGAGTTCTGGTCTACGACGGTGCTACCGGCACGAACCTGCAGCTGCAGAACCTCGAGGCGAGTGACTTTGGGGGCGCCAACTTCGAAGGGTGCAACGAAATCCTTGTGGTGACCAAGCCCGAAGCTATCGAGCAACTGCACCGGTCTTTCCTTGATGTCGGCGTTGACGTCATCGAAACCAACTCCTTCGGCTCCTCTTCAATTGTTCTAAACGAATACGGCATCGCCGAGCGCGCTCACGAACTCTCTTTCGCCTCGGCACAATTGGCCCGCCGCGTGGCGGATTCCTACGCCTCGCCGGGGAATCCGAAGTTTGTGGCTGGCTCCATTGGACCCGGCACCAAGTTCCCCACTCTCGGACAGATCACCTACGAGGAGCTCACGCAGAGTTACGAGGAGATGGCCTACGCTCTGCTCGAGGGTGGCGTTGACCTATTACTGGTCGAAACCATGTTCGATCTGCTCTCTGGCAAGGCCGCCATTAACGCATGCCACCGCGCGATGGCCCGACACGGACGAGTTGTCCCCATCCAAGCTCAGGTCACCATTGAACTAACCGGTCGCATGTTGCCCGGAACTGAGATTGGCGCCGCGCTCACTGCACTCGCCCCGATGGGCATTGACCTAATTGGGCTTAACTGCGCGACCGGACCAGTTGAGATGTACGAGCCGCTTCGCACTTTGGCTGAGAGTTCCCCAATTCCTGTAAGTTGCCTACCAAACGCTGGTCTGCCCAGCGTGGTTGAGGGCAAAATGCACTACGACCTGACCCCCGAAGCCCTAGCTGAGCACCTCGTAAAATTTGTCAGCGAGAGTGGCGTGCGAGTCGTTGGTGGTTGCTGCGGCACGACTCCCGAACACCTCGCCCACGTTGTCCAAGCGGTTCGCAAGGTGCAACCCGCTACCCGTAAGGGCGAGTTGGAGCCCTCGGTGGCCTCGATCTACTCGTCGACTCCTTATTCCCAAGAGAACTCGGTGTTGATGGTTGGTGAGCGCACCAACGCCAACGGCTCTAAGAAATTCCGCGAAGCAATGCTCGCGGGTGACTGGGACACCTGTGTTTCCATTGGTCGGGAGCAAATTCGCGAAGGGGCCCACGTCCTTGACGTTTGCGTGGACTACACCGGAGCCGACGGAATCTCTGACATGGACGAAATCATGAGTCGGTTCGCAACCCAGTCCTCGGTTCCTCTCATGGTCGATACCACCGAAACGAAGGTAGCCCGTCAGGCCCTGCGCTGGATTGGTGGAAAGGCGCTACTCAACTCGGTGAACCTTGAAGAGGGGCAAGGCGAGGGAACGCGCTTAGACGGCTTCTTGAGCTTGGCAGCGGAGTTTGGTGCCGGAGTGGTCGCCACCTGCATCGACGAGGAAGGGCAAGCACGCACCGCCGACTGGAAGGTACGAGCGGCACGCAATATCACTGAGATCGCCACCACAAAATATGGACTCTCCGCCAGCGACATCTTCATTGACCCCCTCGCCCTTCCCCTTTCGACCGGCATGGAGGAATCGCGCAAGGATGGCATCGAAACCATTGAGGCGATTCGACGAATCAAGGCCGAGTTGCCCGGTGTTCGCACCATTTTGGGGCTCTCGAATATTTCGTTTGGTCTGAACCCCGCCGCCCGCCAGGTTCTCAACTCGGTCTATTTACACGAATGCACCGAAGCGGGACTGGACGCCGCGATTGTGCACGCGAGCAAGATTTTGCCCCTGCACCGAATCGACGAGCGAGCTCGTGAAGTCTGCCTGGATCTGATTTACGACCGTCGTAGTGAGGGTTACGATCCGCTCACTGAACTCTTGGGCCTTTTTGAAGGGGTCAGCCTCGCCGCACAATCTGGCCCAGCCCTTGATGACCTCGACCTCGAGGCCCGTTTGCGTCGTCGAATCATTGACGGTGTTCGAGTGGGGCTCGACGAAGACTTGGCAGAAGCCCTCGCCGCTGGGCACACGCCACTACTCATCGTCAATGACATCTTGCTCGACGGAATGCGCGAAGTTGGCGATCTCTTCGCCAGTGGCGAAATGCAGTTACCCTTCGTTCTACAAAGCGCCGAAACTATGAAATCGGCCGTGGCCTATCTGGAGCCCTTCATGGAGAAGAGCGACCAAGGTGGCCGAGGTCGAATTGTTTTGGCCACCGTCAAGGGTGACGTCCACGACATTGGCAAAAACTTGGTTGACATCATCTTGACCAACAATGGCTACGAAGTCATCAACCTTGGAATCAAGGTCGGAATCTCAGAGATGATTCAAGCCGTCGAAGTGCACAAGGCCGACGCCCTAGGCATGAGTGGACTCTTGGTGAAGTCAACGCTGATCATGCGAGAAAACTTAGAGGAGTTAAATTCTCGTGGTCTCTCACACGTTCCGGTACTGCTTGGCGGTGCGGCGTTGACCCGCACGTACGTTGAGCGTGACCTCCGTGAAGTGTACGAAGGTCGCGTCTTCTACGGAAAGGACGCCTTCGAGGGCCTTCGAGTCTTAGACCGCCTGGGCGAAATCCGTCGAGGTGAAGTGGTCGATGACAAGTTCGGTCGAGAGCTCTCAGAAAAGAACGTGCAGCGCCGCTTCCGCGACGAGTTTGTCCAAGCGCCCGACCTACCCGAACGCAGCCCCGAGGCCGAAGCTGATAACCCATTGTTCCCACCGCCCTTCGTGGGCAGTCGCGTCGCTAAGGGAATGAGCGTTGATGAGATCAGCGAATTCTTGAATCTAACTTCTCTTTTCCGCAACCAGTGGGGTTACCGGCCCGAAGAGGGCGAAGATGACGTCGCCTTCAAGACTCGCGTGAGCGCTGTCCTTCGCGAACAACTCGCTATCGCCAAGGCCGAAGATTTGCTGGTTCCACAGGTTGTCTGGGGTCATTTCCCCGTCGCCGCTGATGGACAGGACCTCATCGTCTATACCGACGACTCACGAACCCAAGAACGTACGCGGTTTCACTTCCCCCGACAAAATGAGAGTCCGTACCTCTGTATCGCTGACTTTTTCCGCTCTACCCAGAGTTCTGACAAGGATTACGCAAGCTTCATGTTGGTAACGATGGGTGAACGGGTGTCGGCGCGCTGCAAAGAACTCTTCGACGAGGACCGTTACAACGACTACCTGATGCTCCACGGCCTTGGCGTAGAAATGGCCGAAGCGCTGGCAGAAATGTGGCACAAGCGAATCCGAGAAGAGTTGAATTTCGTAGAGGAAGATGGCCCCAATCTCCTGGGTCTGTTCCGCCAGCAATACCGTGGTGGGCGCTACTCATGGGGTTACCCAGCCTGTCCCGAACTCTCGGACAACGCCAAAGTAGCTGACTTGTTAGAGGCTGACCGCATTGGCGTTGTGGTGTCCGAAGGATTCCAGCTTCACCCCGAGCAGTCGACAGACGCAATTATTTGCCATCACCCTCGAGCCAAGTACTTCATCGCCTAACTATCGGTCAATGAGTTCGTAGATTTTCAGCGAACAGCGGGCATGCCAACTGGTGTGGCGGCGGCGTGTGCCTCGCGAGCGTGATAACTCGATCGCGTGAGCGGTGACGACTGAACGTGCTTTAAGCCCAGGGCCAGCCCACGCCGTTCAAGGTCAACAAACTCCTCGGGGGTCCAGTAGCGAGCGACGGGCAAGTGGCGCGCCGTTGGGCGCAAGTACTGGCCAATGGTCGCGATTTGAACTCCGACCGCGGCCATATCGGCGAGGGCCTGTTCAATTTCGTCGGCTGTTTCTCCTAGCCCCACCATCAAACCTGACTTAGTGGTGAGTCCCGCCTGGGCACTTCGCGCCAAAGTGGTGAGAGAGCGTAAATAGCCCGCCGAAGGGCGCACTGCACGCTGGAGTCGCGCCACGGTTTCTACATTGTGATTCAGAACATCGGGACGAGCAGTAAGAATCAAGTCGAGCGAGGCTCGGTCGCCCTTGACGTCACTAATGAGCACTTCGATTTGGGTTTCTGGTGCTCGTTCACGGATTGCGTAGATGGTGTCGGCAATGGCCCCTGCTCCACCGTCGGCGAGGTCATCTCGGGCGACACAGGTAATCACCGCATGCTTCAAATTCAGTCGAACAACCGCCTCGGCCACACGAGCCGGCTCAGTGGGGTCTAGGGCCATGGGCTTACGGGTGTCGATGAGACAGAATCCACAGGCTCGGGTGCAGCGCTCACCATTGACCATGAAGGTGGCGGTACCGTCACTCCAACACTCGAAGATATTGGGGCAACCAGCTTCTTCACACACTGTGACGAGACGAAGGTCCTCAGTCAAAGTACGCAGTGATTGGTATTCCTGTCCCATGTGCGCTTCAATACGCAGCCATTCGGGCTTGCGGGTATTGATTGACAGAGCTTCGTCGGGATTGACCCCCGCTTTGCGCAAGCGACGAATGAGTGGCCGCTCGTCACTCAGCGTTGCCTCTGAATTGTCAACGCGAGCCACGTCGGCCGAGCCACCAAATTGGGCATCCAGGGCCTCACCCAGTCGATCTTCGACCGTGGCGAATGGAACTGGCAATCCGAGGGAGTGCAAGGAGCCAACTGGTTTATCTGGAATGCCACACGGAATAATTTTCGTAAAACCTTCCAAATCAATGTCGACGTTGAGGGCTACTCCGTGCAAGGTACGTCGAACTCCCGAGTTGTTTCGAAAGGTGCGCACACCGACCGCAGCAATCTTGTGGGGATTCGAATCAACATGCGCCCAAACTCCTGGATAATCAGGTAGTCGACCAACGACTCCCAGAACTCCGTTTTCGTCCAACGAGGTGACTGCCTCAATGACCGCATTTTCAAGTTTGTGAACATGGGCCGGTCCCGCGTTGGGTTCATTTGGAACCGTCACGACCGCCCACCCAACTACCTGTCCGGGTGCGTGGTAGGTGACATCTCCCCCGCGATCGGCGTCGACGACCGTAGCCTGCAAATTCTCAATTGGAACCAGGAAATTGCTCGGGTCGGTGCGAACCCCGCGAGTGTAGGTCGGCGGGTGCTCAAAGAGCAGCAGATAATCGTCACTGCTTTCAGCCAAGGCGCGTTGAAAGTCATTGGCTTCAGCGAAGGTAACGCGACCGAGGTGCCGACGATGAAGCATTTAGAGCTCCGCCGCCAGATCTAGCGCGGAAAGTATTTCTGCGACGCATTCGAGAAATTTCGCCGCCATACGTGGTTCGCAGATACGGTGATCGAATGAGAGCCCCAAAACCAACTCTGAGCCGACTTCCACGCTGGGCTTGCCGTTGCTCGTCGCAACAATAGGCACGTAGCGGCGTGAGCCAACACTCATTACCGCAACTTGTGGCTGGATGATGATGGGCTGGGTAAAGAGCGTGTGTTCGCTGGGCGAACTTTGAATGGTGAAAGTTCCGCCCATGAGGTCGTCGGTCGTCAGTTGGCGAGATTCAACGTGTTCGTTCATTTCGCTCACCCGTCGAGCCAGTAGAGGCAGGGTCAAACTGGACGCAGCATGCACTACGGGGACCAACATTCCGTCTTCGTCTATCGCTCGGGTAAAGCCGAGATTTATACCTTGCTGGAAAATAATTTGGTCACCATCACAAGTGGCATTCAGAATTGAGAATTCCTTCAACGCCTTGACCGCGGCAAAAGCTACCAACACTTCATCGGTGATCGTTGATCCATCCTTCGTGGTGCGTCCGATTAAATCGAGAACATCAAAGATTGATCCATCGACCGCGATTGCCACGAACCCATGAGGGGTTACCTGCGAAGAGAAGGCCATGTGTTGACCCATGCGGCGACGTCCATTCGACATCGCCACCGCGAGCGCTTCACTTGGCCCATCAAGGACCGCTCGTTCAGCGTCACGACGAGTGATTGCCCCGCCAGGTCCAGTACCGCGCACCTGTTGGGGTTGAATGCCCGCATCGCGAAGAATTCGCCGAACAACTGGAGAAAGTAAGACGCCACTCGCCCCCGAAACTGGCGCGCCCGTTACCGCAGTGGTCGCCGGCGTGATCGGGGCAACCGCTGGAGCGGCATCATTGGGTGCAGCTGGAGAGTCGGAACTCGTCGCCACTGTCTGACTTTCGTCAATCACGGCAACGCGAGCACCCGTTTCTACGGTGTCGCCCTCTTCAGCCAAAATCTGAACCAGCACACCCGCCGCTGGCGAGGGCATCTCCGAGTCCACTTTGTCAGTGGAAACTTCGAAGAGTGGTTCGTCACGAGCCACCAGGTCACCGACTTTTTTAAACCATTGGGTGATGATGCCTTCGGTGACCGATTCACCTAGAGAGGGAAGAGTGACGTCAGCCAACGTGCAAGCCTCGACCGGCCAAGGCGAGAAGGGTCTCGCCAAAGGTTTCGCTCAAGCTTGGGTGTGGCTGAATGAGGGCCGCCGCCTCTTCTGCGGTGGCCTCCCAGTTCACGGCGTAGTAACCAGCGCCGAGTTGCTCGGTAACCCATGGACCGGCCATGTGAACACCCAGGATTTGACCCGCGGTACCGTCGGCGCGCTTTTCAGCAATGATTTTCACAACGCCATCGGGCTCGCCAATAATTTGGGCGCGACCGTTACCGGCGAAGGGGTCCTTCTTGACAATTACCTCGTAACCACGTTCCTTGGCTGCCGCTTCGGTAAGGCCGACGAAGGCTACTTCGGGGTTCGAGTAAATCGCCCACGGCACACGGTCGTAATCGACGGGAACCGCAGCTTCACCCAGAATTGACTTAATAGCCACGATGGCTTCAGCGAAGCCAACGTGAGCGAGCTGAGGAGTACCGGCCACAACATCACCACAGGCGTAAACGTTGGGAGCCTTGGTTTTCATGAGGCCGTCAGCCACGATGAAGCCACGATCGTTGATCTCCACTCCCGTGCCCTCACCCAAGAGGCCTTCGGTGCGTGGTCGCCGACCAACAGAGACCACCACCATCTCGACATTCAAGTCATCGGCGCCATCAAGGGTCACGGTGGCGCCCTTCTTGCCTGCGGTGGCGCCCTTGATCTTGGCGTTCACGATGGTTTCGATGCCGCGCTTCTTGAACGAGCGAGCGACCACATTGGCGACTTCAGTGTCGCAACCGGCGAGAATCGAGGGAAGTCCTTCGAGAATTGTGACGGCGGTGCCCATGTCAGACAGCATCGAGGCGAACTCGCATCCAATCGCCCCACCACCAATAACGGCGGCTGACTTCGGTAGTGAGGTCAAGTTCAAGAATTCGTCACTGGTAACAATCGTTTTGCCGTCGACGGGAACGTTGTCGAGTGTGCGCGGAACTGAACCGGAGGCGAGGATTACGTTTTTGGCCTTGATCTGAACGCCCGCGTCCGCACCGTCGAGAACGCTGACCTGTAGTCCAGCATCAAGTCGAGCGGTACCTTCGAAGGTGGTGACCTTTCGACCCTTCAAGAGGCCCGAAAGACCCTTGAACATCAGGTCGACAACGTCTTGCTTCCGCTTTTGCGAAACGGAGAAATCAACTTCAACGCCCTTGTGGGTGATGCCGAAATTGGCGGAGTGCTCGAGCGTACGACGCACGTGCGCGGTTTCGAGGAATTCTTTGGCGGGAATGCAGCCACGGTGCAAACAGGTCCCGCCAACTTTGTCGCGCTCGACGAGTGCGATATTGAGTCCGGCGCTGGCGCCATAGAGGGCTGCTCCGTATCCGGCTGGGCCTCCACCGATAATTACTACGTCAAACTGCTGAACCTCGTTAGCCACGGAAAAATCCCTTCGTAGAGCAACTATCCCCCGTGGCAAATCCTAATGTTTCGTGGCCCCATGGCCAAACTACAACTGCTTGCGCTCCATTTGCCTGTCCGCGGCCTGAGTAGCCAAAAGGTCCACAAAGTCATTCATTGGGTCACCCGAGTGGCCCTTCACCCACGAAAAGGTAATAGTTCGTTGAGATTCCAGGACCATGGGAATCAGGGTTTCCCAGAGATCACGATTGGAGACCGGTTGGCCCTGGGAGTTTTTCCACCCCCGGCGCAGCCAGCCAACGTGCCACTTATCCTGAAAACACTTCACCACGTAGGTCGAGTCGGAAACTATCTCCACGTCTTGATCGGGGAAACTGCTGAGCGCCTCGATAACTGCGAGTACTTCCATACGTTGATTCGTGGTGTGTGGTGCGAAGCCCGCGGCGAATATTTCCGTTCCCTGGGCCCACGCCCAACCCCCCGGTCCGGGGTTACCTCGGCATGAGCCGTCGGTGTGGATGCGAATCAAATGTTCCTCGTAATCCAAGCGTCGGGGTCATTGGTAAACCGAGTGATCGCGGGCGGCAGCTCACCGCGCAAGATTTGTCCGAGCGACACGTGCTCGAGCACTTCGCGCAGGGTCGCTCGCAGTGCAACCCACACCTCTTTTAGGTGCTCTGCTTCACCTTCGTAATTAAGTGTCTCGGGACGCTGTTGGCGAACGCCCGCGAGTGGCCCAGAAACGATGCGTAACACATCGGCCACGGTGATTTCGTTGGGGTCTTTCGCGAGGCGGAATCCGCCCTCGGGGCCGCGTTGGCTCGTCACCAGTCCCCCGCGACGAAGGTCCGACATGATTGCTCCTAAGAACTTGGCGGGGATTTCCTGTTGTTCGGCCAGGTGCTCGGCGCTGACTGAATGGTCGGCCGCCGCCAAAGTCAACAGTGCGCGGATGGCGTAGTCAGCCTTCGCTGGAATTTGCATAGGTCTATTCTGCCGTAGTTGGCCAGACCAAAGCGAACTTCTAAGGTAGAAAATATGTTTTCACTAGATAACCGCCGCCTCTACCTCTGCGTGGGCATGAGAGAAGATATGACCGAGTTCCTCCCGGCGGTTATCAAAGGGGGTGTGGACGTGGTCCAGCTGCGAGAAAAAATCGTGCCTTTCGCTGATCAACGTGACACCGCACTGCTGATGGCGAGCATCTGTATTGATCTGGGTGTCCCCTTCGTGGTGAACGACGATCCCACACTTGCGATTTCCGTTGGTGCCGACGGGGTGCACGTCGGACAAGATGACCTCACGGTTGCGGCTGTTCGTGAATTAATGGGCCCCGACGCCATCGTGGGGCTATCGACTCACGCCGAGAGTGAATTCTCCGAGGGCCTGGCGACAAGTGCGACCTACCTGTCGGCCGGACCAATTGCGGCGACCCCCACCAAGCCCGGGCGCGATGGTGTGGGAATTTCCTACGCAGTTGAATCGACGCAGCGATCCAACCGGCCGGTGTACGTGACCGGAGGTGTCACTGCACAAAACGTTGGCGACTACGTTCAAGCGGGCCTTCGCCACTTCGTTGTTGTGCGAGCGCTCACTGAAGCGGCCAAGCCCTTTAACGCCGCCCGAGAGCTGCGTGACCGGCTCGATGAGGCGCTCTCAGCGGTGGCGGTCTAACCAACCCAGCAGAGTCGCAACCATCCGAGGGTCGGCCCGTAGTTGGTGGCCGGCTCCTTGGATAATTCGTAACTCGCCACGACCTTCGGCCGCTTCGAGTAAATCTCGAGCGTCGCTCGCAGGAACTTCAACATCGTCCGAACCGTGCCCGATGAGGAGGCGTCGAGGCGGTAGTTGAGCTACCGAACCCAGAGGGTTGATTGACAAAACATCGTTATGCAGTTCCTCAGCAGGAAGGAGCTCGGACTCATCGCCCACGACGCCCGCGCCCACCAGGGCCTGACGAAATTCGTGAAGATCCCCACACCAGGGTTCTAGGTGGGCTGGCGTCGCGAAAGTGGCGACTCCTTTAATTCGCTCGTCACTCGCCGCGAGCGCGAGCGCGAGCGCTCCACCGAAGCCAAAGCCCGCTAATGAAAGGCGGCTGTCTTCTTCGTGAACTCGGTCGACAATCGCCGCTAGGTCTCGAAGCCATTGGGAGGCCGAAAAAGTACCAGTCGATGAACCAACACCCGATAGGGTGCCGGTCGCTACGAGCCAGCCACTTTCACTCGCTAAATGTTCCGCTAATTCCGGCAAGAGCCCCGCAGCCTGTCGCCCCATGCCAGTTGCTCGAGGAAGTCCGTGGACCAAGATCAAAGTGTGAGCACCAATCGGGCGCGCCGGCGTACTCGCAATTCGTAAGTCGAGCGTGGAAGAGCCCGAGGTCAGTTGTTCGTGGTTTATCACTCGAGCTCTTTCACCTCACGAGATTACTCAATGATGGTCCATCCATCTGCGAGGCTATGGAGATGAGTGAAGTAAATCTGATCTACGCCGACGCCTCGTGTGAGGTGCACCACTTTGTCGTGGGGCCAATAGACAACAACGTGTACGTCGTTCGCTGTCTTGAAAGTGGCGAGGCCACCCTCCTCGACGCCGCCAACGAACATGAGCGGTTACTCGAAGTGGCGAAGCGCTTGGGCGTTACCTCGGTCCTCGAAACTCATGGGCACTGGGACCACATTGGAGCGGTGAGCGAGGTTCGTGAAGCGGGAATCGAAGTCTGGGTGCGAGAAGAGGATGCGGGACTACTGCCGAGCTACGACAAACTGCTCGAGGACGACTCGATCATCGAAGTCGGAAAACTACGGCTCCGGACCATTCACACCCCCGGACACACCCCCGGTTCGATTTGCTTCGCGCTGGAAAACACCAATTTGCTCTTTACCGGCGATACCCTCTTCCCCGGTGGCGTGGGCAACGCCACCTTTGAAGGTGGCGACTTTGCCACCCTGATTAGCTCGGTGCAAGAGCGGCTCTTCCGACCCTACGGTGGCGATACCCTCTTCTACCCCGGACACGGATCGGGATCGTCTTTGGGCGCTGAGAGCCCTCACCTTGAGGAGTGGGTCGCGCGAGGCTGGTGACCGAACCGGGAAAAGGCTCGGGCGGTAGTCTTTACTTGTGCCAACACCCCTTATCGAACTCCGCAATCTTCACGCCAGCGCTGACGGCGCCCCAATCCTGCGTGGAGTCAATCTGACACTCAACATTGGCGAAGTACACGCTCTCATGGGGCCCAACGGGGCAGGCAAATCCACCCTCGCGAGCGTCATCATGGGTCACCCTGGGTACGAAATTACCGCCGGTGAGATCTTCTTAAATGGTGAAAACATCGCCGAGTGGACACCAGACGAGCGGGCTCGCGCGGGCATTTTCCTCGCCTTTCAGTACCCCGAGGCCATTAGTGGCGTGTCCGTCGTGCAGTTCTTGCGCCAGGCCATCGCCGCACGCAAGGGTCTCGAAGAACTCAGTGTGCTCGAGGTTCGCCTTGACCTCGCGGAATGGATGGACCGTCTCGGTATGGACCCCGCTTTTGCCGAGCGGCACTTGAATGACGGGTTCTCCGGTGGAGAACGCAAGCGCAACGAAGTGTTGCAAATGGCTCTCTTAGAGCCGGTGGTCGCGCTCTTGGACGAAACTGACTCCGGACTCGACATTGACGCCCTGCGCGTTGTGGCACGAGGCGTACGTACCGTGCGCGACGAGCACCCCGAGATGGCCGCTCTCGTTGTGACCCACTACGTGAAGCTGCTCGACGAAATTAAGCCCGATCAAGTTCACATCTTGGTTGACGGCCGAATTGTGCAGTCGGGCGGGCCAGAGCTCGCTCAAGAAATCGAGACTAAAGGTTATGACGCCTGGAAGGCCGTCGACGCGTGAGTCATTTCAACGCGGAACGTGTGCGCGCCGATACCCCGGCCCTCACTCGCGTCATTAACGGTCGCCCGATCACCTACTTGGACTCGGGGGCTTCGAGTCTTCCGCCACGAACGGTGATCGAAGCAATGGACGAGTACTACCGCCTTCGACACGCCAATGTTCACCGTGGCGTGTATCAAACGGCGATCGAAGCAACTGACGCCTACGAGGGTGCTCGCGCAGCGATCGCCCAGTTCCTCAATGCCCCCGGCGGCAGTGAAGGTGTCGTCTTCACGAAAAACTGCACCGAAGCCTTCAACCTGCTGGCCAAGTCTTGGGGTGCGGCCAACTTGAAAGATGGAGATGCGGTTCTCTTAACTGAGATGGAACACCATGCGAACATCGTCCCGTGGTTCCAACTTCGCGAGACCATCGACCTAGATATTCGATTCATTCCCGTCAATGATCTCTTCGAGCTCGATCTAACAGCTATTCACGACCTGCTTAAAGGCGTGAAACTCTTGTCCTTAACCGCCATGAGCAACGTCCTGGGAACGGTTAATCCGGTACAGGAGTTAGCGACTCTCGCTCACGCCCAGGGTGCGTTGGTGGCAGTGGATGCGGCGCAAAGCGTTGGACATATGCCGACGGACCTGGTTGAGCTCGATGTGGATTTCATGATGTTTTCTGGTCACAAGATGCTTGGCCCAACTGGCATCGGAGTCTTTTGGGCCCGCCCAGAGATACTGGCCACCATGCCACCGTTCCTTGGCGGTGGCGGCATGATCGCTGACGTGCGGACTGATGGATACACCCCGGCTACCGGCTTCACTCGTTTCGAAGCGGGAACCCCCATGATCGCCGAAGCCGTTGGTCTTCACGCTGCGGTTCGCTACCTCGAGGGATTGGGCCTCGACAACGTTCAGACTCACGATCGCGCGCTCACGGTAGACGCAATTTCTCGAATTAACCACCAATTCAACGGTCGAGTTCGAATTATTGGCCCCACGGCACACGACAATCGTGGTGGCGTAATTAGCCTTGATGTCGATGGCGTTCACCCGCACGACATCGCTCAAGTTCTTGACGAGATCGGCGTTTGCGTGCGCCCGGGACACCACTGCGCCAAGCCACTAATGCGGCGCTTCGGCCTCGCCGCTACCGCCCGAGCCTCATTCGGACCCTATTCATTAACTTCAGACACCGACGCCCTGCTCGAAGGTTTGCAACGAGCCATAACATTCTTTGGATAAATGTCAAATTTAGAAGAACTCTATAAAGAAATAATCCTCGATCACTACCGGACTCCCCGCAACCGTGGCGAGCTGGCGCCTCCCGCGAGCAAAACAGAGGGCTTCAACCCCCTTTGCGGCGACGAGCTAACGGTCTATCTTGAAGTTACCGATGGAAAAATCGTCGATATCAAGATCACTGGGCACGGATGCTCCATCTCCCAAGCCTCCTCTTCGCTGATGTCTGTTGCGGTGAAGGGCAAAACTTTGGAAGAGGTTCGCGAAGTCCTCTCAAAGTTCAAGAACATGATGACTCTCGAAGGTGACGTGGTCGATCTAAATGATCCTGCGAATCGTGAGGTCCTTCGATCCCTTGGAGAACTCGCGGCTCTCCAAGGTGTGTCGAAGTTTCCGGTACGCATCAAGTGCGCAACCCTGGCGTGGAATACCTTGAGCCAAGGACTAGAAGAAAACTAGCCCTTTGGCGTACAGGGCGTCGGCTGGTACGACTGCTGAACTGCGGTAGGGCTAGTAGTCGTTGTTGTCGCCACGGGCTTGTGGTGCTTTCTGGCCTTCGTTGTCGTCGTGTGCACCGTAGTCGTGGTCGTCGCGTAGACAACTGGCGGCTGAACGGACTGAAGCGAGTCGTTCGGCGCTGGATTAGTTGGGTGGCTGAGTTCATTGCCAAAGACCTTTACCAGCAGCTGCTGGGCGTCCGGCTGCGTCACAACTTCCATATCGGCCTGGTTAATTACCTTCCCGTGAACTGGCATGGTGTAGGTAGCAATTGAATTTGCGCCAATGTTTTTGTAGCGCAGAGCCAGACTAACCAGCCAACTCAATGACATTTTCGAGTCAATAGCGAGACCTTGCGGCAACGCAGAAAGTACTGAGTTCAGTTTGAGAACGTTAGTTTCGGTCTTGAGGCGATTGACGAGAGCTCGAAGAAAAGCGTTCTGTCGCTCGATTCGACCAAAGTCACTCGTTCCGTCATACCACCAACCGGTTCGGTTCAGAGTACTGAGGGCCCAGGTGTCTCCACCCTTTGGCCACGGCGTATTGCCCGAGTGCTGCCAGTAGTAGTGACGAGATCGCACGAGAGCGAGCGCTTGGAAGCCGGTGACTAGCTGACAACCAGTGTGTTTGATGTTGAGTTGGGAATACGGGTCGCGAGCCAGATGGTTGAAATTCAAATAGACGCCACCCACCGCAGAGGCGATATTTATCATTCCCGCAAAACTCACCACGACGGTGTAATTGATGGGAATGCCAAAATTGGCGGTGATAGTCCTCGCAACCAGAGCTGGTCCGTTGTTAAACGCCGCGTTAATTCGATTGAAATTTCCGTATAGGTTCTGGTTCGCCATCATCGTGACAACGGTGTCGCGAGGTATCGAAATCATTGAGATCGTTCCCGTGTTTGGGCTCACGTGGACAATTTTCACTACGTCGCTGCGCGCGCCAGAAACCGAATTTCGGCCAGTCTTTAAGGCTTGGTCAGGGGTCAGACCTTGCCCCGAGTCTGAACCCAGCACCATGATGTTAAAAGCTGGGCCCTTTAAGGGCTGCTCTGCCTTATTCGTAATTTTGTGGATCTTGCTGAATTTCCACTGGGCGTAGAGATAACCGCCACCGACCACTCCGACCACCAAAGATCCCACCACTATGAGTGAGATGATGACTCGGCGTCGAGTTCTGCGTCCACCGCGTCCACCGCTTCCACCGCGTGTACCTCGAGCAGCCGGACGTGCGGCACGCCCTGAGCGCTGGTCAATCGCTTCGCCGAGTGCTGCGAGCCGTTGCTCGTTGGCGATGCGATTTCGTTGCGAACGGGAATTACCGCTAGTTGGTGATGTCATAGATAGACAGTCTACCGGTAGGTAAAAATTTTCAAGAACTCAGGGTTCTCAGACCTTAAAAGGCTCGTAACCATCTCGTTCGAGGGTCTCGGCTAATTCGGCCCCACCTGAGGCAACAATTACACCAGCACTCATCACGTGAATCACATTTGGCGTTACTACGTCGAGTAGGCGACGGAAGTGCGTAATCGCTAGGAGGCCACAGTTCCACTCTTTGGTGGCGGCGCTCAACCGCTCTCCCACCGCATGGAGCGCATCCACGTCAAGCCCGGAGTCAATTTCGTCAAGAATCGCAAACTTTGGTTTCAAGACGGCTAACTGAACCATTTCGGCTCGTTTCTTTTCGCCGCCCGAGAGGTCAACGTTGACGAAGCGTTCGAGCAGATCGGCACGAAGGCCAACTCGCTCAGCTTCAGCTCTCATTGTCTCGACCGCATCTCCGGATGCGCCCGCGGCAACCAGAAGGTCAACGGGGCGAACACCGGGAACTTCGACGGGCTGCTGCATGGCGAGCATGAGGCCTGCGCGAGCACGCTCGCTGGCGTCTAGTTCCAACAGACTTACCCCATCGAGCGTCACCGAGCCACCTAAAACCTTGTAACCAGGGTGAGCGCTGAGTACGTGAGCCAGCGTTGACTTCCCCGAACCATTTGGCCCCATGATGGCGTGGACTTCACCAGAGTTAATCGTCAACGTAATGCCCTTGAGGACCTCTTTGCCGGCGACCTCAGCTCGAAGGTCGGTAATTACAAGTTGGCTCATGAGATTGTCACTTCCACTCGGTCATTCTTGACGGCCACGTCGTAGGTATGGACTGGCTTAGTGGCCGGAAAGGATTGGGGTGAACCGTCGACGAGCGAAAACATCGCTCCGTGTCGAGTGCATTCAATTTCGCAACTCGCGACGTCGACAGTTCCTTCGGAGAGGGGAAAGTCTTCGTGACTGCAGCGATCGTCGAGCACGTAGAAGTCATTTTGAATTCTGACGACCACGAGGGTGCGGTTCTCGATTTTGACTTTCGTGGCCTCGCCACTGATGAAGTCCGCAATGGCTCCGATGTCAACGCTCATTAAACGGCCGCCTCTTGGGACAGTACACGCGTTACATCTTCACTGACACCGCTGACAATTTCCTCAGGCGCGCCAACGAGCATTTCGGTAAAGAACCCTTCAATCATCAGTCGCTCGGCGTCACGGGGACGTACGCCTCGTGACTCCAAGTACCAGCGTTGGAGTTCATCTAGCGGTCCGACGGTTGATGCGTGAGCACACATAACGTCATTTTCACGAATATCCAAGTTCGGCACCGAGTCGGCGTGAGCGGTGCTCGACAGCAACAGGTTGTGATTAGTTTGACGGGCGTCCGTCCGCTTCGCGCCCTTCTCGATCTCTATCAGGCCCGTGTAGACGCACCGAGAATCCCCGGCGACCGCGCCTTTAGAGAGCAGCCGTGATTCGGTTCGGGGCGCTACGTGGTACTGGCGAGTGCGGAAATCCTGCACCTGGGAACCAGATCCCAAGAAGGTGGTTCGAAGTTCGTTGGTGGCTCCAACCCCCAGGAGGTGGGCATCATTGCGCGAGCGGTTGTAGTGCGCTCCGAGTCCGATGACCGACTGTTGCAGTGAGGCAGCCTTCGCCAAATAGCCAGTTGAACGAGCGATATGCCAAGCCGAGCTCGCGAGTCGTTGGCAAGTGAACAGCTCCAACGAGGCCCCTTCGGCAACCGAATATTCACTCAAAGGCACCACCAGCGCATTAGTGGCACCATCAAAATATTCGACGAAGGAAGCAACCGCATTTTTTCCAAGCACGAGTTGGGTGCGCGCGAAATTCACGCCAGCGGTCGTCTCGTGAACGAGGGCGATGGTCTCACTCAATCGAACATTGGGCGCTACGGTGACGACCACAGTCTGTGGGGCCAGTGCAAGATTTAAGAGGGCAAAGGAGTCCGAGGCGTAGCGCTCGAGGACTGGTGTTTGGTCAAGGGTAGTGGGAATGAGTACTGATTCAACAGTGACCCCGTCGGGCAAGGTAGCGCTCTTCACTTCCCCATTTACAATCAACACTGAATGGCCACCGAGCAATTCCGCACCGCGGGTGGAAATCGCGCGCTCGGTGAATGGCTCAAAGTTGGCAAAATCGTCCAGCGAAAAATCGCGCAGAGGGGCGTATCGCCAGACCTCGTCACTGGTGGTGGGCAAACCAACCTGCTCAAAACGAGCCCAGGCCTCTTGGCGTACGGCGTTGGAGTTGAGCAATGGCTGGGCGGAGGCGGAAAAGTTATTCATGGGGGCGTTGGCAGTGTACCGGTTTTGTCGTTCTAATTATCGCGATTGCGACGCCAGAATCGGCGCCCCTTGCGATGTTGTTTTTCTTGCGCTTCTAATGCCGCCAGTCTTTCAGCGATGAGATCTGGCGCTACGGCGTTCACAATCTCGCTCGCCATGTCAAGAATCTCTCGACGCTCTTCGAGTGGCACATCCGAAACTGGCTCGGGGCCACTTGGAGCTGGAATAAGGGTTCCGTGCGACCAGCCGACGTCGGCGAACCGACGTTCGTAGGTGATGCAATTATCGGGGCAGTTCCACGGCTGATCGGGAGCATTGCCGAGTACGCAAAAGCGGGCAACTTCACCGGTCTTATAAGTCCGAGACTGAAAGTGCTTGCACTCTTCACGCATGGCCATTGTCATAGTGTTCCACGAACTGAGCACGATTGCTCAACCAATGGAACCCTCCATTTGGAGTTCAATCAACCGAGACCACTCAACGGCATATTCCATTGGCAAAGTGCGAGTCACCGGCTCAATGAAACCGTTCACGATGAGGCCCATGGCTTGGGCTTCGCTCAATCCACGGCTCATCAGATAGAAGAGCTGATCGTCACCAATCTTCGAGACCGTGGCCTCGTGACCAATGGAGGCGTCACGCTCGCCCACTTCCATGTAGGGCTTGGTCTCGGAGACGGACATTTCGTCGAGTAGCAGGGCGTCGCATCGAACGAAGCTCTTGGCACCGGTAGCGCCCTCTTCAACCTTGACTAGCCCTCGATAGGCGGTCAGGCCGCCATCTTTGGAGATAGATTTCGAGACAATCGTTGACGTCGTCTCCGGTGCGCAGTGGACCATTTTGGCCCCGGCATCTTGAACCTGTCCCGGTCCGGCGTAAGCAACGGAAAGAACTTCACCCGAAGCCTTTGGCCCCATCAGGTACACCGCTGGATACTTCATTGTGAGGCGTGAACCAATATTGCCGTCAATCCATTCAACGTGCGCTTCCGCTTCAGCGCGGGCACGCTTGGTCACGAGGTTGTACACATTGTTGGACCAGTTTTGAATGGTGGTGTAGGTGATTCGTGCGCCTTCGAGAGCCACGAGTTCAACAACCGCCGAGTGCAATGAGTCGGTGGAATACACCGGTGCCGAGCAACCCTCTACGTAGTGAACCTGTGAGCCCACGTCGGCGATAATCAAGGTGCGCTCGAACTGGCCCATGTTTTCAGTGTTGATTCGAAAGTAGGCCTGTAGTGGTTGATCAACCTTGACCCCAGGTGGTACGTAGATGAACGAGCCACCACTCCAGACCGCAGAGTTGAGTGCTGCAAATTTGTTGTCGTTCGGCGGAATGACCGTACCGAAATACTTGCGAACCAAATCGGGGTACTCGCGCACCGCAGTATCCATGTCGCAGAACAAAACACCGAGTCGCTCAAGATCTTCACGGTTGCGGTGAAAGACGACCTCTGATTCATACTGCGCCGTCACGCCCGCGAGGTATTTACGCTCAGCTTCTGGAATGCCCAGCTTCTCGTAGGTGTTCTTAATTGCGTCGGGCAAGTCTTCCCACGAGTCAACTCGACCCTCGGTTGGCTTGATGTAGTAGTAAATGTCGTTGAAGTCCAAGTCCGGCATACGGGTTGCGAACCAGGGCAACATTGGCTTGCGTTCGAAGTTTTGGAGCGCCTTTAGGCGGAACTCGAGCATCCAAGGTTCTTCATTCTTGATCTGGGACATTTCGCGAACGATGGCCTCATTAATACCCTTTTTGGGCTTAAAGACGGGAATCTGCTCGTCGCTCCATCCCAGTTGGTAACGGCTGAAGTCCAGGTTGTCTATTGCCATTGCGCTCCTATCGGGTATTTACCCTACGCTCATAGTACTAACTCCGGGCGCAGTTCTGCCCGAGAACCTGACAAAGTAGAGCCATGCCCACGCCCCCACATGCCCCCAAGAGACCCTTTAGCATCACTCGACACGGCGACACCAGGGTCGACGATTATTACTGGCTCATGGAGCGAAGCGATGAAACCATTGCTCATCTTGAGGCCGAAAATCTCCACTATCGCGAAGTAATTGCGCCACTGGTACCGCTGCGCGAAACACTCTTCCACGAGTTCAAGGGGCGCATCAAAGAAACTGACATGTCGGTTCCCGTACGCAGGCGCGGTTGGTGGTATTTCGAGCGCACCGAAGAGGGGCTGAACTATCCCATTAGTTGTCGGGTGCCCGCCGAGGGAGACGGTGACGTTCCCCCGCAGATTGGACTCAACCACCTACCCGGCGAAGAGGTCATCTTTGATGAAAATAAAGAGGCCGCCGGACACGACTTTTTATCGGTAGGCGTATTCGCCCTCAGCCCCGACGACCAATGGATTGCGGTGGGAACCGACTTCGAAGGTAACGAGCGTCACACCTTGACCATTCGATCACTCACCGGGCACGGAACTTTGCCCGATTGTCTCGAAGATGTCTATTACGGCTTCGCCTGGGCGGCTGACGGAAAATACTTTTTCTACACCAAGGTTGATGAAGCGATGCGCCCCTGGCAGGTGTGGCGCCACGCGATTGGTACCGCCCAATCTGAAGACCACCTCGTTTACCAAGAAGATGACGCCCAGTACTCAATCGGAATCGGAAAGAGTCGCGACGAGGCCATCATTGGAATTCAAATTGGATCATCGATGACGAGCGAATTCCGCTTCATCGAAGCGGCCAATCCTCTAGCTGACCCACAAATCGTCGATGCTCGAAATTTTGGCATCGAATACGACCTCGAGCACTACATTGATCAACGCGGCGATGCGTGGTGGCTAAAAATCACCAACGAGGGGGCAACTGACTTTCGCCTCTTGGCCCGTCGACTCCAGGACTCCGCTTGGCGCGAGATTATTGGTGAGCGGCCGGGTAATCGGCTCGAGGGCGTAGATGCCTTCGCCACATTCTTAGCCATCAGCGAGCGCAACGAGGGATGTCCGTCACTTCGAGTGGTGAAACTGCACGCCGGTGACGACCCCTTCGGTACCGATCTCTTGGAGCGCTCGGTTCTCGTGCCCGCGCCCGCCTACCCCTCTTCAGTTGGTGCAGGTGGAAACCCCAATTTCGAAACGACCCATTTGCGCGTTGGCATGACCTCGATGACTACCCCTTCACTGCTCGCCACCTACAACGTCGAAACCGAGGAGATGACGACCCTTAAGCAACAAGAGGTTTTGGGTGGTTACGACGAGTCTCAGTACGTCACCGGTCGATGGTGGACCACCGCCTCCGATGGCGAACGAATTCCCGTCACTCTCGTCGCGCACCGCAACCAAGCAGAACGTCTCGGCGACGGATCGCTGCGACCCAAGGGGCCAGCACCGCTGCTGCTCTACGGCTACGGCAGCTACGAGATCTCAATTGACCCACAATTTTCGGCCATGCGACTTTCTTTGCTTGACCGAGGCGTGGTCTACGCCATTGCTCATATTCGAGGTGGTGGTGAAATGGGCCGTCGCTGGTATGAAATGGGCAAGCTCGCTCAAAAGCCAACGACCTTCAGTGACTTCGTTCGTGTCGCTCACGACCTCGTAGATTCAGGTTGGACGACTCCCGAACTGCTCGCCGCACGAGGCGGGTCGGCCGGAGGGCTCTTGATGGGTGCGGTAATGAATCTCGCCCCCGAACTCTTCCACGCCATCATCGCAGAGGTACCCTTCGTCGACGTGGTCACGACGATGCTCGACGATTCACTCCCGCTCACCGTCGGCGAATGGGAAGAGTGGGGCAACCCCGAGGCCAGCGAAACGAGCTACATCACAATGAAGAGCTACTCGCCATACGACAACGTCGCCTCGACCAACCCTGACGGCTCTGCTCGCACCTACCCGCACCTGTACTGCGCAGGTGGACTGAATGACTCGCGAGTCGGATTCTGGGAACCAGCGAAGTGGGTCTTGAAACTCCGTGACGCCTCCAAATTGAATCAGGCCATCTTAAAAACCGAAATGGGTGCTGGTCACTCCGGTCCCACTGGGCGTTACGACGCCTGGCGCGACGAAGCCGAAGTGGCGGCGTGGCTACTGAACGAATTTGGTATTACTCAGTGATGCGTCGGGTGGTTCATCACGTAAAAAGCAATTCCTA
Organism: uncultured Actinomycetes bacterium; assembly: GCA_903825035.1. Lineage (GTDB taxonomy): Bacteria > Actinomycetota > Acidimicrobiia > Acidimicrobiales > RAAP-2 > RAAP-2. The sequence continues at coordinate 96,674 of CAIJYV010000022.1, read as the reverse complement.
AACCGGCGACAACGATTACAACGGCAAGCATCAACAGCACTATCCATTTAGAGGTATTGCTCCGATGACGGGACCGATCAAGGAGCCAGTCGTTGTTGTGCCGGCCACGGGTAACCGGTTGAGGATATTGCTCATACCGGTCTTCGCCATCGTCAAAAAACTGCCTTTTGACAGGGTCAATTTTTGGCCGCTCAATTACGTACTCAGTGGCCGGCTCATTGCCATCTAGGCGTCGAAAGCTTTTAACCGGTTCGGGAGCGGAAGGAATTTGGTGTCGCGCTCGCGGATCGACACCGATTGATTCTCGATGTCGTTTGTCTCGGGCCAACTTGCGAATTCTCAGCGCCGTTCCAGCGGCTAGGAGGAGACTAAAAATCCCGAGGAGGACGTACAGCACTGTTCCCAAGACTCAACTCCCCCTAAGCGCGTTGCTCACATCGTAGAAGAAAGGAAGTACCCGGTGCGGTTATTTGTAAGCGCGCTGGCAGTAAATCAGCGGAGTACCTTGAGTGAAGGAAACTCGATTGACCACCACCGAAGCGATGTCGTGGTCTCCGTAGTTCTCGACCCGTTCAATTTCGCCTTCGAGATGCGCGAGGGCGCCAACTATTAGCGGCGCCCCATTCTGACCTTCAATCGTTTCGACCTCTTCGAACTTGTTCTTTCCCGAAGTGGCCATCGCTCGGGCGACCTGTTCTTGCGAATCAGCCAAAATGCTGATCGCTACTGAGGTCACCGTTTTAATCTTTGGCCAGGTCGAGCCCATGTTGCCAGCGGCAAACAAGATTCGTGGTGGTTCGAGCGAAAGTGAACCGAAGGTTTGGCAGGTGAAGCCAAGAAGTTCTCCCGCGACGTTTGCCGTCACTACTACGAGGCCGGTGGGAAAGTTGGACACCGCGTCGCGGTATTGGTCAGTGGTCAGATCAGTCATGTCAACGACACTACCGCTCATCCCCGCTTAGTCGAAGTTTCCGACGGTCCTTCTCGATCAGTCCTTCACCGATGAGTTCATCAATGACCTCGTTAACTCGAGGGTCAGTCATAGCCTTCTTCAAGGTTTCAATCAAGACCGGGCCATCATTGAGTGCTTTCAGCACTTGACCACGCACCTGACGCCGTGAGCCCTGAAAAGTGGACTGAGGTTTAGAAACTTTGGCCGAGTTAGGTGCGGGGTCAACGCCTCCGAATTCTTGCCAGGCACAAAATTTGCGGGCCGGACATGTCTCGCACTCGGGCCGAGCGCGACAGAACCGGGCGCCGAAATCTAGAAGCTGCTGGTTAAATGCCGCGCTATCGGAAATTTCCCCAAAACTGTGGGCAATCTCGCGCAACCGTGGCAGGCTCAAAGTCTGACCAGCCAGGGCGCGTGAAAAGATCCGCGCCACGTTGGTATCGAGGACGATTACCGGTTCGCCGTAGGCGAAGGAGGCAATACTCGCGGCTGAGTATTCGCCAATACCGGGCAACGATCGGAGCTCGTCGACGCTGCGTGGCACTTGACCACCAAAGTCTCGGGCCATCACCTTGGCTGCTTCATGCAAGAACCGAGCTCGCCTCGCAAATCCCAGACCTTGCCAAGCCACGAGTACATCCGCCAAGGGCGCGGCGGCCAACTTGGCGGGCGTGGGGAAGGCCACAAGAAAGTTCTTCCACGGGTCGATGACTCGCGAAACCTGGGTCTGTTGGAGCATGACCTCGCTGACATAAATCGCCCAGGGGTCCGAATGCTGAATCCACGGTAGGTCTCGAGCAATTGCAGCCTTGGAACTCTCGAGGACGCTCACTAGCTTTTGAGCCCTCTTGCGGTGAGCGCGGTCGACCAATTCTTAGGAGGGTAAGGCTTGGGGTCGCGTGGTAAATGCCGCCGAAGCGCCCGGCAGGGATTCGCCATCAACGACAAAGCGCCAGACAAAGCGAGAGTTGGGCTGGAGTGGCAACGGGCCAAAGTTGACGGCGATCGGAATATCGACCGGAGTCCCAGCGGGAAGTCCCTCGGGGGCCGAAGCTTGGAAGTCGCCGCGAACTTCAACGCTCTGATTGCCTTCGGGGGTGGGGAATAACACCGGTCGCCCATCGGCATCTTCGAGAAAGAGTTCCCAGTGGTGCGTGGAATTGAACTCATGGGCATCCACCGCCACTTTGATGGCCACGGCGCTCGGTACAGGACCGGGCCCAGTTATCGACCATCCTCCACCCAAAATAAAGAGTTTTCCGTCGGCCACCTGGGCCGAATCAGCGAGGAGCATATTTACATTCACAACGCGAGCCTAGAAGATGAACAAAGTCACGCCAACAATTCGCCCCGTCGAAATAGAAATACCAAGAAAAATGGATTTCAAAGAATTTAAGATTTCCACTGTTTTCAAAAAGTCAGTAAATCAGGGGCTTTCAGTGTGCCCCTGTTGCCGTACCTGCCGGTAGCCTTAATGGGATGAAACATGGCACTCGAAAGAGCTCTCCTGTGTGGCGTGGCGCAATGCTTGGCCTCGCGAGCTTGTCCCTTGTTCTCTCCACCCTGGCAATCACCTCTGAGGCCGGCGCGACCACCTTGGCTCAAAAGCGCGCCCTCGCTCGCACCATCCTGGCCGAGAAACAGAAAATCGACCTGAAGGTCTCGATCCTCGAGCAAAAGTACGTACAAGCGCACGGCAAACTCAACGCAATTTCCCAAAAAATCTCCAACACCCGCAACATCGTGGCCAATATCAGGCGCCGGGTTTCGAGTGGTAATGAACAGTTGAAGTCGGATGTTCTCTTCGCCTACGTCACTAACGGGGCAACCCAGGGCAACAATCCTCTCTTCGGGGCTAATGCCGCCAAGATTGGCACCATCAACTTGTATTCGCGTCTCGCTCAAGGAAACATCACCACTCGCATTTCGAGTTTGATGAACTACCGAATTCAGTTAACCGCCGAGCGTCAAATTCTCTACAGCCAGCAAAGTCAAGCCGCCGCTCTCACTCGGGTGGCCAACAACGCCTTGGCACAAGGCTTATCGCTGCAGCGCGCCGAGCAAGCAAAGCTCAATAGTGTGAATTCTCAAATTCGCGCTATCTTGCAAGCCGTCCAGAACGCTCAAAACGCGGCCTACCTCGCCAAGTGGCACCGCCAGCACCCTGGATCGCACTTCCCCGTTCCGCCAGCCAACTCCAAAGCAAATATTGCCATCGCGGCGGCCTTGCATTTGCAGGGAGTCCCGTACGTTTGGGGAGGCGCTAGCCGTCACGGAGTTGACTGCTCGGGTCTGATTATGTTGGCCTATAACGCCGCTCACATTTACCTCAGTCACTATTCCGGAGCGCAATGGAATGAGACCATTCCTGTTCCGCTCTACGCCATGCGAGCCGGCGACCTCTTGTTCTACGGCTGGCATGGAGATGCCCACGTGGCGATGTACTTGGGACGCGGACGCATGATTGAAGCAGAGATGACCGGTACGCGGGTTCACGTCGTGCCCGTTCGTTTTGGCTACGGATTCGCTGGCGTGCGTCGTCCTCGCGGCTAAGCCGTGGGCCCATTTCCAACGCAACTTAATTTCGGACCCTTTCACTTTTATCTTTATGGACTTGGACTCGGCGTTGCCGCGACCAGTGCCTTCTACTACGCGAAACGTCGACTGGCTAAAGCTGGTTTGGCCACCGATCCGTTTTGGATCTTCGCTACCGGTCTCCTTGTCTCGGGACTCGTCGGTGCGCGCCTCGCTCACCTGCTCACCAACTGGTCCTTCTACCGCCACAATCCAGGGCAATGGTTGGCGCTCTGGAATGGTGGGCTCGCTAGTTTCGGTGGCATCGCCCTCGCTATTCCCACCGGCCTCATCCTTCGTCGCCGCCTCTGGCCCCAAGTCTCACCGGCCCAATTCCTCGACCGAATTGTCCCCGCGCTGCTAGTTGGCTGGGCAGTTGGGCGCGTACTGGGCCCCCAATTTATGTACGCCGGTGGTGGTCACCTCACCCATCAGTGGTTTGGGGTTTATTACCACGGCCAAATTGGTAAGCGGGTACCAGTTCCCCTTATTCAAGGAATGGAAGACGCAGCCATCTGGCTCGGCGCTATTGCCCTTGAGCGCAAAAACTTTGGCGCCGGGTTCGTCAGCGGTTTCGCTATTTTTACGTGGGGACTTGTTCGTTCGCTCGATGAGTACCTACTACTGGGCCAGAACTCCCACAGCGGCTCGATCGGCGTACAAATCTCTGGGATTGTCCTCGCACTGCTCGGCGCACTGTTGATGTTTCGGTCGACTCGAAACTAGAACAGCGAGTTCCATTCCTCGTCGGTCAAGTAACCAACCTTGGCATAGGAACTGCTCAAGCTACTAATCATTAACCGATCTTGGTCAATGAATGAAACGTGATCAAGCCCAAGTCGGCGCCAAGCACCAAAAAGCTGACGGCTTGGAGTTTCCTTCGAGTAGATGCCCCGAATCAGAAGTTCATTCTCGCCTACTCCAAGCACCAGCGCAAAGCGTTCCTTGGCACTTACTTCGGGTTGCGTTGGATCAACCGCGCTGAAGGGTACTTCAGTGTGCACGATGGATCCAACCAGTGGGTGTTCGGTGTCAAAGGTCGAACTCTCGAGCGGAGTGAAGATGTACCGGCGCCGGTCCACCGCGAGCACCACAGTTGGCGTAGGGGTGCTCGGTGCGCTGGCTTTTGGCTGCTTCGCCGCGGCAGGCTTCTTTTTCGAGTGAGCGACTGGGGTCTGGGCAGCCTTCTTCTTCGCCTTTTCGGCCTCGCGTCGTGCTTGACGCTGAGCCTTTACTTCATCATTGCTGACTTTCTCTTGCAACAAAGCCCCGGACTTTACGACTTCGGGCAATGGCGGAAGGGCCCAAGTGCTGCGCTCTTCGAGCAGGGCCACACAGTGAGGGCCCGCTGGGAATTCATTCGCGATCGCGAAAGCGAGCAGGGCCACTACGTGGTTGTCGTCAACGCCTTCACCTTGCACCGTTGCGATTGCGTCGCTTAATTGTTCCTTAGTCGGCAATTCAGCATTGTCACCAAGTACGTCGACTACTCGGTCCAACGTCTCGTGGGCCATGACTTCGAGCATGCCCGTCAGAGCTGGCACCGGTGCCGTGGTGGCGAAATTGATTGTGTCGCGCTTTTGCTGCAGGTTACGTAGGGGTATGCCGACGACGGCCTTTAACTGGGAGCTCGAGCGAAGGTCAAGTTGATCGACGACGTCGAGTACGACCTCGGGACCAAACTTGATGAAGGAGCGTCGAATTAGTTCAATGTCAGTATTGCTGAGAGTCATAATCGCCTAGTGGAGGTCTACGAAGTTTCGTTGTGCAGCGTAGCTGTGCGCCAATCCGGCAAAAACTCCGCACTGAGCGGCAGAAATCTTTGCGCCGGTAAAGCCAAATTCCGCCATAATCGCCAGAACCTCTTTTACCGTTGGAGCACGCCCAATTTCGCTGGCCCGCTTGCCCGCGAGGAGGGCGACTCCGGTTACGACATCGTGGCGATCGTGTTCATGTTTGAATTTAAATTTTGCCAACTCGCGTTCGGCCAACGTAAAGGCGAACCCCTCGTTCGGCGCGGGCGTACCGGCGTTGGGCCCCGAGATAACCCTCGGCGCGCCGAGTAGTCCAATTTTCGGGGCACGACCAATTTCGGGGTTTTGGGTCTTCATGGAAGGTCGAACCTGGCCAGCGGGTGAAATTGGAACGTAGGAGGGTTGACTCATAGTGGAAGTTTACCGTTCAAAGGTTGAAAAATTAGACGCGGTCGAGCCAGGCTTCGTAGGCCGGAATCTCTCCGCGAACCGCCGAGGCGTAGGTGGACTGAATCTGCTTAGTGATTGGGCCGGGCTTGCCCGATCCAATCGCACGGTCATCGACTGAACCAATTGGTACGACCTCAGCGGCGGTGCCCGTTAGAAACGCTTCGTCACAGATGTAGAGATCATCGCGGCGAAGGGACTCGTAGCGAACCTCATAGCCCAAGTCCTTCGCAATCTCAACAACGGAGTTCAAGGTAATTCCCGCCAACGCTCCCGCCTCGCTCGATGGTGGGGTGATGAGCGCGCCGTCGCGAACGATGAACAGGTTTTCACCCGAGCACTCCGAGATCCGTCCGTCGGTACCGAGCATGATGGCTTCGTCGTATCCAGCCTTCAGCGCTTCAACCTTGGCGAGGCTCGAATTCACGTAAGCACCAACGGTCTTCGAAGCAGTGGGGAACACGTTTGGGTGGTGGCGGTTCCATGAAGAAATCTTCATCTTCACACCATTCTCGACACCCTCATCGCCCAAGTACGCGCCCCAGGGCCAAGCGGCAATAATGGTTTCGACTGGTGAGTTAAGTGGATTAATGCCCATCTCGCCGTAACCCAAGTACACGAGTGGCCGCAGGTAGCAACCATTCTCGAGGTCGTTAACACGCACGACTTCCTTAGCGGCCTCCACGAGTTGATCGACGGTGTAGGGCAGATCAATCATGAGAATCTTGCAACTATTCACCAGACGGACCATGTGTTCGCGCAAGCGAAAAACCGCGGGACCGCTGGATGTCTTGTAGGCGCGAATGCCTTCGAAAGCGCCCGTTCCGTAGTGCAGGGTGTGGCTAAGGACGTGCGTGGTCGCCTTTTCCCAGTCAACCAGCGTTCCGTTAACCCAAATCTTCTTGGTGGGAGTAATGGGCATCTAAAACCTTTCCTTAATGGCATCAACAACTGCTCGAGTTCCCAAGGCCGAGGCCTCCGTCTTAAAGTCTCGCACGGCTGCGGCGAGCTTCTGTGCCGCCTCGAATTCACCCAAGTGTTCGAGCATCAGCGCCGCAGAGGAAACGGCGGCGAGCGGGTTGGCCTTTCCCTGACCGGCGATGTCATGGGCCGCGCCATGAACAGGCTCGAACAAGGAGGCGCCGGTTCTGGCGGGATTCAGGTTCGCGCTGGCCGCGTAGCCAATGCCCCCCGTAACCGAACCAGCGAGGTCCGACAAGATGTCCCCAAAGAGATTGTCGGTAACGATGATTGAATACCGTTCGGGTTGCTCAACAAGATAGATACACGCAGCGTCGACGTGGTTGTAGTCCACTTCGACATCTGGGTACTCCTTCGATACTTCATTGACAACGCGACTCCAGAGGTCTCCCGCGAAGGTTAAGACGTTGGTCTTATGGACGAGGGTCACCTTTTTAATCTCGCGAGTATTCGCCCGCTCGAAGGCGTACCGCACGCAGCGCTCGACACCAAATCGAGTGTTAACTGAACCTTGAGTAGCTATCTCATTGGCCGTTCCATAACGCAATGTTCCACCTTCGCCCGCATACGGTCCCTCGGTGTTTTCGCGAACAATAGCGAAGTCGCATCCTTTGGCGAGTGAGCCATCCACCCCAAAGAATGGTCGGTAGTTGATGTAGAGATCGAGGCCAAATCGCATCTTGAGCAACAGGCCACGCTCTAATGTTCCGCCAGGAATACGACCGTCTCCGATTGCGGGTCCAATAGCGCCGAGGAGAATGGCGTCAAAACTCCGTAGTTCTTCCAGAGTCGCAGCATCGAGTACGAAGCCATCGCGCAAGTACCTGGCCGCGCCGAGGTCAAATTCCCGAGTGTCGAGGTCGACACCCAGGGCCGAAACCACCTCAAGGGCGGCGGAGGTAACTTCGGGACCAATCCCGTCGCCACCTATAACGGCAACGCGATGTGCAGCCATGATTCCTCCTTGCTCTCTATTTTGCTTGACTCAGTCTCTCAGGGCAAAACGACTCGGTAGAAATAGTGCGTTTCACGGTACAATTTGGACTATCTAAGACCAAGGAATGGCTATGGCTAGCGAAATCCACCGAATTACAAAAGAAACACTCGAGAAGCTCAAAGCCGAGTACCACCACCTGACTACCGTCGGCCGTACCGAAATCGCTCGCGTCATTGAAGCCGCTCGGCTCTTGGGCGACCTTTCAGAGAACGGCGACTACCACGCCGCCAAGGACGACCAGGGAAAGATGGAGTCACGGATCCGCCAAATTGACCAGGTGATTCGAAATCATGAAATCGTTGAGCGGGATCATTCCGCGAGCGAAGTCCAGCACGCTTCGATTGTGGCGGTTATCTACGACGGGGACAGTGCCGACGACGCCCAGGAATTCTTTATCGGCAGCATCGAGGAAAAGCCCGACGGGGTGCTGGTCGCCTCGCCCACTTCACCGCTTGGTTCGGCCCTCTTGGGACACAAGGTTGGCGAAGTCGTGGAGTATGAAGCACCATCTGGAAATCTCACCGTCACCATCCACTCCATTCGGTAATGGGAAAAACTCTGTACGAAAAGCTCTGGGATGAGCATTTGGTTTCGACTCTCGAAGGCGAGCCCGCACTGTTGTACATTGACCTTCACCTGATTCACGAGGTAACGAGCCCTCAAGCCTTTGACGGTCTGCGACTCAGCCACCGTAAGGTTCGCCGTCCCGAGCTCACCCTCGCGACCGCTGATCACAATGTGCCAACCGAACCGCTCAACGTACCCGTATCGGACCCTACCTCCCAGCGCCAACTTGAAGCCCTCGACGAAAATTGCAAAGAGTTCGGCGTTACCCTGTTTCCACGAGGACACGAGAATCAAGGAATCGTACACGTCATTGGGCCGGAACTAGGTGTCACGCAGCCAGGAATGACCATCGTCTGCGGGGATTCGCACACCTCGACTCATGGCGCATTTGGTTCGCTGGCCTTTGGCATAGGGACTAGCGAGGTTGAACACGTTCTCGCAACTCAAACTTTGCCTCAGCAGAAGGCTAAGACTATGGCCGTCACGATTAATGGCACACTCCCGCAGGGCGTCAGCGCCAAAGACCTCGTCCTCGCCATTGTGCAACGTCTTGGTACAGGTGGTGGAGCCGGTTACGTCGTCGAATACCGCGGTCAGGCAATTTCCGGACTCTCGATGGAAGGTCGCATGACAATCTGCAACATGTCTATCGAGGCTGGCGCTCGGGCGGGTCTCATTGGGGTCGATGAAACGACCATTGAGTATTTGCGAAATCGCCCGAATATTGACATGAACGAATTCGACGCGCTCGCCAATAGGTGGCGCACCTGGGTGAGCGACGACGACGCCATTTTCGATAAAGAGGTTGTTATTGAGGCTAACTCTTTGCAACCCTTCATGACTTGGGGCACTAACCCCGCTCAAGTGGTTGCCATAGATGGGCAGGTCCCCGATCCGGCGAACATTGCCGACCCTGATGAGCGATCTACCACCGAACGCAGCCTCGAATACATGGGCCTCACCCCGAATACGCCAATGCGAGATATTCCCGTTGATGTCGTCTTCATTGGCTCGTGCACCAACTCTCGAATCGAAGATCTTCGCGCGGCCGCGGCGGTGGCTAAGAATGGCCATGTTGCGTCCGATGTTCGTGCGCTGGTTGTGCCAGGTTCTCACCGGGTCAAGCGGCAGGCCGAAAGCGAAGGCTTAGACCAGATATTTTTGAACGCCGGCTTCGAATGGCGCGAGCCCGGCTGTTCCATGTGTCTTGGCATGAACCCCGACCAACTAACACCGGGACAGCGCAGCGCCTCGACTTCAAACCGGAACTTCGAGGGCCGACAGGGTCGCAATGGTCGAACCCACCTACTCTCGCCCGAAGTAGCAGCCGCCACCGCACTCCTCGGGCGTTTTGGTACTCCTGATGAGGTGGTGGCATGAAGGCGGTATCAGTCGTCGACGGCACAGCCGTTGCTCTACGTCGTTCCGACGTAGACACTGACCAAATCATTCCCTCGGAATGGCTGAAGCGAGTTGAACGCACTGGATTTGGTCGCGGACTTTTTAGCGAATGGCGAGATGATGCCTCATTCGTCCTTAACCGACCCGAACACCAAGGCGCCAAAATTATGGTGGCCGGACCGCGATTCGGAACGGGCTCTTCTCGTGAACACGCCGTCTGGGCCCTCATGGACTACGGCTTTGAGGCGATTATCTCTTCGTCCTTTGGAGATATTTTCCGCAACAACTCGTCCAAACAAGGACTCGTAATCGTGCAGCTCCCCACCGAACTTGTCGAGGAACTGCAGACCATTATTGAGCAGTCACCTCGGACTCACGTCGTCATTGATGTAGAGAATTTGAGGGTGGCGGTTCCAGAATTTGCTTGGTCTCACAACTTTGACATGGACTCAATAACTCAGGAGCGTTTGTTGCAGGGTTGGGACGACATTGGACTGACCTTACGACAGGCTCAGTCAATTGAACAGTACGAGAGTACGCACCAATCCCACGCCCTTAATTCAGCTCTGCTCGACTAACTACGTCGACGATTAGCGGCCGACACAACAGCCTCCAGCGACGCGTCGAGGATCGAAGAACTGAGCCCAACACCCCACCACAATGTATTGTCTTCGCCTTGCGCCTCAACGTACGCCACAGCCGAGGCGGCTGAACCAGCGGTCAGCGCGTGCTCGTGGTAGTCACGCACAGTGAAATTGACGTTTAATTCACGTCGGAGCGCATCCATCATCGCGTCAATTGGCCCATTACCCTCGCCCCTGACCGTGACATTTTCGCCGCTCACAATCAGTTGAGCGGTAATGCGCGTTTGGTTCTTGTCAGCGACAACTTCACTGAATAACAGTTGAATAGTTGGATTTGATGGCGTGTAGGTGGTGGTGAAGACATCCCAAATTTCTGCGGATGAAATTTCAGTTCCAGTCTCTTCGGTGCGTTCTTGAACGGCCCGTTGAAATTCAACTTGCATCGCCCGGGGCATATCCAGACCATGTTCGGCGTGCAGTACGTACGCTGGACCGGCTTTGCCGGACTGCGAATTCACTCGGATGATTGCTTCGTAGGTCCGCCCAGTGTGCTTGGGGTCAATCGGCAGGTAGGGCACCTCCCAGACCTCATACTCATCGCCCAGCGCGGCCATGCCCTTTTTAATGGCGTCCTGGTGAGACCCTGAAAAGGCGGTGTAGACGAGTTCTCCAACGTAGGGGTGGCGCATATGGATTGGGAGGCGGTTGGCGTACTCGGCGATGTGCTTGGCCTTGTCGATATCTGAGATGTCAAGCTCGGGGTCAATCCCCTGGCTGAACAAATTCAAAGCCAGATTTACTACGTCAACATTGCCGGTGCGTTCACCGTTACCGAACAGAGTTCCCTCAACGCGATCGGCACCAGCGAGCACTCCCAGCTCCGCCGCCGCAACCCCAGTACCACGGTCGTTATGTGGGTGGAGTGACAGAATGACCGCCTCTCGGTTGTTGATGTTGCGTAAGAAATATTCAATAGAGTCTGCGTACAGATTCGGCGTATACATTTCGACGGTAGCGGGCAGATTGAGAATTATCGGGTGCTCATGGGTGGGCTTAATAACGTCCATGACGGCATTGCAAACTTCTAACGCGTACTCGAGTTCAGTGCCGGTGTAACTTTCGGGCGAATACTCATAGAAAAATTCTGTCTCGGGCGAAGTCGCTTCGAGCGCTAGGCAGAGCGCGGCCCCTTGGGTTGCGATTTTTTTAATGCCCTCTTTGTCAAGCCCAAAGACCACCCGACGCTGCAGAGTCGAGGTCGAGTTATAAAAGTGGACAATGGCTCGATGAGCACCCTTCAACGACTGATAGGTGCGCTCAATGAGCTCGGGTCGGCACTGAGTCAAAACCTGAATCGTCACGTCCTCGGGGATCAGGTCGTTCTCAATAATGTGGCGGACAAAATCAAAATCCGGCTGAGAGGCCGAGGGGAAACCGACCTCAATCTCTTTAAAACCCATTGTCACGAGGTGCTGGAACATCACGTTCTTGCGTTCTAAGTCCATGGGGTCGATAAGTGCTTGGTTGCCATCTCGTAGGTCAACCGAACACCAGCGAGGAGCATGGGTTAAGCGGTTGTCGGGCCAGGTGCGGTCCCGTAGGTCTACTGGAACCGTGGCGCGGTACTTGGAAAAGGGCATCGCACTCGAGCGCTGGTGCTTCTTTCTCATTTCCTTCGATCTCCTCGATAAATAAAAAAACCCCCGCCTTCGCGGGGGTCGGACGTGTCGGTGCCCGGCCCTAGTTAACTAGTAGCAAGGCCAAAGTCGTCACGACTTCTACCCTAGCCTCACTCGGGCGAGCCTGTCGAGAAGCCAAACCGCTAACCTCGCAGGTGTGGGAATCCTCAAAACTGTCTTGAAGTTAGTCGTGCTCGTTGTAGGTGGCTTTTTCTTAGCGCTCTTCGCCATTATCTTCAAACAGTCTCGACGTCCTCGCACATTCTCGTACCAGGTGTGGCCAGATGTGCCCACCCGCGACACTAAATAAAGGAGCCGCTATGGCAGAAATGATTTATCGTCGATTGGGCCGTTCCGGTCTGCAGGTCAGTGTTCTCTCTTTTGGCTCGTGGGTGACCTTCGCCAAGCAAGGACAGTTGGAATCGGTCAAGCTCGCCGCTGAGTCAATGGACGCCGCGAAGCAAGCTGGCGTCAACTTCTTCGACAACGCTGAAGGTTACGAAGCTGGCCGCAGCGAATCAGTCATGGGCGCAGCAATCAAGGACCTGGGTTGGAAGCGTCACGAGTACGTAATCTCCACCAAGTTGTACTGGGGCATCCACAACATGCCCAACATGAAGAACACGCTGAACCGCAAGTACCTCGCCCAAGCGATTGAGGGTTCACTCGAGCGCCTGCAGTTGGACTTCGTAGATTTGGTTTTTTGCCACCGTCCCGACAAGAACACTCCAATCGAAGAGACCGTTTGGGCCATGAGCGACATGATCACTCGCGGTCAGGCTCTCTACTGGGGAACTAGTGAGTGGAGCGCCGACGAAATTCGCGCGGCCTGGGCCATTGCCGACAAGCACCACTTGCACAAGCCAGTCATGGAGCAGCCTCAGTACAACCTGCTGCACCGCCAGCGCTTCGAAGTCGAATACGCCCGCCTCTACGAAGACATTGGCCTCGGAACCACAATTTGGTCCCCCCTCGCCTCGGGCCTGTTGACCGGTAAGTACCTCAATGGTGTGCCCGCCGGATCGCGTGCCTCACTGCCCGGCTACGAGTGGCTGAAAGATGTCCTCACTAATCCCAAGACCAACGCGAAGGTTGCTGAGTTGAAGAAGGTCAGCGACGAGCTCGGAGTCTCTTTGGCTGCACTGTCATTGGCCTGGTGCGTAAAGAATGAGCACGTTTCAACGGTCATCACCGGTGCGTCCAACGTAGAGCAGGTTCACGAGAACATGAAGGCTCTCGACGTGCTCCCGCTGCTCACCGACGACGTTATGGCTCGACTGGACGCAATTTCGCCCATCGTGCCTTTCGACCCAGAGGACTAAGTCCCCAATCACCCTATTTCAGGGTGATGACGTGAATTCCAAAGAGACCTTCGGAAGCGTTCAGTGCATCCACTACAGATTGTGGTGTCGCACTGGGTGTCGAGAGGACCATCAAAGCAGTCTGAGCGTTGGGATTTGGCGCAACCGACATTTGGTCGATTGAAATACCCGCTTCGCCCAATACCGTTCCCACTCGACCGATCATGCCCGGCTTGTCATTATTGCGAACGACGAGCATGTGGGTGGTGGGGGTAATTTCAACACTGTGACCATCAATAGAAACAATTCGCATCTCGACGCGGGTTCCTAGAGTTAGCAATGTACCGGCGACAGCGTGCTCACCCGAACGCACGGTAATGACGTTGACGAATTCCGGGCTCTCGGCCGCGGCCTCCTCGGTGACGGTAACGCCATGCTCATCGGCGAGCTTCGGAGCGTTTACGAACGAAACTCCGTCGTGTCCGGTGGCGGCAAACAAGCCCTTCAGAGCGGAGAGGGTGAGAATCTTGTTTGAGACTCCCGCAAGTTCGCCCTGATAGAAAATTTCCATGTCGGCGGGTTCGCCATCGAGCAGTCCGCCCAGGAATCGCCCAAGGACTTCGGCCAATCCCATGAACGGACGAACGGTATTCGATACCTCACCGGCCGATACGTTCACGGCGAACGGGACAAAGTCACCCGCTAGCGCCAACTGAACCTGCTCGGCAATCGTGATCCCGGCCTTGTCCTGTGCTTCAACGGTTGATGCTCCGAGGTGGGGTACCACCACTACAGAAGGGAGTTCAAAAAGTGGAGACTCGGTGGTGGGCTCTTTCTCAAAAACATCAAGCGCTGCGCCTTGTACGTGCCCCGAAGTGATCGCCGCCGCGAGGTCTGCCTCATTGACAATCCCCCCTCGAGCCACATTGATGATCCGAACCCCGGGCTTTGTTTTCTTCAACGACTCGGCGTTCAAGAGATTGGTCGTTTCCTTATTCTTGGGCAGGTGAATGGTTATGAAGTCACTTTCGGCGAGCAGTTCATCCAAGGACATGAGTTGCACACCCATGGCGCGTGCGCGCTCTTCTGAAATGAATGGGTCGAAGGCAACTAGGCGCATCCCAAAGGCCGCGGCACGAGTCGCCACGAGGGCACCGATTTTCCCCAGTCCAATAACGCCGAGGGTCTTGCCATGGAGTTCAACACCCTCCCACTTCGAGCGCTCCCACTTTCCCTGCTTTAGAGCAGAGTGAGCTTGAGGAATATTTCGAGCTTGGCTCAACAAAAGGGCCATCGTTTGTTCTGCGGCCGAGAGAATGTTGGACACTGGGGCATTAACCACCATCACGCCAAGTTCAGTGGCCCGGTTCACATCTACGTTGTCAAGGCCAATACCGGCTCGTCCAACTACAACTAGGTCCTTACCGGCTTCTAAGGTAGCGGCGTCCACTTGGGTCGAAGAACGAATGATTAAGGCGCTGGCGCCAACGATGGCTTCCAGCAACTCGGCGGGAGAAAGTCCTAAACGGATGTCAACGTCGTGACCGGCTTGACGAAGTTCGTCAAGTCCTGAATTGGCAATTTCTTCGGTAACCAGAACGCGCGCCACGTGCTGCCTTTCGTTTGGGGGTGCCCCCAGCCTAAAGGAAAAACCGTCTGGTTAGCCTTTGGCCACGAACTGGGCGACGCGCTCAAGCCCCTCAGCAAGGTCCGCATCATTCAGTGCGTAGCTCAGTCGAACAAAGCCCGGAGCGCCAAATGCCTCACCTGGCACTACCGCGACTTTGACCGCTTCGAGGAGGTACGCCGAGAGCTCAGCAGAACTCTCAGAGACACGACCGGCGATTGAGCGGCCCAAGAGCCCTTGAACGTTGGCGAAGCAGTAGAACGCTCCCTCGGGTTCGGCGCAGGTGATGCCATCAATGGCATTGAGCATCGTTGTCATCACCTGACGACGGCGGTCGAAGGCAGCCCGCATTTCCATTACTGCGGATAGGTCTCCTTCGAGCGCGGCGACCGCAGCTCGTTGAGAAATATTTGAGATATTCGAAGTTGTTTGACTCTGATAGGTAATGGCAGTGTCCATGACATCTTGAGGTCCGACCATCCAGCCCACTCGCCAACCGGTCATAGCGTATGTCTTGGCTACTCCGTTGACGACAACCCAGCGGTCCCCGAGTTCGGGGGCGACAACAGGCATCGAGACGTTCTTCGCCGAACCGTAGACGAGGTGTTCATAAATTTCGTCAGCAAGGACCCAGATGTCATGTTCAGCCGCCCACCTTCCGATAGCGGCCACCTCTTCGGGAGCTACCACCGCACCAGTTGGGTTTGAGGGCGATACGAAGGTCAGGAGTTTGGTCTTGGGCGTACGATACTTTTCAAGATCAGCCACGGTCACGCGAAACCCATTTGCCTCGCTCGTCGGCACCGCCACCGGCTTAGCGCCGGCAAGATACACCGCTTCGGGGTAAGTGGTCCAAAAGGGCGCGGGAATCAAAACCTCGTCGCCCGGATTCAATAAAGTCATGTAGGCCGTCGCGACGGCGTGTTTTCCACCATTGGTCACTAGTACTTGGCTCGGCTTAATTTCTAGGCCAGTGTCACGGAGGGTCTTTTTCGCGATGGCTTCACGTAATTCGGGAAGTCCAGCCGTTGGGGTGTATTTGTGGTTAACGACGTCAAAACAAGCCTTAGACGCCGCTTCCACGATGTGAGCGGGGGTCGGAAAGTCTGGTTCTCCGGCGCCATAACCGATAACTGGCTCGCCCGCAGCCTTGAGGGCCTTGGCTTTGGCATCCACCGCCAAGGTTGCGCTGGGCGATAGGCCGGCTAGCAAGTGACTGAGGCGTGGTGACATGATTGGCTCCCGTGGAAATCCGTAAGAATAAGTGTATGAGTTCCGACACCCCCCTTCAGATTCCCGCCAACCTTCTACCAAGCGATGGCCGCTTCGGTGCTGGTCCTTCTAAAGTTCGTCAAGAACAGCTCGACCGACTCCTGGCTGACGCCCCCACCTACATGGGAACTAGTCACCGGCAGAATACGGTCAAGAGCAAGGTGGGAGAAGTGCGAGACGGACTGCGCGCGCTGTTCAACCTGCCTGACGGTTACGAAGTGTTGCTGGGCAATGGTGGCTCCACGGCCTTCTGGGACGCTGCCACTTTCCACCTCATCGAACAAAAGTCCCAGCACCTAAATTTCGGTGAGTTCTCTTCTAAGTTCGCAACCGCCGCAAAAGAAGCCCCTCACCTCAGTGATCCAGAGGTCATCAAGAGCGAAGTAGGAACTCACCCTGTGCCCGTGGCCAACGATGATGTCGACCTGTATGCGCTCACCCACAATGAAACCTCCACGGGTGTGATGATGCCCATCATTCGCCCTGCCGCGAGCAACGGCATTGTGGCCGTCGACGCAACTTCAGCCGCGGGTGGCTTAATGGTCGACCCCACACAGTTTGACTGCTACTACTTCGCGCCGCAGAAGTCATTCGCCAGCGATGGTGGCCTCTGGCTCGCCCTGTGCTCGCCGGCCGCCGTTGAGCGAATAGAAAAGTTGGCGAGCTCGGGCCGCTGGACTCCCGCGTTCTTGGATCTCAAGATTGCGCTCGATAATTCACGCTTGAACCAGACCTACAACACCCCGGCGCTGGCCACGATTCACCTCTTGGCCTCACAAATCGACTGGATGAACTCCAACGGTGGTCTCAGTTTCTCGGCTGGCCGTTCGGCAGAATCAGCCAATCGCCTCTATTCCTGGGCAGAGGCTTCAGCGTATGCGACACCATTCGTACCAAATCCCACAGAGCGCTCGAACGTTATCGGGACCATCGATTTCGATGACTCGATTGACGCCACAATGATTGCGAAAACCTTGCGGGCGAATGGCATTGTGGATACGGATCCCTACCGTAAGTTGGGTCGCAACCAATTACGAATCGCTATGTTCCCCGCCATTGACCCCGATGACATCACCAAGCTAACTGCTTGTATTGACTACATCATTGAGAATCAATAACCGATAGTTTTATTCGTCGGTGTCGCCACCAGAAACTTCAGCGACTTTTTGCTTACCCGCTGATACGAAGGGCATCATGGCGCGCAACTTCTTACCAATCTCTTCGATCGGGTGCTTCTTGCCCGCTTCACGAAGTTCGTGGTAGCGAGGACGCCCAATTTCGTTTTCCTTGATCCACTCATTGGCAAAGGTGCCATCTTGAATCTCGGTCAGGATTTGCTTCATCTCGTGTTTTACCGATTCGGTAATTACGCGTGAACCACGAGTAAGGTCACCGTACTCAGCAGTGTCTGAGACACTGAAGCGCATTCCGGTAATACCCTCTTCGTACATCAAGTCAACAATGAGCTTCAGTTCGTGCAGGCACTCGAAGTACGCACTCTCGGGCTGATAGCCAGCCTCTACCAACGTTTCGTAGCCGGCCTTCACAAGGGCCGAAACGCCACCACAGAGCACAGCCTGCTCACCAAAGAGGTCCGTTTCCGTCTCTTCGGTGAAGGTTGTCTCCAACACTCCAGCCCGGGTGGCACCAATACCGTCGGCGTAGGCCAGGGCAATGTTGTGCGCGTTACCAGTGGCGTCGTGATGCACTGCAATCAGAGCGGGAACTCCGCCTCCCTCTTTGTAGGTGCGACGAACCAAGTGCCCCGGTCCCTTGGGGGCAACCATCGCAACATCAACGTCAGCGGGTGGGTTAATAAGACCAAAGCGAATGTTGAAGCCGTGCGCGAACAAGAGACACTTCCCGGCGCTGAGGTGAGGTGCCACCGCCTCGTCGTAGGTCTTCTTTTGATCGGTGTCGGGAACGAGCATCATGATCACGTCAGCCTCGGCACAGGCCTCGGCCATAGTCGTGACGTGTAGGCCAGCCTGTTGGGCCTTGGCAATCGAGGATGAACCAGCGCGAAGCCCAACGCGTACGTCGTAGCCCGACTCGTGCAAGTTGAGTGCGTGAGCGTGGCCCTGTGAGCCGTATCCCAAAATGGCGATTTTCTTGTTCTTCAAGAACTCGGTTTTGGCATCTTCTTTGTAGAACATCTTGGTCATAGTTTTTCCTATTCCTTAGTTTTCTTCGCTCTTGGTAAGTCTAGGTAATGCCACTCGGCCAGTTCGGTGCAACTCCACCTCGGCAAATCCTTCCAGAGAACGCTCGAGCTCGTCACAAGCCCGGGGCGTCCCGGCCAGCATGAGAGTCAGCGAATCCGCGTCAACGTCCACAATGGAAGCGCCAGCGCTCTCTACCAAGCCCAATACTCGGCCCCGGTTCTCGTTATCGACCGACACGGTGGCAAGTAGGAGTTCACGCTCCAGCGCATCCTTGGGAGCAATGTCCTTGATTTCAACCACGTTGATCAACTTGTTCAACTGGCCCACAATCTGCTCCAGTGGGGCCGACTCGGCGTCCACCACGATTGTGACGCGTGAGAAACGAGCTTGACCTTCTGAGGGGGCTACCGCCAAGGAGTAAATGTTGAAGCCCCGACGGGCAAAGAGTCCAGCAATGCGGGCCAGCACTCCGGCCTTGTTCTCAACCAACACCGAAAGAATGTGGTGGGTAACGGGAGTGCGTTCTACGTCACCTAAAAAGGGTTCTGGCGCCATTAGTTTTTCACCTCCTGCAATGGGTGGACCATGATGTCATCATTGGACGCTCCCGCGGCCACCATCGGAAATACCTTCTCCGATGCGGGCGTGCGGAAGTCAATGACGACAGTCCGGTCGTTGATTTCGTTCGCTTGGCGAATCGCTTCGTGCATCTCTTCAATTGTGCGCGCACGCAGTCCAACCGCACCCATGGACTCGGCCCACTTCACATAGTCCGGCAGATCAGCGTCTAAGAAAACTTCGGAGAATCGCTCTTCGTAAAACATCTCTTGCCACTGACGGACCATACCGAGGTAAGCATTGTTCAAAATCGCGACCTTGATTGGGAATCCCTCCGAGGTTGCGGTAACGATCTCTTGCGCGGTCATCTGAAAGCACCCATCACCGTCGATGCACCACACGTCGCGGTCGGGCATGGCGGCTTTGGCGCCAATGGCGGCAGGCACACCGAAACCCATCGTTCCGGCTCCACCCGAGTTGATCCAAGTGCGGGGTTCTTCAAACTTCCAAAAGTGACTGGCCCACATTTGGTGTTGCCCTACACCCGAAGAAACAATTGTTCCTGGTTTCGAGGCTGCGGCGATTGCTTCGATGATTTCTTGGGGACGCAACAATGCGGGATCATCGGTTGGGGCGTATACCAAAGGGTATTTTTCGCGCCATCCAGTGAGGACCTCCCACCATGGATCGAGGTTCTTCGGCATGGCCTTCGCCGCATCGAAGGCGGCCAAGGCAGTAGCGATATCGCTACGAACGGCGACGGTGGCCACCTTGACCTTATTGAATTCTGCGGGGTCGATATCAACGTGAATGATCTTTGCTCCGGCCGCGAAGGCTGAGATTTTCCCGGTGACACGGTCGTCGAAGCGCGCACCGAGCGAAATCAGGAGGTCCGACTTTTGGATAGCGGTCACAGCCGAATAGGTTCCGTGCATCCCGGGCATGCCAAGGTGCTGCGGGTGGCTATCGGGGAATGCTCCGCGAGCCATCAGGGTGGTCACCACGGGCATCTTGGTCCGTTCGGCGAAAGCGATGAGTTGCTGGGAGGCGTTGGATTTCAAGGTACCGCCGCCAACGTACAGAACGGGACGTTCGGCTTGGCTGATCAGTGCTACAGCTTCGTCAATGCTCGACTGATCGAGAATTATTTCGGGCTTGTAGCCCAAGAGGTCGTACTCTTCGATTGACTCGGGGTACCACCACTCCATCTCAGACTGAGCGATATCTTTCGGAAAGTCAATCAGAACCGGTCCGGGACGTCCGGTGGTGGCGATATAGAAGGCGGAGGCGACAACTCGTGGAATCTCATCGGCGTGGGTGATCAAGAAGTTGTGCTTAGTAATACCCATGGTGATGCCGGTGATGTCGCACTCCTGGAAGGCATCGGTACCGATAGAGGCCGATGCCACCTGACCGGTGATAACCACTAGTGGCGTGGAATCCATGTGCGCGTTGGCAATGGGAGTAACGATGTTGGTAGCTCCAGGCCCACTGGTCACCATGGCCACGCCCGGTTTACCGGTAGCGAGGGCGTAACCTTCGGCCATGTGTCCTGCACCTTGTTCGTGGCGAACTAGTACGTGTCGGATTGATGAATCTCGGATTGGGTCGTAAACGGGCAGGATAGCTCCGCCGGGGAGACCAAAGATGATCTCCACACCCTCTTGCTCGAGGCTCTTGATGAGGGCTTGTGCGCCGGTAAGTTTCACAACCTGTCCTTTCACTCAGATAAACAAAAAAGCCTCCCTATTTTGGGAGGCTCCGGTACGACGAGATGGGTCGAATTACCGGCGCCACGCGCCTAGCACTACCACCACAGTTAGGTTTATCTTCACCCCTGTATTGTGCCACACCGTGTCTCTCAGGGACAACTTATTAACGAGAGGTAACGGCGCCCTTCTCGGCTCCCTGCACGAGGCGGGCAAACTTGTCCAAGACCCCCGTGGTGTAGCGAGGAATAAATGGCTTTTGTCGGGCGCGACGGGCTTCGAGTTCGGCGGGTTCAACCAAGAGGTCGATGCTCAGAGCCTCAACATCAATGGCGATGGTGTCACCATCTTCAATGAGGCCGATTGGTCCGCCGTCCAGCGCTTCAGGAGCGACGTGTCCAACACAGAAACCATGGGTGCCGCCGCTGAAACGACCATCGGTAATCAGCGCACAGTCGGCCCCGCGTCCAACACCCTTCATGGCGCCCGTTACTGCCAACATCTCGCGCATGCCTGGCCCCGCCTTGGGTCCCTCGTAGCGGATCACCACCACTGTGTTGGGCTGAATTTCGTTGGCCATGATCGCTGTCATGGCCGCGTCCTCGCCGTCAAAAACGCGTGCAGCTCCGGTGAATTGCAATTTATCGATCCCCGCCACCTTGACCACTGATCCTTTTGGCGCCAGCGATCCACTCAAGACGGCGATTCCACCTTGGGCGTTAATTGGGTTCGAGAGAGGATGGACCACGTCTCCATCGGGAGCGGGCGCGTTGAATTCGGCAAGATTTTCTGCCATGGTCTTTCCCGAAACCGTCATGACATCTCCGTGGAGGAGCCCTGCTTCTAAGAGGTGGCTCAGAACAACTGGGACTCCACCAATGCGGTCCAGATCGCTCATGTGATACTTGCCGTGGGGCTTTGTGTCAGCAATGTGCGGAACGCGTTTGGCGATTTTGTTGAAGTCGTCTAGTTCGAGCTCGACACGTGCCTCGTGGGCAATCGCCAACAGGTGCAGTACGGCATTCGTTGAACCACCGAGGGCCATAACAACCGCAATGGCATTTTCTAATGCCTGCTTGGTCATGATCTTGCGCGCGGTGATTCCCAAATCTAAGAGATTTAGAACGGCTTGCCCAGACTGGTAGGCGTACTCGTCACGTCGTCCATCAATCGCGGGCGCTGAAGCTGAGCCCAATAGCGACATGCCAAGTGCCTCACCAACACTCGCCATGGTGTTGGCGGTGAACATGCCAGCGCAACT
The DNA here is from genome assembly GCA_903825035.1 of uncultured Actinomycetes bacterium. Lineage (GTDB taxonomy): Bacteria > Actinomycetota > Acidimicrobiia > Acidimicrobiales > RAAP-2 > RAAP-2. The sequence continues at coordinate 74,845 of CAIJYV010000022.1, read as the reverse complement.
ACCTTCCCCAGGACAAGCGGCGCACTCAATGGCTTTCAACTCTTCATCACTGATCTTTCCCACGGCGTTCGCCCCCACCGCCTCAAAGACTGAAGTGATGTCGAGCGCTTCTCCATTTAGATTCCCCGGCATGATCGTTCCTCCGTAGAGGAATACGCTGGGCACGTCGAGGCGCGCTGCGGCCATCAGCATTCCTGGGAGCGACTTGTCGCAACCAGCGAAGGTCACCATGGCGTCGAAACGCTCAGCGTGCATAACGGTTTCGACCGAGTCGGCAATCACTTCACGCGACACCAGTGACGCTCGCATTCCTTCGTGCCCCATAGAGATGCCGTCCGACACAGCAATAGTGACAAATTCAAATGGAACCCCACCACCATCTCTCACCGCTACCTTGGCGCGCTTCGCGAGTCGCTCGAGGGGCAGGTTGCAAGGAGTGACCTCATTCCAACTCGATGCCACGCCAATTTGTGGCTTTGCCATGTCGGCGTCTTGTAGACCCATCGCTCGAAGCATTGCTCGAGCGGGAGCTCTCCCCTTGCCCAAAGTGACATCGGTCGATCGTGGCGTGGGGTGCTGGCTCATAGGTTCATTCTACGAGCGGGGACTGTTAAAAAGTTGGGAATTTCCACGCCCGACCACTGGCCGAGCGTGGAAACGCAATTAACTGTGTGACTTACGGCGGCGAACGAACAGCATCGCCACGAATCCACCGGCCAACATGTCCACCGCAACCATGGCGTTTTGACGGGTATTCGAACCGGTAAACGCAAGGGGCTGTGTCGTAGTGGTGGTCGCTGGAGCTGTTGTTGTGGTCGTTGATGCCACGGTGGTGGTTGTCGAAGTCGTTGTGGTGGTTGTGGTGGTTGTCGTGGTGGTTGTCGTGGTGTTTGGATCTACCGCCGTTTGGCCATTCGTCGTGCAGGCCGAGTCATAAGTTGCCGTCCACGCCATCGAAATAGTCACGTTTCCTGCCGGAGCCCCTGGCAAAGAAATTTTGGCTTGCGGCAGGGCAAGCTGAGATTCAAGTCCGAGCGAAGTGAGATCGACACTGCCAGTTGTGGCATTGATGTCTTGGGTTGGGATGCCAACGATTGGATTCCCGGAAGAGTCGAGGAACTGAACAGTGCCACCCGAGTACGCAGAAGGCGCTGGGTCTGTCACGGTCAGCGAGGTGTATGTTGCGGGCATGCAGGTTGGATCGGTATTTACAAAGGTGCTCAAAGGAACGATTGTTCCCGATGAGCCACAAGCGCCAGTCGTATACGCATCGAAACTCTGAATTTGTGCGGATCCGGAGTCCGCATTCACCCACAAGCAAGTCGGGTAGAACGGGTCAAAATTCACGGTATAGGTTCCGTTTTGATTGGCCATCGTTAGCGGATAGTTCGCACATCCGGCTTGTGCTGAGAAGTCGTAACAATCAACTTGCCCCTGCGAAGACATGGTCCAAATTGTGTGATCAGGTACGTATAGACGAGTGCCGAGAATTACGTAGCCGTTTCCAGCCCAGGCCTGGTCGTGCGCTGGCATAGCTGCTTGGAATCCCGACGGAGGAGACATCGTGTTGCCAGTCATGTCGTAGCAGTTGAATGTGGCGCCAGTGATGCAGTAGCCAACGTAAGCGCCGGTGTTGTCCAAGATTGGGAATGGCGCTGGCGCGTACGCACTCACGCTGTCCAAGGTTTCAGCGAACGGATAGTTTCCGGCACACTCAGCGTTAGTGGCGGTGTCGTAGCAAGAGACAAAACCGGTCGTCGTGCTTGTCATCGTCTGAAAGAACATCTTTGTTCCAAAGGCAATGGAACCATTCGGTGGCTTCATAAGGGCGATGTTGGTGGTTCCTAAATCAAAGGAGTAGGGCTGACTGGGACACGCCGCCAAGGTAGCCGTGTCGAAACACATCAAAGTGTCTTGCGTTCCGGTTGGCGCATTAGTGGTGTAGTAGTTGAAGGCATACCACTTTGTTCCGACAAACATCGCTGGTGAAACCATTGAGAAGATGAACGGTGATGGCGAAGGCAGGGAATCTCCAGCGGCGGTGAGCGCGGTAAAACCACAGTTTGGTGTGCCCGGATTTGCGATGTCAATACAGAGAACGCCAGCTTGGTTGGTAACTGGATAGGTTGCGTAGGTATAGAGCTTTTGGTTAGCTTGGTCGATCCACATCGAGGGCGAGCCGGTCGAGTCGTAGTCAATATTGTTGGAATCGCGCACGCGCAATGGGAAGCTGGGGCAAATGGCCGCCGTTGCTTGAATGTGACAGTTGATTGAAACATAACTGTTGTGGTGAAAGATGTTGTAAATCTTGTCCTGCGTGAAAGATACTCCCCAACCATCTCCACCCGCGGCACCCGCGAAGCTTGAGGCCGGCGGTGGCGTAATCACTGCGGATTGAGTATACGAAGTGACGTTTCCGGTGGCCTGAGCGGCATTGCCGGAAAAAGCGACTGCGTTAGAAACGAGGAGCAGTACGACCGCTACTATCCCCAAGAACCGATTCAAGGTGTAGATTTTTTTCACGCCCAAATTCTACTTGGGTGGCTTTACTCTTCTCGGTTTCACCGAAAGGAAATGGTCGAATCCAAAATCATCCCCCGGCAATCGTTGCCGGGGGATGATGTGGACTATTTCAGTACTTTGCGTCTGCGCACGAAAAGCATGGCCACGAGGCCCCCGCCCAACAAGTCAATGGCTACAAGGGCGTTTTGACGGGTATTCGAGCCAGTAAAGGCAAGGGGCTGTGTAGTGGTCGTGGTTGGTGCAGTCGTGGTGGTGGTTGCCCCCGGAGCGGTTGTTGTCGTGGTTGGCGCGGTTGTGGTTGTAGTTGTGGTCACGGTACTTGGGTCAACGGCAATTTGACCGTTCGTGGTGCAAGCCGTGTCGTATGTTGCGGTCCATGACACCGAAACCGAAACCGTACCCGCTGGGGCGCCGGGAAGCTCGATCTTGACTTGCGGCAACGCCAGTTGCGATTCGAGACCTAGCGAACTCAGATCGACACTTCCAGTCGAGTCAATTGGTTGTGTTGCGATGGACGAAATTGGGTTTCCAGATGAGTCAAGGAACTGAACAGTTCCGCCCGTGTAGGCACTCGGTGCGGGATCAGTGATGGTCAAAGACGAGTAGGTAGCAGGTTGACACACCGGATCAGGGTTGACAAATGTGCTCAACGGAACAATGATTCCCGACGAGCCGCAGAGTCCGCCCGTGTACGCATCGAAGCTCTGAATCTGTTGCGAGCCATTATCGGCCGCCGCCCAAAGGCAAGTGGGCTCAAACGGGTCGAAATTAACCGAATAGAAGAGGTTCATATTCGTCATGACGTGAGGGAAGTTGGCACAGCCGCTATTCGAAGCGAAATCGAAGCATTTGACAGAAAGACCAGTGTTATACGGCACATACAAGTGAGTTCCAAGGACGACATACCCGTTGCCGTTTACAAAGTAAATCGGACTCAGGATGCTCGCCATTCCGGTAGGTGCGGCAACCGAAGCGCCTGTTAAGTCGAAGCAGGCCGGAGTCGAGACGTAGTAGCAAAAGCCGGTGTAGGTGCCCGACGAGTCAAGCGTGGGGTAAGGAGTGCCTGATGCACCTGTTGGCGCTGTAAAGGGAAAGTTTCCGGCACATTCAGCCTGAGTAACAGTGTCAAAACAGGAAGTTTTGGCCACGGAATCGGAGCCCGTCGCCGACACAATGATTTTGGCCCCCAAAGCCAATACGCCAGGGTTGTAATAGACCGAAGATGGCATAGCGGTGATTCCGTAATCAATGGCGTATGGCTCACCTGAGCAAGCCGCCATGGTTGCCATATCGAAACACATAAGTGAATTCTTCTGGCCGGTCGTTACTCCAGAAACCGTGTTAAATGCGTACCACTTGGTTCCAACTTGAACAGGAACTGAAATGCCGCCAAAGGTATCCGTCGACGCATCGCCGGCAGCGGCGAGTGGAGTGAAACCGCAATATAGCGAAGCGGGGTTGGAAAGGTCCACACACACGACTCCGCTTTGAGTATTCGAAGCTTGGGTGGCAAAAATATAGAGCTTTTGATTCGCATCATCAATCCAGCTCTTTGGCGATGCGCCGACTTTGAATGTTCCGCCGTTCCCATCGGTAACAAGAGCTGGCACCGTAAATCCTGGGCAACTAGCTGCCGTTGCCTGAACGCGACACATGAGGGTCAGATTGGCGCCGTGGAAGACCATGTAAACATTTGTACGCGACAAGCTGACACTCCACGCGTCGCCACCCGCTGAGCCAGTGAAACTCCCTGCGGGGGGTGGATTGATCACCGCCGATTGGCTGTAGGTGGTCACCGTTCCAGTCGCGGTAGCGGGAGTGCCCAGCAATACGAATCCGTTCACCGCAATTAAGAGCGCAACGAGGGGAACCGAAAAAAGCCGTCCAATTGAAATTTGATTTTTCACGACTCTTAATTTACTACTTTTTATTGATTTCCTAGTCCATATAAGCGCCACCATTAACGGAAATTGCCTCTCCGGTAATGAATTCGGCGTCTTCGGAGGTCAGAAACCCCACCACTTTGGCCACATCCTCTGGCGTCTGCACCCGGGCCAATGGCGTGGCATCAATCCAACCCTGCTTGACCTTTTCCGGAGTCGAGCCACTCAGCTCGGCCTCCCAGGCCAACTCTCTCGTCTGCATTGGCGTAGCCACGAACCCAGGGCAAACACAGTTGACTCGAATGTCATGAGGTGCGAGTTCAAAGGCCATAGCTTGTGTGAGCCCGAGCACCGCGAACTTGGATGCGACATAGTCAGCCAGAAATGGTACGCGACCTTGTTTGGAGGCCATGGAGGCGGTGTTAATAATTCGGCCCCTTTTCCCAAGCTTGATCATCGCTCGAGCGGCCGCTTGTCCGCAATAGAAAACACCGTACGTGTTGATCTCGAAGTTGAAAGCTAAATCTTCGGGAGAAATGTCTACAAAGCGCTGCATCTTTGAAACGCCAGCATTGGACACCCACACATCGAGCGCACCGTGCTCAGCCACGATTTCAGTAACGACTGATTCGCATTGCTGAGGGTCACGTACATCGAGTTTCAACGCTTGCGCCGCTCCAATTTCGGTGGCTACCACGGTGGCAGCGCCGAGGTCAATATCGGTCACAACAACGAAGTAGCCCCGTCGCGATAGTTCTAAGGCGATGGCTCTGCCAATTCCAGATCCAGCACCGGTAACGGCGGCGATTGGTGAACTCATGATTTGCTCCTAGCTAATAAATGTGAAAATTCTGTTGTGGCTGCAGTCAAGGCCACAAACTCTTCGTACCGCTCAGCGTAGCGAGCCACGTTGTCGGGATTTGGAGAAATGATTTCGCCCTGCTCGAGCGAACCGGCCACGTAAGACCAGTCTTTGATGACTCCACTGCCAAGACCGGCCATTACCGCAGCGCCATAACTCGCCCCTGGGTGGTTGATAATTGAGATCAAATCGCGATTCAGGACATCGGCCAAGATCTCACGCCATAGCCGTGATTTCGACCCCCCGTTGGTGATTCGGACGCTGCCAATGTGAATTCCGCCCTGAGCCAGGATTTCGAAATGGCTTCTGAACCCGTAGGCAATCGCCTCGAGGAATGATCGATGGATGTCACCACGAGTTGTGCCTAGGTGAAGGCCCACTAGTACTCCTCGAAGGTCAGGGTCGTGCAGCGGGGTCTTTTCACCCAAGAAATACGGCAGGGCAATGAGGGCTCCTGGTTCGGAGTTCTGTGCTTGATCGTCGAGTTCAGTCAACGAAGCGCCGCCAAACAGGGCCTGCTCCCATCGAAGCAGCGATCCGGAGGTGGCCATGCAACCATTTGGCAACCACTTCCCAGGAATAGGGTGTGCGTCGAGATAGAGGCGTGAATCAACGAAAATCTCATCAGTCACGGCAAGGATGTCCCCCGCTCCGCCAAGCTTGACCAGCACATCCCCCGCGTTCACCAAGCCTGCGCCGTAGGCCGACAAAACGTGATCGGCACCACCAACAAACAGCGGAGTCCCCATTTCAAGCCCTAATTGAGCTGCAGCGTCACTCGATAGTTGACCCACCGGAGTGGAAGGTGCCTTCACCTCCGCCAGCTCGGGCCACTTAACGCCGGTGGCGGCGGTGACTTGTGACAAGGGATTTAATTCAAGGTCGTAGAGACCGCTTTCGTGTGCCCAGTTCTTTTCTACGTGAGCGCAAGCACCCATCTTCATTAACAACCAGTCGTACGAACCAACCAAGTACTTGGTTTTTTCCCACACCGCTGGCTCGTTTCGAGCCAGCCAAAGTGCCGTTGGGGAAACCGACTGCTGGCTGAGAATTGAACCAGTTAATTTCAACAGATCAGTGTCGGCAAGGTTCGCGCGCAACTCAGTTATTTCGGCGGTGGCGCGAGCATCATTTTGCAGCATCGCTCGCCGCAAGGGGTTTCCCGCTTCATCCACGCAAACTACCGCCGGGACCATGCCCGAGGTGGCGATGCCGACTACTTCTGCTTTCGTTGCTTTTGCTTCAGTGAGCAATTGTGGAACGAGCGCTACTACCGCGGCCCACCATTGATTGGTATCTGCCTCGGCCCAGCCCACGCGATCACTAAAGAGATCTACATCGTGTGAAGCTGAGGCGACAATTCCCCGGTCGGGGTCGAGCAAAATGGCCTTTACCCCGGAAGACCCGAGATCAATACCAAGCAACAGAGAGCGTGGCACTACGACCGAGCAGCGTCAACGAAGCGCTTCACGCGCTCAGGGTCAACTTCATTCCAGGTGTAACCGTCGCGCTTGAGATCCGATCCCACGATGCAACCGTCGGCGTACTTAAAGAATTCTTTGATGGTGCCAGCCTTAGCTCCCGTATTCAACAGAACAGGAATACTGGAGTCCAGTGCTTCACGCACTTCGGCAACCGTGCGAACATCGGGTTCGGAACCGGCCATGGGGCCAGAGACCAAAATTACGTCGGCGAGTGATGAGACCACCGTCGACTTAGCGACTTGCGCCGGGGTGCGATTTCCGATGCTGGAGGCAAACTCTGGGGTTATGTTGGCAAAAATTCCGAGGTCATCGCGACCAAATGAGCGCCGATCACGCAAAAGCTTGGCGGCGTCGGGGTTCCACGGGCCCATGTCTGATTCCCACGCTCCCGTAATAACTTCGCGCATAAAGCTCGCACCGGTACCAACGGCGATTGCGAGAGCACATTGGGCGTCCCAGAGGTAGTCCACGCCAAAGGGGCGGTCGGTGGGCTTGCACTCGGTGGTGACTCGGGTCATGACCGCTGCTGCCTCTAGCCCAGCGTTCAGTTTGTATGGTCGGTCACCTTCGTTGCAGAACAAAATTGCGTCGAAGCCGCCGGCGAGTAATAACTCGGTGTCGCGCTTGACATGGTCAATGAGGCCTTGGACTCCAGCCTTTTCGTCAAAGAGTGGCGTACCGGGCAGTGGCGGAACGTGAGCCATGGCAATGAGGGGCTTAGCCACATTTGGAAAGATATTTTTAAATCGGGACATGTACTGCTCCTATTCGTTGGGATTGACAAACATGATCTCAATACCCATGTTGGCAATCAATTGAACTTCTGGATTATCGGGTGCGGCATCGGTAATCAAGATGTCAATTTTGATTACTGGGGCCACGGTTACGAGCGCCACGGTCCCGAGTTTCGTAGCGTCGGCTAAAACAACAATGCGTCTACTGGCTGCCATGGCAGCACGCTTCACCGCTGAGTCGTCGAGGTTGTATTCAGTTAAGCCCTTCGCCGCACTAACTCCAGCGACACCAATGAAAGCCGTGTCGCAATTGAGGTCGTGATAGGCCTCGACAGCACGTGAACCAACCAGCGATAGTTCGCCCGAACGCACTACCCCGCCACTCACGACGGTCCGGACTTTTTGCTTGCTACTCAATTCCGAGGCCACGAGCAACGAACTCGTCATCACCGTGAGGTTGAGATCTTCAGGAATCACTCGCGCCATTGACTGGGTGGTCGAACCAACGTCGATAATGACCGTTTCGTCCTTACGGAGGAGCGAAACCGCTGCTTGTCCGATTCGGCACTTCGAGTCCGACATGTGGGATGCGCGCTGCAAGATTGGCGGTTCAAAGGAGCGACTCTGAACTGAAATGGCGCCACCCCTGGATCGACGGGCGAGCCCTTCGAGCTCAAGCGCGTCGAGATCTCGTCGGATTGTCATTTCGGAGGTGCCGAACTCCTTAGCGAGGGCAACGATTGAGGCCTCCCCGCTCACGCGCAGTTTGTCAGCGATAGTGGACCGACGGGCTCTGGAATCCATTGGAAAAGACTATGTGATTTTCTCACATTTTTCAACCCGAATTATGTAAATTTCACACAACTCGCGTTCTTTTCAAACAAGACCTATTTGAGCCACCCGCAAGTGGCGTGCCAGTGGCCGCCCGCGTCCAAAAGGTTCAAAATCCCTCTCTCCAGGGAGCTGCGCCTCGGTAAATCTGCGAGTTCGGTCTTGGGGCTTCGAAAGACAAACTCCAACGTGTCCTCATCGGCAATTGGAGCATTATCAAGCAGGGTGAAACGGTTCTGGAACTGCACAATGTTGCTATCAGAACTAAGGAAATCTTGCAATTGGGGATCGAGCAGCCATGACTGAAGGGTGAACAGCCGTCGCTTCGGATTCGGCCAAATTGAATCGAATTGCGAGGTTGCCAGAGCGAACGAATCCTCAATTGCCGCTGGGCTCAAATTGGTGCCTTGAGGGATGTGAATCCCAAACGCTTCATCGCCACGAGCAAATCCCTCACCCAGTTCGCCACTCTGTTGCTCGCTATACCAAGGGTTGGGCGCGAGATTGCTTATGCCGATTCTCATACGATGAAATTGCAATGAACCGCACTGGAATAAAACACCGCGAAGCATCAACAGCAGCCACCAGCCGGCATCCGTACCAAGTTCGCCCCACTTCTTTTTGTATATTGCCACGTGGCGCGAAACAATTTGCAGGGAATCCGACTTGAATAATTGCGTCACACCAATTGAATCGAAGTAATCGCACACGCGGTCAATTCCAAGCACGGCGGCGTAGAGGTATAGATACCTTCCGCTCTCACCCTGGTCAAACAAGTCGTCCCAGATTGGAAAATCTGGCTCGACCGCAGAAAAATTAATTGTCAGCCACGTATCAATGGCGGCTAATGCATCAACTAACTCGGTTTGTGTTTTAAACGTTTCCCAATTCGCAACTGCCAATTCGACATCCAATTGAGTAAGTCCGCACAAAGCTAACTTTTCAGCCACTTCATGGAGGGACAGTCGTTCTATTGAGCCGTAAGAGCTGCCTTGCCCCTCAGGCAAGGTGGATTTCATAATGGCGAGAACTTCTGCGTCACTCACTGAGTATCGAGAGGGCGGTATTTGACACCCGCCGACTTAAGCCTCTCAAGATGAGCCTCGAGCCGTGGACGGAAGGAATCCAGATCGCCGCTGGTGCCCCAAACGACTTCAGCGAAAGCAGATAGCCGCGGGAAGGCCATGTAATCCATACGATCTCGAGAAGTGATGTACTCGGTCCACAATTGCGCTTGAGCGCCGAGAATCTGCTTTCGAAGCGTCGGGTCCAATTCGGTTGGTACTACCTCGAAGGAATAGGTCTTTTCCCAAGTAGTTACAAAGGGGGCCGGGTGAACGGCAATCGGTTCACCGGGTTGATCACTCGATAGCCAGTCGAAGTAGACGTATTGCATAGGCATCATCACGACATAGTGCCCTCGCTCGGCTGCTTCAATCCCCTTCTCGACTGAACGCCACGCCGCAATAACTGTCGTTTCGGGAACTTCGGCGTCTAGGACCTCATCCCACGCGATGACCTGGTGGCCCGCCTCTTCGAGTACCTCACAAAGCCTCGAAGTGAAGAGCCCTTGCAATTCTTGAGCAGATTCGAAACCGTGCTCGGTCATTACCGCTTGGGCCAAATGGCTGGATTCCCACTCGGTAGTTGGGCATTCATCGCCACCAATGTGGACAGTTGCGTTCGGGAAAATACTGGCCACGTACGAGACGACTTCGACGGCGAACTGCAACGCCTCGTCACTCACGTTCAAAACATGATCGGAGATGCCCCAGTGCTGCCACACCTCAAGCTGTGCCTCGGGATTGTTTCCAAGTTCGGGATAGGCCGCCAGAACGGCTTGGGCGTGCCCCGGTAGATCAATTTCTGGTACTACCGCAACACCTCGCAGGGCACAGTAGCGAGATATACGCTCAAGATCATCACGCGTATAGAAACCACCGTGACGGACATTGTCGCGTACGTCATCATCTTCGTGCCCCACTGGCGAGCCATTGCGCCAGGCTCCTATCGAAGTCAATTTCGGCCAGTTCGGAATTTCGACTCGCCAACCTTGATCGTCATTCAGGTGAAGGTGAAGAACGTTGAGTTTGTGCATCACCATCAGGTCCACATATCTCTCAACAGTTTCAACGTCCCAAAAGTGCCGTGCCACGTCGAGGTGGGCGCCACGCCAACCGAATTCGGGCCAGTCTTCAATCTCACAATTTGGTAACTCGAAACTTGTTAGCGGGCTCCGCTCTACCGAAAATAAGTCTGTGGGCCCAAGTTGGCGCAAGGTAGTCAGGGCTTGCACAGCCCCATCTGACCATGAGCACATGATGCGGACCTGTCCGTCAATGGTCAGGCGATAACCCTCTATGTCAGTAGCGAAACCGAAGGTAATGTCGGCATCTTCGCTCTCGACGAGTTCAAAATCAATCATCGTGGATTTCGACAGGTCAGCGGCCCAAGCCTCAACCTCGTCACTCCACTCGCGGGCGTTGATTCGCACCGGAGACAGGAGCGTCGTAGTGCCTTCGAGCAGAGTTACCTCTTGGGGCTGCGGAAGTAGGTTCATGGCTAGCCCTTTACTGCAAAGCAGGCGACTTGGTGAGTCGGAGAAATTTGGACCTTCACCGGATCGGTAGTCCGACACTCATCAGTGGCGAGTGCACACCGAGGGGCGAAACGACACCCAGGCACGGGATCAATAACTTTCGGTGGCTCGCCGAGGTCATCGGCGCCCTCACTGCCACCAAGCGGCAAGCGGGGGTCCGGAGCGGTTGACATCAAGAGCTTGGTGTACGGGTGCTTCGGCGCTGCGATTACCTCTTCGCTCGTACCCTCTTCGACGATTCGCCCGGCGTAGAGAACAATCATGCGGTCAGCTACGTAGCGAGCACTAGCGAGGTCGTGCGTGATGTAGAGCAACGACGCGCCTTGCTCATCGCGGAGCTTGCGCATCACGTTTAGCAAACCGATTCTGATTGAGACGTCAAGCATCGAAACAGGTTCATCGGCCAGAATTAAGGCGGGTTTTGATGCCAGTGCTTGTGCGAAACCGAGGCGTTGACGCTGGCCGCCAGAAAGTTCATGAGGGAATCGTGCCAATACCTCTTCACCGGGAACGAGGCCGACTGCGTTTGCCAACTCGATGGCAATTTGATCGCGTTCGACTTTGGAAAGGTCGCGACGGTGGAGCTTCAAGGAGCGATGGAGTGCGTGGCCAACTCGAAGCACTGGGTTGATTGAACCGAAAGGGTCCTGGAAAACCATAGGCATTCGACCTCGCACCTGACGAGTCATTCTCTTACCCAATACCTGGCCCTCGAACTCAATTGTTCCAGAGGTGGGTGGGTAGAGTCCCGCCAGCACTCGGGCAATAGTTGATTTTCCCGAACCAGACTCCCCCACGAGGGCCACAATCTGGCCCGCACGAACCTCAAAGCTCACGTCGTCAATAGCGTGCAGCGTTCCCCGAGAACGGAATCCGCCCACTCGGAAGGTGCGAGTGAGGTTGCTGACCTTGAGAATCGTTTCGCTCATGCCCGCACCTTGGGGTTCACGAGGTGGCAGCGAACGCTGTGTGGGCCATTGGCCACCAGCTCGGGCGCCTCCTCGCGACAAATTTCCATCACCTTGGGGCACCGATCAGCAAAGAGACAGCCCTTGGGTGGGTTCACGAGTGAAGGAGGGTTTCCAGGGATTCCGGTTAATTCTTTGGCCTGTCCCAAAAGGGAGGGGAACGCCTCCATGAGTCCGGTGGCGTACGGGTGCTGCGGTCGGTCAAAAACTTCACGTGTCTCGCCCAACTCAACAATCTCTCCGGCATACATAACCGCAAGGCGATCAGAGAAGTGCGAGACCACGCTCATGTCGTGGGTAACGAACAGGACCGAGAAACCAAGCTTCTGCCTGAGCGTTTCAACTTGGCGCATGAGCGACTTCTGCGCAACGACATCGAGGGCCGAGGTTGGTTCGTCCATAATTATCAATTTCGGCTCGAGTAGTAGCGCCATCGCAATCATTGCTCGTTGACGCATACCTCCAGACAACTGGAATGGGTAACTCGAGAGGTGCGCTTTATCAATCGATACCATCGCTAGAACTTCGGCACTGCGCTCAGCAATTTGCTTATCGTCCCACGTGGTGTGAGCCCGACAGGTATCGGCCAATTGAGCTCCGATAGTCAAAGTTGGATTCAGCGCATTCATGGCGCTCTGCATGACGACCGAGATGTCGCGCCAGCGACGTAGTCGCAACGCCTCTTCGTCGAGCGTCGTTAAGTCAACGCCATCGAAAAGAACCTGTCCGCCGGTCTGGGAAGCGGGATAGGCCAATAGTTGCGCGATAGCAAAGAGCATGGTCGACTTGCCACAACCCGATTCGCCGACTACCGCGAGGAATTCCCCTGCGGCTAGATCAAAACTGACTCCGTTGACCGCTTGAGCGGGGCCATTCGGGGTTTGGTATTGGACCTCGAGGTCCCGGACTTGGAGAATGGTGCTCATGAACTGGTGACCTTCAGGCGCTTAGCGCGAACGGGACGGAGAGCCGGATTCGCGATTTCGTCAAAGGCGTAGTTCAGAAGTGCCAAAGCGGATCCGAGCAGCGCAATCGCAATTCCCGGGGCCAACGCCCACAGGGGTAGCCCTGAGTTGAGTGCCGCGTTGTTTTGCGCCCAGTACAGCATCGTTCCCCAACTCTGAGTGCTGATGTCACCTAAGCCAATGAACTGCAAACTCGACTCAGCTAAAACAGCGTACAGAGCCGCGCCAAGGAAGTTCGCCACAATCAACGACGTCATCGGTGGAATAAGTTCCACAAAGATTACGTAGATGCTGGACTCGCCACGAGCACGAGCCGCCAATAGGTAGTCACGGTTGCGTAGCGAAAGCGCCTGCACGCGAAGTTGCCGCGCTCCGTACGACCAGCCAGTCACTACCAGCACAAAAACCATCAGCCAGAAGCTGGCACTCTTCAAGTATGCGGTGATGACGATAATTAATGGAAAGGTTGGAATAACTAAGACCACGTCGGTCATCAGCGACAAGAGGTCATCAAGCCATCCGCCGGCGTAGGCAGCGGTGATGCCCACCAACACCGAAAGCACAGTGCATAAGAAGCCCACGACTAGGGCAATCATCATGGACTGGCGAGTTCCCGCAATCAGCTGCGAAAAGACATCCTGACCAAATGAGGTCGTTCCGAGGATGTGATTCCACGAGAGTCCCGCTCCGGGCATGTACACCTCGGCGGCGGGGTCGTGGGGCGTGAAGAAGTTAGGAAAGGCGGCAATAGTCAAGAGGCCCAGCAAGATGAAAGAGCCGGCCATAGCCTTCTTGTCTCGACGGATGAATCTCCAAATTCCCTTAGCCACATCGAAGAATTTCATTCTTGGCTCCGAGTTCTCGGGTCAAGAATCGCAGTGGCGATGTCGGAGATGAAGATGGCGACTAGCACTGCGACCGTGATGAGCAAGAACAGTGCTTGCATCAACGGGTAGTCCTCATTCTCAACCGCCTGCAGCAGCATAAAGCCAACCCCGGGGTAATTAAAGACGTACTCAACCAAGATCGCGCCTGAGATGACAAAGCCGAGTGACATCGCGAAACCCGTCAAGTTAGGCAACAACGCATTTCGACCAGCGTATTGCCACAAAATTCGACGCGGGCGAAGTCCCTTCGCGCGAGCCATCTTCACGTAGTCTTCGGCGACCACGGTAATCATGTTGTTACGCATCGTCAAGATCCAACCGCCAATAGAGGTGATCAGAATCGTGAAGGCGGGTAACACGGCGTGGTTGAGCACATCCAGAATAAAACTCAGCGTAAAGCTGGGCGTGACGGTTTCGGTGTAACCACCTAAGAAGGGAAGCCAGTTAAGGGTGATGGCAAAGAGCCAGATGGCCATGAGGCCGATCCAGAAGTAAGGAAATGCTGAGACGACGATGAAGACTGGGGGCAATACCGAGTCGAGGACTCCCCCACGACGCCAGGCGGCGATTGCCCCGACCGCAGTGCCAATAAGGAAGCCGAGAATTGTGGTTATTCCAACCAGCCCGAGAGTCCAGGGCAGGGCCTTCGAAATTACTGAGGTGACGGAATTAGGAAAATTACTGAGGGATGTACCGAAGTTTCCCTGGAGGGTGTTGCCAACGTATTGCACGTACGCAACGAAGATGTTCTCGTGGGTATGAATGCCAAAAGCCACCTCAATCGCGTGCAAACTTGCCGGATTGAGGTGACCTTTGAATTTGGCCATCATGGCGATGGCCGGATTACCGGGCATCAGTCGGGGGATGAAGAAGTTCAACGTAATGGCTGCCCATAGTGCTACGAGCAGGAATCCAATTCGTCTAACTAAATACCTCATTCCCCCGACGACTCCGATTTACTACTTGATTGGCTTCAGGTTGTCCAAGACGTAACCCCAGTCAGGCTCGTTGTACAAACCGGGCTGAGCGTAGGGATTCTTAGCTGATGGGAAACCAGTGAAGGCCAACTTGTTGAACTGGAACCAGTCGACTTCTTCGAGTACCGGGATAACAGGAACCTGATCAACCATGATCTTTTGCAACTTGTTCATGATTGTCTTCTGCGTAGCTGGCGAAACAGTCGCGGTGTACTGGTTCAGCAAGGTGTCGACGGCTGAGGAGTTAAATCGCTCCCAGTTCGACGCAGCGGCGGTACCAATTGCGGCACTGTTCTTTGAGTAGAGCCACTGGCGGAACTCGTAGAACGGCGTTGGGCCACCCGACTCGGCGTTGTACGCCAAGTCAAAGTTTCCGGTGTACACATCTGAGTAGAAGGTATTCGCTGCCTCTGGTGTAACGGTGGCGTTGATGCCGATGGCCTTGAGCTGAGTAGCAACGACCTGCATCGAAGCGACCCAGTCAGAGTAACCACCGTTGGTCTTGATGGTAATAGCGATTTCCTTGCCACCCTTAGCGAAGTAACCGTTGGCATCCTTCTTGTAGCCAGCAGCCTTCAAGATCTTCTCGGCCTTGCTGGCGTTGAAGGACTTGCCCTGCGCGCTCTTGGCGGTCGCGCTGGACCACTTCGAGAAGGTCGGGGCCACGATACCGGTCTGGCTGGCGGCAGGCTCGTAGCCGTACTCGCCGATCCGAGAAACAGCACCACGGTTGATGCCGTAACTAATTGCCTTACGGACCGCAACGTCACTCAATGGTGCCTTGGTCAAGTTCGGGAAGAGCACGACGTTCGCTACGGGCGGGAACCAGTAGGAGTTACCTGGGCTCTTAGCAACGTAGGCGGACTTGATGCTGGGGATGAACTGTGAACCCCACTGCGACTTACCTTGAGCTAAGTAGAGGTTGCAAGTGTTGTTGTCCAAGAACGCAGGCATGTTGACGGTCTTAATGACGGCCTTGCCCTTCTGCCAATAGTTCGCGTTGCGAGTCCACTGAATGTTCTGAGGCGTGCACTTGTTCATCAAGTAGCCACCCGTACCAACAGGCTTAGTGATTGGGTCGGTGACAGGGTTGGCGATCTTGCTCCAGATGTGCTGAGGCACGATGGCAACCTGGCCAGCGATGTAATAGAAGTACGGCACAGCGGCGTTCTGGAAGTTGAACGTTACCGTGTTTCCCATTGCACTTACGCTCGAAAGCACTGACCACACTGCATTTAGGTCGAGAGCCGAGTGGGCCTTCAACATGTTGAAGGTGTAAGCGACGTCGGCAGCGGTGAATGCAACACCGTCGGACCACTTGACACCATCACGAATAGTGAAGGTCAGCGTCTTATTCGAGTTAGACCAGGCGTAGCTCTTAGCCAGCCATGGAGTTACCTTCGCATTACCGAGAGCATTGACAAAGTCAAGGGTCTCGTAAGTCAAACCAACCGAGTATGGAAGGTAAGACGGGTTGAACGGGTTAAACGAACAGGACCATAACATGCCCTGCTCATTTGCCAAGTTGAGTGGCGTAGATGCAGTCGTTGCACCAGCCGTCGCGACGTTGGTAACAGCAGGCGCAAGAACGACCGTGCTAGCAACGATGGCGAGTGCCGAAGCGAACATTCCCGCTTTGAACTTTCCAATCATTGTGATACTCCTTATTTGTCTGTGGGCCTTTCGACCCATCGCATCACCGAAGTGAATTGATTTTAAGTTTTAGACACACGCGATCGATGTGAAGCCAGCGAGTGAATGCGAAGCTTCTCCGCACCTCTCAACTGCCTTCCCCCCTCTTATGCACCTGTCGCTAACCTACCTGAACTTTACATGTGAAAAAGTGTGAGGATTTAGGCAATAAGTGTGACTTTGGCCAATCCCGGTGCCGTGTCGATCGGTCGGCCCCGCAAGGTTCCTAGTCGTAGAGCCAAAACTTGGCCCACAACGACGTGCCCCATTGGAATCAGCCAGTTAGGTGCCTGTTCAGGAAGCACAATTTCTGCATTGGCTGAAAAGCTTTGGCGATCAGGTGAACGCACCACCACTGTTCTCATCCCCTTCGCGGAACAATCACTCAAGAGTTTTGCTACTAATTCATCGGACATTTCATCTGTTACTACCAGCATTAAGGCCGCGTGATCTCCGTCGGCGCCAATTGGTCCGTGGACAAAATCAGCAGCCGAATAGGCTTCCGCCTTCAGGCCAGTGACCTCTCGGATCTTCAGTGCAATCTCAGCTGCGGCAGCCATACCGACGCCTCGCCCAACGACAGTAAACCCACGATCTTGGTTCAGTAAATCAAGTGGCAGTTCTGCATTAAGCGCAAACTCAACGACTGAGTCAATATACGTAGCGAATCCGTCAATGCCCTCAAGCTCAGTTTCGCCGAGGGCGCTCGCTATCTGCACTAGCGCTTGAGCGGTGGCGGTGAAAGTTTTCGTCGATGCAATCGCGACTTCAGTCCCGGCCTCAAGCCCAATCAACAAGTCACAGCTTTCACCTACTGGCGAATTTGCGAAATTAGTCACGCCAACGGTTGGGCAGTTTTGTTCCTTCGCGGAATAGACCACATCGACAATTCCCGGCGATCGACCAGACTGACTGATTGCAAGCACTCCCGCACCACTCAAAGTGAGTGACTGACCATTTTCGAACAGCGACGGCGTAGCCAGCGCCACTACACGTTTTGCGTGCTGGCCAACGACGTATTGAAAATAGAGAGCTGCATTATCGCTGGATCCCCGCGCGGCGACAAGAAGATACTTAACGTCACGCCAGAGTTGTTTCGTCTGGTTCGCGAGCTCTCGCGAACGCGCGGTGCGGGCCGCCAAAATAGCACCCTGCGATCGAATCTCAGCTTCAAAGTTGGTCGTCATGGGTCGCCTTAACTAGTTGTTGATTTCGTCGGCGAAGAGCTTCAGAACTGACTTTAGGGTCCCGTTATTGTCATTGAACATGACTGGAATCTCGAGTTCAGCGAACTCGTCCTTAGGCAATCGACGGGCGTTCCCGCCGCCAAAGTGAACTTTCGTAGCAGCGAACTCCGTCACGAAGGCGCCAATCGCTTCGTGGAGATTTGCCCGCCACTTTTCAGGGTTTTGCGCTCGCGAGAACTCCCCCAGTACTTCGTCGTACGTTCCATAGTTCTTAAACTCTTCGGCGCCAACATCGCGAATGCGTGTGAACTTCCCATCAACAACCAAGGCTATGCCGAGGCCGGTACCGAGGGTGAAAGTCAATTCACGCCCAACACCATCGGAATAACCAATGGCGGCCATCGCGGCATCATTTACGACGCGAACAGTGCGCCCAGTGGCGGCTCGAAGAGCGTTTTGTAATTCGAAGCCCTCCCACTTGGCGTGGATTTGCGGATCAATTGGACTATCAAAGCCAGCCACCCTGGATAGGTTTCCCGGCTGAATAACTGTTCCGTCAGCGAAGTCACCTGGAAATCCAACGCCAACGGACATGTCGTCGAAGCGCGAAATAATTTCAGCCACGAGATCGACCATGCGAGTTGGCTCACAGGGGTACGGTGTTGGAATCTGGCCGACCTCACTTGTGAACTCGCCATCCAATCCAACGCTGGCGAACTTGACCGAAGTAGCGCCAATGTCGACCGCTAGGAACATTTGAGATTTAGCCACTAGAAGAATGTAGTTGACTGCCTATTTACGCTGTTGCAACTCAGCGATAACTGATTTTCCGTTGGCTTGACCCTTGGTCAGTTTCATGATTTGGCCAATGAAGAACTGGGACAGTTTGTCGTCGCCTTCGCGGTAGCGCTGCCATTCAGAGGGATTTTCCTCGATGCACTTCGCAACGAGGTCTCCTAGTGCGTCCGCACCCATCTGTTCAAAACCCAAAGCCTTAGCAATTGTGCTTGGATCTCCGCCAGATTCCAGCAAGACACCAAGTACCTTCTTGGCCTGGGTTGCGGAGAGTTCGCCCTTTTGCTCCATCAAGACGGTGGCTACGAAGGCCTCCGTGCTCAATTTCGCCACATTCTCAATGTCGGCCGCAATTTCGTTGGCCGACCGCGCCAGGGCAATCGCCACGTCAGCCTTCGCTTGCGCCGCTGAAATCACGAAACCATCGAGGTCTAGTTCAACCACCGTACCGATGGCATCACGTTGCGCATCAGATGGGTCACCGAGAAGTTCTTCGAGCCGAGAACGTCGAGCGGCGGGCATTGGGGGAAGAGCTGCGCGGACCCGGTCCTGCCAAGCCTGATCTGGACTTAATTCAACCAAATCTGGTTCGCGGAAGTAGCGGTAGTCCTCGGCTTCTTCCTTTACGCGCATCGTTGAGGTCTCACCTCGGTTCTCGTCCCAGTGGCGAGTCTCTTGGCGAATCGAGCCACCTTCTTCAAGCACCTCAATTTGGCGAAGCGCTTCGTAGTCAATTGCGCGCTGGAGCGATCGCAAAGAATTCAAGTTCTTGATCTCGCAACGAGTTCCAAATGGCTCACCACTCTTACGAACAGATACGTTGGCGTCGAATCTCATCGACCCCTCTTCCATGCGACCATCGGAAGCACCGGTAGCGATCAGAATCCCCCGGAGCTCGGACGCATAGGCTCGAGCCTGCGCCGCCGAGCGAATATCGGGACCAGACACTATTTCTACCAGTGGAACACCGGAGCGGTTGTAATCGACCATGGATCGGTCCGCGCCGTGAATTCGGCCAGTTCCACCAAGGTGCGTCGACTTACCAGTGTCCTCTTCGAGGTGAGCTCGCTCCACACTGATTTGCGAACCATCGGGAAGGTCTAGATACCCACGAGAGTTAATTGGTAGGTCGTACTGCGAAATTTGAAAATCCTTCGGCATGTCCGGGTAGAAATAGTTCTTCCGGTGAAAGGTCGAAGGTGCGATTGTGCAATGGAGGGCGACGCCAATGGCCATCGCCAATTCAACCGCCATCTTGTTCAGTACCGGAAGTGAACCCGGCAAGCCAAGGCAGACGGGACAAATATTGGTGTTCGGTTCGGATCCGAATGCGTTAGCGCAACCACAAAACATCTTTGTTGCAGTTTTCAATTCGGTGTGGACTTCGAGCCCAACAACCATTTCCCATCCGTTTGGCAATGTCATGCTCGACCGTCAGCAATCTCGAGAACTCGCGCAGCCGCTAGCAAAGTAGCCTCGCTCCGGCCCGGTCCAAGAATTTGAACACCAATTGGAAGGTCGTTTTCGCCAGTGCCGAAAGGAACTGACACGGCGGCGTCGCCAGCCAGGTTCGTTGGAATTGTGAAAACATCCGACAAGTACATCGCCATTGGATTCGATGTCTTCGATCCAAATTCAAAGGCGACAGTTGGCGTAGTAGCGCCAATCAGCATGTCCGCTTGTTCGTAAGCCTTGGCGAAGGCCTTAATCATTTGGGTGCGGACCTTCAAAGCTTGCCCGTAGTAAGCGTCAAAGTAACCAGCCGACAGTGCGTAGGTGCCCAACATAATTCGACGTTTCACTTCGGCGCCAAACCCCGCAGTTCGCGTCGCTTCGTACATATCGTTGACGTCCTCGGCTTGTTCACGCAAACCAAATCGAACGCCATCGTATCGAGCGAGGTTGCTCGAAGCTTCCGCGGGAGCGATTAGATAGTAGGCGCTCAGCCCTAAACGAAGCTCAGGGATCGAAAGTTCCACAATGGTCGCCCCGGCGGCTTCGAGAGCAGCCACGGCAGCTTTGACCGAGGCGACGACTTCGTCGTCCGCGCCTTCGTAGAGTTCCTTCACGAGCGCAACGCGCTTTCCAGCGACACCATCATTTACATGCGCCACCAGCGACGGAGCGGGCTCGGGCAAGGAGGTTGAGTCCATCGGGTCATGTCCAGCAATCACCTCAAGGACCAGCGCCGCGTCCGCAACGGTTTTGGCGAATGGTCCAACTTGGTCGAGCGAGGAGGCGAAGGCAATCAATCCGTAACGGGAGACAAGACCGTAGGTCGGCTTAATGCCAACAAGTCCGCACAATGCAGCGGGCTGACGAATTGATCCACCGGTGTCTGACCCTAAGGAAATTGGCGTCATGTCAGCAGCTACTGCGGCGGCCGATCCGCCTGACGAACCACCGGGGACACGGGTGAGGTCGAGTGGGTTTTTGGTCGGGCCAAACGCCGAAGTCTCGGTTGATGAGCCCATAGCGAACTCATCCAAGTTCGTCTTGCCAACCGGAATGGCTCCCGCGGCAATCAGCCGTTCAACAACTGTTGCGGTATAGGGAGGACGCCAATCGGCCAGAATTTTTGACGAGCAGGTTGTTGGCACGCCAGTCTGGCAAAGGTTGTCCTTGATTGCAATCGGAACACCGGCGAGCGGCAGTTTCTCGCCCTGAGCAATTCTCTCGTCAACATTCGATGCGAAGCTCTTGGCCCCATCGGTGTCAACGAATAAGAAGGCGTTGATTGCACCGTTCTTCTCCGCAATTACCGCGAGTGATTTGTCGAGCTCAGCACTCGCCGAACTGATCTTGGCGTTTACCGCCGCGGCGATGTCGGTTGCGTTTTTCATGGTGCTTCTCCCATAATGCGAGGAACTGCGAATCGACCATCTTCGGAAGCTGGTGCTTCAGCCAAGACCGCGTCGCGATCCAGTGACGGGCGAACGACATCATCACGCATCACATTGATTAATCCGAAGGGGTGGCCCGTGGGCTCGACATCAGCGAGATTGAGAGAGGTCATGTCGTGGGCGTGCTCGAGGATTTGGCCAAGCTGTTCAGTGAATTGCTCAAGTTCGGCATCGGTGATGCGCAAACGTGCCAATTTCGCGACCTTGGCGACCTCTTCTCTAGAGAGTGGACTACTCATGTTGGTGGACTCTTCTCGAACGGTTTGAGGCTCTAGCCTACCCTCGCCCTCGAAGTTCCCCTCGAATTAGTTGACGTTGAGGGTGATCGTGCTGTGCTTTTTCAGCGGACTTCCGGCAGCTGGGCTCTGGCTCAAGACCCGAGTCCAACCCTTCGTCCCGGCGTGAACTCCAACGGTGTGGTAGTAGTAACCAGAAGAGGCCGACAATGCGTTGACCTGAGCTGGGGACATACCCACGAAGTTTGGCACGGCGGGACCAGCGACAGTCGTCGTAGTGGTCGTACCCGTCCCCTTACCCGATGAGAGGGCCAAGATGACGTGAGCACCCGATGGAACCGAAACTGGGTTCACCGTCGAGTTGTAGAGAACTTCCGCTACGCGCCCGACCGCGACCGTAGCGCTTGCCACGTGTTGGGTTGCGGGGCAGGTCGCAACGACGCCGACCCGGGCCAGTTTGGCTGTAGCGCCAACACAGTCCAGACCCTTGAGACCAGCTGGAATCGTGGTCATTAGTGGACCGTCAGAGACGACGACGTTGACCGACTTCGAACTAGTTCCCGAGGCGGGAGTTTGGCTGATGATGTCATTCACTGGCACCGAGGTTGAGTGGGCGTGTGAAGAAACGGTGAGAGTAATACCCGCCTTAGCGGCGAGCGAACTTGCGTCGGTCATCGACTTGCCCACCAAAGACGGCACAGTCGAGGATGAAGAAAACATGCCCGCGACGAACATGCCACCACCGGCAATGAGCAGCACCACAATCACGATGCTCGCCAACACGAGTCCTCGGCGAGATCCCCGAGGGCGGCTGGCCGATACTAGGTCTGAATCAATCATGGGACGGCGAGGAACAGGTCGGGCCTTTACAATTGGCTCCTGCTCATCGTTAACTTCTTGGAAGTCACGAGTATTCACGACATCACGCGCGCGTCGCCCACCAGAGATTTGAACGGCGTCGGGGTTAAACCCAATGGCGGCCCCCCGCTCAGGAAGTTCGCGCACCTTGAATGGTGTCGGTGCTACCTCTTCAAAGCTCTGCTCTTCTTCTACTTCGTCCTCAAATCCCCAGTCGAAGGGGTCGCCCGAGCTATCGGCGGGAATTTCTGAATACGAAGGAATCGTTTCGACAATGCCTGACAAGCGTTGCTCGAGCTGGGAGGCGTCGACTCGCATTGCGGGATCTGGCACGGTGGCTTGGGCGAGGACCATGTCCAAGGTGCCCAATTCGCCACGGGCGGGAATTGGCGACGTGATGCGGTCACGCAATACCTGTTCGGCCGAATTGCCTGGGAACGCGTGCTCACCGGTGAGGGCTTCAAAAATAATTAGAGCGAGTGCGTAGACATCGCTCTTCTCGGTGGCGGGAAGACCTTGGGCTTGCTCGGGACTTAAGTAGCGCACTTGATTAAGCGTGAAGTCGTGACGATAGTTGTCGGCCAGGCCAGCGAGCGCAACATCAGCAATGCGAATATTTCCCGCTTGATCGAACAACAACTTCGCGGGCGTTAGCGAGCCGAGAACGAAACCTTCTCGAGCCAAATAGTCCAGAGCCGATGCGATGTCTTGGCCAATCTTTGCGGCGTCGGCCATTGACAGGACTTGGCCCTCACCGATGAGCTCAGCGAGTGAGCCGCCCGGCAAGTACTCGGTAATCATGAAGTAGGCACCGGAATCTTGTCCCCCGTCAAAGATTTTTGCGATGCTCGGGTGGCTTAAGGTTGCGCCACGAACGATGTGGTCACGAAATTCATTACGCACATCGTTATGAGCAGCGAGTTCGGGCAAAAGCACCTTGGCCACAATTGTGCGGTGCAGTGAGAGGTCTTCGGCGATGTAAACCTCGGCAGTGGTTCCCACGCCAATGAGTTCTTGGATCTGGTAACGCTTAGCGAGTACGTGTCCTGGTGAGAACGTCGATGCAGCCATTGGGAATTACCTCTTTTTCGTTTCCCTATAGGTTAGAGGGCAAGGTGCCCGTCGCGAGTAACTGTTCAAAATCACCCGCTGGCACCATAGGAATACCTAGTTCTTCGGCCTTTGTCACCTTGCTCGCACCTGGCGCCTCGCCAACTACGACACAGAATGTCTTCTTCGATACCGAGCCAGGTGAGGTGCCACCGCGAACCACAATCGCCGCTTCGGCCCCCTCTCTCGTATAGCCCTCGACCGAACCAGTGACCACGACGGCCTTTCCGGTCAGCGTCTGCTCGATGCCCTCTGAGGCGTTCGGCTCGACCAGCTTGACCCCCGCGGCCAACATTTTTTCCATGCGAATCACTGATTCTGGGTCTCGGGTGAAGTCGAACACTGATTCTGCGATCACCGGCCCAACACCCGGCAACGCTTCCAAGAGTTCCAGTGGAGCCTTAACGAGTGCCCGGTAGTCCCCAAAGGCCTTCGCGAGTTCACGTGCCGCCACCGGTCCAACATGGCGAATACCGAGCCCAACCAGCACTTTAGAAAGTGGCTGATCTTTGGCCGCTTGGATATTACCGACCAGCGAAGTCGCGCTTAGTTCGCCCATGCCCTCGAGGGCCGCAATCGACTCGGCTTTGAGAGAAAAGAGGTCGGCCACATCGGAAATCAATCCTTCGGTCAATAGCTGTGAAACTCTCTGGTCACCCAGACCTTCGATGTCCATTGCGCCGCGAGAGGCGAAATGAATAATTTTTTGCAGCTGTTGGGCCGGGCAGGCTGGGTTTACGCAGTAGGTGTCACTCTCGTCACCGCTGCGTTCTAGAGCGCCCGAACACTCTGGGCACTTCTTTGGAAACTTCCAGGGTGCTGACCGCTTTTTTCCTTCAACTTCAATCGCTCCGACCACTTCGGGAATCACGTCACCGGCCTTGCGAACAATGACCGTGTCACCGACACGAACATCTTTCACCGCTACTTGATCTTCATTGTGCAACGTCGCCATCGAGACGGTGGATCCCGCGACCAAGACGGGTTCGAGAACGGCGTAGGGCGTTGCTCGACCAGTTCGCCCAATGGAAACTTCAATCGCGAGCAACTTAGTGGTGCGCTCTTCTGGCGGCAACTTTCGCGCAATCGCCCACCGCGGAGCCCGAGAGGTAAAACCCAGTTGTTCACGCTGGGCGAGGCTGTCGATTTTGATCACGACACCATCAATTTCGTACGTCAAGTCGTGGCGGTGCGCTTCAAACCAATTTGAACGTTCGACCATTGCGGTCACGCCAGTTTCACTCGATTTTTCTCCGGCGGTCAAAAAACCCCAGCTCGCGAGCAGGTCTATTTGGGCTACGTAGGAGTCGAGTTTGAGTGAATTGCTTAAATCTACGAGCTGATAGCAGAGGAAGGAGAGAGGTCGCTCGGCGCTGACGGCGGGGTCTTTCTGACGCAAACTTCCCGCAGCCGCATTTCGGGGGTTGGCAAACTCTTTTTGACCCAATTCACGCTGTCGAGAATTCAACTCCGCAAAATCCGACTTGGCGAGAAAAACCTCTCCGCGCACTTCGACCAGGCTGGGGGCACCAGCGGGCAGAACTTTAGGAATATTGGCGATTGTGCGCACATTATCGGTGACGTCCTCGCCCTCTCGACCATCTCCGCGGGTCGCGGCTTGGACCAACGCGCCATCTTCGTATCGAATTGAGAGCGCTAGGCCATCAATCTTCGGTTCAACGGCAAAACGCAGGTCCGTGGCCTGCACACTTAATCCCTTGCACGCGCGCTCCGCCCACGCCACAAGTTCCTCTGAGTCGAATACATTGTCCAGACTCAACATTGGCTCCGCGTGGGTCACTGGCTTAAAGACGTTGCTCACCGGGGCGCCGACGAGTTGACTTGGTGAATCCACCGCAACATGTTCGGGATTGGCTGACTCGAGCTCTTTCAGTTCTCGAACGAGCGCGTCGTAATCAGCATCGGGTACTAGGGGCGAGTCGTTGGTGAAATAGGCCTCGTTGTGCCGAGCGAGTAGCTCGCGTAACTCCGCGATTCTGTGGGCGGGCTTCATCACCGTGAAACGATAGCGGCACCCTGCACTAGTTCAGGGTCATCGGGGTTATAAAAAACAATCGTTTGCCCCGCCGCTACCGGTCGGGCCGGTTCATTCAGCTCAACCTTCCAGCGCCCGTCAAAATGCAAGGTTCCCAGGTTTGCCTTGCCGTGCGCTGACCATTGACTCAGGACCCGCTGACCATCGGTCAGTTCTTCGCGAGCGAAGGTGAGTGTGGAATCATCAAGCAAAACTTCAGTGGTCATAATGTCGGCGAGTCGACCCACGGTGACAACTTTTTTTCCTAAGTCGACGCGCGTGACATAGCGCTTTTCACCATCTTTGCTCGGAGTGATGCCCCGTCGCTGACCAATGGTCATCAATTCAGCCGCGTTGGTTTCACCCAAAACTTCGCCCGATGCGGCGTCGACAATGGCCGCTGCCGTAACGGGAATTCGCTCACGTAAGAAGGCCTCGCGTCCACGAACCGATTCAATGAAACAGACGTCTTGGGAATCTGGCTTGTTCCAGGTTCGCAGTCCCAGGCGCTCGGCCTCGACTCGGACCGCTGCTTTATTCATATGCCCAATAGGGAGAATAAGTCGAGCGAGTTCCGGCTCGCGAAGATATCCGAGGACATAACTCTGATCTTTTGCGGTGTCGGCGCCTCGCGATAAGAAGTGGCGCCCATCTTTCTCGACGACCTGAGCATGGTGCCCCGTGGCAACTGCATCAAAGCCCAAGCGATCGGCTCGCTCGAAGAGAAGGTCGAATTTGATGTGTCGGTTGCAATCAATGCACGGATTGGGCGAGTTGCCAGCGGCGTGTCCTGCGACAAATGGCTCGACAACCATTCGCTCAAACTCTTCGGTGTAATTGAAGACGTGATGATCAATCCCGAGAACTTGTGCGACCCGCCTCGCGTCATCGACGTCGGCCACGCTGCAACATCCCGAATCAGATACCCCACCCCATAATTTGAGAGTGGCCCCAACGACCTCATGGCCCTGCTCAATCAAGAGGGCGGCCGCCACGGACGAGTCAACTCCCCCACTCATTGCGACCAAGACCTTCATCGTTCTAGTTTGCCAGTTTGTGGGACCGGCTAGACCCGAGTTAGTTGCGAGGCAATTCTGGCCACATTCGCAATGACGTAGTCAACCTCGGCTTGCGTGGTCTCTCGACCCAGGGAAAGTCGCAATGATCCACGAGCCCGTGAATCACTGACCCCCATCGCACCTAGAACGTGGCTGGGCTTGGCTGCTCCCGAAGAGCAGCTAGCAGCCGCGGACGCGCAAATACCAGCGTGGTCCAGTAAAAAGAGCAATTCGTCACTGGCAATACCTTCGAAGGTGAGATGTACCGTTCCCGGCACCTTGCTCGCACTGGGTGCAGTGACCACGCATCCCGAGATCTGGCTGAGTGCTTCGTGCATCATTCTTTGGAGGGCTCTGGCCTTAGCGGCTGACTCTTCACGTTCCTGCGAAACCAACTTCGTTGCCGTCGCGAGCCCAACCGCGGCCGCCACGTCCACGGTGCCTCCGCGTTGTCCCCGCTCTTGCCCACCACCAGGAATGATTGCGTCAAAGGGCAGCGACCGGCGAATGATCAACGCTCCGGCGTTGACCGGTCCGCCCAGTTTGTGCGAGCAGATCGACACGAGATCAATTTCTCTCGTGACCTCCGCTAGATCAAGCCAGGGTGCGGCCGCCACGGCGTCGGTGTGGGTGACTACCTCGGGGTTGAGTTCACGCAATGTCTGGGCCAGTCCATGAAGCGGCTGAATTACGCCGGTCTCGTTATTGGCACTCATCACTGAAACTATGGCGGTATTCGGTTTCAGAATCCCCGCCAATTCATCAAGCTTTACGACGCCGTCGCTATCAACACCCAATTCGTTACTCGTGACAGTGGGGTAATCACGTTGCAGGGTCGTGACACAATCTAAAACTGCGTGATGTTCGATGGCGGAGGTAACAACATGAGCCGACCCCTTGGCCCGACGATAGGCGTTCGCCACCCCCGCAATCGCCATGTGACAGGACTCGGTGCCACCTCCAGTGAATACCACTTGTCCTGGTTGAGCACCGACGAATTCGGCAATTTGATCGCGCGCATCCTCAATTACTCGCCGTGCGTCACGAGCCGCTTTGTGCATTCCGCTCGGATTACCCACGACGCCATGCTGAAATGGAGCCATGGCTTCGGTCACCTCGTCTCGACGTGGAGCCGAGGCGGCGTGATCAAAGTAATACAGGGTCACGCGACGAAGTAAGACTTCTGGTTCGTGAACTCGCGCATTCCAAAGGCAGTTAGTTCGCGACCAAAACCAGATTGCTTGGTTCCGCCAAAGGGCAGCTCGGGCATTGAAACTACGACCGCGTTCGCGAAGACCATGCCGGCGTCAATTCCGTTAATGGCTTTTTCAATTTCCGCATCGTCGGTAGCCCAAATCGAACCGCCTAGTCCCCAGGGGATGTCGTTGGCCAACTCAATGGCTTCGTCAAGGTCCTTCACCACGTGAATTACCGCAACTGGCCCAAACAGTTCTTCACAATTTGCCGGTGAGTCTTTGGCCGTATCAACAAGGACAGTTGGTGGGAAGTAGTAACCCTCACCCCCTACTGGGGCGCCTCCGGTGAGCACTTTCGCACCCTTGGCTACGGATTCGTTCACCTGTCGAGTCAAGATGTCGAGTTGGGACTTGTTGACCAGCGGCCCCACAACAGTTTCGGGGGACATTGGGTCACCCACCGGTACGGCGGCCATGGCCGCAGTGAACTTCTCGATGAACTCTTCGGCACGGTCTTGCACGACGATGTAACGCTTTGAAGCGATGCAGGCTTGGCCGTTATTTTGAACGCGCGCCGTCACCGCCAAAGGAATGGTGCGCTCCATGTCGACCGACGAGGCCACGATAAAGGGGTCCGAGCCACCGAGCTCGAGCAAAACCTTCTTGAGGTTCTGGCCCGCCACGGCAGCAATGCTTCTTCCCGCACGCTCAGAACCAGTGAGTGATACCGCGACGATGCGGTCGTCGGCGATGATGTCGGCAACCTGCTCAACTTCGACGAACATGTTGCGCAATACTCCCCTCGGGAATCCGGCGCGAATAAACAAGTCGTGCATGTAGAGGGCACAGCCAGGAACATTGGGTGCGTGTTTAAAGGCAACTGCGTTGCCGGCCATGATGGTTGGTGCCGCCATGCGAACAACCTGCCACAGAGGGAAGTTCCAGGGCATAACCGCGAAGATGACGCCAATTGGCTCGTAGCGAATACCAGAGCGCGAACCGCTGGTCTTTACAATCTGCTCGGTCAGCATCTCTTCAGCGTGTTCGGCGTAGTAGCGCATGCTCATGGCACACTTCGCGGCTTCACCCTTAGCGGCGGCGAAGGTCTTGCCCATCTCGCTGGTCATGAGCTCAGCGACGGCAGGAAGTTCACTTTCGAGCAATTCGGCTGCACGGGTCATCAACGTCGCACGCTCGGCGAAGCTCATTGCCGACCACGTTTCGTACCCAGACTGAGCCTCGGCGAGGGCGCTCTCTACTTCAACTGCGTTGAAGGCTGGATATTCGGCAATAACTTTGCCGGTGGCTGGATTCGTTGCAATAAAGGGCATTCCCCTATTCTGCCAGCAATTCCTCAGTGTCAGACGGCGCAGGTCCCATAGCCCTAAAGAAGTTTGGTTTAAAGAGGAAAATTCCAGCCAGCAGCACCGCCATGGCCACGGCGCTGATCAGGGTGATCTGGCGAACTCCCCATTGTTTGGCGATGGCCGATTGCAAAAGTGCGCCAAAGGGGTACCAAATAGATAAAGAGAGTGTGTAAAGAGACAGTATTCGAGATCGTGCTTTTGTCGGGGCGTGAATCTGAACTGAGGCGTTCAGTCCATTCAAGGTTCCGACGTAACAGAGGCCGACCACCACTAGGCAAAGAACACTTTCAACCAAGGTTTGGGCAACGGCATATCCCGCGATACCCAGCACGAGACCGATCGCCACGATTCGCAAGATGACCACCCGAGAGGTTCGCTTGGCGAAGTGAGGAAGAAAAATCGCCCCGATAACGGCCCCAACCCCTTGGGCGGTCACCAACCACGAAGTCCCGACCTTGCCCGCTCGTAAGACGTCAATCGCCATCGCCGGAACGAGCGCTATGAAGGGGCTAATGATGAAGGCCAGCGTTCCGACAGCAATAATCGGGTACCGACATCCCTTCACTCGCCACGCTTCACGAATTCCGTGGCGTATTTCGGAGAAGAATTCCAACTTCGTCGTCACCGCTGGCCGAGGTGCGCTGCGTACGTACGAAAAGATGACCACAACGACGAGGAAGGAGCCAGCGTTAAGCGCGAAGCACCAGCCAGGAGAACCAACGGCGAGAGCGACTCCTGCCAAAAGGGGTCCGATAATTCGGCCCAAGTTGAACTGAGCCGAGGCCATCGAAACCGCGGCGAGTACTTCATCTTTTTCGACCAGGTCGGGCATAAGCGACTGCCACGCCGCCCAAGAAGCGGCTCCACAAAACCCTTCGACCAGTGCCAAGCAGCACGCCAAGGTGGGCGAGAGATGGCCGGTCAACTGGGCGACCGCCAACCCCGTAGCGCTCAGCGCCATGGCGCTGTTCATCATCTGAATCCATCGTTGACGGTGTTTGCGGTCGGCCATAACCCCGCCTAGAGGCGAACCGATTAGTGCCGGTAACCAAGCGGCCAAGGTAATAAGCCCAAGCCATTCAGGGTTGTGAGTGGTTTGTGTGAGGTACACGCCCAGTGCCACCGACTGCATCCAGGTTCCAGTCGAGGATATAAACGACGAAGAGAGGGCGAGGGCGAAACTTCGGTGACGAAGCGGTGCGAACGAAGCAAAGGCCATGGGTATCTACCCTACCGAGTAAATGCAAAAGGCCGGGGGCATCGCCCCCGGCCTTTGGCTAGCAAGATTTACTAGTCAGCTTTGTTAATTTCGATGTTCAACTCGAGGGTGACCTTGTTACCAACAACAAGTCCACCGTTTTCGAGAGTTGCTTCGAAGTTGACGTTGAAGTCACGACGGTCGATTTCAGTCTTAGCTTCGAAACCGGCCATGGTCACACCTGGCTGAGCCGAAGGACCAGTTCCGAGGAACTCGAGATCGAAGTCAACGGACTTGGTAACGCCACGAAGGGTGAGGTCACCGGTCATCACGTAGTTGTCGCCCTTGGGCTTGATCGAGGTTGACTTGAAGGTCAAGTTGGGGTGGTTCTCGAGGTCAAGGAAGTCAGCGGACTTCAAGTGGCCGTCGCGCATGTCGTTGTTCGTGGTGATCGAAGCAGCGTTTACGGTGGCCTCTACCGAAGAGGTCTCGGCGCTGTCACCCATGGTTACGGTGCCGGTGTACTCGGTGAATTCACCGCGTACCTTGGCCGCAACCAAGTGTCGAACGCTGAAACCGACGTGTGAGTGAACTGAGTCGATGGTGTAAACACCAGGAGCTGGAAGGTTGCTCATTTGTTTCTCCTTATTGGATATGGACACTTTTGTGTACCTGTTCATTATAATTGCTTATACAACTATTTGCAAATCAATTATTTTGTAAGCAACTAAATGCTAGATTGGACATATGAGCTTTGAACCCACCATTTGCCCGTCTGGGGATGAAAAGGTACTGCTCTTTGGTCTCCTGATGGACACCAACGCCCGTCTCACCAAGGACTTGGGTGAAGAGCTGGAGAAGTACTGCGAACTCCCACTGGCTTGGTTCGATGCGCTTTTGCACCTTCGCAAGGTGGATTCTGGACGACTCAAGATGAATGAGATTGCCGACGCCATCGTTCACTCCACCGGTGGCACTACCCGATTAATTGATCGCTTGGAAGAGGCAGGTTTTGTTGTACGTGAGCTCTGCCCAACCGATCGACGTGCCATCTACGTCGCAATCACCGAGGCGGGCAATCGAAAGCTCGATGCCGCTTTGGCCACTCACATGGAATTTCTGCAAGCCACCCTGGCCGAGCGTCTTAACGCGGGTGAGCGCAAATCGCTCGCAACTCTGCTCGGCAAGCTAAACGCGCACTAGGCCTTTACGAGCCAAGCAAAAGCCTCGCGCTCGTCGTCAAGTTCAAGTTTTGAACCGTCGCCTGAACCTACTCCGGTAATAATGTCAATCGCCAAAACTTCGCTCGCCAAGGTTGTAAATCCGTCGGCGAGGTCCTCAATTCCCGTGACGTGGAGCACGATGCGATCGGAAACTTCAAGTCCCGAAGTTTTCCGCAAGTCCTGAACTTGTCTAACAACATCTCGCAGATACCCGCGGCGAAGCAATTCGTCATTCAGAGTTAAATCAAGCGCAATCACTTCGCCACCCTCTCGAGACACGGCAAACCCGCCCTGGCTCTTTACGCGAAGCTCAACATCTTCACCACTTAACTCAAAGGTTCCGGTCGAGAGCTTTATCGAGATCGAATTCCCCGCCTCGATTGCATCAGCGGCGGCCACCGAGTCAAGAGCTGCCAAGGCGGGCTTTAGTTCTTTAACCGCCTCGCCAAGTCGCGGCCCCACGGTGCGGAAGTTGGGCACCAATTCAAAACTCAATACTTCAGCCAATTCCTGCCCATATTCGAGCAGGTCAACGTTCAGCTCTTCTTCGACAATTCCAGCCGGTGGGTGAACTTCCCCACTAGGAATAAAGACCAGGGCACGAGCCAAAGGTTGACGCACCTTGACGTGCGCCTCAGCGCGAGCGGCGCGACCCAAAGAGGTCAATCGACGGGCCACATCCATAGCTCGCTCAAGCTCTTGGTCACGCTTAGCCGGCTCACTCTTCGGCCAGTCAGCTAAGTGGACCGAGTCTGATTCTTCGACATCAAACAGTTCGCGGTACATCGAGTCGGTGATGAATGGACAAAAAGGCGCCATCAACAAGGTCAAGCGTTGGAGGACTTCAAGCAGAGTTGCCTGGGCGGCCAGAGAATCGGAACGAGGTGCGGTGGGGTCGGTCCGCCAGAAACGGCGACGTGAACGACGCACGTACCAGTTTGAAAGTTCGTCAATGAACGCTGCTAGCGGCAAGGTCGCCGAAAGAGGTTCGTATCCTTCGAGTGAATCGGTTACCTCGACCGTTACCGACTCCAATCTCGAAAGAATCCAACGATCAATATCGGGGCGATTCTCCCAAGTAGGAATCTCAGCATCGCTCGGGTCAAAGTTATTCAATGACGCGTAGGTCGTAAAGAAGCTGTAAGTATTCCACCAAGTCGCAATTGTTTCGCGTAGCGAATGATCGATGGCTCCAAGACCCGCACGGGTTGAGGTCCAGGGCGAACCCTGCGAGAACATCCACCAGCGCAGCGGATCGGCACCGCGAGTACTTAGGACATCCCACGGGTCGATAACGTTGCCCTGAGACTTGCTCATCTTCTTACCGTTCTCATCAACGATGTGCCCGAGACAAAGGACGTGCTCATAGGGGGTGGAACCGAACACCAAAGTGTTTACCGCAAGCAGCGAATAGAACCAGCCGCGGGTTTGGTCAATCGCCTCGACAATTAGCTGGGCGGGGAACTGCATGGCTGCTTCGCTGCCTTCGACAAAGGGGTACCCGACTTGGGCGGCGGGCATCGAACCTGAGTCAAACCAAGCGTCAATGACTGGCTCAACTCGTTTAGCTGGCCCCTGACAGGTACGGCATTTAATGACCACCTCGTCGATTGCGGGACGGTGCGGATCGATGTCGTTTACGTCACGACCGGCAAGTTCAGAAAGTTCTGCTCGTGACCCAATGCAGGTGTAGTGCTTTTCCTCACAACGCCAGATTGGCAAGGGCGTGCCCCAAAAGCGGTCACGCGATAAAGCCCAGTCCACATTGTTTTGCAACCACTCGCCCATTCGTCCTTCACGAATGTGTGCGGGGTGCCAGTCAATGCCGGCATTTTCCCCGATGAGCTGTTCTTTAAATTGGCTGGTGGCGATGTACCACGATGGTTTGCCCCAGTAAATCAAGACGGTACCGCAACGCCAGCAATGAGGCAGGGAGTGGGTGTAGTCAAAGCGACGAAGCAAGAAACCACGCTTTTCCAACTCATCGTTGATCTGGTGGTTGGCCTCACGAACTTGGACTCCTTCGAGCCACGGAACTTCGCTGGTAAACGCACCATCGGG
The DNA here is from genome assembly GCA_903825035.1 of uncultured Actinomycetes bacterium. Taxonomy (GTDB): domain Bacteria; phylum Actinomycetota; class Acidimicrobiia; order Acidimicrobiales; family RAAP-2; genus RAAP-2. The sequence goes on along the minus strand of CAIJYV010000022.1, from coordinate 41,213 downwards.
TCCCACTGGATTCACCGTGGGTAGACCGTTGGCGCGAGCAACTTGACGGTCGATCTCACCGAAGGCGGGCGACTGGTGAACTAGACCCGTTCCATCTTCTGTCGTTACGTAGTCCGCGAGCACCACGTAATTAACATCGACGCCATCATCGTAGGGCACGTCAGTGAAAGGTCGCTCGTAGTGAACGCCAGCCAATTCGCTGCCCTTGATGGATGCCGACACCGTGGCGCCCTCGCCAAAGACCGCTTCGACAAGTTCTTGCGCAACAATGTTGCCATCGACCACCGCGTACGTCACTTCAGGGTTCACCGCAACCGCAACGTTGGACAGAAGTGTCCACGGGGTCGTGGTCCAAACGGCCAAGTTCTTGGCACCGTGCAATCCACCATGTTGTTCTGCGTCAGTGATTGGGAAAAGTACGTAGCAAGACTCGTCAATTTCGTCAGTGTACACACCGGGTTGACCGAGTTCATGCGACGAGAGTGCTGTGCCACACCGTGGGCAATATGGAATTACTTTTAAGTCTTCGTAGAGCAGACCGCGATCGAAGAGTTGCTGCAGTTGCCACCACACCGACTCGACGTAGCTCGGATTAAAGGTGTAATAAGCATTCGCCATGTCGGTCCAGTATCCGATCCGACTGGTGAGCTTTTCGAATTCGCCAATATAGGTCAAGACTGACTCTTTGCAGAGCCGTGTAAATTCCGCGATACCGACCTGCTCTTCGATGGCCTTCTTGCCAGAAATACCGAGTTGTTTTTCAACCTGCACCTCAACGGGTAGTCCGTGAGTGTCCCAACCGGCTCGACGTGCCACGTAGTGACCCTGCATTGTCTGATAGCGGCAGAACAAGTCCTTGTAGATTCGAGCCCACACGTGATGCAATCCGGGCTTGCCGTTAGCGGTGGGTGGGCCCTCGTAAAAGACCCAAGCGGGAGCACCTTCGCGCTGCTGCATAGAGCGGGCAAAGATGTCGTGCTGGCTCCAGCGCGCTAATTCGGCCTCTTCGAGGGCCACAAAATCAAACTCTGCGCTGATGGGGCGAAACACGGATTCTCCTTAGATGATTTGTCCATCGTACCGAAGTAATGCGCTCTGCCCCTACGATTTACCAATGCTTGAATTCACCTATCGAGAAGAGGCCAGTACTAGCGCGGGGGCCCTCGCCATGATTTGGAACGCCATCGACGAGTTGGAGCGTCGCTACGGCAGCAGCGAGGAGCGCTTGAAACTTTCCCCTGATGAGATGTCCGGCCCTCTCGGAGCCTTTGTAGTCGTTCGCCATGAAGAACACCCCGTTGGCGGAATTGGCCTCCGCCCCATTTTGGACCCCGAACTAAGGATTGGTGAGTTAAAGCGGCTCTGGGTGCGACCCGACATGCGCCGATACGGTATCGCCAAGCAACTCATGATTGAGGTCGAGTCATCCGCGCGGGCTCGTGGATACCGCGAACTCTATTTAGAGACCGGGATCAAACAGCCCGAAGCGGTCGCTCTCTACGAAAAGATTGATTGGGAGCCCGTCGACGATTTCCCTGCGGGAGCGTACAGCTACCCCACCGGAATTAAATTTAAGAAGGTCTTGAACTAAACCGTTCATCGAGCCAAGCGGGGTCGAGATCTTCGAGCGAGTTCAGTACCAAGTCAGCTAGCGCGATGGCGGGATTATCTCGATCCTCTTGAACCGGGACGGCAACGACAGTCATGCGCCCCGCCTTGCCAGCCAAGGTTCCAGCCGGGGAATCTTCGAAGACTAAGCATTTAGTTGGGTCTACGCCGAGGGCCGCCGCGGCAGAGAGAAAAACACCGGGATGCGGTTTTCCGAACGGCTCAACGTCCGCTGAGTGAATAGAGGCGAACCGCTCTCGAAGTCCGAAGTGATCGAGAAGCGCCACGATGAGCGGCTTCGGCGTCGAAGAGGCCAACGCAATTGGACCTCGCTCGGCGCACAGCGCAATCGTTCGCTCAGCGCCCGGCAGGAGTCTCCCTTCCGTGCGAACCAACTCGCCCACCCGTGACAGAAGACTGCGGACAACCTCTTCGTTGGTAGGACCAGTCCACGGGTAGATTGAACGCCAATATTTGACGACCTCGTCGACGTAGGCCCCCTTCGTCTTTCGAGCGTCAATCGTTTCGAAGGGTATGCCCAAGGCTCCAAAAATTTCAACTTCGGCTTTGTGCCAAAGAATCTCGGAGTCAATTAAGAGTCCGTCCATATCGAAGAGAGTTGCGGCGAGGGGCATAATTTCTTTTCTTGACCTCAACAGAGTTGAGGTCAGATCTAACTAGTTGAGTGCGGCCTCAATAGCGCTAACGATGACGGGGTCATCCGGTTCAATTTCTGGATTAAAGCGGGTAACCGTTCCGTCACTTGCGACCAAGAATTTCTCGAAATTCCAACGAATATCGCCACTGTACCCTTCGGCATCGGTCACCTTGTTGAGTTCGGCGTATATCGGGTGCTGTGCTTCTCCGTTCACGTCAATCTTCTCCATCAGGGGGAAGGTAACTCCGTAGGTGGTCGAACAGAACTCTTGAATCTCTTCAGCCGTACCTGGTTCTTGGCCCATGAACTGGTTGCAGGGAAATCCGATGACGCTAAATCCGCGACCCTCGTACTTGCGCTGCAGTTCCTCGAGAGCCGTGTACTGCGGAGTGAGTCCACATTTCGAAGCAACATTCACCAGCAACAGGGTCTTGGAGCGGTAGGGCTCGAGTGAGGTGACCTCACCAGAGAGGGTGGCGATTGGTTGTTGGAAGATACTCATGGCCGTAACTTTAGCCACAAAATAACGAATGCCCGCCACCCAATGGGTGGCGGGCAAGTCGTTGCAAACCTAGTGACTAACTCCGGCGGGAGCGTCGTGCTGACCGAGGTGGTGACGGTCAATATTCACCATAAAGAAGAACACGAGCGCAGCCAATGCAAACATCAATGAACCGAACCGGAAGGCCATGTCATATCCGTGAACACGCGCTTCAGCCATGACGAGCAACTTGGATCCCATGTGGGGAACTTTAAGGAAGGCCGCCGCACTCGATACCGCGATGGTGTTTTGAATTGCGGTTCCAAACGAACCACCGATCTGCTGAGCGGTGTTGAGCACTGCCGATGCTGAACCGGTGTCCTGCGGGCGCACATTGAAAAGTGCCGTCGACGAGGTCGGAACAAAGACAAGTCCCATGCCCAATGAAATAATCAACATGCCCGGCAGAACGTGGAGTCCGTAGCTGGAGGTTGCGGTGATCTGCGACAGGTAGAAGAGTCCGCCAGCGCCCATCACCGTGCCAACGGTCGCGAGAGGACGTGGGCCGAACTTCGGCAGCAACTTACTAGCGACAATGGCTGAGAAAATTACACCTAGCGAGAAAGGCAAGAACAAAAGTCCCGAACGTACGGCCGAGTAGCCGTGAATCTGCTGGAAGTAGAACGTCATAAACAGGAACATTCCGAACAATGCCAGCGCTACGAGAACCTGACCCAAGTAGGCGCCACCACGGACACGGTCTTTAATCAAACGAATCGGCATAAGGGCCTGTTCTTTGCGCGACTCAATATTCAAGAAGGTCGCGAGCAAGAGCGCACCAAGAACAATGAAGGGCCACGCAGTGCTCGAACCCCAAGAGTTGGTCGAGGCCTGTGAGACACCGTAAACAATGGAGATCATTCCCGCGGTTGCGGTCAACGCACCAGGTACGTCGTAGTGAGGGTGACCCTCGACTTTCGATTCCTTAACATTGCCAAGGGCCAGGAAGAAGGCAATCATCGCCATCGGGGTGTTGACGAACATGCACCAGCGCCAAGAGAAGTATTGAGTCAATAGTCCACCAGAAATGAGACCAACTGCGGCACCTAAACCGGAAAGTGCACCATAAACACCAAAGGCCTTCGCGCGCTCCTTGGAGTCAGTGAAGGTAACGGAGATCAATGACAGGGCCGCTGGGGCGAGTAAGGCACCGAAAACACCTTGGAGGGCGCGAGAACTGAAGAGCATTGGGCCATTCTGAGCGAATCCACCCAGCAATGAAGCGGCCGCGAAACCGACCAAGCCAATCAAAAATGCCTTCTTGCGGCCCAGGTAGTCACCAATGCGTCCACCCAGCAACAAGAATCCACCGAAGGTCAAGGTGTAGGCGGTTACGGCCCACTGGTAGTCCTTCGCAGCAATGTTAAGTCCACCCATCGCCTTTGGCAGGGCTGCGTGCGGCAAGGCGATATTCACGATCGAAGCATCGAGCACCACCATCAGCTGGGCAATGGCGATAACTACCAGTGCGAACCAGCGACGAGGGTCAGCCACTTCGGCGTGCACCACGTTATTTTCAGTTTTTTTTGACATTAATGTCCTCTTACAGGGGGTAAAGAAAAAGACGCATGGAATAAATCCATGCGTCTCAATCGGTAGACAGGGAATTTACAAGAAAGACTCTACAGGAGTGTAGGCAATTCCGTGCGCATCGGCGACTGGCGAGTAGGTCACCGCGCCGTTGACAACATTCACTCCTTCGAGCAATGGCTTGTCCGTGGCGACCGCCTTCTTCCATCCCTCGTTCGCCAACTTCAAGGCGTAGGGCAAGGTGGCATTCGTCAATGCGTAAGTTGAGGTGTTGGGCACCGCTCCGGGCATGTTGGCTACGCAGTAGAAAACCGAACCGTTGAGCTCAAAGGTTGGGTTCGAGTGCGTGGTGGCCTTGGTGGCCTCGAAGCAACCGCCCTGGTCAACGGAGATGTCAACGAGAACCGATCCGTGCTTCATGCGCGAGACAAGTTCATTGCTCACGAGCTTGGGAGCCTTGGCTCCAACCACGAGGACAGCACCAATTACGATGTCCGCGCTCAAGCAAGCCTCTTCGAGCGACAGCGACGATGAGGCCATGGTCTGGACTTTTCCGTCGAAGGTGGCGTCGAGGTGACGCAAGCGCTCGAGGTTTCGGTCGAGAATCGTTACATTCGCGTGCAAACCGAGAGCCATCTGTGCGGCGTTGAATCCCGCTACTCCGCCTCCAATAATGACCACGTTGGACTTTGAAGTTCCGGCCACGCCACCAATCAAGGAGCCCTTGCCGCCACCTGGGCGCATCAAGTGGTGCGCACCCATCAGTGGTGCCATACGACCAGCCACTTCACTCATCGGAGTAAGCAGTGGCAGCGAGTTATCGGCGAGACGTACGGTCTCGTAAGCGATTCCGACGTTGCCACCCGCAACCATTGCGTCGGTGCAGGCCTTGTCGGCGGCGAGGTGCAAGTAAGTGAAGAGGACTTGGTCCTTTCGTGCGCCCAGTCGTGGGTATTCAGGGGCGATGGGTTCTTTCACCTTCATCACCATGTCGGCGGTGGCCCACACATCATCGACGTTGTCGATGATTGTTGCGCCAACACTCACGTAATCCGCGTCGGAGATCGAAGAACCGACTCCGGCGCTCTTTTCGATAATGACTTGGTGCCCCGCACCAACCATCTCTTTGACGCCCGCGGGCGTAATGGCCACGCGGTTTTCGTCAGTCTTAATTTCTTTGGGTACGCCGATGATCATCTTTGATCACCCTTTCTCTCAAGTCGATATCTACGCTACTCAATCGGCTGCGTCGACGGTGTCGTAGGAAACAATCCGCTGGGTAAAGAAAGGGGTTCTCTTGCCTATCCGCAGTTTCATCAACAAATAAATAGGAATTCCCGAGCCCAAAACCACCATGTCGGGAATAGCGGTACTACCGCCCGAAACCATGACTTGGTAGCAAACGTAAAGGAGGGTAACGCCGCCGATGAAGGGCAGATAGACCATGGTCAAATTGTTTCTAAATCCCTGTCCAATTGTTTTGCGAAAGGCCCACGCACAGGCCAGACCCGTTAGTCCGTAGTAAAAGGCGACCAAGACGCCAATGTTGGCAACCAAGTTATTGAAGACGCTCGCAGAACTCGAGGAAAAGGTGGTTAACAAGATGCCGAACATCGACAAGAGGCCAACGATAACGGTGCCGAGGGCGGGGGTCTTGTACTTCTCGTGCACGGTGCCAAAAAGCTTCGGAAATACTCCGTCGCGAGCCATTGAATAGGTGATGCGGGCGGCTGGCAAAACCGTGGTTTGAGTAGTCGCCACCGTCGAAGAAAGCACCGCAAAGATCATGACGTAGCTTGCCCACTTGCCTGCGAATTGTTGCCCGAAGTAAAACAACACCTCAGGCCCTTGATTCGCTACGGCGTGAGAGCCAAGCAACATCTGGGCCGCAACAAAGTTAAGCACGAAGACGAAAAGCAAGAGCCACATTGAGATGAGACCTGCGCGCCCCGGAATCTTGGTGGAGTCTTTCGACTCTTCATTGAGATTCATCGCCGTATCCCAGCCCCAAAAGAAAAAGACCCCCAGCGCTAATCCCGAAGCGAGCGCGGCGTACCCGTGAATGTGCGTGGGGTTCAGCCACGCGATGGAAAAGTTAAGTGAGTGGACGGGATGTGAAACGAGCACCTTGATGATGCCCCCAATTGAGAAACCGACGACGGCGATGTATTCGATTATCACCATCACCCACTGGGCGTTAGTGGTCCACCGAATTCCGTACACACAGATAGCTACCACCACGAACAACCACAGGGCCGCCACGACCGCGACATCTTTCGGGTTGTTGACACTCGACGCACTCACCGCATTGAACGCAGTGTGCAAGAACTGCAGGGTGTAGCCGCCCGCCAACAACGGGGCCGTCGTGCAAAAAAGAACCGAGGTCCAGACCTGGATCCAACCATTGACCCAGCCAACTCCAGGGCTGACAATTTGACTCAACCACGAATAGCTCGCCCCACAGTTAGGGTTCCGGCGGTTCAAGTGGAAGTACGACAACGCAATGAACATCACCGGCACAAATGAAATCAGCAGCACCGATGGTGCGGCCAATCCAATTCCGGCAATGACAAATACCGCAGTCATGGTGGATGCAATTGAATAGGCGGGAGCCACCGACGAAACCGCTACTGCGGTTGCGTCAAGGAGGTTGAGCTCATCAGCTCGTAGCTGTTGGGACACCTCCCCTTCTGGTACGGGTGCACCGAATGGGCCAGTTACATCATTGATGGACATGCCATCCCCCTCTATTTAGTTGTGTCGAGTTGGTTAAAACTCGATGTTGTGCATCACGTGCTTGATACGCGTGTAGTCCTCGAAGCCATACACCGAGAGGTCCTTGCCGTAGCCAGACTTCTTGAAACCACCGTGAGGCATTTCGGCCACGATTGGAATGTGAGTGTTGATCCACACCACACCGAAGTCGAGGTCACGGGCAAATCGCAGAGCACGCCCGTGGTCGCGAGTCCACACCGATGAGGCCAAACCGTAGTTCACGCCGTTGGCGTACTCGAGAGCCTTCGCCTCGTCGGAGAACTTCTGAACGGTGATAACTGGTCCAAAGATTTCGTTCTGAATCATCTCGTCGTTCTGCTCGAGGTCCGCCACGACGGTTGCGCCGAGGTAGTAACCGGCGTCACCAATCTGGACGCCACCAGCGGCAATCGTGGCGTGTCCAGGCTTGTTTGCCAAGAACCCCTTGACGCGATTGAACTGGTTGATGTTGTTAATCGGTCCAAAGAGTGCCTCGTCTGAGTCAATTGGTCCGGTCGCGGTGTTCTTCGCCACTTCGGCGAGCGCATCAACGAAGTCGCCGTATACCTTTGGTCCAGCGATGACTCGAGTCGCAGCGGTGCAGTCCTGTCCGGCGTTGAAATACCCACCAATGGCGATGCCCTGGGCCGCCGCTTCGATGTCGACGTCGTCAAAGACGATCACGGGGGCCTTGCCACCGAGCTCGAGGTGAACGCGCTTGAGCGAGTTCGACGCAGTGGCGGCCACCTCTTGACCTGCACGAACCGAACCGGTCACTGAAACCATGGCGGGAGTTGGGTGCTCTACGAGGAGGCGACCGGTATCGCGGTCACCACAAACAATGTTCAAGACACCAGCGGGCAGAACTTGAGCCATGAGCTCGGCCATCAACAAGGTTGATGCGGGAGTGGTATCCGATGGCTTCAAGACCATGGTGTTACCAGCAGCAATGGCGGGGGCCCACTTCCACACCGCCATGAGCAACGGATAGTTCCACGGCGTCACTGCGGCGCAGACACCAACTGGCTCGCGACGAATGTACGAGGTGTGGCCGGCCAAGTATTCGGTTGCGCCACGGCCCTCGAGTAAACGAGCAGCGGAGGCGAAGAACCGAATTTGGTCAACCATTGGAGGAATTTCTTCGGCGAGAGTAACGGCAACGATTTTTCCAGTGTTCTCTGCTTCAACGGCGACGAGACGCTCGGCGTTTGCTTCGAGAACGTCAGCGATCTTAAGCAGAGCGAGGCTGCGCTGGCTTGGAGTGGTGCGCTTCCACGAAGCAAAAGCCTTTTCCGCTGAACGCACCGCTGCGTCGACATCGGCCTCATTGGAAACGGGGCTCTCGGCGAAAGGCAGGCCGGTTACCGGGCTCAGCAACTCGACGTACTTGCCACTCTTTGGCTCGACGTATTCCCCATTGATAAAGTTCGCTAAACGACGCACAGCGCCTCCTTGTTTCTTCGTGATTATTTAGTCACTTTCGTAAAGTACTAGATTTTCAAGGGTTCGTGGGGCTGAAATTAGTCCCCATATGCCCCTCGGGCGACTCATATCGGCGCGCAGAGCCCCTATACTGGCTCTATCCGTAGCCCACAAGGCTCGGAGGTAAAAAATGGCAACTAACAAACCACAGCGCGCGAGCGCCCCGAGTACCGAGAGATCCTTGATTGAGCTCCTACCGAGTTCATCCAACGGCCTCGACTCGCTTGACCGCAAAATCATCGTTGCCCTCCAGCAGGATGGACGTCGGGCCTACGGCTCGATCGCTGAGGAGATTGGACTCTCCGAAGCGGCTGTCCGACGCCGGGTTCAGCGATTGAAAGATGCGGGCGTCATGCAGATTGTCGCCATTACCGATCCACTGCAACTCGGCTACGGCCGCGAAGCGTTGATTGGTATTCGCGTCCATGGTGACGTTCGGCTCGTAGCCGACAGGGTGGCCGCCATTACTGAAGCGAACTACGTGGTTATGACCGCGGGCAGCTTCGACATTTTGGCGGAAGTTATTGCCGAGGATGACAACGCCTTGGTGCATCTCTTGAATGACTCCATCCGGAGTATTCCTGGGGTGACCGAAGTTGAAACTTTTCTGTATTTGAAACTTTCAAAACAGACATATGCATGGGGTGCAAAATGAGTATGGACGAAATCATTACCGACGGCATTGCCGTAAGTGATGCCAAGCAACCGAGTCACCAGTACTCGGAACGAGCCAGGAAAAACTTGTGGCTACAGATGTCACGCATGGGTTCGTATGACGAGAGTCACGAAATTCCAATCATGGTCAAAGGTGAGGGTACCTACGTCTATGATGCGAATGGCACCAAGTATTTCGACGGACTCTCGGGTCTGTTCAACAATATGCTCGGACACGGTCGCAAAGACATTGCCGCCGCTGCCGCGAAGCAAATGGAGGAAATGGCGTTCTTCCCACTATGGACCTACGCCAATCCCACTGGTATTGCTCTCGCTGAAAAGATCGCGTCCCTCGCCCCCGGAGACCTAAACAAAGTCTTCTTCACCACCGGTGGAGCCGAGGCCAACGAATCAGCATGGAAGCTCGCCCGCCAGTACCACCGCCTGAAGGGTCGCACCGACCGTTACAAGGTGATTAGCCGTGAGATTGCTTATCACGGCACCACTTTGGGAGCCCTGACGATCACCTCAATTCCGATGTACCGCGAACCTTTCGCGCCATTGGTTCCCGGTGCGGTGAAAATCCCCAGCGTGAACTTCTACCGGGCCGCAGAACACGCCGACGACCTGGTGGCCTTTGGCCAGTGGAACGTTGAATTGCTCGAAGAGGCAATTTTGCGCGAAGGTCCAGAAACCATCGCCGCATTTTTCGTCGAGCCCGTTCAGAACTCGGGTGGTTGCTTCACGCCGCCACCGGGATATCTCGCTGCGGTCAAGGAAGTGTGTGCAAAGTACGACATCTTGATGGTCGCTGACGAAGTTATTTGTGGTTTCGGACGCCTTGGCGAATGGTTCTCCGGCCACAAGTACGAATTCGTCCCCGACATCATCACTTGCGCTAAGGGAATTACCTCTGGCTACGCTCCACTTGGTGCGATGATCGTGTCCGACCGCGTGGCTGACTACTTCATGCACGACAACACCGCCTTCATGCACGGTTACACCTGGGCGGGTCACCCCGTTTCTACGGCCGTAGCGCTGAAGTCAATTGAGATTATTGAGAATGAAAAGGTCCTCGAAAACGTTCGCGGAAATCAGGACTACTTCCAGGCTCAACTCGAAGGTTTGAAGGACCTGCCGATTGTTGGTGACGTTCGCGGTACCGGCTACTTCTGGGGTGTCGAGTTGGTCAAGGACCAGACGACGAAGGAAACGTGGAGCGGTGACGAGGCTGAGCGTCTCTTGCGCGGCTTCATCTCCCCCGAGATGTTCCGTCGCGGGCTGATCTGTCGCTCGGACGATCGAGGCGACCCCGTTGTCCAGTTGGCGCCACCACTTATCTCGACTCGCGAAGACATCGACTGGATGGTCGGCACCTTGCGCGAGGTCTTTACCGAAGCGGTTAAACACCACATCTAGAGATAGAAAAAATGCCCCTCCCATTTTGGGAGGGGCATTTTTTATTTGCTTAGTGCAAAATATTGACAGCTCGGGCCGCCACAATCGCAATCGTGACGAGTGACACCATCGATTCAGCAACGAAGAGCGACTTCGCTTGCAGGGAGAGGGGCATGGCGTCGGCCGGCGCAAAGCTGGTGCCATTCGCAAACGAGGTGTAGAGGTAGTCGGTGAAGCGGGGTCGCCAGTTATCCGGGGCCAATTTCGGATTCTCCATTTGGGGGAACTGAATATCGGGATAGATCATCTCGCCAGTGGAGCGACGATGCGGACCGCCTCGATCGATCTCCCAGAACCACAACCCGTAGACAATGACGTTGGTAATCCAGACCGCGATTGCCGAGTAAATCAGCGACCTGCCCGCCGTTACGTTCGAACGAAGGAGATGGTGGACCAGTAGTCCCATTGAAATAACGTTCGCCAAGGTAATTGCCGCAATCAGAGTGAGGGTGAGAACTCGGACCCAGTGCGCCTCGTTGGCGTGACGATTTTTCCGTGCCGACAGCGGGATAAGGGGCAAAACAATCAGCACTGGCAATAGCCAACGTGGTCCCACTACGAGTCGGTTAGGCAACACGAAATAGAGTCCGGCGCAGACCAGCAGGGCCACCGAGGCGGGCCAGTGTGGCTCTTTAGTGGATTCAGCCGCCATGGTTTACGCCGAGGTGGTGAGGCCCGAAGTCAACTTCGAGATGTTGAGCAGGTTCAACAAATTCCCGAGTCCGGCGTTCCCCGTCGAAATTTCAGTGCGCTTGGGCACTGTCACGTTGATCGCTTGATTGTAAGAAAGCACTCGTAGGGCGATTGTCTCGATGGATTTCTTCGAGTGGGCCTTAATGGTGAGGCCAGTCAATTCGCCGCCGCGACCAATTGATACCGCAAGTGAAGTTGCGTTGTTCAGCTTGAGTCCCGTGCCGAGCGGCAACGAAGCTCCGCCCAACTTGTAGGTGTAGACCGTCTCACCTTGCAGGTTCTGGGTGAGGGTGACTGAACTAGTCGCCGCGCTTAAGAGACTGACCTGCGGGTGAGCCATTTCGAAAGAAACTCCATACCAAGAAACCCCCGCCTTTCCTAGGTCCAAGTAGGGGCGATTGGCCGATCCGCCGTGTACTAAGTAGGCGCGTCCTCTGGCAAGAACAATCTGTAGTTGCGTTGTGGCACCCATTATGGAAGTTCCCATGGTCAACTCGCCAACGGAGCGATGGAAGTTCACCTGGAAGTCTCCACTGAGCACAGGCAGCGAGTTCGCTGAGACCGTGATGCCGATATCGGCACTTTGCGGCGCATAGCCGTGGAGATTTAGCGCGTCGGCTTGGAAGCCATGCGGATTGGGATCGGTGGCGGCAAGGACCACTCCGGTGACACTCAGCGCTATCGAAATGGTGGCAATCAAAATTGCCGGGGCTTTGAAGGAGCGGGTCATATCTGTACCTTACCGGCGTCGCTTGAGTGCTGCGACTTACCCCTCAGCCAAAATCTCTTGGAGCAAATCAAAGGCAATATTGCGCCCACTCACCATGAAGCCAAGCTTCGATCGGTCTTGTTCGAGTTGCTCGGCAATAAGCGCGTAACTAGCGGCCGAAGAACCTTCCATCACTAGGCCATTGTTTTCGACCCCTTCGCGAACCGCGTTGCGAATTGAGTTTTCGGCAATAGTGAGCACCTTGATTCCACTTGACAAAATAATGTCATTAGTTATTGAACCCGGGTCCACGCCACCCGCAAGTCCGTCCGCGATTGTTGGAGTGTGCACCGTCAGTGCGGGATCTTCACCTCGAACAAACTGTGCCATGGCAGCGGAATTCTCGGCTTGCACGCCTGTGATCGTGATGTCTTCTCGGTTATTTGCTTCTCGCGATACCAAGACACCAGAGATCCACCCTCCTCCACCCACCGAAACAACTACGTGCTCGACTTCGGGGAAGACGGCAAGAAATTCGTCAAAGGCGGTGGCCTGTCCGGCTACGACGTTGGCATTGTTGAATGGGGAAACGAACCGGAGTCCACGCTGTTCGGATAGTTCTCGCGCATGTGCTTGGGCTTCGTCGTAGGAAGAGCCAAATTCGATGAGCTCCACGTCGTACTGCCTAATCTTGGCGACCTTCACGGGAGAGGCGTTAGCGGGGACCACGACCGTAGCCCTAACTCCGAGCAGCGAGGAGGCGTGCGATATGCCTAATCCGTGGTTACCCGCAGAAGAGGTGATAACTCCAATTGAGGAATCTTCGCGACGAACGGCATCCAAAGCGGCCAGAGCCCCGCGAACTTTGAAGGCGCCGGTCACTTGAAGGTTGTCGAGCTTGGCGTACACGTCACGGCCTCGAATATTCAGCACCACTGATGGCGTTGGTCGCAAGTACCGCTTGACAACCTCGCGGGCATCTTCAAGTTGCTGCGCGGTGGGTGCTCCGACGAGGCTATTCACAACTCCAAGCCTAGTTCTGCTGGAAATTGTGGAGTTTGAGAACTCATCGGTAAGTAAGAAGCTCAATTGCTCACTAAAGGATATTTACCAAAAGCCCCACAACTAGCGTGGTGGTATGGCTCGGAGCACTCCTCAACAAACACTGCAGCGACTCCGCATAATTGTGGCTATCCAATTCATGGGTGCCACACTTGGCCTCCCACTCTTGCCGCTATTTCTCGAACACCGGGGCGGTAATCCGACCATTATCGGGTTGATCATGGCGAGTTTCTTCTTCGCCGGCGTAATCTCTCAATACTTCTTTGGACACCTGTCTGACAAATTTGGTCGACGGCCAATTCTCGTAATCAGTCTCATCATCTATGCCATCGCGAGTGGCTTTTACATAGTGCCCATGCACGCCAGCTGGTTTATCGTGGCGCGCATCTTCCAAGGTGCCGCGGCGGGAGCCTTCGAGGTGGCCTCGATGTCGGCGGTTGCCGCTCGCTTCCCCGAAGAAACTCGTGGTCGGGCGATGAGCCAAATCATCGCCGCGCAACTACTCGGCATTGCCCTTGGCCCCATGATAGGCGCGGTCGTTAATGTTTCTCAATTGGGTTGGGCATTTTTCGCCACCGGGGTTGTGAGTTTGGTGGCGGCCCTGGTCACCTTCTCAGTAGACCTCGGTGATCGAGCGTACGACCCCACTCCGCTTCCGCCACTGAGTTGGAACCCTCAGCTGCTTGGCGCGCTGGGTGCGGCCTGTGCGGCTGGAATTTCAATTGGTGTCTACGAAACCTGCTGGAGCCTCTTGATGCATTCACACCACGCCAGCACCTTCCAGATCCGATTGAGTTGGACGGTTTTTTGCTTACCCTGGGTTCTCTTGAGTCCGGTGGGTGGGTACATTGCCGACCACTGGAATCGCCGGTGGGTCTCAACTCTCGGAGTACTGGGTGGAGCGGCCTTTATGGCGACCTACCCGCACATTCACAACAACGTCGTGATGTTAATTACGGGTTCCTTTGAATCGATCTTCTCGGCACTCAGTGTGCCCTCGATTTCTTCATACCTCACTCAAGGCGCCGACAACCGAGAGATGGGACGTCGTCAGGGTCTGTATACGACGGCGAACACCGCTTCGCTCGCAGTTGCGGCGACTGTGGCGGGGACCCTGTATTCGCACAGCCCCGCGCTGCCGTTCACCATCGCCGCCGTGAGCGCTTCAGCCCTCGGTATTGCTTCGTTTGTGACCTGGCGCAAGGTGCCGGGTCGCGTGACGACCCAACTGAACTAATGAAAAAGCCCCCTAGGTTTCCCTAGGGGGCTCGCTTCAAGTCCTCTTAGTGATCGCCGAATTGACCATGCCCATCGCCATCACCGGGGTGAGCAAAGGTGGACGCGCTGGAGGAGATGACCACCTTGTTTGCCGTCAACGCGCCAGGCCCAGTGCTCGTGCCGGTAGCGAATACGAAACGACCAACGGTTACGTCGCCCAGGTTACCCGCAGCACCATTGAAGATATAACTAGTGGATCCGTCAACGGTAATGGTGTCAGTGTTTCCACGAGGGTCGGTCACGGTAATGGTGGAGCCAGCAACTGCGCTCACCTGACCACCGGCCACGGGTGCCATATTCTGACCATGTCCATCGTCACCATAACCAGCTGCAGGTCCCCCTTCACGCGCAGCGGGAGCAGTGGAAGAAATCGCCACGCTCAGTGCAGTGAAGTTGCTTGGGGTGGACGCACTATCGCCAATTGCCGTCACGAACTTGCCCACCGCCACGTTGCTTGCGATGGCCGCGACACCGTCGAGGGTGTACGAAGTTGAACTAGTGACATTGATGGTGGCGGTTCCCCGTGGAGAAGAAATCGTAACTGTCGAACCATTCACTGCAGTCACCTGGCCCATGAGTCGAGCGACTGAAATGTCAATGGAATCAAGAGTGGTTGAACCAACCGCCGACAACCGAGCATCGACTCGCTGTCCGACCGAGAGGTCAGCGGTCGAGGACGGCGCGTGATCTTTAGTAACCGTCAGTCCCGAAGCCAAGCGGTAGGTGGTCGCCGAACCGGCAGGGTCGGTCAAGGTCACTGACGAAGCGTCGAGTGCGCTGATGATGCCACGAACCTCCAGGGCGTTGAAGTGGCCAAAGCCCTCTCCGGGGCGATCGGCGTGTCCGGCCATAGCCTTGGCGGCTACCGCTTGGGCTCCAGTGGTGTGGGTGGTGGATGCGTTGGCCACGGTAATTCCCAAGCCAAGGGCGGTTGCAGCTGCCACTGACGAGAGCCCGATGCGCCGAATCATCTTTTGTTTGGAAGAGCGATACATAAGCTTCCTTTCTCAGTGCCCCGTTTTCGGGACATCTACATACTGCTGGCGACAAATCTAAATATGCCCAAAAAGAGGTAATAAAGAAATAAGAGTTATCTTCAGAATTCGGCGCAAATCGACCTCACGGCCCCTCGAAATAAGGCAAAGTAGTGGGGTCATCCCCAGCACCTCACGGGGGGATGAAAGATGAACAACCATCTATTAGGGAGGACCACAAAAGTGGCAACTACAGAAATTACGCACGACGGTTCGTCGGGCGATCCAGCATTCCAGGTTGAAGAACACGGAATCGACTTCATTCCAGAATCAGAGCGTTGGGCCTCGGCCAAGAACATCGCCGGTATGTGGGCAGGTTCGGCAATCAATGTCGAATACTTCATTTACGGTGCACTGCTCATGGGCTTTGGCTTTAGTTTTTACACCGCGCTGAGTTTGATTGTTATCGGTAACTTGAGCTTCTTCTTCTTGGGGCTCGCATCACTGCAAGGACCGGAAACAGGAACTACCGCCTTCACAATCTCGCGCGCACCTTTTGGTACGCAGGGGTCACGATTTGTGGCGTTCTTTAACTGGATCACTCAGCTCGGCTTCGAAACCGAAGGCCTCATCTTGATTGTGGGCGCGGCTGCCGTGCTCTTCAAGTTGGGTGGCATCACCATCAATAAGCCGACCACCGTCATATTGATTATTTTGGCGGCCGGAATTCAGGCGCTGATGCCTTATTTCGGACACGCCACTATGGTCAAGGTTTTGAAGGCACTCATCATTCCCTTCGGTTTGATCTTCGCCGTTCTCGCCTACTACGACATCAAGCACGGTTCGGCCAGCTTTAAGGCTGCCCCGTGGGGTAGCACCTGGCAGCTGTACACCGCCGGACTCGCCTTCACTTTTGCGCTATCGGGCTTGGGCTGGACCGAGTGTGGCAACGACTACACCCGTTACGTCCCACGCGACGTAAAGAAAGGCGAGCTCGTGGGCTGGCTCTTCTTGGCTACTGCTGTGCCGGAAATTCTCATGATGGTCTTGGGTGCACTCACCTTCACCTTCTTGAGCTCATCGGCTCAGTTTGCGGCGTGGAACTCAGCTAACCCCTTTGAGGCTTTGGTGGGTCAACACTTGATTCCAAGCTGGTTCGTCGCCATTTTCTTGGTATTCGCGATTGTCCAGTTGTTCGGTATTAACTCGCTCGACCTCTACTCTTCGGGCGTTTCGCTCCAGGCCGTTGGCCTAAAGCTGAAGCGTTACCAGGCGGTGGTGTTGGACTCGGTTATTGCCTGCCTGCTCACCATCTACGCAACCTTTCAGTCAACCTTCTCGTTGTACATGAAAGAATTCGTCGGTGTAATCATCGTGTGGATTGCCCCTTGGTTCGGTATCTTCATCATGGACTGGATCTTGCGTAAGTTTCGTTACAACGCCGCTGAACTCCAGCGTCGAGACGCACAGAGCATCTACTTCGTAGGCCGCTCTGGAGTTAACTGGAACGGCATCATTGCGTTCGCCGTTGGCGTTGTCGGTGCGACCATCTGCTTCTCCAAGGCTCCACCACCCGTCAACTTCCCCTTCCACTGGATGACTCCAATCTCTAACCACTTCGGATCAGCCTGTGCCGGCACTCCCGTTAAGGGCGTGTGCAACGCGGGATGGCTCGGCGGTGCAGACTTCTCTGTTCCAGTCGGAATCATTTTGGGTGCACTCGTGTACTTCATTCTTGAAAAGATGAATGGAAACGTGGCCGCTCAGGTTGAGCGTCAGAACGAGCTCGAAACCAGTAAGTAGTTCAAAACAAAAACCCCCCGGACTGTGAGGGTCCGGGGGGTTTTTACTTTCTATACCGTTAGCCGGCCCAGTCTTCGACCAGACCGCCTTGACCGTCGGGACGGAAAATCGGAATCGAACCGAGAGCTCGGACCTTCTCGGCGTCTTCACCAAGTGAGGTTCGCCATACGGAAGCTTCGGTAACGAGAGTGCCAATTGCCACAACTTCGGCGCCGACACTGCGAAGGAGTCTCAAGGCCGCTCCAGTGGAGGCTCCCGTAGAAATAACGTCGTCGACAATCGCGACTCGCTTACCTTGAACGTCAGGAATGCGAACACGGTCAAAGAGCAACTGTTGATCAGCGTTGGTGGTAATCGAGCGAACTGGCTCACGCACCGCATCGGCCAAGTGGATTTTGGGAGTCTTGTGCAAAATCACGTATTGATCGAGGCCCAGAGCTCGGGTTACCTCGATAGCGACGGGGATGCCCATGGTGGCAACGGTGGCGACTATGTCAACGTTGTAGGGCCGCAAGATTTCAGCTAATTCTTCCCCCGCGGTAGACATGAATTTCATACCCATGTCGACGGTGATTAGAAGGGCGAGGGTGAGGTCATCACCCAGTGGTACGAGGGGAAGTTGAACGTGCTGACTACCAACTTCTACGGAATACGTGCGAGGACTCACGTATGTGGAGCATACTTAATAGATGAGTCAACACCGCGAACCCCTATCTCGTGACCTGGCCGCAACCATGCTCCAAGTCGCCTACCAAGAGGCCGAAAAGGGCCTGCACGAGGGTGGAATCCCCATTGGCGCTGCCCTCTTCACCCGCGAAGGGGAATTACTGAGTTCTGGGCATAATCGTCGTGTCCAAGAGCACGATGCATCAACGCACGCTGAAACTGACGCTTTTCGCCGCGCTGGACGTCGTCGCAATTACGCCGATACGGTGATGGCGACCACCCTTTCGCCTTGCTGGTACTGCTCGGGCCTCGTTCGTCAGTTCAATATCGGCGCCGTAGTTATCGGTGAAGCAGAAAACTTTCACGGCGGTCACGATTGGCTCAAGGAGCTCGGCGTAGAGATCATGGTTCTCGATGATCCTGCGTGTACCGAACTACTCGGAACCTTTATTCACGAACACCCCGAGCTTTGGCACGAGGACATTGGCCTGTAGTTAATTACGAACTGGTGCCCCGAAGAGTCGGTCGCCAGCATCACCCAGTCCTGGCGTGATGTAGCCAACCTCGTTGAGTTCTGCATCGAGCGCCGCGGCGTACACCTCGAGACCCTGGTGTTTCGCAAACAGTGCGTCCACGCCCGGCTGCGCGGCAATGAGGCACAGAATTTTGATAGGCCCGACCCCTCGAGAACGCGCTAACTCGACTACGGCACTAATCGAGCCACCAGTGGCGAGCATGGGATCTACAATCACCATCGGAACGCCTTTCAAATCCTTCGGCAAGCCATCATGGTAAATCTCAGGCTGAAGAGTCTCCTCGTTTCGACGCAGGCCCATCAAACACAGGCGGTGCACAGGTAACAATTCTTCAATCGCTGGGGTCATGCCGAGTCCGGCCCGCAAGATTGGAACAACGAGATACTCCTCGTCGAGCGCGAGGGCTGGGGCATTTGGCACCACCGGAGTAGTTACTACGGTTGAAGTTACCGGCAGGTCTCGAAACGCCTCGTATCCCACGAACCGAGTGATTTCATTCGCAAGACGCAAGAAGTCTGCGTTAGAGGTCGCCACACTTCGTAGTTGGCGGACCTTGTCTGAGACGATGGGGTGATCGAGAACCTTGATAATTGACACGTCGAAACTTTACGCTGAATAAGTTCTTTCTTAGCGACAATGATTCCCCGCCCAATGCCGCCGGTACTCTTAGAAGATGCCTAAAAGCCCCGTTGAGCACCAAAAACTGCCCGACCAGGGGCTCAACACTCGCTACTCGGGGCCAAAGGCCCGCGTCTCACCCATTACCTCCTTGGAGTGGTGGCGCCGAATTCTTCCGGTTCTGGTATCGCACCGGCTTACCTTCTTTATTGCGATCTCCCTTTCTTTTGTGAGTTTGGTCTTTCAGACCTTGATTCCAAATTATTTGAACTACGCCTTGACCGGACTTATCTCTCATCATGGACAATCGCTAAATCACGATGTCACGTGGATTGTTGGCATTGGGGTTCTCACTGGCATCACCGGAGTCATTTCAAGAAATTACGTGTTTCAGACGGCCTACAACGTCGAAGCCGACCTCCGCTCCTTGATTTACGAGCACATGACCTGGCTCTCGTTTTCCTTCTACGACCGCGTTCAGTCCGGTCAGCTGATTAGTCGCGCCAACTCTGACATTCGTAGCGTTCAAATGTATTCAACTTTCGCCCCACTGATTGTCGTTCAGTTATTCATCGGCGTCCTCGCTTTTGTATTTATGCTCCGCATCAATGTCGAGTTGGCCTTTGTGGCCATTTCGGTCATGCCCTTCTTATATCTCATTGGTCTACGCATGCGTCAGGTCATGTTTCCCATCTCCTGGATCACTCAGGCTCGCCTCGCCGATGTGGCAACGATTGTTGATGAGAACATAAACGGCGTCCGCGTTGTTAAGTCGTTCGCCCAAGAAAAGGCCGAAGTCAATCGCCTCGCTGACGCCTCGGAACGTGTGACTTGGGCCTACGTGAAAGACGCCG
This sequence comes from uncultured Actinomycetes bacterium, assembly GCA_903825035.1. Classification (GTDB taxonomy): domain Bacteria; phylum Actinomycetota; class Acidimicrobiia; order Acidimicrobiales; family RAAP-2; genus RAAP-2. The sequence goes on along the minus strand of CAIJYV010000022.1, from coordinate 21,335 downwards.
AGCTTCGTGGTGTGTGGGCGCCCTGGATTCAGAACCTCCCCCAAATTGGCTTAGTGCTCGTTCTGTTTTTTGGCGGGTGGATGGTCTATCAGGGCAAATTGGGAGTTGGGGCCATTCTGGCCTTTAACGCCTATCTCTTAATGCTGCAAGCCCCGTTCATGATGCTGGGCCAATTAGTCATGATGGGGCAACGCGCCAAGGCCAGTGCTGGACGCATCTTTGAAATTCTTGATGAACACTCTGAGATCGTCGAAGATCCCAACGCGAGCGCGCTCAACGAAATCTCGGGCAAAATCACCTTTGACCACGTTCAATTTGACTACGCCAACGGGACGCGGGTACTCGAAGATTTCACCGCCGAGATCCAGCCCGGTGAAACAGTGGCGCTAGTTGGGCGCACGGGGTCCGGAAAATCAACGGTGGCTCGACTCTTGACGCGTTTTTATGACGTCACTGGCGGCGCGATAAAAATCGATGACCAAGACATCCGAAATCTCACCCTCCACTCCTTGCGAGAACACGTTGGCGTCGTTATGGACGAGCCCTTCCTATTCAGCGTGTCAATCCGCGACAACATTGCCTACGGTCGTCCCGACGCGTCTCTCGACGAAGTGATCGCTGCCGCTCGGGCCGCCAACGCACATGAATTCATCGAACGGCTCCCCAATGGATACGACACGGTCGTGGGAGAACGCGGCTACACCCTTTCTGGCGGGCAGCGCCAGCGCGTGGCCATTGCTCGCACCTTGTTAACCAATCCCCCCATCTTGATTCTCGACGACGCGACTAGTGCCATTGATGTCCACGTGGAGACCGCTATTTACCGGGCACTGGAGACTCTTCTCGAGCACCGCACGACCTTGGTGATTGCCCACCGTGTCTCCACCATCGCGCTCGCCACGCGGGTGCTGGTCATCGAAAATGGTCGAGTTGCCGCTTCGGGTACCCACGAAGAACTCATGGCAACCAGTGATCTATACAACGACATCCTGTCGCACGATATGAGTTCTGAGGCCAGCGAATGAGTTGGGGCGGGGGATTCGGCGGGCCGGGTGGTGGCCACATGTTTGGTGGTCCCGGGGGCTCATCAGGGTTGCCCTTCGGTGGAATCCCCACTGAATTACAGGCCAACGCCAACAAACTGCTCGCAACCGAGCCCACTCACGAGCCCATTGACCTCAACTTCTCGCAGATTCCAAGTGCTGAGGAGAAGAAACCGTTAACGCTCTTTCGCTTGGTTCAGCAGTACCGACTGTGGCTAGTTACCGGATCGCTCTACGTAATTTTGATAAGTATCGTGCTGCAAGCCGGGCCACGACTCACCCAGTGGGCCATCGACAAGGGAATGACTGGGCCAAACAAATCGCTGACGGTCATTGGATGGTGCGCGGGAATTTACCTAGTGCTCACCCTGGTTGGCATGTATTTCCAGCGCGCCCAGGTCCTCGTCACAGGCCGCCTCGCGGCCTACGTGATGAAGGATCTCCGTCTCAAAGTCTTCACGCACCTCCAGCGACTGAGCTTGGATTTCTTTACCGAAGAAAAGGTCGGCGTCTTGATGAGCCGCATGACCAGCGATGTCGAAAACTTGCAGATGCTCATTCAAGACGGCATTAGTCAATTCGCTCTACAGGGCCTAACTATGGTGGCAATCACCATTATTTTGTTCACTACAAATGTGACCTTGGCGTTATGGACCGTAGGCCTCGTGGTTCCTGTGCTTTTCGCCCTGTCCTGGTGGTTTCACGGGGCCTCGGAAAAGGGATATCTGATGAGCCGCGACCGCATCGCGGCCGTCCTCGCCGATCTCTCGGAATCACTCTATGGAATTCGCGTTGTTGCATCCAACAACCGCCAGGCGAAGAACATTGCTCACCACCGCAAAGTTGTTGGCGCTTACCGTGACGCCAACCTCTTCACCGGTCGAGTCAATGGCTTCTATGGACCAGCCACTATGACCATTGGGATTGTGGGCCAGGGTCTCTTGCTCTTTATCGGTGGGCACATGGTCCTGCGCCACCAACTTTCAGTTGGCGCACTCGTTGCTTTCTTCTTGTATCTCAACCGATTCTTTCAGCCCATTCAGCTTCTCGTGCAGCAATACAACTCACTTCAGTCAAGCCGTTCATCCATAATTCGACTGCGCGAGCTGCTGCTCACCGAACCATCGGTACAACAATCTGACAACGCGACGGTACTTCCACCAGTCAGTGGTCGAATCACCTTCGAGGACGTCAGCTTCGGATACTTGGCCGACACCCCCGTCTTAAGTCACGTGAACCTTGAAATAGCACCCGGCGAGTCCGTTGCCTTTGTGGGTCCGACGGGCGCCGGTAAGTCGACGTTGGCCAAATTGGCTAACCGCTTTTACGACCCCACCGCTGGCCGTGTCTTGATTGATGGCGTTGACATTAAAACCGTAACTCTACATTCGCTTCGATCGCAGATTGGCGTTGTTCCTCAAGAGCCCTTCCTCTTCGCTGGTTCGATTAAGACCAACCTCCTCTTTGGTCGATCCGACGCCTCCGATGAAGAGATCAACGAAGCCATTCGAATCGTTGGCCTCACTGCGCTAATTCAAAGCCTTCCCCAAGGCGTTGACACCATTGTCCACGAGCGAGGTCAGACGCTGTCGGCTGGAGAGCGCCAATTGCTAGCCCTAGCGAGGGCATTCCTCTCCCGACCACGAGTCCTGATTCTTGATGAGGCAACCTCCTCGCTCGATTTGCAAAGTGAAACGGTCATTGAAGCAGCACTAGACAAAATCCTCGAGGGTCGAAGCGCAATTCTGATTGCCCACCGGCTGACGACCGCTCAGCGCGCCGACCGAATAGTCGTGGTCGACCAAGGTGGCGTGGTCGAAATGGGTACGCCGGCCGAACTGCTGGCAAGAGGGGGAGCCTACGCAACAATGTACGCTGCTTGGTTGGCGGCCGGAGGTCGAGACGCTACTCGAGCGTAAGAATTTCTCACAGCCTTAATTTTCTTAGGTTCTTGGCTTCGACTCTCCCCCACGGCTGTCCTAGGCTATTTGCGGAGCAACGAGGCTCCCGGTTCAAAGGTTGGTGACAACGTGGTCACTCGTCAAGATGAAGTTACCCAGGGTGAATTCAACCCCTGGCTCCGTGTTGTATCCCTGATCGAGTCAGCGGGTAAATTGCTCGGACTCGACCCCGATTTGGTGCAGCGCATTGTCGCTCCCGAGCGCGTGCTCGAGGTTTCGATTCCCGTTCGCATGGACAACGGTGGCGTTCAAATGTTCACCGGCTGGCGTATTCAACACGACACTGCTCGTGGCCCGGGAAAGGGTGGAATTCGCTTCCATCAGACAGTCAATGAGGACGAAATCGCCGCTCTGAGTGGTGACATGTCAATTAAGTGTGCCGTAGTGAATATTCCCTACGGTGGCGCCAAGGGCGGAGTTCGCGTTGACCCCACCAAGTTGAGCCGCGCCGAACTCGAGCGCCTCACACGCCGTTACGCCTTCTCGATTGCTCCGATTATTGGTGCGGACCGAGACATTCCCGCCCCCGACATCAACACCGACACTCAGATTATGAGTTGGATCATGGACACCGTATCGATGTTGCGTGGCTACAACACCCCCGGTGTCGTCACCGGTAAGCCGCTTTCCATCGGTGGCACCTTGGGTCACGCCGGCGCCACGTCGCTCGGCGTCACAATCTGCACCACTGCGCTCTTGCGCCACCTCAACCGTCCCGCCGACTTAGAGAGTGTCATCATTCAGGGATACGGCAAAGTTGGAGCCCCATTGGTCAAGTTTCTCACTGAGCGCGGTATTCGCGTGGTCGGGGTAGCTGACGTTCGAGGTGCCATTCATGTCCCTGAGGGCATCGACGCAGCCAAGCTCGCCGAGCACTTCGCCGCCACCGGAACGGTCATGGGCTTTGCCGGTGCTACCGAAGTTCCCTCCGAGGACTTCTTCACAATTCCCAGCACCATCGCAATTCCCGCGGCTCTTGGTGGCGTGATTGACGCTCACGTGGCGGAGACCATGTCGGCCAACATCATTATCGAAGCTGCCAACGGACCAACCACTGGAGAAGGCGCCGAAGTCCTCAACCGTCGCGGCATCATTGCCGTGCCCGACGTGTTGGCTAATGCTGGTGGCGTGGTTGCTTCCTACTTCGAGTGGGCGCAAGACATCCAGGGCTACATGTGGGAAACGGATCTATTCATGCAGCGCCTGGAAAAGACCATGAACGATGCTTTCGAGCACGTCTGGAAGCGTCACCAAGAGCTCCAGGTGCCATTGCGTGAGACCGCAATTGCGGTTGGCGTGGAACGCATCGCTGAAGCGACCGAAGTTCGCGGACTCTTCCCCTGATCACGGGAAAACAGAAAGCCCCCGAGCCCGAAGGCTCGGGGGCTTTCTCGTTTGGAACTACTTCTTCTCTACGCGATGTGCAGCAATCTTGCGGTCTGGACGAGCAAGTACTTCGTACAGTGCGCCAAGAACAAAGATGACGAACATCACCATCAAGGTGATCCAGCCATAGTTGAAATAGGCACGGCCGCTCGCCAACGAGCTTGGCCAGACGATGTTCAGCAACATCAAGAACAAGTACACGGCTGCCGTAATTGTTACGGGCATGCCCCACTTGCCTAGGGTGAACTGACCTGAAGGCTTCCAGCCGCGTAGACGAGCAATGAGCGCGCCGAAGACGGTGAGGAAGAAAGACAGGTAGATACCCGAAGTAGCAAATGAAACTAATGCGTACAACGCATTGATGTGGGCTGGGTAGTCAAACCACAGAACGTGCACATTCTTTGATGGGTTCACCAGTACGAGCAACAAGAACAAGAAGGGCACTACTGCACCCACCCAAATTGCGTTGCTTGGAGTCTTGTGCTTGGGGTGAATTTTGCGAACCTTTTCGGCAAAAGGAACTCCGCCGTCTCGAGCCAATCCAAAAGCCACTCGAGCACCAGCACCCTGAACAGCGGTACCACAGCTGAAGAAGGCGATGATGATCATAAGCAAGAAGACGTCCTGAATGCCACTTGGCAAGGTTGCCAAAATCACACCAGCGCCTCCGGCGGCGACTGCAGCGAAGCCACCCTTCGGAATTGCCAAGAGCAAACCGAGGACGAGGACGAATGAGGCGATGCCACCGTATAGAAGTGCATTGCGCATTGCGCGAGGCACCTGTCGGCCAGCGTTCACGGTCTCTTCAGCGATGTCACCTGCGGACTCGAATCCGAAGAAGATGTAGACGTTGGCGAGAACAGCAACCAATGCTGCGCCGGTCAACCAGTGACCACCGAACATGGAGCCCTGCTCAACGTGCTGTGTAGTGAAAATTGAACCAAATCCCTGGTGGAAACCCTTGATCCAGAGCGTAATGAATACGCCGAATGTACCAATGGTCTCGATGTACACACCAATGGATGCCACACGGCCCATGATCTTCGCTCCGACTGAGTTCAAAATAGTCGACAGCAGAATTACCGCGCCGGTAATAATGAAGATCGTCCAGTGACTCGAAGGGTCCCAGTTCGTCTTGAACAAGTTATGGCTCAAAGCCGTAACGTAGCCCACTACACCTGAGTCCACCGAGGCCACGGTAGCGAGAAGGGCGAATCCGTAGATCCAACCGACGTACCATCCGTAGCGTGCACCCACGTTGTACTTACCGTACTGGTAGAGCGCACCTGAAAGTGGGTACTCGCTTGAAAGCTCACCAAAGACCAGTGCGACGAGGGTCATAAACCCAACGACAACTGGCATGGTCCAGATATAACGTGGACCACCCATGGCCAAACCAAGTCCAAAGAGTGAGAAAATTCCCACCATTGGGCTCAAATAACTAAAGGCCACCGAGAAGTTGTCAAAGAGTGATAGCACTCGTGACAATTCTGGGCTGTATCCGAGGTCCTTCAGACGAGCATCGTCTTGGGTCCCCATACCTTTGTCAGACATAAAGTCTCCCTTGCTTTTTAATCCCCCCTTGTGGGGTAATCACATAACGCTAATTACTAAAGGCGTGAAAAATGGGAACTAATTTCACTTACCGCCAAGAAACCCGACAATTTTAAGAGAAAAACTTTTGGTTTCTTGCCCCAACTATGGGAAAATTTAGGGGTGAGTACTGATCAGCCAACTACCGAGGAACTCGAAGCTACCATTGCCGCTTTGAGAGCCGAGGTGCAGCGATTACAAGAGCAGCTGCGCATCACTCGACGCAGTGACGCCGAAATTCCACCGCATTATCTCTAGTTCGAGCAAAATTGAGATTGCTTAGCGTTCAGCACCGCTTGAGCCGAATTCCGTAAAACCGAAAGCGGAAGCCTTCCGCTGCGTACGGCCAATGTCAAAGTAGCTCTTGCGGCGTTTGCATTCGACATCGCCTGGGCAACAGTTGATGAGTTGCCGAGCAGAACGAGATTGGCGCCAGCAATCACAGCTTGAACCGAAGCTTCCGATAGCCCAATGTGAAGCGCACTGATGGCGCCGGCCGACAGCGAATCAGTGATTGTGAGTCCAGAAAAATTCAAACTATCTCGGAGGTAAGAATACAGAGCAGGCGACAGACTTGCAGGAAGACTCGTAAATCCAGGCACCGAGTTGTTCGACATCATGATCACTGGTATGTTCGACGAAATTAGTGCACGAAATGGTACGAGGCCACTCAACTGCAAAGCGGCCCAAGACTTGGTCTTTGCCGGACCATAATCCGAATTTCTCGATGAAAACCCAATGCCTGGGAAATGCTTTGCTGCCGGCACCACGCCATGCGAAATCAGGCCCTTCGCAAATGACACCGAGTCTCTCCCGACCGTTCGTGGGTCCCCGGAGAAGCTTCGCAGTCCATCCGGATTGAGAGCACTCGGAAATTGACTTCTTCCATCTACGTCGGCCACGGGGGCGAGGTCCATATTTATCCCGAGTGATTTCAGGGCGGCACCGAGCGACGAGGCTGTGCTCTGCACACGAGAGGTGCTCCACTTCCCCATTGTCTGGGCCCACGGAAGTGACGGCAACTTATTTGCGAGTCGCATCACGCCGCCACCTTCGGCATCGGTCATGACATAGAGCGGGACTTGTAGCAAGCTCGCAGCTTGAAGCTGCGCAACTTTGGAGGAAAAGTTCGCGGGCGCCTGAGATCCCGAGACCATAATTCCGGCATATCCTGCTGCCGAAATCACAGAAGCGCCTCCGATTGAGGTCGCGTTAATCGTTGGAACGATGAGTTGACTGACCAATTGCATTACCGAAAGTGAGTCAACCGAGACGGGCGCACCACAGTGAGGAGCCACTTGAGTTGTTGTGGAAGTAGTCGAGGTAGTGGCGTTAGCAGTCGTTACAAACCCACTCAGGCCAAGGATTAGAAGTGTAACTACCACCGGAAGGTTTCGCCTTATACCGCTACTTCGAGGCTGTGATCCACCCCAGTGAAGTTTCACCGAGTGGTCGAGGTCAGTACCCATATTTCAACTCTACGGGCAAGAACACCATATTTGGCATCCGCAAGCATTATCTTATGCAGAACTGCCCGCAACCTATGGCTGCTGGAAGTGTGAAAACTTCTAAATCAACCGAAGCGACCCAAGGTGTAGTCCAAGGTGCGCGAGTCAATTGGTGAGTTGAAGATCTTTTCGGTGGTATTGAACTCAATGAGCTCACCAGCCCGGTCTTCGCCCATGAGCAAGAATGCACAGTCGTCAGAAATTCGTGAAGCCTGCTGCATGTTGTGGGTGACGATGATGATTGTTACCTGTTGCTTCAGGGTTGACATCAACTCTTCGATGCGAAGGGTGGCAATCGGGTCAAGAGCAGAAGTTGGTTCGTCCATCAACAGCACTTCGGGCTTCAGGGCCAGGGCGCGAGCGATGCACAGCCGCTGCTGCTCACCACCGGAGAGATTTGAGGCGGCCACGTTCAAGCGATTTTCAACGCTCTCCCACAGGGCCGCTGCGCGAAGAGACTCCTCAGCGGCCTCGTCGAGAAGCGACTTCTTCTTAATGCCATTGAAACGAAGTCCCGAAACAGCGTTCTCGTAGATAGACATTGTTGGAAATGGGTTTGGTCGCTGAAAAACCATGCCGACGCGGGTGCGCAGTTCGGTAACGGTTAAGTCAGGTCCATAGATGTCAACACCCTCGAGCAAAATCTTTCCCGTGACCTTGGCCCCTGGAGTGAGGTCGTGGAGGCGATTGAGCGCTCTCAACAAGGTTGTCTTGCCGGAGCCCGATGGTCCAATCATTGAGGTCACACGGTTCGCGGCGACGTCAAAGGTTGCATCACGAACAGCGGTCCGGCCGTTGAATGAAACAGCTACATCCTTCAACTGCATGGCAACTTTGACGCCACTCGAAGACGCGGTCGTAGTTGTTTTAGTGGTCAGGTCATCAGTCATGGTTATCTCCCAAATGCTAACTCTTACGCTGCTGGCGTCCGACCAGGAAGCGAGCAGTAAAACTGGCAATAAATACAACAAAAAGCAGGACTAGAGCGATGCCAAAGACCATGGCACGGAGGCTCGGCCACTGAGATTTTGCATCAATGTAGATCGAAATTGGCAGGGCCGAAACGGGGTCAGTTGGTTTCCAATTCAGGAGCGTTGCGCCACCAATTGTGAAGAGCACGGGGGCGGCTTCTCCAACCGCACGCGAAATCGCCAAGATACAGCCGGTAACTATTCCCGATAGCGCCGTCGGCAAAACGATCTTCATCGAAACTTTGTGGGGCTTGGCCCCTAAGGCCAAGCCAGCCTCGCGCAGGGTTTGTGGCACATTGCGCACCGCAATTTCAGTGGCGACAACAATGACCGGTACCATAAGCACGGCCAGGGCAAATGAACCAGCCAGTGCGGAGTAGCCAAAACCTAGTTGCTGGCAGATCAGCGCAAAGGCAAACAATCCCATCAAAATCGAAGGGGCGCCCGCCATGGTTTGAGCCATCAAACGAATCAGTGAGGCGGTTCGGTTTTCATTCTCGGCCGTGTAAATACCGGTTAATACACCGACGGGAACTGAGAGAATGGATGAGTACAGAACCAAAACTAGCGACCCGACAATGGCGTTAGAAACGCCACCGGTCATGTTGGGATTTACCAAGTTTGGAGTCAGCGGGAGTTGCGTAAAGAACGACGCCTTGATTACCGGCAAACCCTTCACAATAATTTCCCAAGAGAGTGCCGCCAATGGAATTACCGCTATCGCGAGTGCAATTACGCACAGGGTAATGACGATACGGGAACGAATGAGACGCGCGTTGCGACCACGTTGAGAAATTGCCTGAATTTCAGCGCGCAGAGCGTCATTGGTTGTGATGGTAGTAAACAGGTCGGTCATACCTTGGCCAAAATCTTTCTTTGACGAGCAATAAACCAGCGACTGATAAGAGAGACCCCGAGACTGATGACCATCAAAATTACTCCGAGAGCCATCAGGGCTTGAATATCGTTGGAGTTGGCCTCTCCGAAAGCAGTGGCAATCCACGAAGCAATTGTGGTGCCTGGGTAGAAGAAGTGCCATTGCACCTTCGAAATTGTTCCAATGGTAAGTGCGACAGCTACTGTTTCGCCTGTCGCGCGCGCCAGGGCCAAGAAAGCCGCTCCCATAATTCCAATTCGGGCCGTTGGTAGGACCGTCTTCGAAATAACCTGCCAGCGAGTGGCGCCAAGCGACAGGCTCGCCTCGATGAGGTCCTGGGGTACAGCCGAAATTACTTCACGAGTAATCGAAACGAAAATTGGCAAGATCATTACAGCGAGAACTATTGAAGCGAGCAAAATCGAAGGTCCGGTCGCAATATTTGAGCTACCCAAGAAAGTAAGTCCCAGCGAATCAAGGAAGGGGTAGAAATGCGCGAGCATCCAAGGCGAGAGAACCAAGAGGCCCCACACGCCGTAAACAATTGAGGGGATTGCGGCGAGCAGTTCCACAATTGTGGCGGTGATGAGGCGGAGCCGTGCGGGAATTAAAAACACAATTGAAATGGCCGTTCCCAGGCCGACGACCACCGCGATTACGAGAGCGATCAATGAGGTTTGCAGTGTTCCGATGATCATTGGAAGGCCACCGTAGGGCCCTCCCCAACCGGTACCGGTGATTATGGTGCCAGCTTGTTTTTGCCACACCGGTAGTGACTTCGACACGATTGACCAGAAGAAGAGGCCAGAAACGCCGAGAAACAAAATCCAGGCGGCAGCTAATACGTAGGTGTACCACGAACGCTCAGCGGTGGGTGGCTTAGAGTCACCCACCGCGAAGCGACGCGATCTAGGAACTTGAACAGTATTAGTGGTCATTTCTACTAATCCTAAGCCCAAATTCCCCGTCTGACTAGTTAGCCAGGAGCAACAGGTGCTGCGAGCCGTTTACAACTGCCATGAGCTGCTTGCGGTCGTAGTTCTTGATTGCGTTTGGCAAGGCAATGAAGCCCTGACCAGCAGCCTGGGTCTGACCATAGTGAACCATCCAGTCAAGGAACTTCACGGCAGCTTCACCCTTGGCAGCCTGTCCAGACTGGTCCTTCTTGATGATGGCCCAGCTAAAGGTTGCGAATGGCCATACGCCGGCACCTGGCAGGTACACCGCTGAGAAATTGTCAGGGGTGATGTTCGTGCCAGCAGCCGTAGCGGCAGCCTGGATCGTCTTGATTGAAGGCTTGACGTAAGCACCCGCCGCGTCTTGAAGCTGAGCGGTGTCGATTGCCGAGTTACCGGGAATCAAGAGGTAGCTGTACTCCACGTAGCCGATTGCACCAGGAGTAGTGGTCAAAGCGTTAGCCATGGCACCATTGTTGGCCTCACCCGTGAAGGATGCGCCCCAACCCTTGGTACCCATTACTGACCCGGAAGGGCCGGTTACTCCAGTTGGCAAGCCTGAGTTCGCAGTGTTGAGGTAGTCAACAAACGCAAAGGTCGTACCTGAAGAAGCATTGCGCTCAAGAACCTTGATGGTCTTGACACCGCTTGGCAAAGCAAGAAGCTTCTTACCAATCTTTGAGGTGCTTCCACCGTTTAGGTTGACAATTGAGATGTTCGCCCATGAAGTGATGACACCATTGTAAATGTCAGCAATGATTGAGGCCGACAGCTTCAAGTTGTTCAAACCTGAACCCAGGTCGTAACCAACAACCGCACCACCAAAAGCAGCAGGAATCTGCGCGTAGTCGGAGGTGGTGATGCCAGTAGGAACTGTACCTGCATTGTTGTAGGTCGTCATTGGCTGGTCGGAGAAACCGATTACGGAGGTTCCGTTGGTCACGTTGGTACGGCCCGTGCCTGATCCTGAACCTGCGTAGGTGCTCCAGGAAACAGCATTGCTTGGGTTCCAGTATGAGCTGCCCGAGCCACTCTGAAGAGCCATAACCAAAGGCTGAATGAAGGACGAACCCTCAGCGTTCAATGAAACGCCCGAAGGAATCGAGAGGTCACTGTCCAATGAGCTGTTCTGGCCAAGGTTCACACCGAAAGTAGCTGCGCTGTCGGTAAGTGCAGAGCCAGTGGTGGAAGCAGTTACTGAACAAGCGGTGAGCTTGGCGGCTTTGATCTTGCCGGTTGGGTACAGCGGGTAGCACGATACTTTGGTCGTGGTGGTAGCGAATGCCGGAGCGGCAACGCTTGCGAAGCCAACTAGCGCAACCGCAGCTGCAACTGATGACTTGAGCATCTTCTTCATTAAACTTTCCTCCTATAGAAAAGTGTTGAAATGTGGTGAATCTCCGCGGTTCCGTGCGTCTCCCGACAGACATTTCCGCTTCGATACGAGCAAGACATTACGAAGAGCAAGTTAACTGCCCGTGAAAACACAGGTGCGTGGAGATTAACTTTTATGAGTTTCTTCGAGGCGAAATTTGGTGGCGTCTTTTCAATTTTGAATCGGAAAAGAGGTAAATGCTCTGGTTATTGGACGGTCAAAATAGTCACTCACTATTAACCTTCTTTTCACCTCAAAATTGTCCATTTGTAGCCTCAAATTCCCTATCCCTCATTATTCTCACCATTACTTATGAGAGCCTGTTTTGCCAATTTGCGAATCCCCACTTTTGTTGGGGCGGATCGCCGTCGCAATGTACTTTCTCTCACCGTACTAATTGCATTTGTAGCTGCAACACTTTTGCCACTAGTTGGCTCTGTTCGAGCAGAAGCCGCAGGAACCAGCTACGGCGGAGGAGAAGGTGGTGGCTCTGGGGGGCTCAGCGGACTTCCTGTTTTGGGTGTTCACGCTGTTGGATCGAGCGCAACTACTTTGACCTTCAACATCTCAATGGCAACTGTCACGGTACACGTGCCCGCAAAGACGTTTGCTGCGCATTCTCAGATTGCAATTCTCAATGCAATCTCGCTTGCTAGCGCGCCGGAGGGATACGGTTCGGTTGCCTTCGCATATGACGTCGTCGGAAAAAACGCGAGCGGAACTTTTTTAAACACTTTCCCCCACGCAATTTTAATTTCCATTTCGAGCACCTTGATCACTGGACGCCAGTTCGTATTTAAATTAAGTAACAATGCTTGGACGGCATACACCCCCGCCACAAACGCCAGTCAGTCGCTCTCCTACTATGAAGCTTCGGGACTCGCACTTGAAGTTGTGAATCCCGGTTCGGTAACGACGACGACGCACCCTCGAGCGACAACAACCACCACGCACCCGCGGGCCACAACCACGACCACGAGACCACGCGCTACAACGACCACTCGTCCGCGAACTACTACAACAACCAGACCTAAGGCAACGACTACTACCAAGCCGAAGGTAACTACAACGACTCGGCCTAAGGCAACGACTACTACCAAGCCGAAGGTAACTACCACGACTCGACCTAAGGCAACGACTACTACCAAGCCAAAATCGACAACCACCACCTCTCACAGGGGAACTACGACGACGACCCGCAAGGGAACAACAACAACCAGGCCAAAGTCGACAACTACCACCTCCCATAAGGGGGTCACCACTACGACAAAGCCCAAGAAGTCACGAGCGGCCTCGGCATTTAAAGCCGCTCACGTAATCCAGCGGGCCAAATACTTTTCACTGGGTATTTGAACCTTTGTAACCATTTTTGAGAAAGTTAATTCGCCATGAAACGATTCATCAATCCCAAGTCAATCGCAATTTTTGTCGTTGCGTTGCTCTTGGGCGCAAGCGGGCTCTTTTTCCTAACGAGTCAGGCTTCAACTACTCATTCGTCGTTCAGTTTGCCCAAGGGAATTGTGCCGGGTCCTGCGGGAATCGTCGGCGGTGCCTTAGTTGGTGATGGCCAACACGCGTGGGTTTTAACCAACACGGGGATTGCCGCAAATGCTCAGTACCTCTCGGTAGCCACCGGTAAGGTCAGCGAAATTATTCCAACATCGCTCAACGCAACTTCAATCGCGATCGAAAGCAAAAACCTTATTGCCATCGGCTCTGGAACTTCTACAACTGGCTTCGTCTCCTTCGTCAACACAACCACCAAGACTGAAATTGGCGTCATCCCAACAGCTGGCCCAGTTTCCGCGTTACAGAAAGCGCCGAACTCGAACAAGTTTTACGCAATGATCTCTACCTCAACGGCAAAGGCAATTCAAATCCTGGACCCGAGGCTCATGCAGGTCCTACCTCAATCACTGCCATTACCAATCAACGCCAATACATTCGTCCCAAGTCGTGACGGTCAGTCCATTGTTGTGCTGAAGAGCGACGGAACTGTCACGTATCTCTCGAGCACCACTGGGCAGTTAACGCAAACCTTCAAAGTTGGTGCCAACCCGATTGCTGCGACCATGAACGCGGACGGTACTCGGCTCTACGTCCTTAAGGGAGTTGGCAGCGAGAATGTCGCAGTAGTAAACACCACGACCGAAGCAGTCTTACGGGCTCTTCCGGCGCCATCAAATGCACGGGAGATTGCACTTACCGCCAACGGGGCGTATATCGTTAGTTTCGTGGGTACCGACCTAGTGGGTAATCTTCAGACTTTCAGCGCAAACTAAAGGTTTGTAGAATTTGAAAGTGCTCGATCAACCCGAGGTAACTACCAAGAGTGTCGAGACCTACCGAGCGCTGTGGGGAATTGTCGGCTTCCTCCTCATCACTTGGGCTTTTTTGCTCTTTGCCTTCACCGACCTCTATTCCTGGCTCGCCTATATCGAAGTTTTGCTAGGTGCTTGGGGCTTAGCGACGATTGGGCTTGCGTGGACTGCTCCCACCTACAACCGCCGATATATGACCATGTGGAATTGGACCACCGCCATTCTCACCATGATTGGCTTCGGAGCTTGGGCATGGATGCAGATTCGTCTGAGTCCGAGCTACGGCACAGACGAAATCGCGTTCAATCAGTACGCCGCCCAGATTGCCTCTCATTGGCACAACCCTTACATCCACTCGATGGCACCGTCGTTCCAGATGTTCCACGTCTCTCCCAATGGGTACACCTTTCGACTAAACGGAACCCCCGTTGAGGCACTGAGTTATCCCGCGCTCTCCTTCCTCATTTATCTGCCCTCCTTATGGTTGGGCTTCGCCACTCAGATGGCCGTGATTGTGAATGTTGTGTTGTGGGCCCTAGCGGTACTGCTCACCTTTTACCTGCTCCCCAAGCGCCTTCGTCCGCTGGCGCTCATCGCCGGCTCATTGCCTATCTTGACTGGGTTTACCGTTGGCGGAGTTACCGACGTGGTCTTTCTCATCCCCCTCATCATTGCGGTCTACCAATGGGATCGCTACCCGACATTCACCGGTTGGCGCGCTTGGATGACTCCAGTGGCGATGGGCCTAGCGATTTCGGTAAAGCAAACGCCGTGGCCCATCATTCCGTTTTTGCTAGCGGCCTGGTACTTAGAGCTCAACCGGCAAGGGCGACGGGGGGAGGCTATGCGGATGCTGACTCGGTTCCTTCTCATCATGGGCGGAGTATTCCTAGTCATCAACCTGCCTTTTATCCTCTCTAACCCCAGCGCCTGGCTCCAAGGAGTCTTGACCCCCGTCGCCTCAAACGCCGTTCCCGCGGGTCAGGGGTTAGTGGGCTTAGCAATCTTTCTTGGTATCGGCGGCGGTAATCTTTTCTACTTCTCGCTGTTGCTGATCATTACCTTTGGGGCCTTCTTCGTAATCTACGTTGCGACCTTCCCACGGTTTAAAGCGCTGACGGTGCTCACTCCATCTTTCATTCTTTTCTTCAGTGCCCGGTCTTTCGCTTCCTATTTTGTCGTTCTTGCCCTGCCGGCCATTGTGGCATTGTGTTCAACAACGAGTGTCACTCGCGAGGATTTTCCACGGCTCACCGCCCACAAGCGGTTTGAGTATTCGGCCATTGGTCTCGCGGTGGCCGGACTCTTGGCGGGCACGTTGGCCCTCACCTCGAGCGCGCCACTTTCGATTCAAATTCTGTCCATCAAGACAACCGGACAATTGGCCACCATTATCCAGGTGCGGCTCAATGTCACCAATCACACCAATCACTCGGTGACCCCCGCCTTTACCGTCCAAAATGGTGGCGCCGAAACAGCATTCTGGATTCGCCAGGCGGGACCTAAGACGCTGCGAGCACACAGCAGCGCTTTTTATAACCTGATGGCGCCAAACTTCTTCGCTCAGTCTCCACTTACTGGCGGATTCCAAATCGCCGCCTTTACCGAAAATCCCGGTTCGGTGAGCATTTCGGCACCTTTTTCAGTGAATCCCTACCACCTGATCATGAACCCCGAGGCCGTTAATCAAGTTCAACCCCCTGGAAAGGTCGTCACGCTGACCACGCAATTGGTCGACGCCTTTGACAACCCGGTGCACCTCACTGGGCTGCCGGTCTTCTTAGGGCAGACCGTTTACACCCAAGCGGGTCAAATTTATGGCCAAGCCTCAATTAACGGCAAGGGGGTGGGCATGACCCCCGTCGTCGCTTATACCGATTCCAATGGAGCCGCAACTTTTTACGTGACCTCTCAGTTGAGCTCCACCGACCCCGTGTACTTCGAGGCCAACCTCGTGAATAATTTGACTGGATATCCCTACGGATATTCCGAGATTGTTCCAATTCGGTTCTTGAATGGACACTAGCCAGATAGCCGTGTTCAGCCCGTTACTTAATCGCTGGCGGCGACTTGGCCCCATCCGTTGGGCCGTACTGATTCTCGGCCTCCAATTCATTGCCATGTGTCTCTGGTCATTGGTGTTGCTCTGGCACTACAGCGAGAGCGTCGACTTCGCGATGCGCTACCAGGCGTGGTGGAAGATCGCTCACGGACACTTCAATCCCTACACCACCCCACTTGGTCGTTCATTCATCTCCGACCACTTTGAACTTCTGAACTGGCCCTTCGCGCCTCTCGCTAACCTGTGGCCTCACATGGGCTGGATTTTGTGGGTCCAAAATGGCTTCGTCCTCTCCGCCGAGTGCGGAGCGATTGCCGTTGTGCGCCACTACCTCCCCAGTAGCTGGTGGCCCAAGGAGTGGCGACCCGTTACGGTCATTACTTGCGTCTCACTCGTCCTCGCCCTTTCCCCGTGGACGTGGTACACCATTTCAAATGACGTGCACTATCAAACGAGTGCGGCCATGGGTCTCTCAATATGGTTTTTGTATTTTGGCCTAAAGAAAAAGTGGTATTCCGCCGCATTTTTCGCCGCGATGACCTTTTTGGTGGCCGATGTTTCAGGAACTTACATTGTCGCACTGGCGCTGTCACTCGCCATTATTCACCGCAAGTCACTCCGGACACTCGTGATTCTTGCTGGGTTCGCAGCCGCCGGCGTACTCTGGGGGTCGGTGGCAACGATGTTCCACGGAAGTGTTGGTTCTAACTTCGCTGTTCACTACGGGTACCTCTTGGGCCCTAAGAATTCGTACGCCGTGAAGCACGGCACGATGTTGAAGGTCCTCGAGGGAATTGTTAAACATCCCCTACTCGCTTGGAGCCACTTCAAAACCTCCATTAGCTCTTGGCTTTCATACAACAGCACCACGGGCTTTCTCGGTTTCTTGAATCCCATTTCAATTCTCCCCCAACTCGTGATGGTGCAAACCGGTCTCTCGGGCAAGATTGGACGGCTCGCGACTATTCCCTGGGAGACCTTTCCGGCGACTTTGACGATGGTCCCCGCCTCAGTTCTGAGTTGGGGTTGGCTCGTCGGAAAATCCAGCGGGAATCTCCGACGGTACGCGACTCGGTACCTGCCCTGGATTCTCTTGGCCAATACCGCCATGTGGTCCATCGTTTGGCTGCCACATGTTCAACTTGACTACGCGCGAATGCCTTCTGCGACGTCCGCGAGTCTGGGCGAGGCTCATCGGTACATAAAACCACAAGACGCCACTTTTGTTTCTTTTGGCATCATAGGAATGTATGCAGATCGAAATTATGACTTTAAGTTAGGTGTGTCGCACCCAGACCATCTCTGGACCAAGACAACTGACTTCATCGTTGTCCCGTGGAGTGCCATTGAAAATCTTTATCCCGCCCAACACTTAGCCCTCGTCACGGCGCTAGCCCAATTGCCAGCCTCGAAAATGCCCATTCACAAAAATGGAGTCTTTCTGGTGCAGGTGAAGCGAAGCCCTACCCTTCAGGACTTCGCGCCAAAACGCCACATGGCCCTTCAGCCAATCGCCATGTGGCTAAGCGAGGGCACAAATAGTGCGCAGCGATGCCATGACGTCACCCAACTGTGCGCCGTCTCACGCGGCAACCAAGTGGGCACTATCAATTACGGCTTGACCTGGAATCTCGCCTCGGGCAATTGGCACGTTCACATGGACCTCAGCTCCACGGCCCCTTTAACCGTTGAGTTCTGGGACAACACCACCAAAACGTTGCTGATTCGAAAAACCTTCCAGAATTCAGTTGGGGCCCAGGATTTCAGTTATCACATGCATTCTCTGGGCAAACCACTGCTGTACACCGGGTGGGGTCCCTATCAATTTCGACAAATTCCACCAGGTGACCTGAATGACCCCGTCGAATTGCGCATAATGAAGACGGGGGCCGGAACGGTCAAAGAGGGTTCGATCCAAATAACGAGGATTAGACCCAAAAAGAAATAGGAGCACCATGTCGTTTAGTCGAGTTCAAGTTACGGTTGCGATTGAGAATTCTCTTGCGAAGATAGAGGAAATCGTCAAGTCGAGAATTGATTCGAAGGCAACGCCAGGAATAGTTGCCGCCCTCTTTTACGAGGGCGAGGTCCTCTGGTTCCGCGGGGCTGGTTCGCGCGAAGTTGGTGGGCCGGCTCCCGAGGACTCCACCGCATTTCGTATCGCCTCTTGCACTAAGAGCTTCACCGCGGCCGCGACGCTCCTCCTGCGCGATCGTGGTCTCCTCAGCCTTGACGACCCCATTACGAAGTACATGCCCGGCTACCAGCACGCCGGACCTCTCGCCCACAGCGCTCCGCCGACCTTACGTATGTTGCTGACGATGTCGGCCGGATTCGGTACTGATGATCCGTGGGCAGATCGAGAAGAGTCGATTTCAGCTTGTGAGCTTGAGCGCCACGTCTCGAATGGCATCTATCTAATCTCAGCACCCGGCACTCGATACGAATACTCGAATTTGGGGTACGCCCTTGTTGGACGAGTCATTGAAATTGTCTCGGGTCAGAGCTTTCCCCAATTTGTCACTGACCAGATCTTTGCTCCTCTAGCGCTAAATGATTCGAGCTTTTCGGTTGCGGCGTCACAATCGCCGAATGTCGCCATTGGATATCGGCGCCGAGGCGAAGAATGGCTCGCCCAGGATTTCTCGGGTCCAGGTTCCTTTTCAAGTATTGGTGGAGCATTTAGCTCCGCCCGCGATCTTGCGAGATGGGCAAATTGGTTGGCACAATCACTAAATCCTGATTCCCCTGAGTCTGGCCCGCTCTCGCTTGCCACGCGCCGCGAAATGCAACAACTCCATATCCCAATGCCTTTCAGTAACGATGCAGCGACAACTCCCGAGACCAGAGGGCGCCTGTTTGGGTATGGCTTTGCGCTTCACGTTGACATTGACGAGAACTATGGAAAGTTCGTCTCTCACTCCGGCGGCTACCCCGGATACAGCGCCCACATGCGTTGGCACGAGAATTCTCGAGTCGGCGTTGTTGTCCTCGAGAATGCTCGATACTCAGGAGCTTGGGCCACCGCAACCCGAATACTCGAGTCGGTTGTCAGCGAGCTCCCCCAACCAGCAACGCCCCGATTGAGCAGCATCCTTGACAATTACATTGCGCGCGCCAGTTCGCTAATCCTCAACTGGACAGATGAGCTTGCCGATGAAATCTGCGCACCAAATGTCGCACTGGACATCCCTTATGACGAACGGTCTCTGGAGATTGCCGCCATGCTTGACCAAGTTGGCAACCTTCGAAAGGTGAATGAATTCGAGACGGAGGTGGATGAATCGGCACTTCACGCACGCTGGTTGATTCCCGGAGAGAAGGAGAGTTTGCTTTGCGAGCTACGACTGACGCCCGTCTTGCCCTTGAAAATTCAAACCTTGCGAGTTTCGATTCGCTAGTGGACAGTACGTGCTGAAATAGCATTGAACTCGAGAAAACAAAGGACCCGGGCGGCCGAAGCCACCCGGGTCCTTTGATTAAATTCGTAACTTAGTTAGCCGTCAACAGTGCGGTTGCACCGTTCTTGACCTTCATCAATTGGTGGCGTCCGTAGTTTTGCACCGCGAATGGCAGTGGAACAAAGCCCTGCGAGTTGGCCTGTGTCTGACCGTAGTGGATCAGCCAATCCAAGAAGCGGACAGCGGCTGTTCCGGCTGCAGCGTTAGCAGACTGGTCCTTCTTGATGATTGCCCAGCTGTAGGTAGCGAGTGGCCAGACCGGGGTGGTCTTGGGATTCTTCGCAGCCTGGAGGAAGACGATCGAGAAGTTGTCAGGGGTGATGGTGTTGCCACCAGCGTTCGCCGCGTTCTGGATGGAAGTAAGTGAAGGCTTAATCCACACGCCGGCCTTGTCTTGCAACATGGCCACGTCGATAGGGGCGTTGTAAGGAACCAGCAAGTAGCTGTACTCAAGGTAGCCAACAGTTCCAATGGTGCTGCTCAGCGCAGTGGCCATTCCAGCGTTTCCCGAAACTGGAGTGAAATGTGCCGCAGCCCAACCCTTGGTGTCAAGCACTCCACTCGATGGGCCTGCGGTAACACCGGTTGGAAGGCCGCCGTTAGCAGTGTTCAAGTAGTCCGTGAAGGCAAAGGTGGTTCCTGAACCAGAGCTACGCTCCAGTGGCTTAATGGTCTTGTACTGAGTGGGAAGAGCCTTTAGTTTCTTGCCGAGTCCCTTGGTTGGCCCACCGTTCAAGTTGACGATACGAGCGTCATCCCACTTAGTGATGGTGCCCATGTACATTGCGGCGATAACAGCTGAACTCAAGTGCAAGCCGTCTAGTGCTGGTCCGAGGTCGTAGGCAACAACTGCTCCACCGAGTGCCACGGGCAATTGTGCGTAATCCGAGGGGGTGACGTTCAGAGGAACGGTGCCTGCGTTGTTCGCATTTGTCATTGGTTGATCTGAAAATCCAACGTTTAGTGAGCCGCCAGTGACGTTCGTACGTCCATAGGTCGATCCCTGGCCGGTGTAGTTTCCGAAGCTAACAGCGTTGCTGGGATTCCAGAAAGTGCCAGCAGTACCGCCAGTGGTGTCTAGTGCGGTAATGAGAGGCTGCACAAAACTCGAGCCTTCGAAGTTAAGAGTAACTCCAGTTGGCGTGCTGAGGTCGCGATCGCCGTGCTTATTGTTACCAAGAATTGAACTGAAGGTGGCCGAGCCCGAGGAAGCGGCCACGCCAGGAGCAGTAGTGCAACTAGCTTGCTTGACCGCCAGTGAAACGGCCTTCGGCGTGTTTGGAAACAAGTAATAACAGTTCTTAAGAGTCGTGGCCATTGACGGAGTTGCAACCGTCAATAATCCTCCGACCATCATGGTAACGGCGACCATCGATTGAGTCAGTTTTTTCATGCTTCTCCTTTTGTAGAGTTGAGCCGATGAGCCCTGATTTGAGCACTTCGACATTTTCAACCTAGGCGGAGTGAATTACCGCACAGTTTTCGCTC
This sequence comes from uncultured Actinomycetes bacterium, assembly GCA_903825035.1. Taxonomy (GTDB): domain Bacteria; phylum Actinomycetota; class Acidimicrobiia; order Acidimicrobiales; family RAAP-2; genus RAAP-2. The sequence continues at coordinate 333 of CAIJYV010000022.1, read as the reverse complement.
GTTTGCCTGAAGGTTAAATCTCAGCATTTCAAGATCCTCGACAGGTCGCGGAATGTAAAAGTCCCGACCACTTCCCGTGGAGGGGAAATAGCCGGGACATCTGGGGAAACCGGTGGATTCACCAGGTTTCTTCGTGGCGGGGGCAGGATTTGAACCTACGACCTTCGGGTTATGAGCCCGACGAGCTACCAGACTGCTCCACCCCGCGATGGAAAGACCAGTTTACTCACAGCGCCTCAAACAGTCAATTCGGCTTCAAAACTTGCTGCGAGTTCACACTCACGAGGTCCAAGTGGCGGAAATGACCACGACCCTAGAGGTTGGCAAATTCGC
>CAIJYV010000021.1 GCA_903825035.1 uncultured Actinomycetes bacterium | reverse complement strand
TGTCGGTGGCGAGGAAAAAGGACTTTCGTCCTTGACTAGAAAACGCTGTCAGAAGGTCGTTTCGATCCCCCAAATGGGCAAGATCAGCTCGTTAAACGCTGGAGTTGCAGTGTCTATTGCAGCGTTTGAAGTTGCAAGGCAGCGGAGATTGCGCCCTTTGTAAATATTAGAAAAGTTGCCTCAAGATACTTAGATTCTTTGCGTTAGGCGGTTTCCCAACCGTTGGGGGTCAAACGAAACTGGAGCAAAGAATTGAAAAAGTGTCGAATAGGCGTTCTCGTTCTCACGGTCTTGATGAGTAGTTCTATTTGCGCTGGTACCGCTCAAGGGTTCGTGCAGTTCAAAACCGTGACCTTTTACGAAAATTCACATGTAGGCGATCTTGTATCCGCGACAGAGACCAACAATGTGGCAACTGCGCTGACGGCGTTCGCTGCGCTAAATCCGCCATTTTCAAATCCCGGGTACACATTCACTGGATGGAACTCCAAACCCGATGGAACCGGCACTACCTATGTAAACTTGCAAACTTATTCCTTCACTGCAGCGATCTCGCTATATGCAATTTGGCAACGTCAGTACCACACTGTGATTTTCCATGAAAATGGATTTGTGGGTGACTCCACATCATGTACGCAGTCGGCAAATACAACCACGGCCCTAACTCTTGAATTGAATCTGTGTGCGTCGTTTACGAATTCTGGATATAGGTTTTCAAATTGGAACACATCGAGCGACGGCACTGGCACAAGTTTCAGTGATGGGGCACAATTTTCGTTCGAATCAAACCTTGATCTATACGCAAGTTGGAACTTGATTCCTGCATATACGATTTCGTTCAACTCGAACGGAGCGACACAAACAGTGCCTTCAATAACGAACTTGAGCGGCAGTACAATTACCATTCCTGGGGCGAGCTCGCTTTCAAAAAGCGGATATATCTTTTCCGGTTGGAGCTCTACTCAAGACGGGGGAGGGGCGGTCATCCTTCCAGGAGCTCAATACTTGTTGCTCGGGGATGGCAGTTTTTGGGCAGTATGGACTCCTGAGATTTACTCAGTTGAGTACTTAGATTCTAAAGGTGCAACTCTCTCTGCAAACACCTCCTATCAGGTTGGATCAACTCCACTGACGCTTCCGTTTCCAACAAGACCTGGATATACGTTTCTCGGCTGGTTTGATTCAAGCGTTTCCGGATCTCAAGTTGGTATTGGTGGAGGAAGTTTTACGCCAAGCACGAACTGCGTACTTTATGGGCGATGGCAAGTGAATACATACACCATTACCCTTGATCCAAACGGTGGAAGCGTGTATCGCCAAACCTTTAACTTCGTTTATGGAAGTCCTGCGATTCAACTTCCCATTGCGAATAAAGCAGGATACATTTTCGATGGTTGGTATCAAGCGAGTAATTTATCCATTCTCGTCGGCTCAGGAGGGGCTTATATATATCCAGACGCTACCGAAACCCTTGCCGCGAAATGGACGCCAAATCCAAGTTTCTCGATAAGTTACGAAGCTAACGGCGGCACGACATCGGCGATTCCGATAGTCGTAAGCAGCGGGGATAGTTTTCGCCTGCCGACAATATCTACCACTTCAAACACTGGGAAAGTTCTAATTGGGTGGTCGACTGACGCAACCGCAACTGTTCCAAGTTTTGCGCCCGATCAAGTGGTCACGCCCGCCACTTCAACTCGCTATTTTGCAATCTGGGGCGATTCGGTTCCTTGGCAAATTTTTGGAACTATAGGTATCTTTGCTAGGCAAAAGTCGACTCTTACGAGTTTGATGAAACATTCCGTCAAGGTTTTTGCCAGGTACATCAGGCTTCACAGAGCAAAGTCTGTAGAGATACTTGGTTACGCTTCTTTTACTGGACACGGCACTGTTGACTCTGCGCTAAGCACTTCCCGAGCGCATGAAGTGGCTAAATACCTCAAAGCGGAACTCAACAGAATGAAAATTTCCGGAGTGTCGGTAATTCAATTGGGGGAGGGGTCTCTCCCGGGCAATACAGGAGCGCTTTTCGCAACAGTTGAGATGCTTATTAGCTAGTTAGATCACTCCAGCCGACTGGAAGAGATTCCGTGCAGCTGGCGCATCGCTTGGAGCGAATGTCGATCTCAGTGAAGCAGGCAGGACAAGGTGCTTTCGGCAGTGATGAACTGGTATCTAAACCGAGGCGACGACGGAGGCCGTTCAAGGGTTTGACGACAAAGAAGAATAAAGTCGCAGCGACGATGAAGAGTGAAACAGCACCGTTGACCGCTTGCCCATAGTTGAATGTCGTGCCGTGGATCTGGAACGAGAGCGTCGAAACGTTGACATTTCCCCAAACGGCCGCGATGAGTGGGGTGAAAAGACTGGTGACAATGGCATGTACCACGGTGGTGAATGCAGCACCGAGGGATACTCCAATCGCTAAGTCCAGGGCGTTCGCTCGCAGGGCGAAGGACCGAAATTCCTTGATGGTATTTCTAAAGCGTTCTACTAATTTCATATTTCTCCTTTGGAGCCGGCGGTGGGGGTCGAACCCACGACCTACTGATTACAAATCAGTTGCGCTACCACTGCGCCACACCGGCTGAAGTTACAAGGATAGTTGGTCGAGATAATGGCCTGAAAGACTGCCGCCTCTGGCCGGCGAAGCGAATAGCAAGAAACCGAGCAATCTGGATGCGATTAGTAGGCGGTGCCGGACAATTTGAGCCTGTGAATTCCAGTGTCATCATTTCCCTTAATGGCCAGCTGGGCTGAGAAGACACCTCTTCGAGTCGGGTGGAAAGTGACCGTGACAGTGACGTTGGCGTTGGGAGAGAAGGTCGCCCCAACTTGAATCGGAACGTTCAATGCGAATGGAGCACTGAGCGATTGGGCCTGGGTGATTCGCAACGGCAGACCACCATTATTCAAAAGCCGGAATCGCAAGGCAACAGAATGCCCAACCCTTACTCGACCAAAGTTGAGCGACGAGGCGGTGAGCGCCAAGTTTGACGATGGTGCGGCGGTCGCAAAAAGTGGAATTCCAGCGTTGCCAATCGATGTTTTTAGTGTTAGCAACGAAGGGTAGTCGCGGGCAAAATTGCCCGAAGTTCCTGGTGGGTGGAAGGTGACCGTGAAGCTATACCAGTGCTTCGACCAGATGAATTTCGAGGTGGGAAGATTTGAAATTGTGTAGACACTGCTCAGTGCAGACTTGTCGAATCCCAAGACCTTGATTGAAGACCGCGAAAGATTGCGTACCGAGACTTTCAAGGAAACGGCTCCACTCGAAATTGGGTGGAACCCAAAGTCAATCACTGGGCTCGATAGGGCAAAGTGTGAAGAGGTAACTTCGACTCCAATCAGGGCAACATTGAACGAGCCGTGCGAGGTATTAATTGTTAACTGGCCAGAGTTTGTCCCGTGAGCGGTGGGGCTGAAGGTAATCGGGACAGCGAGGTTCTGCCCGGTCAGCAGAGTTCTCGGTGTGGTGGGTACATTCGCAGCCAAGTGGAACGCACTTCCCGAAATCGCCAAGGAACTCACCACGGTCGACGACGTTGCGGTGACGGTGGCGAATCGTTGCACGGTCTTGCCAGCTTGGGCGCTCCCAAAGTTCACACCATTACTCGTGACCTCGGGTGCGGTATTGAGGCCGTAACCAATGAGCTGACCATCGCGGGTGCCAACAAAAACCATATTGTCGCCCACCCCAGGTTGACTGAGTTTTTCGCCGTTGAAGTTGTAGGGAGATTGCCACACCAGGTGGAGCGAGCCACTTGGTCCTGGATTGGTGGGGACCGCGGAATAGGCATCCAGAGTTGCTGAGCCGCCAGGTCCATTTGGCATCTGCACCACCCATACGAGGGCCGATCCAGTAGTGATTCCATCGGAGGTGACGATCGGCGAGCTACTACCAAAGTTCATATATCCAGTTGAGGAATTCGACGTGGTGCCGACCAGGCTGAATTGGGGCGCGCCAGTGTTGTCGATGGACTCTTTGAAGACATCGAGCGTTCCGGGGTTTGATGGATACTGCTGTTGAGGAGTGCCGGTCACGGTGGCGTAGACGTAACCACCGTCGCCGGGCCAGATTGCTGGATGCGACCAAGCACCACCGGTGGCTTGGACACTCGAGATCAGCGCATCGGTACCACCGGGACCACTGCCGTATCCACCCAAATTATTCATGTTTAAAACGTCAAGCACGCCGTATTTGCCGAGCTGGAGCATGACATTGGGGTACTGCGATGAACTCATTGAAGAGGGTAGAGCGACAGGTCCGCCGGAAGCGAAATCCAAGTCGGCACGGTCTAAGTTGAGCGCATTGGTCGGAGTAAACCAGTCCGTGGCGCTCAGTTGACCATTGAGGCTGTTGAGTTTTACGACCGCTTCGCTGTAGGTCGAGAGCGGATTCCCGATTCCCGATTCCGGATTCGGGTAGGTCATGCCAAATGCGTTCCCGGTTGAGTAATAGAGATTCCCATTGGCATCAACCACCGGCGCGCCGCCCGATTGCCAGATTCCACCACCGTTCAACGAATTCCCGTTGGCATCGGCCACTGCTGACGACCAGAGCGAGGTGAGTGACTGCGTGTTGGTGCTCACACCAACGACCCACCCTTGGTAGGGCGCGTAGTCACACTGGGCACTAAAGCCGGCGTAGACCACGCCATTGACGAGAACCAATCCGGTCCGTTGCGTCTCGTGAGCGGCGTTAAAGGTTGTGGGAAACGAGGGATTTGAGTTAATCGCATCACCTTGCACCTGCAGTCCAGTGTTAGCCCAACCGTTGGCGACGGTACCGTCATTGGCGTTCAGAGCAAAAATCCGATACTGCGGCACGCCTTGTACGGTTACCGCTGCAACTACGTACATAATTCCGGTTGCCGGATCGACGACTGGGGTCGAGGTAACGCCCAACTGCGAACCGATATCACCACAGCCACCGTAGGGAGCGGATACGGTTCCTAGGTTGCTGTCATTCAGGTTGTACAGCGTGTCGCTCCAAAGGATTGTTCCTGATGCGGCCGAAACGCCGTAGACCATGTCCGCCTGGGTGGCGACTAGAACGATGCCCTGATAATCCAGCGGCTGGGCAAAAATCTGACCTTCGAGTTGTGTTCGGTACAGTTCGCCAAAGTTGTAAGCGACCGAAGAGGGAGTTAATTCAGTTTGGTTGGGGTACCAACTCGAGTTAGCGGCATCACCACTAATACCACCGGTGGCGGCGCGGGCCGATGAAACGGGAGCCAGTCCAATCAAGAGCAGCAGGACGAGCGCAAGGCCCGGCAGGTGAATACTGCGTTGAGAGAAGTGAGGTGCGGGCCTGCTCAATATCACTTGAAAATCATAGAGGGGGTGGTGGCAGGACCCTCTGTCTTTCGTACTGTCACAGCCCCTTGGGAGAATGGAGGGGTGAAGCGCTTCCTCGTTACTGGTAAATATGACCGGCATGTTCGGAAGTTTTGGATCATGGCTACGTCCCAAGCCGAGGCCGAAGCTGACGCCCTAGTGCTAATTAAGTTTTACGCCTCGGGAACTAAGAACTACACCACCGAAACCTGGCGCTTCGGCGCAGTCACCGTTCAAGAGGTGGGGGATCCTGCGGGGAAAACGGTCATTCGTGGGGATCGTCCTCACTTGCGGGTCGTGCGCTAAATAACTAGTTTTTTGGCCACCCTTTCCCTTAATTGAGTGGAGAGCCCTTTTCCGCCTCCAGCCTCTAGGCTTAGTAGGTGCCAAATCCACTACCGCGTCGACCACAGTCGACCAATCACCACCAGCCCAGTACGCCGGTAGTTTTGATTCTCATCGGTGTGTTCGTCCTCGGTACGTACTTCATGGTGCACGCTAAAAACACGGCGCCCGCCTCGACTTTCAACACTCTCCCCAGCACAACCTTGCCTGGTGGAGCAACTACTTCAACCCAGCCCCCCAAGAACAAGGTCACCGTCCAGGTCGCCAATGGGACCTCGGTGCAGGGCTTGGCCAGTACCGTCACTCACAATCTGATGACCTATGGCTGGAATATGTTGACGCCCACCAACGCACCGCGCGTTGCGGCCACTGTTATCTATTACAACCCGGGCTACGTCTGGGCCGCTTCGGAGATCGCCACCACAATCAACGTTTCGACCTCAGCGGTGCAGCCTCTTAATTCGCTCCAGCCCGTATCTGGCGCAAGTGGCGATGACGTCATCGTAATTCTTGGCCCCGACGCCGCCGTTAAGTAAGCCTTAGCCGTTCTTGCGCTCGAGAGCGCAACGCAGAATCTGCATAGCCATAGGGCGAAGCTCCTCCAGGGGTCGATTGCGGTGCACCCTCACCCCCAGGTCCACCTGCGCGATCGAGTTGACGCCAATCTTCGTGGCTACATCAATCAAGAGTCCAATCTCTACGGCGTAGGTGGGTTCGAGAGCAATGTCATCTAATACCCGGCGACGCAGAGCGGTCTCGCCAGCCAAGGGTTGCCGTACCTCGCCGAGTCCGGGATAGAGCAACGAAAGAATAGGGCGTGCGGCGAGTTCATTGACTCGACCGCCCCCAGTTGGCATGTGCAGCAGGGGGCGCTCGTAGTAGCCCTTTACCAGGGAAATCTCCGGTCGAGCGAAGAGCGGCTGGAGTAGCCGGGGCACGAAAGTCTCATCGGTATTGGTTACGTCGGCGTCGAGGAAAACGAGATATTCCGCGGTAGTTTTACCAACCCCGACCGCCAAGGCATTACCCTTGCCGCTCGAAATATTGGTGGAGACAACGGTGGCGCCATGTCGCTCGGCAACGATAGCGGTGTCATCGGTGGAGTCGTCGTCCACGACAACAAGTTCGTCAATTAGACCGGAAACGCCCTTAACCGCTTCCAGCACCGCTCCCACCGTGGCGGCCTCGTTCTTGGCGGGGATGATGACCGCCACCGATCCATTCTTGCTGGCTAGTAACTCGGCGAGATTGAACTCGTCGCGACTGAGTGTCCAGGGTGTCTGAGAGTTCATAAGAAGAGGATAGGTCGCTCTTGACAAGCCGGTTCGAGTGGTGGCTAGTATGGGAATCACATCAAGAGCAACTGAGGGACGGCCCCGTTGACGTTGCGACAACCAGTTCACCACCAGGGACCTACCCGGTGAATCAGGTGCCAAAGGCCGAACGATGAAAAAGGAAACTATGAGCTTTGCAACTGGACTTATCTGTCGGGAATGTTCCACCACCTACGAGATCGCCGCGCGTTACTCCTGTGACGAATGCTTTGGCCCACTCGAAGTCGCCTACGACTTAGAAGCGGCCAAGGGCAAGGTCACTCACGAATCAATCGCCGCCGGGCCAGGTTCAATGTGGCGCTACCGCGACCTCTTGCCCGAAGTGGGCGAGAACCCCATTGACCTCGGCGCGGGTTGGACTCCGCTTCGCCGGGCCCATCGCCTGGGTGCGATCTTGGGGGTGAAGGAGCTGTGGTTAAAAGACGACACCCGCAACCCCACTGGGTCATTCAAGGACCGAGTGGTCTCCGTTGCCCTATCGGCCGCTCGCGAGCTGGGTTTCACTACCGCCGCGTGTGCCTCCACCGGAAACCTCGCAACTTCGGTCGCCGCCCACGCCGCTTCGATTGGCTGGCCGAGCGTCACGATTATTCCGAGTGACTTGGAGAAGTCCAAGATCGCGATGACCGCCATCTTTGGGGGCACGGTGTTGGGCGTCGAGGGGAACTACGACGATGTCAACCGCTTGTGCGTCGAGTTGGTTTCTGAGCACCCCGACTGGGCCTTTGCGAATGTGAACTTGCGCCCCTTCTACGCCGAAGGATCAAAGACGCTCGCCTTCGAGATCGCAGAACAGCTGGGTTGGAAGTTACCCGACCAAGTCGTTGTGCCCGTCGCTTCGGGTTCGCAGTTCACGAAGGTTTCGAAGGGCTTTAACGAGCTCATCACCCTCGGACTCGTCGAGGGCGATTCGCCAGTGATGTTCGGCTCGCAAGCGACTGGTTGCTCGCCAATCGCAACTGCTCACACCAAGGGTGATGAAATTTTCACTCCCCAGCGACCCAACACGATTGCTCGTTCGCTCGCGATTGGCAACCCGGCTGACGGCATCTACGTCTTAGATAAGTTGCGCCAACAAGGTGGCGACTGTGGGTCGGTCTCTGACCCGGAGATCCTTGAATGCATTGAGTTGCTCGCTCGCTCGGAGGGAATCTTCGCCGAGACCGCTGGTGGGGTGACGATTGCTTCACTGCGACAGATGATTGAGCGAGGAACAATTGACCGCAACAAGTCCATCGTGGCGGTCATTTCTGGTCACGGATTAAAGACTCTGGACGTGATTGTCGACAGCGCGACAGTGAGCGCAACCATTCGACCAACTCTCGAATCAGCACAAGATGCACTAACCCTGCAAGAAATGGCGGCCGCCCAATGAGCGTTATTGTCAGACTTCCAGCCCAGCTTCGCACTCTCGTCGGGGGAGCCGCGGAAATCACCGTGGAGGCGGGGACGGTGCGTGACGCCATCAACGCCGTTGAACTCTTGCACCCCGGTATTGCCGGGCGAGTACTGGATGATCAAGGTGGGCTGCGCCGGTTCGTGAATGTCTTCGTCGCTGACGAGGATGTGCGCTTCCTCAATGGTTTAGCCACTGAACTTTCGCCCGGGCAGACCGTTTCTCTCATCCCAGCGGTCGCGGGCGGCTGACCCGTTAGCACTCCTAGGGAGTGACTGCTAGAATTGGCGGGCGCCTATAGAAGTAGGCATCGCACTAGGAGGAACAACCGTGGCAAAACTCATCGCCTTTGACGAAGAGGCCCGTCGCGCACTTGAGCGTGGCATGAACAAGCTGGCCGACGCCGTACGCGTGACCCTGGGACCCAAGGGTCGCAACGTTGTGCTGGACAAGAAGTGGGGAGCCCCCACGATTACTAACGACGGTGTCTCGATCGCCAAGGACATTGACCTCGAGGACCCGTACGAAAAGATCGGCGCCGAACTCGTTAAAGAGGTCGCCAAGAAGACCGACGATGTCGCCGGTGACGGAACCACGACCGCAACCGTGCTCGCTTGGGCCATGGTGCGTGAAGGATTGAAGAACGTTGCCGCAGGCGCTAACCCCATGTCGCTGAAGAAGGGTATCGAGGCTGCGGTCGAGACCGCCCTCGCTTCACTGCACACCCTGGCTAAGCCCGCTGATACCAAAGAGCAGATTGCTCAGGTGGCCTCCATCTCCGCAGCCGACACCGAGATTGGCTCGCTCATTGCTGACGCCATCGACAAGGTCGGCAAGGACGGTGTCATCACCGTTGAAGAGAGCCAGAGCTTCGGCATGGACATGGACCTCGTCGAAGGTATGCGTTTTGACAAGGGCTACATCGCCCCCTACTTCGCTACCGACATGGAGCGTCAAGAGGCCGTTCTCGAGAACGCCTACATCCTGCTCGTATCGGGCAAGATTTCGAGCGTGCGCGACATGGTTCCTGTACTCGAGAAGATTATGCAGTCGGGTCGCCCACTGTTGATCATCGCCGAAGACGTTGACGGCGAAGCACTCGCTACGCTCGTCGTGAACAAGATTCGCGGCACCTTTAAGTCAGTAGCCGTTAAGGCCCCAGGCTTTGGTGAGCGTCGTAAGGCCATGTTGCAAGACATCGCCATCTTGACCGGCGGACAGGTCATCTCCGAAGAGATTGGCCTCAAGCTCGAGAGCGCCGAAGTCGAAATGCTCGGACAGGCTCGCAAGGTCGTTGTCACCAAGGATGAGACCACCATCGTCGAAGGTGCCGGTTCGGCCGAAGACGTGAAGGGCCGCATCGCCCAAATTAAGGCTGAGATTGACAACACCGACTCGGACTACGACAAAGAGAAGCTCCAAGAGCGCCTCGCCAAGTTGTCTGGTGGAGTTGCCGTTATCAAGGTCGGCGCCGCCACCGAGGTTGAACTGAAGGAAAAGAAGCACCGCATCGAAGATGCCGTTTCGACCACCAAGGCCGCCATCGAAGAGGGCGTTGTCCCCGGCGGTGGCGTAGCCCTGCTGCGCATTCAGGCCGACATCTTGAAGCTCGCAGAGTCATTGACTGGTGATGAGCAGACCGGTGCTCGTTTGGTCGCGAAGGCGGTCGAGGCACCCCTTAACCAGATCGCGGTTAACGCTGGTCTGGAAGGTGGCGTCATTGTCGACAAGGTTCGCAACCTCACCAACCCCTCGGAGGGACTCAACGCCGCGACAGGTGTTTACGAAGACCTCATCAAGGCTGGCGTTATTGACGCCGCCAAGGTGACTCGATCGGCTCTGCAGAATGCAGCCTCGATTGCGGCACTCTTCTTGACCACCGAGGCAGTCATAGTTGACAAGCCCGAAGAGTCAATGCCCAACATGGCGAACCAGCACATGGACGACTTCTAAACCAGTTGTTACAAAAAGAAAACGGGGCTGGGAAACCGGCCCCGTTTTTTATTTAAAACGAGTCTCTAAGTCCTGAAAGAACATCGTTATGAGTCGAACATTGGATTCAACGAGGGCCGAAAGAGAAGTTGCATCAGGTGTTTCCATCGTGGCGTCAACTAGTGGTGGAATTATGCTCAGCAGAGTCATCGTCGCAGCCTCGGCCTCATCGTCACTGATTCGAGTGAAGCGTTTCTTTATCACCGACACGAGAGCATCGCCACATTCGCGAACCACCTTGTTTTCAACCGCCGCTAACTGTGGGACCGATGGGAAGATCTTGCGCATCATCATCAAATTTGGATGGTCGGTGCGAAGTTTGCGCAAGGTCACCATGATTGTGCGGGCGTACTCTTCATACTCTCCCGCGGTCGGAATTTGACGAATGAGATGCACGACGGTTCGAGCGCGGATATTTTGCGTTTCTTCCCAGAGGGCAATAAGGATTGACTCCTTATTCGGAAAGTAGCGGTACACCAGGGCCACGCTCACGCCCGCTCGCTTCGCGACGGTGTTGGTGTTGTAGGCCTCGTAGCCTTCGGCTTCAATGATTTCGGCGGCCGCTTGCAAGATGGCCTGCACGCTTTCATGGGCGCGTTGCTGACTGGGGGTGCGTCGAACTTCGTTGTTCGCCGAATCTGGTTGGGTCATCGAGACCTCCCTTGAGACATCCACCCTACCCAGAGGGGGCTCGGCGTACTTTCCGACGCTCCCGATGGGTGGAATGAGGTGAACCGGGTGGCTCCTAAGATGGCGTCGTGAACTCTGCACCCCTCGGACCCCAAGAAGGACTTAACGTCCTGCACCTTTTTTGCCACGCTAATGGTGTGGTGAACGCCGACCAAATCCGTCACGCCACCAATGAGGGCATCGCTCAGGGGCTCCAAATCATCCCCGTTGCCATCATGGGAGCCAAGGCTGACCTCTGCTTCATGATTTTGGGCACCGACCTTTGGCAGATGCGCACCTTCCAGACCGCCCTCACCAACGCGGGCCTTGATGTGACCTCGAGCTACGTGTCGGTCACTGAAGTGTCCGAATACGCCAAGGGTATGCCCGAGCACATGATCAATGAGCGGCTTCACCCGGTGCTACCACCCGAAGGGATGAAGGCCTGGTGCTTCTATCCCATGTCGAAGCGTCGTGGGGAGACCATTAACTGGTACGCCGAAGAATTCGAACGTCGTAAAGAGTTGATGTCCCAACACGGCAAGTCGGGCAAAGAATTCCGCGGCCGCGTCATTCAACTCGTTACCGGCTCATCTGGACTCGACGACTGGGAGTGGGGAGTAACCCTGTTCGCCGTTCACGTTGACGACCTCAAGGACTGTGTCTACACCATGCGTTTTGACGAAGCCTCGACCCTCTACGGTGAGTTCGGGGAGTTCTACACCGGAATGGTCGGAACAGTCGACGAAGTACTTAGCGCGACCACTGCGTAGGTTGTGATGGAGCAGGTCTCACAGAAGAGCCTGTTGCGCTGGGCCGAGTCTCTCGCGGGCATAGCCAAAACCGGCCTGGGCTTTAGCGAGTCACTCTATGAGCGCGAACGTTTCGAAGAGATCCTGGCTATCGCCGCGGATATTAAAGCGACCGCTCTAACGACCGATGAACAATCGCACGACCTCAACGAAGTTGTTGTGCAGTGGCTCGCCGAGGTGGGTCAAGGCGTCGCGGGATATCAAACCCCCAAAGTTGCCGTGGGCGCCGCGGTTCGCAATGACGCGGGCGAGTTGCTCCTCATTCAACGTTCCGATTCTGGTGTGTGGCTGTATCCCACCGGATGGTGCGACGTGGGGTACTCCGCTCCAGAGGTCGTAGTCAAAGAGGTTCTCGAAGAAACTGGGATCGAAGTTCGAGTTGAGCGTCTAATCGGAGTACTCGACGGCATGCGTCTCGGAGAGTCTCGTATTCCGCTCTACTCACTCATCTTTCTCTGCACCGCGATTGGGGGAGAACTTGCTCCACACCCACTCGAGACGCTGGGTGCGGGCTGGTTCGCCCAGGACAATTTGCCCGAGGGAACTCTTAACCCCCAGAGCTGGTCGGACTACGTTTTCGCGGCGATTCGAGGAGAACACCGCGATGTTTTCTACGACGATCTGCGCACTCCAGTGTGGCGGAAGGGATCATTATGACCGTTACCGCACTACAGCAGGTTTCCGAATCACTTCTGGAGCAGATCAATCTGCTCCTTCCACAGTTGTCGAGCAGCGCAGCCCCGATGACTCTCGGTGAATTAAGCGCCATTGTGAATCGCGAGGGCACGACCTTATTTGTTGCACAAGATGGTGATGTGGTGCTGGGAATGCTCACTTTGGTGACCTTTAAAATTCCCACTGGAACCCGGGCGTGGATTGAAGATGTCGTGGTGGACGAGTCCGCACGTGGTCAAGGCCTTGCCAAAGAACTCGTTCAAACGGGCCTCGCGCAAGCGAAGGAAGCGGGAGCTGCAACGGTAGATTTAACCAGTCGTCCTTCGAGAGAAGCGGCGAATGCGCTGTATCGTGGCCTCGGATTTGTTGCCCGTGAAACCAATGTCTATCGGTTCACGTTCAACTGAGAATCAGTTGAAATTATCGCTCGTAGCGAATTCTCGCCTGGGGAATTGCCAAATCGTTAGAGTTAACCAGACAGACCAGCCGATGCTCTTCGTCACTGCGCTGTGACCAGCAGCCAGGAAGAATGTAACGCAGCGGCTCGGATTTGCCAATGCCCTCAATAGGCTCTCGCCGAGCTATCCTGCATCTGGTGACTTGCTAGCTCTTGGGCAGCAAAACCTGGGAGGAGAAACATCCGCTTGTCTCTCACTAGAGACCGTGGTAGGTTGAGGATGTCGCTAGTTAGATATCTCAAACTAATAAGTGCCAAAAGGAGGTCGTTATGACCAAAGTTTCCCTTCCCCTCGTTTCGAGTAATCGTGTCGGTTCAGTAAGCCGCTACAAAACTCGTGGAATTTCCCAACTGGGCTTTGGCCGGTCGCAGACAAATTCGGTGTTCGCGGGGAGTCTCATCGCAATGCTGTCAGTAGCTTTTTCGATGCAGCCCGCTGGGGCTAGCCCGACCGCTGTGGGTCTTGGAACGGCATCGGCCTACTCAGTTCTGGCTGGCACCACGGTGACCAACACCGGCTCGTCAACGCTCTCTGGAGACTTGGGGCTTTCACCTGGCACGGCCATTACTGGGTTTCCTCCCGGAAGCGCAGCGGGAGCTACGCACGCGGCCGATGCTGCTGCCGCACAGGCCCAGTCGGATCTAACGACGGCATACCTAAACGCTGCCGGCCAACCATCAACCTCTTCAGTGACCGCACTGACCAATGGCACCACTTTGACCCCTGGTGTCTACACCGCCTCTTCAAGCCTTTCGGTTGCCGGTGCGATCACCCTGGACGCTGGCGGTAACGCTGACGCAGTTTTCATTTTCCAGGCGGGATCTACTTTGACCACTGGATCTTCAAGCAGCATCGTGCTGACTAACGGCGCACAGGCTTGCAATGTCTTTTGGCAAGTCGGATCTTCAGCGACGCTGGGAACCTCAACCGCTTTTGTGGGTACCATCATGGCCCTCACTTCCGCCACTCTCACGAATGGCGCAACAGTTTCGGGTCGCGTTTTAGCGCGAAACGGTGCGGTTACTTTGGACAATAACGTCATCAACGTTCCAAGCTGCATCGCACCTACGACAACGACCACCGCCAGCGGCGGCACCACTACGACTTCTGCCAGCGGTTCTACAACGACCGTTCCTAACGGAGCTCCTGGAACGGGCGAAGGCGGCACTGCGGGGGGCTCATGGACTTGGCTGTGGATTGTGCTGGCTGTGCTGGCTGTGGCCGGAGGTACTGCGGGGGTCGTTCGCTACCGTCGTCACCAAGGCTAGGAAAAGCATTCCCAAGTACGAGGAACAACTTTGAATACGAGAAGTAGGCGCATGCCGGCGAAGCTTGTTCAAGCTTTCGCCGGCATAGCACTTATGGTGGCGCTTCCCTCAGTGACCAATCAGTGGCCGGTCACTGCGAATCACCCCCCAGTGATGGACTCTCGAGCTTCACGCGCCTACGCACTCGCAAGTAAATTCCCGGATCGTTCAATTCCGATTCGTCTGTACATACCATCACTCAAAGTCCGCAGTTCGATCATCCAGCTGGGACTCCAAAAGAATGGACAGGTCGAGGTCCCCAAGGACACAAAAACCGTGGGGTGGTTTCGCTACGGCGTTACGCCAGGACAGTTGGGGGCGGCAGTGCTGTTAGCGCACGTTGACTCCTATGTCGGACCGGCGGTCTTTTTTAATCTGAAAAAAATGAAGGTGGGCGCTTTCATTACTGTCACCCTCTTAAACGGCCAAGTGGCCCAGTTTCAAGTGAAGAAAGTTGCGACGTACTTCAAACGGAGTTTCCCGAGCCTCTTGGTCTATACGGCAAATGGCAAGCGAGAACTAAATCTCGTAACTTGTGGTGGAGTATTTGACCGAAAGACCCGAAGCTATCAATCCAACGTCGTCGTTTTCAGTACATTTTCCAAACTGATTCAGTAACTCTGCCGAGCCAGAAGCAATTGGTCCAGAACGTTCTTTGTGATGTGGTCGGCGCACCGGTCCGATCTTTCTAAGTTGGTGGATTCAAAATACTTATCAGCATTGCTAGCAAGTACCGTGCTTGCTCGACCCTGATCAGTCGCTATGCTTCAATTTCCCCCAATTCGCCGCTCGTGGTCTCGTCGAGATTCGTGGCGGTGTGAATCAGCAAGAAGGACCCTAATGAGCGAAGTTACCAAGGCATTCACCCCTGTGCAGGTTGGCAAAAACCTGTTGAAGAATCGAATCGTTATGGCCCCAATGACTCGTAGTCGGGCGCAAGACCCCGGTAGCCTCGCGACCGATTTAATGGCTCTCTACTATTCCCAGCGTGCCTCCGCTGGTTTGATTATCTCTGAGGGCATTCAGCCTTCAGTGGTCGGCCAGGGCTACATCCAGACTCCAGGTTTGTACTCTAAGGAGCAGGTGGCCTCATGGCGCCAAGTAACCGACGCGGTGCACGCCGCCGGTGGAGTCATTTTCGCCCAACTCATGCACAGTGGTCGCATTGGTCACGCCGACCTTCACGAAGGCGCACTTGCCCCCATGGCCCCTTCAGCGGTTGCCGCCGAGGGACAGGCTTACACCACCAACGGAATGCAAGACTTCCCGGTGCCCGTGGAAATGACCGAAGCAGATATTCTCCAGACCATTGAGGACTTTGCTAACGCAGCACGCAATGCCGTGGAAGCTGGTTTTGATGGCGTAGAAATTCACGGGGCGAATGGCTACTTAGTCCACCAATTCTTGTCGGACAATGTGAATCTGCGCACTGACGCCTGGGGCTCATCAGTCGAAGGACATATCAAGTTCCCCCTCGAGGTTACGAAAGCTGTCGTCGCCGCAATTGGTGCCGACCGAGTTGGCATTCGGTTGTCTCCGGCCAATCCGTTCAACGGCATCGTTGAAAACAACATTCAAGCGACCTACACCGCACTTGTTTCTGAACTCGCCAAACTTGACTTGGCGTACCTTCACTTCATGGAAAACCCAATGCAGAACGGACTCGTCACTGAGATTCGCGCCCTGTGGACCAATCCGTTGATTCTCAACGTATTTGTTGCTGATCGCGCCAAGGGACGTGACGACCTCGTCGCAATCGATGAGGGCCGAGCAGATCTCATCTCCTTCGGTCAGTTGTTTATCTCAAACCCAGACTTGCCAGCCCGACTGTTGAGCGATGGGCCATACAACGAGGCGAACCCCGCCACCTTCTATGGTGGTGCCGCTGAGGGCTACACCGACTATTCGACTCTGGGCTAACGTCACGAATTTCCAGGGACTTAGAATGACTCGGGATTGGGCAAAGCCACGAAAGTAGGGTACTTTTCATGAGTTTTTGGAATGAAAAATACCGCTCAACATCACTAACGGAACGATCGTGGACTCAACTGGCTCCGGGTCCAAGTCTGGGGATCATCGAGTCCCTCGTCAAGGATTTTGGACAGGCAATCATTGACTTGGGCGCTGGATCTACCCGCCTCATCGATGACCTACTAAATGTGGGCTACCGAGATCTAACCGCCCTGGACATTTCGCAGGTTGCCCTCGACGAGCTTCGTGGACGAGTTGGCGAGAAAGCCCAGTACATCAGTGAGTCAATTCTGGAATGGATTCCAACCCGGAGATACCACCTCGCTCACGATCGCGCGGTGTTTCACTTTTTGAACGAAGTGGAAGAACAACGGCAGTATAAGAAGGTGCTGCTGAGTGCGGTCGCGGAGAACGGATTCTTGGTTATGGGTACCTTTGGCCCCACTGGACCAGAGCAATGTTCGGGACTTCCCGTGACTCGCTGGTCCGAAGAGTCGCTGACTGACTTCTTTTCTCCTGACTTCACTCTGGTGGAGTCATTCGACGAGATACATCGAACGCCTTGGGGGAGTGAGCAGAATTTCACGTGGGTAGTCCTAAACAGGTCGAAATAGCGTCGCGGTGACTGCCGTAGAGTGGGCTGATGCGCAATAAGAGAACTTTGTCACTCGCCAGCCTTACCCTTACAGCCACCGCATTAGCAGTGGTGACCTGTGCACCCTTCAGTAGCGCGAGCACACCTCGCTATCTCACACCGGCGAACTCCTCAACGCCTCCGTCGGTTTGTGCTCCCGTGCCTACTCACTGCAGCGAAACGGGCTGGGTGAATGTTGTTCCATGGTCCAGCGCGACGGGCGCCGTCAAGGTCGTGCACTTCCATCCAGTCGGCCAACCCACGGTGATGGCTACGGCGGGT
Organism: uncultured Actinomycetes bacterium; assembly: GCA_903825035.1. GTDB lineage: Bacteria > Actinomycetota > Acidimicrobiia > Acidimicrobiales > RAAP-2 > RAAP-2. Next base: position 127,151 of record CAIJYV010000021.1, on the reverse strand, counting down.
TGGTTTAAGTCCAGCGCCGTAACGGTGGGTCTATACCTTGGCTACAAGGGGCCGGGCGGACTGCCGGCGAGTGTCTCGCGAGGACCCCAAGCGGTACCGGCCAGTGGACGCTCACGGCTACTCGCTACGTTTAATTCGGGCTTTTACGAAAACGATTCCCTGGCGGGTTTCTATACTCACGATCACATCTATTTCCCCTTTCGCAACGGGCTGGCCACACTTGTTCGGTACAACGACGGAACCTATGACGTGATCTCTTGGACGAACGGAAACGTGATACCCGCCAACGTCTTGATGGCGCGACAGAATCTTTTTCTCATGGTTAACGCTGGAGTTGCCACCAAAGCGGCGGCCAACAACCGGATGTGGGGATGGACCTATAAGGGATTCGCCGCCGTATGGCGCTCGGCTATTGGTGTCGACGCCAATGGCAATCTCGTCTACGTAAACGCCCCTGATCAGACCTCCGCGACCTTTGCGCACTTGCTAACCGAATTGAACTTGGTTCGCGCTATGCAACTCGACATCAATCCCGAGTGGCCAATTTTGGCGACCTATCGTGGCCCGAACGCACAGAGTCCGATCTTGCAAAACCCCAACCCCAACCAGGTTCCCGGGCGCTTTCTCACTACGACCACTAAGGACTTCTTCGCGGTATTCGCTACTCAATCAGTTGGTGAGCCGCAACCTTGGTAACACTTCGACAGATTCTTTCCGTTGGGGTAGTAGCCACCTCAATGGCGCTAGTAACTTCCCTAGGCGCGCAAGCAACGCCGGTAACGGTGAGCTTCTCCTTTGCTGGAGACACAGAATTGGGAAATTCGCCACAAGTTCCTACGAATCCAACCTCTTATATGGCCAGTGTGAAGAGCGCCCTCGCGGCGGACGTGGTGTTCGCAAATCTAGAGGGAACCATGACCGCCGGTGGCACATCAAAGTGCGCACACCCCAGCAGCAGTTGCTACGCCTTTAAGGTTCCAACATCGTTCGCCCAGGCCTACAAGGCAACTGGATTCACAATTCTCAATTCGGCTAACAACCACTCCTTTGACTTTGGCTCGGCGGGGGCAGCCAGCACAACGGCCGCCTTGCACGCCGCTGGAATTTTGCAGGCGGGCTTGCGAAACCAAATCACCTATGAACGAATTGGGACGGTCAAAGTTGCCGTAATTGGCTTTGCCCCGTATTACAACGTCAACAATTTCTTGCTTACTTCAACCGCTCGATCGCTTATTCAAAAAGCCAAGGCGAATGCTCAATTAGTCATTGTCTACATGCACACTGGCGCGGAAGGTCCGGCCGCGACGCACGTAACCAAGAGGACCGAAACTTTTTACGGAGAGAATCGGGGCAATCCCTATCAGTTCGCACACTTCGCGATTGATGCGGGCGCTACCGCGGTTATCGGCTCCGGTCCACACGTCTTGCGTGGAATGGAGTATTACAAGGGCCACCTCATTGCCTATTCGCTGGGCGACTTCATTAACTACGGCAACTTTGCCATGGTGAGCCCGCTAAACCTCTCGGCCATACTGAAGTTCACCCTGGCCGAGGATGGCACCTTACAATCCGCCCAGTTCATCTCGCTCAAGTTGGTTGGTCGCGGCCAGGCGAGCCTAGATTCGAGTGACGCCTCAGCTCATATGGTCAACGCTCTCTCGAGAGCTGACTTTGGCGCTCAAGCAGCGTTAATTAACACCGACGGCAGCATCGCGTTACCGGGCTAACAACTTCCCGGGGGTCCGACTACTCCGGGACCGTTGGCGGGGCTGTACAGCTGACCAACATTGGCGCTGCGGGGATTTGGGCCGAGGTGAATGAGGTACCAAATCCCGTGCCACGAAATCAATGAGAGAACGCCCACGGACCTAGTCGCCCCATTCTGCGCGTAGATAAAGCGCGGTCCGGGCATATGCCAGTAACCCAAACGGTTCTCGCAATAGCCCGGGGGAATCCACTGAGCGTATGACGGGCGGACCCCGATACTTTGCAAGGTGGCGACGTGACCGGCGGTTAACACGTGGTGGTAGCTCGCAAAGTCAAGGGTGAACAAAGCCATCAGCCGAAACTTCCAGTCATAACTGGGAGTCGAAATTCCCTTGAGATGGCCGTAGGCGGAGATCGGCAAAAATAATTTGCGGGCGGCCACAAGATTGTTGGTGATGATGTCATTCCACAAACTTGTCATTAGCTGAGCAAATGGTGCACCCGTTGATGGGCGCGCGGACGTTTGCGTGGAGGGAATCAAAGCGGGACGTGGTGCGAGGGTTGTTGTAGTTGTGGGCGAAGTCAAAGTGGTTGATGTTGTTGAGCTGCCGTCCGCCCTTGCCGTCGAGGCAAAACTTGATAGGGGGATGCCGGCGCTCAACACGAGGGCAAGAAAACCTGCCGAGAGCGATTTACTCAGGCGCAACAAAGTTAAACATCCAACGAATGTTGTAGCGATCGAGACACGAACCCCAGTATCCAAATGGCATTTGATTCATTCCGCTTCCCTCCGTGCCACCTTCGCTGAGGGCGTTGTAGAGGCGGTCGGCCTCTTCCTTGGTATCGGGTTCGAGTGAAATAGTGATGTTGTTGCCAACGCGTAGGTGGTGACCCAACGATGCGAGCATGTCGGTGGCCATTAGTTGGTGCCCACCGGGAAGGGTTAACGAAGTGTGCATGATGAAATTCTTCTCTTCCTCGGTCATGGCAGGAGCGTCGGCCCCGGCAGGATGATCACCCATCCGCATCATTGGACCAACGGGCACATTGAATACCGAAGCGTAGAAGGTGAACGCCTCTTCGGCGAGACCTTCAAAGTTGAGGTAAGTGTTGACTTTCATGGATTGCTCCTCCGCGAAAATTTCGAAAATGATTAGGCTCGAATTGTGACAATAGCAACCTTAACGCTCTGGACTCGACTGGGCCACGGACTCGGTGATGGCCTAATGATGGTTTGGTCCACGGGTTGGGCACTGGCCGTTGGTTTCGTACTCTCCGGCGTCGTTCAAGAGTTCGTGCCCAAACGAGCCATGCAGAACAAGTTGGGCAACCACTCTCCAGTAGCGATTGTTCGGGCCTCGCTGTACGGGATGGTCTCTTCTAGTTGTTCGTATGCCGCATCAGCCATGTCGAAGTCTCTCTTCGCTCGTGGGGCCGACCTAGTCACCTCGCTCATCTTCATGATTGCGTCGACCAATTTGGTGGTCGAACTCGGAATTGCCCTGTTGGTGTTACTGGGCTGGCAGTTTTTGGTGGCGGAATTCATTGGCGGACCACTTATGATCCTGCTGATCGCTCTGCTTGGAACCTGGGTCTTTCGTCGGGTGAAGTTCAGTCAGTTGCGCGAAAAACTCGACGCGGGGGCGAGCGGTGAAGAGTCCACGCACCCTTCATTTAAAAGGCGATCATCATGGGCCAATGCGGCCGGGTTCGCCATTGGTGACATCACAATGTTGCGCAAGGAACTAGTGGCCGGATTCCTAGTCGGCGGAATGTTGCAAGAGTTCATCCCAAGTAGTTGGTGGCGGGCTCTCTTCTTTCACGGACATGGATTATGGACTGTTATTGAAAACGCCTTCGTCGGTCCATTGATTGCGGTAGTGAGCTTTGTCTGCTCGGTGGGCAATGTGCCCTTGGCGGCAACGTTGTGGAAAGGTGGCATTGGCTTTGGTGGTGTTGTGGCCTTTCTCTTTGCCGACCTAATCACCTTCCCGCTGCTCATGATCTACCGTCGCTACTACGGCACGGGCGTAACGATAAGAATCTTCGCTCTGTTCTACTTCGCTATGGCGGTAGCTGGCGTAGCGACCGAATTGATCTTCAAGGCCTTCGCGATCGACCCCAGCGCGAGGTCACTACCCGCCAGCGCTACCCACCCAACCTTTAACTACGCGACGTACCTCAACATTGTGGCGGTGGTAGTGGTGCTGGTTACGTGGTGGCTTTCAAAACAGCGAGTTGAGGGTTCGGGAGTGGCCGTCGATCCAGTCTGTGGCATGCAAGTGAAGACGAGCAACGCCGCCGCCTTTTTTCAATTTGAGGGAACGACTTATTATTTCTGCGCTGAACGCTGTCGGAGCCGCTTCGCGCAAGCACCAAAGAAATACCTTGACATGGATTCATCTGAGCGATCAATGGGGAACCATGATCCGGAGCCCATTCAACTGGGGCTAAAGCCCAAAGATCACTGAGCCAGAGCGTCGAGTCCTAGGGCGAATGCGCCCACCGCACCCGAGGCATTGCCGAGACCGGGGGCCACTAAATAGTCACGAAGTCCTATTTCGGTGAGCTCGGGCCGGTCAATGTAGTTAGCCAAGAGTAGGTGGGTCTTCTTCTGAACCTTTTCTAAAAGTCCTTCGACCGCCATGACTCCACCCCCAAGGACGATCTTCTCGGCACTGGTAATCATGATGATATTGACCATCGCCGCCGCGAGGTAGTCGCTCTCGAGGTCCCAAGCGGGGTGATCGGCGGGGAATTGAGGCCCTCCGGTACGGTGCCAACGTTGCTTTACGGCGCCGCCACAGGCGAGTCCTTCTAAACACCCTCCGTGATTAGGGCAAGTCCCAGCGAAACCGTCGTCGAGTCGACGCGGAACAATCATGTGGCCAAACTCGGGGTGGAGAAGTCCGTGGACTGGCTCTCCATCAATAAGGAGCGCGCCACCAATTCCCGTTCCGATAGTGATGTACACCGAAACTTTCTTTCCCTGCGTCGCTCCCCAGCGCCACTCCGCTAGGCCCGCAGCGTTGGTATCGGTGTCGTAGCCAAAGGCCACCCCAGGCAGAACCTGGTCGATGGCCTTGCGCCAAGAAACTCCACGCCAAGCAATCTTGGGGGTCGATGGAGCAATTGATTGCGTTTCGAAATCGATGGGTCCAAAGGAAGCAACGCCGATGGCTGAGATTGGTGCTGCCCTGTTCTGGGCTGCGAACCATGCCAGGACCTCGTTCATGGTTTCGTCGGCTGAGGTCGTTGGCACCACGAAGCGCTCTGCGTCGCGTACCTCCTCCCAGGTGCGACCAACGGCACACACCATCTTCGTTCCACCAGCTTCGATTGCTCCAATCATGGGGGCTTCGCTCATATCAGGCCTTTCTAAGTTCTGTGAGTCGAGCCGTGAGCTCGCCCTCGGAGATGGGTAACTCACCCGACCCTCGAATGATTAGTTTCACTGGAATTGTCACAGTTTCCGCGGGTCCAACTCTCCCGTCAATTCGCTCGAAGAGCATCATCGCTGCGCGTCGACCCATTTCGGCGGGGTCCTGGGCAATCACGCTCACTGGAGGATCGACAATATCGGAGGCGGCGAAATCGTCGAATCCAACGAGAGAGACGAGTTTTTCCAGCTTCAATTGATGCAATGCGCGCACCGTCTCGAGGGTAATGAGATTTTGTGCGGTGAAGAGTGCTGTTGGCGAGTCGGTCTGGAAGAGAGCGCGGACGGCGTGGTTGATTCCCTCGGCGGTGTGGAGGTCAATGACAATCAAGGCGGGGTTGGGTTCAATGGCGGCCTCTTCGAGCGCGTCGAGAAAACCTCGCCGACGCTCGATCATGGTGGCAATGTGCGCCCGGTCGCCCAGGAAAGCAATTTTCTTGTGACCCTGTTTAATTAGATGTCGAACGGCCTCTTTGGCACCACCATAGTTGTCACTCGCCACCGTATCGGTGCGCAGCAGTTGCGGGCTGCGGTCCACGCAGACAATGTTCATGCCATTACTCTGCTCGTTGGCGAGGTAGCTCTGGTCATCGCCCGTGGGGACAATAATCAGTCCATCAACTTGCCGAGCAGCTAACGCCAATGTGGCATCTTTTTCACGTTGGGGGTCCTCTTCAACTGAAGAGGAAATCACGACTATGTTGCGCTCGTTCGCAATATTCTCAACGGCTCGCTGGACCGCGCTCGAGAACTGGTTAGAGGCGTCAAACAAGACCAGGCCAATGGTGTGGGTAAAGCGGTCGGCGCGACGCAGATTACGCGCAATCAGGTTTGGGCGATAGTCGAGCACCTTGGCCGCGCGTCGAACCTTCTTGGCGAGTTCGGGGTTAACGGTGGGCTCATCATTGATAACCCGCGAGGCGGTCTTTAGTGACACTCCAGCCAGTAGGGCGACGTCTTTAATGGTCGGTCGCGCTGAACGCCGATCACGGCCGCCAACTGACCCGGTGCTCGGTGCAGTTTCGACCATGTCAGACAACGATTCCCCTCGAAGTTTCTCCGTCCAGAATTGGACACCCCCATTATTACCTTGATTTCAGGGCCTCAAAGATGGTGTTTGACAAAGCGACGGAAAAGGTCTAATTTTCAGACAACGTTGTATCTGGGGGGATGAACGGTTCTTCCCCCCGAATTATGAATAAGGGGAATCAGATGATTTCATTGAAGAACCCCAAGGGAGCTTTGCGAGTCGCAAGCACAATGGCTTTGGCCGGTGTGCTTGGTGCTACTTCGTTGGTTGCTTTGGGCGCACAGACTGCAGGCGCATCAAAGACCTACACCATTGCCTTTAACGTCGGTGTTACCTCAGACCCATTCTTCTTGACCATGCGCGCAGGCGCTACGGCCGAGGCGAAGAAGCTTGGCGTAAACCTCGAGTGGCAGGGAAATGTCAACTTTTACTCACCATCAACTCAGTTGCCATTCCTTCAGAGCGCTTTGGCCTCCAAGCCTGACGCCCTGATCTTTGCCCCAACTGACACCAAGGCCCTTCAGCCAATCACTGGTCAGTTTGTGGCCGCTGGCATTCCAGTTTTTAACGTCGACTCCGGCAACGCTAACCAGAAGAACGTCGTTTCTTGGATTACGGGAAACAACATTCAGGGTGGACAAGCTGCCGCTGACGCATTGGCTAAGGCTATGAACTACAGCGCATCGGGTACCTACAACGTAGTTATCGGCGTGAGCTCAGTTTCAACCTCAACTGACGCTGACCGCTTGACTGGTTTCAAGAATGAAATCAAGGCCAAGTACCCCAAGATTGTTTTGAAGAACGTCTTCGCGACGAACTCGGTTTCGGCTACTGCCATCTCCGACATCAACCAGGCTCTGTCCGCTAACCCAGGTGCCGCCGGTACCGCTAGCGGCCTATCCGGTATCTTCGCAATCGACGGAACCGACGCCGCTGGTGCCGTTGCCGCTTTGACCGCTAAGGGCAAGCTCGGCAAGGTTGCCTTGGTGGGTTACGACGCGTACGCCGACAGTGTTAAGGCACTGGGCAAGGGTGGATTCTCCGCTCTGATCGCTCAGCAGCCATACCTCGAAGGTCAGTTGGCTGTTAAGGCTGCGGTTTCGTACCTGAAGAATGGCAAGTCGGCTTCGGCCGCTGGAATCAAGCACCTCAACACCTTGGCTAACAAGGTCTTGACTGCTACCACTTCAGCTTCAGTACTGAAGAAGTACACCTACCGCACCAAGTAAAGAAATTTGGTGAACTGCCGGGTGCGCCAATAGGCGCACCCGGCATTTCGCTGTATGTTTTAATCCGCACAGTTGTGCATTCGCAGGAGGCAACGTTGCCAGAAAATGACCGGCCGGTCCTAACTTCATCACCAGAAACACCACGCAATCGAGTCCGTGAGATCCTCTCGAATCAGCAGTTCTTGCTCTTTGTCGTGCTTATCGCACTGATGACCTACTTCTACTCCCGAAACCACTACTTCTTTACGGTCGGTGAGTTCCAAAATATCTTCACCAACTTCTCTGGTTACGCTCTGCTCGCCGTCGGCGAAATGTTTGTCATTGTCGCCGGAGGCATTGACCTCTCCGTAGGGTCAACCGTTGCCGTTTCGGGCGTCTTGGGCGCTTGGGTAATGAACGGAATGATGAACGGGCACGGCAACCAATTCTGGGTGCTCACGGTTGGCACCCTGATCTGTGGGCTCGTGGGCGCCTTCGTTGGGTTCCTCAATGCACTGATGATCACCAAGGCCAAATTGGTACCCTTCGTCGCCACTCTCGTGACCTTGAGCGCTGGTCTCGGATTCGCCCTCTTGTTCGCCCAGTTCTTCAACTCGGGACAACCCGTCGGCAGCGACCCCGCCGCCGCCGTCTTTAGCTCAAAAGCAATTTGGGTCTTTACCTACCCTGCCATTTTCGTAATTCTCATTGTGATTGTTGCCGGCATAGTGCTGCACCTCACGAAGTACGGTCGCTACACCTACGCAATCGGCTCCAATGCCTTTGCCGCTCGAGCGGTCGGCATTAACGTGCAGCGCCACGTTGGCTCGGTCTATATCTTGAGCGGTTTCCTGGCTGGTCTCACTGGCATGTTCTACTTCATGCAGTTGGGTTCGGGTGCTCCGACCTCGGGCGATGGTTTTGAGTTAACCGCCATTGCCGCAGTTGTCATCGGTGGCGCATCGTTGACCGGTGGTCGCGGTCGAATGAGCGGAACGGTGCTCGGGGTATTTGTTCTGACGGTCGTAACCTTCGGACTTGTTTTCATTAACGTCCCACCAGCCTGGACTCAGATTGTGGTGGGTGGCTTTATTGCCCTCGCTGCGACTTTGCAGTCTCTGCGGCCCAGCGGAAGGAAGAGCGTATGACCGAACGCGATGCGATTCTCGAAGTAAGGAGGATCTCCAAGAGCTACGGCAGCGTTCAAGCGCTGACCGAGGTCTCCTTCAAGGCCTTCGCCGGTGAGGTCATCGGCCTCGTTGGTGACAACGGTGCGGGAAAGTCAACTTTGATAAAGGCACTCTCGGGCGTGCACCAACCCGACAGTGGAGAAATTTTCCTTGATGGCGTGCACCATGACTGGAAGTCTCCTCAAGAAGCGATTGACTCAGGTATCGAGACGCTCTACCAAGACTCCGGTTTGGCTCCGGACCTCACGATTGGATCGAACGTCTTTTTGGGTCGCGAGATCATGAAGAAAGGTCTGCTCGGGAAGATGGGCTTCTTGGACCAGAAGGCCATGGAGGCCGAAGCCCTTGAAGACTTGGCCAAGGTTGGTATTTCGGTGCCGATCTCTCGCCGGACGGTGTCGCAGCTTTCGGGTGGACAGCGTCAAGCGGTTGCTATTGGTCGGGCGATTTCATGGGCGCGCAAGGTCATTTTGCTCGATGAACCCACAAACCACTTAGGTGCTCGCCAGGCCCAGGAGGTCCTTTCGGTTATCGAAGAGGCCAAAAAGCGTGGGCTGTGCGTGATTTTTATTTCGCACACCTTGCCGCACGTGCTCCAGGTGACCGACCGCATTGTCGTGATGCGACTGGGTCAAGTGGTGAAGGATGCGCCGACGAGTGAGTTCACGGCCGAATCATTGTTGGCCAGTATCACGGGACTCGCTGAACTTCAAGGTTAAAGAGTAGTGAGCGATTATTCGCGAACTACGATAAACACAATCACTTTTTGTTGAAGGGTTATTGATGTCCTCACCTCAGGGCGAGAGCGAACGCTTACGTATCCCGCAACCGCTTATTAAGCACCGCGTGCCATCGGGGCGTGGGGCAATGGAGCAACCCAACGTCACTCACGATGGCGAGGCCCGCCTTTCTCTGATTTTCTGGCTAGCGGTGATTGTGACCGGAATAGTCACGGGACTCATTGGTGACGGGCTCATGATGATCTTGGCCTGGGCCGAGCGACTCGCGTTTCATTATCACGGCGGAAGTTTTCAAGACGCAGTAGCTCGCAGCAGCAATCTCCGTCGCCTCACCTCGCTTGTGGTGGCGGGCACATTTGGTGCCGGTTCTTGGTTCTTAATTCGCAAGTATCTCGGGCACGAAAAGTCAGAGATTGACGATTCGCTGTGGCGAGGCGACGGAGAGCTCTCGATGCGCCGGTCAACTCTGACCTCGATTGTTTCAGAAATCGTCATCGGACTCGGCGCTTCAATCGGACGCGAGGCCGCACCAAAACTTATGGGTGGCGCGTCGGGAAGTCTTATCTCTCACTACTTCAAGCTCTCCTCGGCCCAGAAAAGACTGCTGGTGGCCTGCGGTGGTGGGGCGGGATTTGCTTGCGTTTATAACATCCCTCTCGGCGGGGCTATCTTTGCGGCGGAAGTGCTCTACGGGAGTTTTGCCCTGCCCGCAGTGTTGCCGGCCCTCGCGACCTCACTCATCGCAACCGCCACAGGTTGGCTCTACCTACCTAATCGTCCGACCTACTTGGACATCCCTAACTTCAAGCTCAGCGCAACGTTGATGGTGTGGTCGGTGCTGGCTGGATTTGTTCTTGGCATCATCACCGTTGGCTATATCCGCCTCATCGGTTGGCTCTCCATGCTTCGGCCCAGTGGCACACGATTGTTATGGATTATGCCCTTGACCTTTGCGGTGGTGGGCATCATTGGATTCAAATACCCACAGATCTTCGGAAACGGCAAGGACATTGCGCATCAAGCATTCTTAGGGGTAACGGCACTTTCACTCTTGGCGGCACTCGCAATTATTAAGCCCTTCGTTACTGCGTTAACTCTTGGCAGTGGAGCAGCGGGTGGGCTGTTGACTCCGGTATTGGCGACCGGTGCCCTACTCGGGGCACTGAGCGGTTCGCTCTGGTTGCACATTTGGCCCGGCGCCTCTATTGGGGCCTTCGCACTCATTGGTGCCGCCGCCATGTTAGGAGCGGCGATGCAAGCACCCTTGGCGGGGTTGGTGATTATTCTCGAGCTAATCCACGGGGGATTCAATATTGCAATCCCCATGATGGCTGCGACGCTCATTGCTACCGTGATTGTGCGCACAGTGGATGGTTACTCGATTTACTCAGCCAGACTTCCACGGATACAGAAATAATCGAACGAGCTAGCTCTCTGTAGGGCGAGAAAACTGCGAAACTGATTGTATGTACGTGCCACCAAAGTTTCAACAAGATGCGGAGCAAGCTTGGGCGCTCGTCAGGCAAGCCCAAGTTGGCTCCTTCGTCATCCACGTAAATGGCGAAATGAGGAGCGTTCTCACCCCAGTTGTCGTGAGTGAGGATCGACAGTTCGTCACCCTCCATCTCGCTAAGGGCAACCCCTGGTGGCGAGAGGTAGTTGACGGCTCCGAAGTACTTGGCCTTTTCCTCGCCGCCAGTGCTTACGTTTCTCCGACTTATTATCCGAGTCTCACCGAAAACCCAAACCACGTTCCTACGTGGAACTACGCGATGGTTGAATTACGCGGAACGGTTACCATTCATCAAGATTCAACTTGGTTGCTCGAGCAGGTGACAAAACTGACGGATCGATTCGAAGAGAGTGCGCAACCGCGGTGGTGGGTTGACGATGCCCCGAGCGAGTTCATCCAACAACAACTAAAGGCAATTGTCGGGGTGGAGATTGCGGTATCAAGTATTGAGGGTAAAGCAAAGTTGAGCCAGAACCGACTCGACGAAGATCGCGAATCGGTGAAGGCTCATCTCGCGGCTGGTTCATTGACCGAGCAACATACGTCGAGGTTCATGTGAGTGAAATCCTCGTTCGGCGCGCGGGCTGGTCTGATTGGTCGATCTATCGCGCACACCGCTTAGAGGCGCTGCTCGACTCACCAGAGGCCTACGGAGACACGTATCCACTGGCGTCCGCCTGGCCGGACGGCAAGTGGCAGGATCGCGTGAGCGATGACGCAAGACCCCTCTACCTCGCCTTTGAGGGCGATCGCCTAGTCGGATCAATGTCTGGCGGGCTCAACGACGAGTACCCAGAAACTTTTTGGCTCTATGGACTTTTTGTCACCCCGAGTGCTCGAGGGACGAACGCCGCGAAATTACTGATGCAAGCGCTCGCACAATGGTGCCGCGATGAGGGTGGCGAGTCATTGAACCTCTTTGTGACCGTGTCGCAAGAGCGAGCTATTGCCTTCTATGAAAAGATTGGTTTTGTGGAGACGGGCGAGGGGCGATCGATGCACCGAGACGAGTCCCTCAAGTTGCAGAGAATGGAGTGGAGAGTTGCCTGAGCGTCTCGAAACAAAGAGGGTTAGTAGCGAAGAGCTGCACGACCTGCGTCGACGAGTCCTGCGAGGCAATGACCCGGCGGCCGAAGTGGGGGACCCTCGAGACTCTGAAAGTAGCGCTGAACACTACGCGGGAGTCCTGAATGGTCAGATTGTGGTGTGTGCCTCGGTCTATCCATCGACCTCACCCATCGATCCTGAACGTAAGAGTTACCAACTCCGGTACATGGCAACCGATTTCGAAGTTCAAGGTCAGGGCCTAGGGGCAATAGTTCTCACCACAGTGTGCGATTCACTGACGTTGCGCGGTGTTGAGGAGATTTGGGCCAATGGCCGAGATACCGCGTTGGGCTTTTATCAGCGTCTGGGCTGGGAAATCATTCCTGGATCAGAACATATGAGTCCCTACACACAGCTCCCGCACACAGTTATCTTCAAAACATTGCAATAGTTACTAATTCGCCGATTACATTGGCAGTATGAAGAAAATCGTTGCCTTAGTCCTTATTGCGGTCATTGGAGCAGCGGGGGTCTACTACGGCCCAACTTTGAAGCACAAGTTCCTTGCTACAGCAACGACAACTACAACCACCACCACCATTCCGTACCCGATCGCTCCATTGAGCGGAACCGTCGATACGACTCGACTCTCAGTCACTCGACCTTCGCTCTTAGTGAAGGTCGAAAACACTCCTGATGCGCTTCCGCAGTGGGGAGTGGACCAGGCTGACGTGGTCTACGAGGAAATCGTCAATGGCGGGATCACCCGACTCGCCGCTATTTTTAACTCACAGGTTCCCGTGAAGATTGGACCAGTCCGTTCGGTACGTCCAACCGACACCCAAATTGTCTGGCCGCTCGGCGGACTCTTCGCTTTCTCGGGCGGCGCTCAATACGCGATCAACAGCATTCGCCAATCCCCAACTCGATTGATTACCGAATCAACGGCCGGGACCGCAATGTTCCGAGACCCTCACCGCTACGCCCCGCATAATCTCTATGCACGTGGCGCTGGTCTCTTTACCTTTAAGGCGTCACCAACACCACCACCGGCCCTCTTCCAGTACCTGAAACCGGGCACCAAGGTGAAGGGCAAAGCTGTTTCGAAGGTTGTGGTGCCATTCCCAAGCATCTACCCAGTGACGTGGACCTGGAATAAAACGACTAAGTCATGGGACCGAACCTTGTTTGGCCAGCCTGACGTGACCGGCACCGGTGTGCGCGAATCGCCGAAGAACCTCGTGGTAATGGAAGCCACCTACGTCAATGGAATTGGCACAATGTCTTCGTACGCGAATTTGCAGGGATCAGGAAACGTCCAAGTCTTTATCAACGGTAAAGAGGTTGATGGCACTTGGTCGCGCGGTGCCAGCAAAGCGGATGTCATTATGTACAAGACCCTGACCGGTAAGCCCTTGAGGATGAATCCGGGTCAAACGTGGGTGGAGTTGCTTGACGCCCCGTACCGCCCAACCGTTACCCCCTAATCGGTTAACTTGGAATTTGTTCGATAGTCGCACTGTGCGTACTGAAGTGAGGTTTGTGTAATGGCTCGAATTGGCAATCTCTACGGCCCTGACGCGACCTTTCTCGGCGTACCAGCGGCCGATCCCGACGTCCGTGCTGAGTGGCAAGACTCGAGTGCGGTAATTATTGGCGCGCCATTTGATGGGGGCACCTCTTATCGTTCGGGAACTCGCTTCGGCCCCCAGGCCATCCGCACCACCGATTACCTGCCTCACGATGGAATGAGGCCTTCAATGGCGCTCGGGGTGGATCCACTAGTCGAGCTGAATGTTGTCGACCTCGGCGATGTGGAGATGCCTTCGGGAGACACTGAACTCTCTTTGAAGCGACTCGAAGAACGCGTTACCGAAATTGCGGCGGCGGGAGTAGTGCCGGTAATTCTCGGTGGTGATCACACCATTGCCCTGCCAGACGTGACGGGAATTGCGCGTCACGTGGGATGGGGAAGGGTAGCGGTACTTCACTTTGACGCTCACGCCGATACCGGTGATACCCAGTTCGGCTCATTGCACGGGCACGGAACTCCCATGCGTCGACTGATTGAGTCTGGCGCCTGCCGAGGGGATCGTTTCATTCAAATTGGACTCCGAGGATACTGGCCAGAACCAGAGACGCTTCACTGGATGGCCGAACAGGGCATGCGCAGCTTCGAGATGGGTGAAATTGTGGCCCGAGGACTTGACGCGGTACTTGACGAAGCGATTGCTTTGGCCAAGACCGACTGCGACGCAGTTTTCTTATCGGTGGATGTCGATGTTGTCGATCCAGGCTCAGCACCGGGCACCGGGACACCCGAACCGGGTGGCCTGACCTCACGGCAATTGCTGGACGCAATTCGTCGCATCTCAATGGAGACGAACCTCGCGGGCATTGATGTTGTTGAAGTTTCGCCCCCCTACGACCACGCTGAGATCACGGCCTACTTGGGTAACCGCGTTGTGCTCGAAGCACTCGGCGGCTTAGCGTGGAAGAAGAGTCACGATCGCGGCGAAAAGACTCGCCGCCCAGAAGACCCGCTGTTAAAGGACCGCTAGTCCGCCATTGAGGCCAAAATGGCGTCAACCATGGCTTCGCTGGTGTCTGGGTGTAAGAAGGCCAAACGGGCCACTGTTTCACCTTCCCACTTAGTTGGGGTGACGAAAGCAATCTGGTCTTGCAACAACTGGCGCGACCACTCGTTGTACTGAGCGTCTGACCAGCCCCGTCGGCGGAACAGAACAATAGAGAGGCTTTCGGGTCGAACCATCTCGAGATACTCCAACGCTTCGATCTTTTTGGCGGCCATGGTCGCGAGATCGATGCCCGCTTCGACGGCACTTTCGTAGGCGGCGACACCGTTGGTGACGAGTGAGAACCAGAAGGGCAATCCCCGCGCGCGACGCGAGAGGTGAATACCAAAGTCCGATGGGTTCCACTTGTAGTCCGCGTCATCATCGCCGTGCAAAATGTCCAGGTACCCCGCCTGTTGTGCCAATACCTTTCGGGCGGTCGTGGGGTCGCGGTACAACAGAGCACAGCAGTCCAGAGGCGCGAAAAGCCACTTGTGAGGGTCCACAATAAAGCTGTCGGCGTGGCGGAGACCCTTGACAACCTCGTGCATGCTCGGAGCGAAGATGGCGGCGCCACCATAGGCCCCATCAACGTGGAACCAGAGATTGTGTTCGCGAGCGTATGCCCCCACGCCTTCGAGGTCGTCGATAATGCCAGCGTTAGTCGTTCCACACGTGGCAACGATGCCGACCACAGTTTCGGGATGCGGATCATTGGCGAGCGCGGCCCGTAGGTTCTCAACGGTCATGCGGTGGTTGTCGGTCGGGACGTATAAGGGTTCAACCCCGAGTACGTGGAGCGCCTTACCGACACTCGAGTGAGCATCAGCGGAAATGGCGAAACGCACCTCCCAGGGCTTTAACTCGGGGTGACGGGCACGTCCAACATCACGTCCAACGGTGAGGCCCGAAAGGTTTCCCACCGATCCACCCGATACGAACGCGCCACCGGAACCCTGCGGGAGGCCAACTCGGCCGGCGAGGAACTCAAGCGCTTGGTTCTCGGCGACCACAACACCCTCGGCTTCGAGCCAGGAAGTTCCATTGAGGCCCGAGCACGCAACGACCATGTCAAAGAGAAGTGAGTTTTTGGTCGGAGCATTGGGAATAAATGCCAAGAAGCCGGGTGAGTCAATCGACACCACAGCCGGGGCGAGCTCATCGCGGAAGATTGCCAAGACCTCTTCTGGCGATCTACCAGATTCGGAAATAAGACCCTTCAGCACGGAGTCGGGAACGGAGTGGAGGCTTCCGTAATCAAGGGGGACTGGGTCCATCGCCAACCGTTCGGCGCAGTATTTGAAGATCGCTTGCGCAAACTTGTCGTCATAGGTAAATAGCTTGTGGGTCATTAGTACCTCCCAAATCGGTCCCTTGCTATCGTAGGCACTCTTTTGGCATGGTGCTGATTAAAAGTGCAAAATTGGGCTTCAACTAGCATTTACCTATGTCGCGAAGTATTGGATTTCTTGGCCCCGAAGGCTCTTTTTCCCACGAAGCCACCCTCACTTTGGGCGCACAGGACTCCGTCGCGTATCGCAGCCTGGCCGATCTTTTAGCGGCAGTAAGTGACGGCGAAATAGCCCAAGCGTTAGTTCCGTTGGAAAACGCCCTGGAAGGGACCGTGGCCGCCACCATCGACGGACTCGTCTTCGATCATGATCTATACATTGTTCACGAATTAATCCTCCCTATTTCGCTTCACCTATTGGCAAAGCCTGGTGTGGCAATCGATGAAGTAACGAGTGTTCGCAGCTACGTCCACGCTTTGGGCCAAGTCCGTAATTATTTGGCGAGCCGTGGCCTCGCCACCGTAGAAACCGGGTCCACCTCCCAGGCCGCTCGTGAGGTTTCCGAAAGTTCAGAAAAGTGGGCGGCCGTGGGATCTCTACTGGCCGGGGAGATCTTTGGGCTTGATTCAATCGCGAATGACATTGCCGATCACGGTGCGAACGCCACCAAGTTCGTGGTAGTGGAAAAGAATCGAATAGCTTCACCAACGGGTCAGGATCGAACCTCGATTGTCTGCTTCCAAGATGCCGACAGGCCAGGATCACTCTTTGGCATTTTGGGTAGATTTGCAGCTCGCGACATCAACCTCACTCGATTAGAAAGTCGACCCACCAAACAAGGTTTGGGGAACTATTGCTTTGTCATCGAATTTGAAGGCCACATTGGAGATGACGTGGTGAGCGATTGTCTCATTGACTTGCAGGCTCATTTGGCCCGAGTCAAGTTCTTAGGCTCGTACCCGGTAACTGGTGAGCAATCCCAAGAACGCCGCGGTGATGTCGAACAAGCTCGACTTCGGGCTGACGAATGGGTGCGGCAAATTAAGGGTTTAATTTCTTAATTTGCTCCACCTCTACAGCTAAGGGGCGAGACGAAAACACAAGTCCCGACCCCAAGTGGTGTCGGCACTTTTCAGGCCAAGCAAGACCTTTTTTCAAAGCCAAACATCAAATTTCTCAGTCGGGTTCGCAGGACCCGGTCCCGATCGCCAACCTTTGTGACAACGATCAACGACGACAATTTTCGACCGAGAAGCGGCTCCTCTTGGATTACTGCAATGAAAATCGAGTCTCGTTATGAGCTGTTGACGACGAACCTGCAAGCGGGGGGGGGTATCACGAGAGGACCTACCATTCACTTCAGTCTTCAGGAGCAGGCCTCGGTCCTCTCGGCCCAGGTTGCTCACCTGAGCTCGCCGGGGCGGAGGATTGTTGATGTCAGTGGCCCCTAGCCCCTGACTGCATAAACGAATGAGTATGTTTTGCATAAACATCCTAGTATGTTTTGCAGAAATAGACTAGTATGATGACCGGAGCTCGAGACAGGGAGGCACATGCCCCAGACATTCAACCCGATGGGTGGCTACGTACGTCGGGTCATTGACGATGAGCTTGACGTGCTGTTTCCTCAGCTCTCTGCCATCCATTTGGATGGACCCAAAGGAGTGGGGAAGACCACAACGGCGCTGCAGCGGTGTCGGACGGTGCGCCGTCTCGATCGCCCAGCTGAAAGGACCGTGCTAGAGGCTGACCCAGATATCATCGCGCTCGACAAGGCGCCAGTTCTCCTTGACGAGTGGCAACGGGTTCCAGCTGTCTGGGACTCAGTGAGAAACATCGTCGACCAAGATCACACACCCGAGAGGTTCTTGCTGACCGGGTCCGCTCCTCTATCAGGGACACACTCTGGGGCAGCCAGAATCGCCGACGTCCGCGTTCGACCGCTGACACTCCATGAGCGAGGTGTTGGGGCGCCGACGGTGTCGTTCCAAGACCTCCTATCAGGTGGTAAATCAAACGTGTCTGGGCGCAGCCCCCTGACTCTCAGTGACTACGTCGACGAGATCATGGCTGGCGGGTTTCCAGGTCTGCGGCATCTCACGGGGAGAGCTCTCTCCAAGCAACTCGATGGATACCTCGATCGAATCGTCAGCCACGACATGCCCGAGGCTGGCTACAGGGTCAACCGACCCGCAGCGGTAAGAGCCTGGCTGGCGGCTTACGCAGCAGCGACTGCGACAACTGCATCTAGGGAGACGATCCGCGATGCTGCCAGTGCGGGGCTGAGCAACAAGCCATCGAAGAATACGGCTAGCTCCTACACGGAACTTCTCACGCAACTTCGCATCCTCGACCCTTTGGAGGCTTGGCTTCCAGGAAGCAACCACTTTAAGAAACTCGGAGCAGCGCCAAAACACCACCTCGCTGATCCTGCGCTCGCTGTGAGACTGCTCCAACGAACTCGAGAGCATCTCTTGCACGGCCATGAGGGTAGCGGCGTTGGCGTTCAAGACGGGACGCTCTTGGGGGCGCTCTTCGAGTCCTTGGTGGCGCTGACGGTACGCGCTTGCGCTCAATCGTCCGGTGCTCAGGCCTTCCACTTGCGCGACCATGGTGGCAGACACGAAGTCGACTTCATCATCGAGTATCAAGGCCGTGTCCTAGGCGTAGAGGTCAAGCTTGGCGGAAACGTCGGCTCCAATGACGTAAAGCATCTCAACTGGCTGCGCGACATCCTTGGCGACAGCGTTCTCGACCTCGTCGTAGTAACCACGGGACCAGAGGCTTACCGCCGCGACGATGGCATCGCCGTCGTGCCGCTCGGATTGCTCGGAGCGTGAGTCTTTCAGCCATTCGTTTCAGCACCTGATCGGTCATCAGCCCTCCTGACAACCCTCTTCGTTCGGTGTGTGCGGCGCGCTACAAGACCTTTGACCTGGTGAACGATGTGCCGTTCTATCAGCGTGACGTCTATGCGTCTTGCGCCCGCTGACGACTTAGCTGCGCCCCGCTACCTAGAAACAAAGAACCCCCGCTGGACCTTTCACGGCCCAGCGGGGGTTCTCTTCGACTAACGACTCCTCCGAAAGTGCTGTCGCACCTCCCGAAGCACCATTTGGCGAGTGATCGCCAAAAAGACCTCGTCGAGCAGATCAAATCCGGAATTCTGTATCTCCGATACCGCCTAATTCTGTATTTGCCTCGTGGCGGAGGGGGTGGGATTTGAACCCACGGTGGGCAAGCCCACGCCGGTTTTCAAGACCGGTACATTCGGCCGCTCTGTCACCCCTCCGTCAACCATTCTAGACGAAATGGCGAGAGGCCTTTTTTACGAACCCTTTTTACGAGTACGTGCGCGTGAGGCCTGGTCGAGAATAACCTTGCGAAGTCGCACTGACTTCGGGGTGACTTCGACGGCTTCGTCTTCGGCAATGAATTCCAGTGCCTGCTCGAGCGACAAGATGGTGGGCGGCGTGACCTTTTCGGTGTGATCAGATCCCGACGCACGCATGTTGGTGAGCTTCTTTTCCTTGGTGGGGTTTACGTTCATCTCTTCGGAGCGAGCGTTCTCTCCAACAATCATTCCTTCGTACACTTCAACGCCAGCGCCGACGAACAATTCCCCACGCTCTTCTAGATCGAGCAGCGCGTTAGCGGTGGTGACACCACGGCGGTCCGAGACCAGAACACCATTCTGGCGGAGACGAATGTCGCCGAACCAGGGGGCGTAGCCATCGAAGTTTGAGTGCATCATTCCCGCACCACGAGTTTCGGTCATGAATTCGGTACGAATACCAACAAGTCCACGAGCGGGGATTCGCCATTCCATACGAACCCAGCCGGTTCCGTGGTTGATCATGTCGACCATGGTGCCCTTACGGGTAGCGAGAAGGGTGGTGATGTTGCCGACGAATTCGTCTGGGGTGTCAATGGTGACGTGCTCGATTGGCTCGTGGAGCTTGCCGTCGATCTGACGAGTAACTACTTGGGGCTTACCAACGGTGAGCTCGAAGCCTTCGCGACGCATGGTTTCAATCAAGATAGCGAGTTGGAGCTCGCCTCGACCCTGGACCTCCCAAGCGTCGGGACGCTCGGTGGGGAGCACGCGAAGTGAAACGTTTCCGATCAGTTCCTTGTCCAAACGGTCCTTCACCACGCGAGCGGTGAGGAGTTTTCCTTCTTGACCGTTCAGTGGTGAGGTGTTGATACCAATGGTCATTGACAAGCTGGGCTCGTCAACGGTCAATGGGGTGAGAGCAATCGGGTTGTCGGGGTCCGCGAGGGTTTCTCCGATGGTGATCTCTTCGAATCCAGCCACGGCCACAATGTCACCGGGGCCAGCCGATTCGGCGGGCTGACGCTCGAGCGCCTTGGTAATGAAGAGCTCGGTGATCTTCGCGAACTCGGTGGTGCCATCGAGGCGCATCCACGCGACTCGCTGGCCACGGGTGAGAGTTCCGTTGATGACGCGACAAAGAGCCAAACGTCCGAGGTACGGCGAGGCGTCGAGGTTGCAGACCAGAGCCTGGAGTCCGTGACCCTCTTCGTATTCGGGAGCGGGAACGTAGTCTTCGATGACCTTGAACAAGGGGGTGAGGTCACCGGAGGTGTCTTCCTTGTTCGTTGAGGCCCAGCCCTGTCGAGCACTCGCGTACAAGATGGGAAAGGAGATTTGATCTTCGTCAGCGTCCAGGTCGAGGAAGAGGTTCTCGACTTCAGCGACCACTTCGTCAATACGAGCGTCGGGACGGTCAACCTTGTTAATAAGGAGAACAACTGGGAGACGTGCTTCGAGGGTCTTGCGCAAGACGAAACGGGTCTGCGGGAGGGGGCCTTCGGCCGCGTCGACGAGAAGTACTACTGCGTCAACCATGGCGAGTCCACGCTCAACTTCGCCACCAAAGTCAGCGTGACCCGGGGTGTCGATGATGTTAATGATCAGGTCTTTGTAGAGGACGGCGGTGTTCTTCGCGAGAATGGTGATTCCCTTTTCGCGCTCGAGGTCACCGGAGTCCATGACGCGGTCGGTGACCGCCTCATGAGCGGTGAAAGACCCCGTCTGTCTCAGCATGGCGTCCACGAGTGTGGTCTTTCCATGGTCTACGTGGGCAATAATGGCGACATTTCGAATGTTCGTGCGTAAGGACATAACCTGACCACGCTACTAGTTAATTGGGGTGCCCTTAACTAGCTAGGGGGCGCTGATAGAAAGTCGTGTGCTGAAGATTGGCCACGCGCAGCAAATCCTTAGCGCCGGCCTTGATGTCGTCTAGTGAACCCTCGACTCGCAACAACAGCCCCGCATCGGGCCAAACACCAATGATTTGGTTGGCCGCACGCCCATCGGGGCGGGAAAAGGCGTCAATCGTCAGGTCCGCGCGAAGCCCCGCCCCAGCAGTGCGCCCAGGGGCACCTGATCGAAGGCGAATTATGGTGCGCTTTTCGTCCTTAGTCACGAGCAAGTCTCGACGTCCCCGCAGGGTCGTTCGAGCGGTGGCGACATCGTAATAGGCATCACTATCGGCCACTTCCACCAGCCCACCCTCGACCGAGCGCGCCACCTCTTCGAGTGAATGAGACCAGTTAAGTGCGTCACTGGTGACGAGGGCCAGCTGCGCGGTGGAGAGTTCGCTGAGCCACGAACTCAACGAACCCCGGCGAGCGTAACCGGTAGCGGCACGAGAAAGATGATCAACGACAACCTCATCGAGCGCGGCCATCGCCGAAACCTGATGGGCGAGTCGGTACCGCAAGGTGGCGTTGCCGAGAACCCGACGAGCGGTGGAAGGGGACCAGCGAAAGGGCGTTACGTGCGTCGAGGCGCGCTCGACCATCCAGGCGTCGAGGCGTCGGTGACTCGGCAGTGAGACGGCACGAAATCTTTCTGCGAGCGAATTGCGCTGCTCGCTCGCAATTTCAGTTGTAACGTCAGGAGCTGAGTCCAACACTTGATCCAGTGCACCCGGTGAAACGAAACTCGTAGTGAGGGTGGTCACTTCTGACACTTTCGTTCGGCCGCTTCGAGCACGTCAGCGACCGCTTGGGTTAACAGGTCAATCGAGACCTCGCGAACGATTTGCTCGCCGGTCGCGGTCGACAGTACCGCTGAACGAAGTGGCGTCACACCGGTACGCAAAGTTTGGTTAAGTGCGTGAAAGCGTAAAGTTTTCTCACTGGTCTCGTCGAGTGGTGCCGTCGTGAGGTCCAGCAAGACCGTGGAATTAGCCCCGTTACCAATCGTGTCGATTGACAGGTCAATCGTGTCGCGTACGGCAACCGCACCGGCGCAAAGGAGATTGGCAACGCGAACCGTAGAACGAAGTGACCAGCTCGACCCGAATGCTCCAAGACCGTGGCGCAACGCCGTCGTGTGCGCGGCGATTTCGGTGGCGAACTTGGCCTGGTCCTCACCGTCGAGGTGATCGATGAACGCAAGAAGTTCGTTCTCTCCCGCTTCGCAACGCCAAGCGGCCAGCAATTCTTCGTACGGGTTATTAAACGAGTATCCAACGCTCAGGAGACGAAGAGCGTGGTGCATCAAAATTCCTCGAACCCGGGCGAAGGAGTGGGCATTCTCCGCCAAGACCGGTGGTTCGAAGCGGAGATCTTGACTGCGCAGTACCAGGGGGTCAAAGAAGTGCTGCGGGCCTACAATCGCGTACAGCGAATCCTCCAATGCGGCGCGCAAAATTGCGGAATCGCCTACCCGTGGGGTGGGGCGGTCGGCTCGATTTCCACGTAAGGCTTGCAAAACGGTGGTCGTGGAATCGAGGGTTGAAGTCATGGGAACACTTTGGTCGATGGGTGTGACACCACTTAAGATAAGGAAATGTTTGCCACCCCGCTTTTTCTAACGACCTTCACGGCTCAATTCGTCCTGGTCTTTACCATTTTTCTAGTGGTATTAGCGGGGCTCGTGGTCTTTACTCTGCGCTGGGCCGTGAGGGAAAACCGAGCTCGTCGAGAACGATTTAATTCGAAGGAGCGCAGTACAGACCTGGGTTGAACTGCAGGGTGTTGAACTGACCGTTCCACCCCGGACCCGACAGAATCTGGGCTTCAATCTTGAGGGCCCACTTTTGCCACGCCAGTGATCCGCAGGTCGCGCTAAAGGCAATCCAACCACGAATGTTGGTGCCGTTCATACCAGCAATTTGATAAGGCGGAATCACGGTAGCGACCATGCTGGCACTCGCGTGGGCGAATTGGGTGGGAGCAGCGAGTGGCACACTCAAACTGCTGCCGTCGTAGTTGCTGGCAATCTGAACGGTCTCGGTGCGGCCGCCGTCGATGAAACCTAAGTACTGACCAGGGTTGAACCCGGTGTTGGTGTTGATCTGAATCGAAGTCGCACCGGCGCTAACTGCAGCGGTCAAAGTGCCGCGCGCAACTATTTGCTTTCCGTTCCCAAAAGCGAGCGCTGGGAACACGGGCATGGCCAGAGTCGAGAGGTGGTACTTCACGTATTCGCCTTGGTTCGCGTACACCCCTGGGTTTAGGGTGGAGTCGACTGCGGCTAGACCATCGACCCAGCCGCGCAACATGTTTTGCCAGTAGGCGGTGTACTGAGCAACAACCGATGGGGTGTGGCTCGTGGTGTCGAGTCCAGAGTGGGAGTCGGGCCAACCTTCGGGGTCAAAGACCACCCAGTTGGGCTTTACCCCAACACCTTGACCGCGGTAGAGATCAATTTGAGTCGCTACCGCCCGTCCGGCCATGTAGCCGTGGTGGTAGTAACTGGCATTTGTCTGCGGATCGGCCGGCGTGGAGTGAGCTATTGGCCCCGATACCGTCCAGAAGGAAATCCAACCAATATTGCGGTGGGACTGGGCAACAACTCGAGCCACGTTGAAGTCAACGCAACCGGTCACCTGGCTCGCGCTGCAAGTTGAATAGGGCAACATCGCCACCCACGGAGAGGTTGTCGCTCCGAGGCCGCCGGTTTCGGAGATGACCTTCCAGCCATCGGTGATCGCTTGGCTGAGTTTGGCGTCGGGAATGGCGTAGACACCGGTGCCCTGGGGAATCGGCACCGCCACCCCAGCGGCGTAGAGCGACAATTGACCCGCGACGGTGAGTCCCGCTACCGCGGAGCCGACGCTCTTGGCGTTTTGCCCACCGGTGGCCGAGACGTCGGTCGTGGACCATCGAGTCGCATTCTGCGCGCCAGTGAAAGAGAAGAGGTCTCCCCAACCCGCCGCTTGACCAGAGATGAACAATGAGGTCCCCACTGAGTTGACGGCCAGGGTGCCGGTCATCAACGGAATTCCGTTGAGAGCTGCACTCGGATTGGTCGTAGCCGCCGCTGCGGTATTGGTCTCTACGTTTTGCACCGTCCAGGTCGGGGCCACAAAGTTCCCACCCGAACTAAAGGAGGTGAGCGGTGTTTGGAAGACGTTGACATTCTGTGAAATCGAGGTGCCGACGAGTACCAGGTTATTGCTGAGCGTGGTCGCCGACAGCGCCCCAGAAACATTCACGCCAGTTGAACTCGTTAGGTCCACTCCGTGCCACGTCGCTAACGAACTTGAACTCGCGATGAACACCATCGCGTGATTCGTTGAACTGGATACGGCAATGCTCGGTGGGGTAGTTGGCAGTAGTAGCGGGTCGCTCGCAATTGATCCGGAATTAGTCGGGGCGGCGGTCGTCGTGGTGGTTGAGCTAATGGTGGTCGACGAGGTTGTGGTCGATGAACTCGTGGTGGTCGAACTGGAGGTTGTGGTTGTTGTCGGAGTCGTGGCGTTGGTGATGGTGAGTGGCGTGGCCACGGCGGTGAGCACGGGAATTGGCTGGTCGGTGACAAAAGTCATACTCAACACCTCAATGGCGCCCGCCGCAGTGCGGTAGGAGATGGTGGCGGTATTGCTCGAGAGCAGCACACTGGGAACCCCTTGGGCGGGTTGTCCGGTGAGGTCGCTCAAATTAGTAACGACTCGGGGCTGCCAGAGTTGATTGCCATTGAGGTGCGACCAGCCGGCATTCACGGGGTCGTTGGCGGTAATGAGATCGAGGTTTCCCGTGGCGTCAACGTAGAGCATGTCGACCGCGCCGCTGGGATCAAAGAAGGGCACTGGATCCGATGAGGGCGTCGGGACGTTGTAACCGGCTGAGTAGTTGGTCCAACCAGGAGTACCGCTCGCGGGCAGGGTGTAGAGCGCGATGTCTTTTTTGCTCGTCAGGTAGGCGACCACGCCCTCAGTCGAATTGGTGATTGAGTGGGGGGCGCCAATCATCAAGGTGTTGTTGGTTAACTGTGATGAAGTCTGACCGTCCCAGGGCAAAGCCCCCACGCCCGAGTTGATAAATGAATAGAGAGGGAAGCCAGTTTGCGCCGAGCTGGTCGTGGCGTGCAGCAAGGTAGTGAGGCTGAAGGTTGTCGCGAGGACGACCAAGACGGAAAGCGCAATGCGACGAAGAGTCAAAAGGGCCTTTCGATACCTACGGGGGAATAGATACATTCTAGGTGGCCAACCTGTTTTTAGTGAGTCGTAAATACCTTGGCACTACTAGCGGGTGAGAATCCCACGCCATTTTTCGCGCGAACTCGGATGGAATATCGCACGCGTTGACCCAGCTTGGTGATGTTGAAATTAGTGGCGGGACCAACGGTGATCCATGATTTAGCGTTGAGTGAATATTGATAGTGGATAATCGCAGAACCACCATTCGAGCTCGGTGCGCGCAATCCCACGGCAACCCCCTTCACCAAGCCAGCGAGTCGGGTAATGGTTGGAACGCTCGGCACGCGCAGCACCACGGGAGCGCTGAATGAAATAGAAATTGGTTGCCCGATAGCTTGGGCGCCAATGAGTGGCGTGAGCGTCACCGTGCCGGCAGTCTGGGAGTTAATCGTAAAGGTGGCCACCCCAGCGCCGTTAGCCGTGAGTACGAGGGGTTGGGCGGGGTCGGTAACCCCGTTGACAATGACCGGCGTCGTGGCGGTGCTCGCGTAGTTCAAGCCAATGCTGGCCCCAGGAACTGGCGCGTTGAGTCGGTCGCGCGCCGTGACCGTGAGCGAAGTCCCGGTACCGTTCGCGACGAGCGAAGAGATCGCCACCGACGCCACCGAGTGATTGGCCTGAGGTCCGCTCGGGCACAGGTTGGTAATAAACGAACTAGTCGCGCTGGGAGAACCCAGTCCGCTCGCGAGGTCGTATCCAGCGCCACTCACATAAGAGGTGATTCCGTAGGCCACGGCGTTGGAATTTGCGTTTGAAGAACCAATGTCCACAAAGCTGTTCGATGGCATTGAGTACAGGGTTGGGTTTATGGTGCCGAAGTTGGTGACACCACAGACGTTCGCCGCTACGGCGAGCAGTGCTGACATTAGGGGAGAACCAATTGAAGTGCCGCCAACGGCCGTCCAACTTCCGCTATCGCGAACGATGAAACCGGTCCGTGGATCGGCCATGACCGATAGATCAGGCACCATGCGCATTGTCGGCGCGGGTGAGAGGTTTGCCGCTGCGCTTTGTTGCCAAGAGGGCAGACTCCACACCGAAGAAATACCGCCACCGCCACCTTCGGCGGGACGACCACTGGCGGTGTTGCACGAGGTGGGTTCGACCTGTTCGGTGCACTGCACGTCCCACACCGTGGGTGTGGTCGTGATGTTTTGAACGGCGAGCCCGCCAACCGCGGTGACGTAGGGCTGCGAGCTGGGATCGTCGACGGACAGGGTGGTGTCGGGGAAGGCGGCTGAAGATGCGGGGACCGAAATTTGCGTGTCACCGACGCAGTCGCTCGAACCGTTGTCACCGGCAGCGGAAAGGACCGTCTGCCCCTGCACCGCCATCTGCTGGAAGATCAATTGTTCGGCGGCTGGTTGAGTCGAGGTATCAAATTCGCAAGATCCCCACGAGCTCGAAACAATTTGCGCCGAGTTGTCGTCGGCAATTTGGGCGTAAGTGTCGAGGGCGCCCGAGCCAATGTTTTGAGTTCCCTGGTACACCAAGATGGTCGATCCGGGCGCGAGTCCCGCCGCCTCTTCGATGTCGAGATTGGCCTCTTCGAGTCCACCGGTGTTGTCGGCACTCTGGGGGCCGCCGTCAACGTTGATGGCCTGAATGGAATTAGTGAGGCCGTAACAGCTCTTATAGAAAGAGACATCCGTCGGTGAGTAACTCTGGAGTTCGTACATAGCAATCTTCTCGCCGGTGCCGTAGTTACCAACGGCCCACTGCGTGCCGAGACCATAGAGGCGACCTTGTTGGGTGAGGTCGTAGCCATTGGTGCCCGGCGTATTGCCAGAGCTATCGGAAGATCCATTGTTGCTGCAGAAATTCGGGGCGCTCACTCGACTCGTTACCTTTGATCGGGCAATTTTTGAGTGCAAGGTGGTAATGCCACTTAAGCCCACCACTGTTTTTACGTATTGACCAACCGCCTGGGGCAAGGAGGCGTCGGAGGCGAAAGCCAAATTGGTAATCGATTTGTACTTGTAGGTGAGGAGAGTTGCGGAGAAGGCGTGCGCGATGTTGCGGGTGCTCCCCTTCGCCTGAATGATGGTGCCGGCTTTGCTGAGGTGCGTGACTCGAAGTCCATTTTGTTCGAGGTACTGGCGCACCGTACGTACGGCGCTGGCGCTCGGGCCGAACTGGCGTGCGAATTCGGCGGTGGTGAGAAAGTGACGGTAGTTCGCTGAAGCGGAATTAGTGAGCTCTGCCAAATAGGTGTTGAGAGCAGCCTGCTGAGGTTGCAAGACGACGTCGAAGATCGAGTCACGAGTGAGTGGTGCGCTCAAGGCTCCGTAGGTCGGGCCGACGTGGGCCACCACCACGCGTGGTAGTGAAGCGGTAGCGACGGCCGGTACGGCTAGGCCACTAAGAAGCGCAACACTAGCGAAAATGAGTTGGCGCTTCGGGCGTCGCATCACTCCAGCCTAGGAAAGATTTGGTCTGATTAACCCAATTCTTAACTGAGGGAAGGCTTGGCTTCCTGGCTCAATTTTTCAAATCGAGCCGAGAGGTTCGAGCACTCCACGCAGACCGACTCGGGGATGATTCCGGTCTTCATGAGCTGAGCAAAAACTGCGCATCCGACGCAATATCCCAAGAAGCCCTCTAGCGAGGCGGCACCAACGAGGGGAAGCAGAATCCATTTGGCCACTCCAAAACCGCTGGTCCACGTGACGATGTCAACGGCCACCATGAAGGCTAAACCAATGCCCTGGGCGAATCGCTTGGGTGGACCGGGAACGAACTTTTCCCATTTTTTAAGTCGAGGTCCCGAGATTCGTACCGCGAACTGGCCTAATGGTGAGATTTTGGGTCCGGCGAGTACTCGAGCGAAGAATCCGTAGGTCAGCAGCACCAACAACCAGTTCCAGCCGGTAAAGAAGGCCAGGACGCTCATGCTGATCACACCAATGGCTACGCTGCGCGCGGCGGCATCGTTAACGGGGTTGGGGAAGGAGAAGAAACGGCGCATCCATAAATACTAGTGGATTAGTAGAGATTTATGCCGAGGCCAATTTGAAGGTGGTGGCTGCACCGACGAGGATGACGCAGGCGCGAACCCACGAGGGCGACAACTTGGCGAGGAGCGCACTCCCGAGATATCCACCAAGGAGGGTGCCGAACCACAGAGCGAGCACACCCCACCAGTCGAGCTGGCCGTGCACGACAAAGACCAACGCGGCGATGAGATTAATCCCCAGCGCCAAGAGAACCCGCAGACCGGTGAGGGTAAGGATATCGTCGGGCAAGGTGAGGGCCATGGTGGCCATCAACAAGATGCCTAAGCCTGCGCCAAAGTAGCCACCGTAGATGGCGCAGAAGAAGACCCCGCCCACCAGAGCCCGACGTCGGGCGGGGTGATCAGCGGAGAGGTGGGCCAACCTTCTCGATATCCAAGGTGAGAGCGCAAACAGAACGGTACCGACTCCAATCAGCCACGGTACAACGAGTTGAAAGGTGGCCGGTGGGGCGAGCAGCAAGAGGGCACAGCCAACGAGCGAACCCGCCAGACTCGGCCCCAAGAGGGTGAGCAGGAGCGCCCGACGCTCGTCACGGGCGCGGGAGAACTTTTGTATGCCGCCGATATAGCTCGGAAGAACCCCAACCGCGGAGGTCAGGTTTGCCTGCAGGGCCGGCACCCCGAGAGCGAGGAGGGTGGGGAAGGTGAGAAAGGTGCCCCCACCGGCGATCGCATTAAAGACCCCCGCCGCGACGCCCGCTGAGAGAGTTATCCCAAATTTGGCGCCGGGCGACAAGAGGGCGAGCAGCATCCTTACTACTCTAGGGAGGTGCCCGCTTTGGGCGCCAAGGGATATCCACAAAAATCCTCTTGCTGGCATTTATCGTAAGGATGTGTATCTCTTGAGTGGCGAGCTAATCATCCCCAATGATGCGCCGAACGATTTGATTCGCGCAGCCGGCGGCGTGGTCTACCGCACCGTCGACGCCGGTCAGGTTGAGCTCGCCTGCATCTACCGCGAAGCTCGCGGCGACTGGACCTTCCCGAAGGGCAAACTCGATCCGGGTGAAACCTTCGAACAAGCTGCCGTTCGCGAGGTACTCGAAGAGATTGGCCACCACTGCCACATCGAGCGTTTCATTGGCACGACTAATTACACCCACCGCAAGGGTAAACCGAAGATTGTCGCGTACTACTTGATGGCGGTCAACAAGGGTGAGTTTGCGCCGAACGAAGAGGTTGATGAACTTCGCTGGCTACCTCTCGAAGAGGTTCGCGCACACTTGACTCACGAACGAGACCAGGAACTTTTTGACCTGCTCGTTGACTTGCCTGAGTTTCGCCTTCGCGCGAGTTAACTAACGCGCTCTAAAAAACGCTTGGTCTCCACGTGCTGGGGACTCTCAAAAATTTCTTTGGCTGAACCAATCTCCACCAAGCGACCTTGGTGCAAGAAGGCCACCCGACTCGCCACCTCACGACAGAAGTTCATCTCGTGCGTAGCGATCAACATGGTCGTTCCCTGCGCTGCGAGTTCGCGAAGTAGGTCGAGGACCTCACCAACGAGAGTGGGGTCGAGCGCGCTGGTGACCTCATCGAGTAATAAGAGCGCTGGCTGCATGGCCAACGAGCGGACAATGGCCACGCGCTGTTGTTGCCCACCCGAGAGTCGGTCGGGGAACTCCTGGGCGCGGTTAGCTAGTCCGATGCGCTCTAAGAGTCCGAGGGCGCGTTCACGGGCGATTTCCTTGGGTTCTTTCAGCGAGTGAATGGGTCCGAGCATGACGTTATCGAGCACGCTCAGGTGAGGGAAGAGATTAAAGGACTGAAACACCATGCCGATGTGGCGACGGACGGCATCTTCGTCAATGTTGGGGTCCTGCAGATTTTGACCAAAGAGCGAGATGGCGCCCGAACTCACGGGCTCGAGCAGGTTGGCGCAACGCAGCAAAGTCGACTTGCCCGAGCCGGAGTGCCCAATGAGCGCGACGACCTCGTGCGAGTGGAGATCGAGGGACACGCCCTCGAGAACCTCATGGTCGCCAAACCTCTTCGTGACGTTAGCGAGTGAGAGAACGATTTCGCTCATACGTTCGCCAGTCGCTTAGTCCGGTCCTTGGCAATCAGGCGGTCGGTGAAACGGGTGAGGGGAATCGTTAGTGCCAAGAATAAGAGCGAGGCCACGGTGTAACTCGAGAAGTTGAATTCGGTCGAGGCGTAGATCTGCGCTGCGCGGGTTGCTTCAATCGCGCCGAGGGTCGAAACGAGTGCGGTGTCTTTTTGCAGGGAGATGAAGTCGTTCAAGAGGGGTGGAATGACGGTGCGGACCGCTTGGGGCAAGATGACGCGCCGCATCGTGGTCGAGTGCGCGAGGCCCAGTGAACGGGCGGCCAAGAGTTGCCCTTGCGGAACGGCGTAGATACCAGCGCGGAATACTTCGGCGACGTAGGCGCTGTAGGTAATGGTGAGGGCCGCCACGCCGTACACAGCCGGTGACTGGTTTGAGATGGTGCCGAGTTGCAGGGCCGGTACACCGAAACCCACCACAAAGATCACGAGCAGGATGGGTACGCCACGAAAGACGTCGGTGTACATCGTCGAGAGGACTCGGAATGGAAAGAGCACCGGCGAGTGGCTTAATCGCACCCACGCGAGCAACAACCCACAGACCAACACCAACGCTTCGGCGACGACAAACATCCAAGCGTTGGTGAGCAGTCCCTTGCCCACTGAGGACAGACCCTTGCTGGGGTCACCAACTAGGGCCTGCCACATCGAGTGGGGATCAAAGAATGCGTTACGAACCGTTGCGCCACCGGGCGCGAGGTACAAGATGGCCACAATCGCCCCCACGATTAGGAGACTCGAGAGAGAACTTGCAACAATCGCCCGACGTCCACTCATCCACCGCCGTCGAGGTGGAAGGAGCAGATTTGGGGTTTCCGACGAACCTGCGTCGGCGGAATGCGACACGATTAGGGCTTGATCTTAGGAACGGAGGTGTAGATGTTGAGCCACTTCTTTTGCAACTTGGCAATTGTTCCGTTGGTGTTCAACTGGGAAATTGCGGCGTTTACGCAAGCGGTCAACTTTGAACCCTTTTGCAAGAGTGCGCTGTAGTGCTCACCGGTACTCGGAAAGCGACCAACCTGGGTGGCGAGTGACTTACCCTTTTTGTCGACGATCTGAGCTGAGGCCATGTACTGACCTGACGGAGTGTCGATCACGATGGCGTCAATCTGGTGACTCTGGAGAGCGGCCACCGCTGCGTCAAGCGTCGAGTAGACGCGAGCGGGAGTGGTCGGCATGATCTGGTTGTTGATGAAGGCGAGTCCGGTGGTGCCAATCTGGTCACCGTACTTGTAGGTCTTCAATTGAGCGGCCGAGTGCTTCTTCGCAATCGCGCTGCCCTTTAAGGCAACGATTGATTGCTGCACGTCGTAGTAACTCACCGAGAGGTCAACGGCCTTCGCGCGATCAGCGGTGTAGGAAATTTCGTTGAGGTCAAAGTCAAAACTCTTCGCACCGGGCGCGTAGGAGTTGTCGAAGGCTTCGGTCACCCACTTGACATTTTTCTTCGCCACGCCCAGGGTCTTGGCGATCGCGTAGCCCACGGCAGACTCGTATCCCTTGCCGTTGGTGGGCTTGTTGTTGACGAACCAGGGGGTGTAACCGGGGTTGTCGGTAGCGATGGTTAAGGTGCCGCTGGTCTTTTCCAAACTGGCAATCTGGCTCTGGCAACTCGCCACCGTGGTCGCTGCCACCGCGGAGGTAGCCCCCAGGCTCAAGGTGGTTAACAAGGTGGCGGCGGTGAGTCCAGCAACGGTAAATCGAAGAGCGCGCATGGCAGCCTTTCTGAGTTGATTGTGCTCAAAATAGTACCCAAAACTGGCGGGTCGACCGTTGGAGTGGGTTCGCAATAACTAATAGGATGGGAACCCTGGAGAGGTGGGTGAGTACGGTTTAAACCACATTCCTGCTAAGAATGCGGCCTGAGAAATCGGGCCCGAGGGTTCAAATCCCTCCCTCTCCGCCATCAACACCGAGCGCCCAGCGCTCGGTGTTGTCACGTGAGGAGAGTCGTGCGCTACTGGATTGAAACAATGGGTTGCCCGAAGAACCACGTCGACTCAGAAAAACTCGCTGGTCTACTCGTAACCCAGGGGTACTCTGCCGCCGACACCGCTGAAGAGGCGGACTTGGTGGTGGCTAATACGTGCGCCTTCATCGAAGAGGCCCGAGCAGAGTCAATCGAGACCGTGTTAGAGCTCGCCGAGCGAAAGACCAAGAACGCGCGACTCGTTGTGACTGGTTGCATGGCCGAACGGTACGGACACGAATTGCAAGAGGCTCTTCCCGAAGTAGACCTCGTGGCCGGTTTTAACGAATCCTTAACCGCACCCAGTGGGACCAAGGTCACCCTGGGTAGCAAGCCCACCTCGGATTTTGACCTACTCAACCTGCCTCGTCCCGCAGTATCAGTTCCCTGGGCCTACATCAAGATTGCCGAAGGGTGTGACCGTCGTTGCGGGTTCTGTGCCATCCCCACCTTCCGTGGTGACCAACGCTCGCGTTCACGCGAAGAAATCATCTCGGAGGCTCGCTCACTGATTGATGGTGGCGTAAAGGAATTGGTATTGATCGCGCAAGACTTGGCGAGCTGGGGACACGACCGACGTCGTGGCAAATTGGGCGAAGCGGTTGAGGTCCTTGATGAAGGCGGCACCCAACCATTGATTGAACTCACCAAAGAACTCAGCTCAATGGCCGAGCGTGTTCGCTTGTTGTACCTGTACCCTTCGGGTCTGACGAGTGGGCTCATCGATACCATCCTCGAAACGGGCGTGCCCTACTTCGACCTCTCCTTGCAGCACTCCTCGCGACCGTTACTGCGCGCGATGCGCCGCTGGGGCGACGGAGAGCGTTTCTTAGAGCGCATCGAAGCGATTCGAGCTCGCGAACCCAAGGCCACCTTCCGCTCCTCATTCATCTTGGGGTACCCCGGCGAGACCGAAGAGGACCAGCGAAACCTCATTTCCTTCCTCGAAGCGGCCGAACTGGACTGGGCCGGCTTCTTTACCTACAGTGCCGAAGAGGGTACGCACGCGCACGATCTAGCCGACCAGATCCCCCACGAACTCGCCCTCGAGCGTTTGCGTGAGGTGAGTGAAATTCAAGACCGGATCACCGCCCGCAAGCGTGACGCGCTCGTGGGATCGACTTTGCAATTGCTGGTTGATTCTCCCGGAGTGGCTCGTTCTACCGGTGAATGCCCCGAAATTGATGGCATCGTTATGGTGGATAGTTCCCTTAACGTGGGAAGTGTGGTTGAGGGTCTGATTACCGCCAGCCACGGCACCGATTTGGAGGCAGTACTGGCATGAGCACCGAACGCACCTACGGACCAACCGCGCTGGCGACGCCCGCGAATCTGCTGACCGCTTTTCGCCTATTGGTCTCACCCCTCTTTATTTTTATGATCATTCACCACCGGGTGTATTGGTTGACCTGCGTGGTGGGTTTCTTGGCGGCCGCTTCGGACTACTTCGACGGAATCATCGCTCGGCGGCACGGCACGACAACTGCGGGCGCCTACCTCGACCCACTGGCGGACAAGATTCTCGTTCTCGGCGGACTCTACGCATTGATCTACGTCCACGTGTCTGGATTCATTATCCCTTCGATAATCATCACCCTGCGTGAGATCTGGATGAGCATTCACCGTTCGCGCGCAGCGCGTCGAGGCGTTTCAATCCCCGCGAGCAAGATTGCGAAGTGGAAGACCTTCATCCAAGACTGGGCGATTGCTTTTTGCGTCCTGCCCTTCTTTGGCCACCACCTCATTGTCGCGTACATCACAATTTGGGTAGCGGCGGGCTTCACCCTCTACACCGGTTGGCAGTACTACGAAGCGGGGAAGAAGATTTTCGCTCGTGAGAGTTGAAATTGTCGCCATCGGCACCGAGCTCTTGCTGGGCCAAATCGCCGATACCAACGCTCAGTGGTTAGGCGAACAGCTCGCCGCTAACGGCATTGCCTCGCACTTTCACCAGCACGTGGGGGACAACCACGAGCGGATCATCGCTGCGTTAAGGGTGGCGATGTCGCGCAGTGACGCGATTATTACCTGTGGTGGACTGGGGCCAACGCAAGATGACATCACCCGTGCTGCCCTGGCCGACTTGATGGGCGTTGAGCTGGTTGAACAACCTGAACTGGTGAGCGTTATTCGAGAGATGTTTACTGGCCGGGGACGCGAAATGCCCGAGAACAATCTGCTGCAGGCCCAAGTGCCCGTTGGCGCTGCGGTGATTCCCCAGAATCGGGGCACCGCCCCAGGTTTGATTTGTCCCGTGGGCCAACACACCTTTTACGCCGTGCCCGGCGTTCCCTACGAGATGCAAGAGATGTTCGAGCGCGCCATCTTGCCCGACCTGCTCGCCAAGGCTCAGGCGAATGGCGAACGGGCCGTTATCAAGTCTCGCGTGCTTCGCACCTGGGGGGCCGCCGAATCGAGACTCGCTGAAGTGCTCGCCGAACGCTTCGTTGATCTCGAGAACAATCCCCGCATCACCCTCGCTTTTCTAGCCTCGGGTATTGAGGGAATCAAAATTCGCATCACGGCTCGTGGGACCGATGAGGCCAACGCCGCTGCTTTGATCGCCGAAGAGGAGAGTCGCGTTCGAGAGATCGTTGAGTCAACCTGCGGGGACGTTTTCTTTGGTGTCGACGACGAAACAATGGAATACGCGATTGCCAAACTGTTGATTGAGCGAGGAGAAACCCTCGCCGTCGCCGAATCGTTGACCGGCGGACTCATCGCCTCGCGACTGGTGAACGTTTCGGGGGCTTCGAACTGGTTCCGCGGTGGAGTGGTGAGTTACGCGAGCGAAGTGAAATTCGACGTTCTCAATGTGCCAGTCGGTCCGGTCGTGAGCGGCGATGCCGCCGAAGCCATGGCTAAGGGCGTTCGCGAGTTGCTCAAGAGTGACATCGCAATTTCCATCACGGGGGTGGCCGGACCAGAAGAACAAGATGGCCAGCCCGTGGGAACCGTTTTCGTTGGCATCGCCATTGGAGTTTCACTCACCCACGTGCAATTACGAGTTCCCGGTGACCGTCAACGAGTGCGCAATTACGCGGCAATTGGCGCGCTCAACGCCCTGCGGCAACACTTTGGTGGCTGAAACCCCATAATTTCAGGGAAATATTTCCAAAGAAATCCACCATACGAACACTTGTTCGTAGTACCTTTATTTCCAGCGGAGCACGACCGATGTGACAAGGGGCATCTAACTTGTCCCGTCATACAGAACAAGGAGAAAAACATGGCAACAGAGGACAAGGCAAAAGCCCTCGAAACGGCCCTCGGCCAGATTGAAAAGCAGTTCGGCAAGGGCTCGATCATGCGCATGGGTGAGAACCTGAACTTCAACATCGAGGCCATCCCCACCGGAGCGCTCGCTCTCGACATGGCACTGGGAATCGGTGGACTACCCAAGGGTCGAATCGTCGAGCTCTATGGTCCCGAGTCTTCTGGTAAGTCAACCCTGGCTATGCACGTTGTCGCCGAAGCCCAGCGCAATGGTGGCGTGTGCGCCTACATCGACGCCGAACACGCGATGGACCCCGTCTACGCCCGCGCTATTGGCGTGAACGTGGACGACCTCTTGATCTCCCAACCCGATACTGGTGAGCAGGCGTTGGAAATTGCCGACATGCTTATTCGCTCCGGAGCCCTTGACGTACTCGTCATCGACTCAGTCGCGGCCCTGACTCCTCGCGCCGAAATCGAAGGCGACATGGGTGACTCGCACGTTGGTCTCCAGGCGCGTTTGATGAGCCAAGCACTTCGCAAGTTGACCGGTGGACTCTCACGTTCGAACACCGTGGCACTCTTCATCAACCAGTTGCGCGAAAAGATTGGTGTGATGTACGGCTCGCCAGAGGTAACCCCTGGTGGACGCGCACTGAAGTTCTACTCCTCGGTTCGTCTGGATATTCGTCGCATCGAGTCAATCAAAGATGGCACCGACGTCGTGGGAAACCGCACGCGTGTGAAGGTCGTGAAGAACAAGGTCGCCGCTCCGTTCAAGCAAGCGGAGTTTGACATCATGTACGGCGAAGGAATCAGCCGCGAAGGATCCGTCCTCGACGTCGCAGTTGAGATGGGCTTTGTGAAGAAGGCTGGCGCTTGGTTCACCTACGAGGGTGAGCAGATGGGCCAGGGCCGTGAAAACGCCAAGAACACCCTGCGCGAGAATCCTTCGATGATGGCCGAGATTGATGGGCGCGTGCGCGAGCACATGGCCAAGGAGCTCTCGCCTGATGTAGTTGGCACCACCGTGGAAGCAGAACTGGACATCGACGCCCCAATTAGCGCCGAATAGTCAGTTCGCCAACACAAAGGCCCGGCGCAATGCGCCGGGCCTTTGTTGTTTTGTACCTACTGTGTAGGGATGACTTTGCGCCTTCGCTTTCGCCACTGGTTAGGCGCTCAGGTCCGACGTTCTCGGGCGTATCTCAATGAAGTGGCTGTTATTGGCCACGAGGATCGTGAGGCCCGCGGTTTCTATTCCTTCGGGCAGGGTTCAGCAATCATGGCCCCACAGGGCATTATGTACAACACGGAACATATCCGTGTCGGTAATGGCGTGTTGATCGGGCCCAACGTGAGTTTGTCGGCGGGCATAACCGTGGGCCAAGAGATGATTGAATCGCCGGCAGTAAAAATTGGTTCACGAACAGTGGTTGGGCGAGGTACTCACATCGTTGGGCACTGGGACATTGAAATTGGCGAGGATGTCCTCATTGGTCCAAATGTGTACATCACCGATCAAAATCACACGTACGAAAACCCGAACACACCCATTGCCGCGCAACCGGGTATCGAAGCTGCCGTTTCGATCGGCTCGGGATCGTGGTTGGCGACCAATGTCGTCATCCTTCCCGGCACGCGAATTGGAGAAAACACGGTGGTGGCAGCGGGAGCGGTAGTGCGCGGCGAATTCCCCAGTCACGTCGTCTTGGCTGGCGTACCGGCTCGAATAGTTAAAGCCCGTACTGGAACGGGGACTTGGCAGAAGGTTGGAAAAGAATAATGCTCGGAGTTGACCTCACCCCCCTTCGAGAGTCCAAACAGTACCGTCGCTTGTATCTGGCCGGTTTTGTCAGCGCCATGGGTTCGCAAGCGAGCTATGTCACCATTCCCTACCAACTCAAGCAACTAACCCACTCGCCAATTCAAGTCGGAGCGTTGGGATTGGTGGGCGTCGTTCCACTCATCGTGTTTGGTCTCTACGGCGGAGTAATAGCGGACCGATTGAATCGCCGACGCATTGTGATTACCACTGAACTCGCGGCCATGGCGACCACGGCGGCGCTACTGCTGAACGCGGTGCTCCCGCACCCACAAGCCTGGGAGCTATTCGTTAATGAGTTCTTGACGGTGAGCATCTTCAGTTTGCAACGGCCCAGTATCGAGGCGATGAATCAAAAACTGGTTCGCCACGAACACCAGAAGGCTGCTTCGCAACTGGCGAATTTGCGATACATGATTCCGTCAATTGCGGGTCCCGCCGTTGGCGGGTTGGCCGCCGTGACCTTAGGGCCGTGGAGTGTCTACGCCGCGAACTTGACGACATTCACTCTGTCGCTCTTCTTGCTTCGTTCACTCGACAAGACACCGGTCGAAAAAAGCAATGATGAATCTCAACGTGAGGCCGTTTCGGCGGGGATTTCCTACGCGAAGAGTCGACCCGACATCGTGGGCACCTACGTTGTTGACCTGCTGGCTATGTTCTTGGCCTTTCCGATTGTGATGTTGCCCTTCGTCGCCGAGCGCTTCCACTATCGCTTCACACTGTCCTTGCTCTACTGTGCGATTCCAGTGGGAGCGGTGCTTGGCACCATGACATCCAGCTGGACTAAACGGGTTCACCATTACGGACGATGGATCGTGGTGGCTGCGGCTACCTGGGGCCTCGGGATTGCCCTCTTCGGCTATTCCAACTCTCTCGTCCTCGTTCTCCTTGGGCTCTTTATTGCTGGCGTTGCGGACTCCATTAGTGGAATCTTCAGGATGACGATGTGGAACGAGTCAATCCCTCCGTCCGTGCGCGGAAGAATGGCCGGAATTGAAATGATCTCCTACGCCGTGGGGCCAACCGCAGGACAATTTCGCGCGGGCGCGATGGCCGCCTGGACCTCGCTGCGCTTCTCGCTCACCGTTGGAGGTTTAGCGTGCAGCGGGGCAATTGGCGGGGTGGCCTTGGCTCTCCCTTCACTCTGGCGGTTTGACTCGCGCACAGATCCCAATGTCGAATTAGTTCGCCTCGAGCGTTCTTGAGACTCACCTAGCATTTGTCTATGTCAGAGCTCACCTACCTCGTCACCGTTTCTGGACCAGACCGCGTAGGGGTGGGGGCCGAGCTTTTCGCCGCTCTCGCTTCGCTGGCGCCAGCGGGCGCGAACTTGAGTGACGTGGCGCAAATCACTATTCGTAATGCGCTTATCTTGTGCGGCGAAATAACGACTTCCCAGTCCCTCAGCGCAGAACAAGTGCGTGCTGCGCTACTCGAGCGCAACATTGTGGGCGAGGGAATCAACGTACAAATTGAGGTTGTGACCAACACCACGGAGGTCAAGGGAGGGCGTACCCTCGTAACCCTCTTGGCGCCGTCGGTGAGTGCTGGACAACTGCACCAAGTCTTTGCGGGGATTGCGCGTTCGGGATCCACCTGTGAGCGAATCGTCCACTTAGCCAAGAATCCAGTTGATTGTTACGAACTCGTAATTCGCTCGCCGCGTCCCGACGAACTCCGAATTGAAATGAGCACCGTGGGACGTTCAGCGGGACTAGACGTCGCGGTGCAACGTGAGGGCCTTCACCGCAGATCCAAGCACCTAGTGGTGATGGATGCCGACTCGACCTTGTTACAAGACGAGGTCATTGACCTACTCGCCGAAGCGTGCGGATGTGACGAGGCCGTAAAGGAAATCACCGAGCGCGCGATGGCGGGGGAATTGGATTTTTCCCAATCGCTTCGTGAACGGGTAACTTTACTCAAAGGGCTCGATGAATCGGTATTAGACGAAGTACGCGCAAAAGTCCGCTTCACCCCAGGAGCCGAAACCCTGGTTCGAACCTTGCTCCACCTGGGTTACGTGCCCGCCGTTGTCTCGGGCGGGTTTGAACAGATTCTCGCTCCACTCATGGATCAAATTGGTGTGAAATATTTGCGCGCCAACACCCTGGAAGTACTTGATGGAGTATTGACCGGCCAGGTAATTGGGGAAATTGTCGACCGACCCGGCAAGGCTCGCGCGCTTGAGGATTTCGCTCTCGAAGTTGGTGTACCACTCGAGCAAACGGTGGCGGTCGGTGATGGTGCCAATGACATTGACATGTTGTCAGTAGCCGGGCTGGGTATTGCGTTTAACGCAAAGCCCCTGGTGCAAGAGCACGCCGACGCTGCGCTCTCGGTTCCCTACCTAGACGCGGTACTTTACTTTTTGGGAATTAGTCGCGACGAAATCGAACAGGCCAAGCTGGGCTAAAGGCCGAGGGCTGGCACGCCGTCAGCCCACAGCTTCTTCATCCAGGCCTCGATCTCGTCTGGATCGCGAGGCAGTCCAGCCGAAAGATTCTTGGCGCCGGTCGCAGTGACAAGGATGTCATCTTCAATTCGCACACCAATCCCGCGGTACTCCTCGGGAACGGTCAAGTCATTGGGCTGGAAGTAAATACCCGGCTCAACGGTGAGCACAAAACCCTCCTTGAGCTCGCCGAAGTAGTACTGGTCATCGCGAGCGTGGGCACAGTCGTGCACATCGAGACCGAGCATGTGGCTCACGCCGTGCAAGGTGTACCGGCGGTAGCTCTGCTTGTCTTTGCGTAGTGACACCTCCGGAGCATCCTTCAAGATGCCCAGCTCGTAGAGACCTTCAGCCAACACCTGCATGGCAGCTTCGTTGGGGTCTAAGAATTTCGCTCCGGGCTTGACCGCAGCAATACCAGCCTCTTGGGCGCGCAGAACAATTTCATAGAGATTGCGTTGAGCAGGCGAGAAGGTTCCATTGATTGGCAGGGTTCGAGTTACGTCAGCGGTGTACAGGTTGTCGCATTCGACGCCGGCATCGAGCAAAAGGAGGTCGCCCATGCGGACTTCGCCATCGTTGCGCATCCAGTGAAGAATGGTCGCGTTCGAGCCACTGGCCGCGATTGTGTTGTAACCAACGTCATTACCTTCAACTCGAGCCCTCAGGTTAAAAATTCCTTCGATGACTCGTTCGCCGCGCCCAACTGCCACGGATAAGGCTCGGACCACATCTTCGAATCCCTTGACGGTGTAGTTAACGGCCGCTTGCAGCTGTTCGATCTCGAAGGCATCTTTCACTAAGCGCAGTTCACTCAACTCCTGTTCGAGTTTCGAGTCGAGTTCATTAGCTGGAACCAGCGTGTCGACAGAGGTGTCATATCCGCGCAAAGTGAGTATTGGTGCCACGCTGCTTTCGAGGTTGGTCTTCAACATAGCGATATCGGCGGCGGCAATCTTGTAGTACAGCGATGCCTCTTTGGTTCCTCGACGCGGGCCCACCCAGAGTTCTCCGTACCGAGCGTCGGTGTAGAACTCGTGCGTGCGGTGATCGCGGCGTTCAGGAACGTAGAGGGTCGCGTCGTGTCCAGTGTCATTTGGCGTGAGTACCAGTACGGCGTCTGGCTCATGGCAACCGGTGAGGTAGAAGAAATCGGTACCGGCGCGAAAGTTGTAGTCGGTGTCATTGGCGCGCACCTTCAAGTTGCCCGTAGGGATGACGAGGACCTGACCAGGAAAGAGAGCGCTGAGGGCCTCGCGGCGTCGAGCACTGTGCGTGGCGGCGGGGTGAACGGCGGTGTCGGGCTCGCCAACCTGCCACTGCGAGGTCATCAAGTCAAAGAGGGCCCGAGGTGATGGGGGCCGGTGAGGGCCGACCCAGACCCAGTTGTCGGAAATTGGATTTTCGGCCGAAACATCGACCTCAGGAATAGTGTTCTCGCTCACCAAGCCAAATTAGCGTTTGCGCGCAACTAGTGCTTGGTTGTTCGGTCCACTAAGCGCCAGGTGGCGGGCAGGGCAAAGCCGGCCACGCCAGCCTTGATAATCTCGCCCCACACGAAGGGGTAGAAGCCGTAGTGCAGAGCGGTGCCGAGAGAGACGTGAAGGTCGTGGGCCAACCAACTCACACCACAGACGAAGATCACGACATCGGCGAAAGCCATAGAGAGCAAGGAGCCAGCGATGGTCCGGTCGTTGCCGCGTGAAGCCAGCCAGCCGAGTGCGCCAGCGGAGAGCACGAAGCCAATGAGGTAACCAAAGTTGGCGCCAACGTAACCGCTCGCTCCACCGGCGAACCAGGGTAGGCCGGCAAGGCCCGCTAGGACGTAGAGCGACATGGCCATTGCGGCGCGACGCCATCCAAGGGCGGCTCCGGCGAGCATGATGCCGAAGGTTTGTCCCGTCAGGGGAACTGGGGTAAAGCCCAGGGGAATTGAGATCTGGGCGAGCAGACCGACAAAAACGGCTGCGGCTATGACCAGAAGGACATTCGCTACGGCCGTGCGCGAAATTCGATCCGCGAGTACTGGGCGAGGCGAGTTAAAGGTGATGATTGACATGTGCACTCCTTAGTTATTCAACTGTAGAACACGAAATTCGTTACCGAGAAGTATTAAATCCAGCCGAAATCAGTGGCGATTTGTTCCGCGTCGCCAATACGCATTCCCGTTCGAGTTTGGAGTGTGCGAATAAGACCGCCGGCCTCGTAGAGCGACTCGAAGGTTCCGGTGTCAAGCCAAGTTGTGGTGCGGGGGAGCACCTCGACTCGAAGAGTTCCTCGTTCCAGGTAAACCTTATTTAAATCAGTGATCTCGAGTTCGCCGCGGGCGCTGGGCTTGAGCGAACGAGCAATTGCTGGCGCCTCTTCGTCGTAGAAGTACATGCCAGGGACCACAAAATTGGATTTCGGCGCCGAGGGCTTTTCCTCAATTGACAAAACCTTGCCACTTTCGTCGAACTCGACCACGCCATAGCGTTCGGGATCGGCCACCTGGTAGGCAAAAATTAAAGCACCCTCAAGGTTGGCGTGTTCGTGTAGGTGAGTTCCTAAACCGGGTCCATAGAAAAGGTTGTCGCCAAGAATAAGTGCGCATTTTTGGCCAGTGAGAAACTCTTCACCCAGGATTAAGGCCTGAGACAAACCGTTGGGCTCGTGTTGAATCACGTACTCGATCTTGATTCCAAACTGCGAACCGTCTCCTAAGAGTCGCTGGAAAGCAGCTTGATCGTGGGGAGTTGTGATGAGGAGAATCTCACGGATTCCCGCCAGCATGAGGGTGCTGAGTGGGTAGTAAATCATGGGCTTGTCGTACAGAGGCAGTAACTGCTTCGACACAGCACGGGTAATGGGGTACAAACGAGTACCACTACCACCGGCGAGAATGATTCCCTTCACCGAATTAGTATAGATGGCTACTTGCTTGTTGAAAAAGGCGGAATTCTCTCGATGCGTATCGTACTTACCGGAGCCGCTGGATTTATTGGCTCGCGATTCAGTGAAATGTTGCTCGAGCGCGCGGACGAGCTTAACTACGACGACATTGTCATTTTGGATGCGTTGACCTATTCGGGTCGGCGAGAAAACATGGAGGCCGTACTTGCTGATCCGCGGGTTCGGTTCGTCCACGCCTCAATTAACGACCAATCAGTCACTGACGAGCTACTGAATGGTGCACACTCGGTAGTCCACTTCGCGGCCGAAAGCCACGTGGACCGATCGATTGAGTCGGCTCGACCTTTTTTTGAGACCAACGTGTTGGGGACTCAGCAGTTACTCGAGAGTGCGCGTCGTGGCCAGGTCGAACGCTTTGTCCACGTCTCCACCGACGAGGTCTACGGCTCGATCTCTGCAGGTGCCTGGCCCGAAGAACACATCTTGGACCCCTCCTCGCCCTATTCGGCGTCTAAGGCTGCTTCGGACTTAGCCGCATTGGCCTACCAGCACACCTTTGGAATGAACATTATGGTGACCCGTTGTTCCAATAACTACGGCCCACGTCAGTTCCCCGAGAAGTTAATTCCACTTTTCGTGACCAACCTCCAAGACGGCAAGAACGTTCCCCTCTACGGCGATGGGTTGAATGTTCGAGACTGGCTGCACGTTGACGATCACTGTCGAGGCATTCTGGCGGTCCTGCAGCGGGGCCGTTCGGGCGAGATCTACAACATTGGTGGCGGCACGGAACTGACTAACCAGGAAATCACCAAGAAGATTTTGGAACTCTGCGGGGCTGATGAGTCTCGTATTGAGCGAGTCGCCGACCGGCTTGGTCACGACCGCCGCTACTGCGTGGATTGGAAGAAGATCCACAACGAGTTGGGCTACTCACCACAAGTCTCCTTCGAAGAGGGGCTCGCCGCCACCGTCCAGTGGTATCACGACAATGAGTCGTGGTGGCGTCCCCTGGTGGCGAAGAACTAATGGCCCTGATCCCCTTATCCATTGAGGGACTATTCGTTCTCGAGGCTCCCGTCTGGCCCGATGACCGCG
Organism: uncultured Actinomycetes bacterium; assembly: GCA_903825035.1. Taxonomy (GTDB): domain Bacteria; phylum Actinomycetota; class Acidimicrobiia; order Acidimicrobiales; family RAAP-2; genus RAAP-2. The sequence goes on along the minus strand of CAIJYV010000021.1, from coordinate 83,401 downwards.
GTTTTTTTCGCGAGTGGTTTAGCGCTGCGGAATTTAAAGAGATTGGCGCGGCGTACGAAATTCAGCAGGCGAATTTTTCTCAGTCGAAGCAAAACGTAGTTCGAGGCCTCCACTACTCAGTCGCCCCCGAAGGTCAAGCAAAAATCGTTAACTGCGTGCACGGATCCGTTCTTGACGTGGTCGTCGACATTCGAGAAGGATCGCCAACCTACGGTGTCGTAGAAACGATTCCGTTGAGCGCGGAAAAAGGTATCGTTGCGGTGCTTCCAACGGGCGTGGCCCACGGGTTTTCGGTGCAGAGCGAGACTGCGGGAGTGGCCTACCTCTTGTCCTCCCCATTCAACCCCGCCGCCGAGTTGGGCATCACGCCCATGGACTCTGAGATAAATATCAACTGGGGAATTCCGGGTGAAGCGATTTTGAGCGAGAAGGACCATATGGCCCCAACGCTGGCCCAAAGGGTTGCGGCGGGAGAACTGCCTAAATTCTCACTCCCTCGCTAATTTCCTAGCGAGATTGGTAGCGTAGAAGGGTGACCTCATCTGCGCTTCGCTTAGTAACGCCAGATTCCACGGGTATAGAAATTCCCGCCCGCAGAAATCTGCCAAGTTTTGTCACCGAATCGGGTTTGCGAACCGAATTGAAAAAACTCTCCGGGGTTGACGCCGTCGGAGCTGAGGCCCGGGTTGCCAAGTTAGGGACAAGATCTCTTAAGAAGGAAACCAAAAAGAGCGCTATTGACCTGGCGATTTCGATGGTGGACCTCACGACTCTCGAAGGAGCCGACACTGCCGGACGAGTCGCCTCTTTGTGCACGAAAGCCATGCACCCTGATTCCACGAATCCTCTCGTACCTAGTGTGGCGGCGGTCTGTGTCTACCCAGACATGGTGGCGACAGCTCGATCAGTAATTGGCTCGGGTGCTGTGCACGTCGCCTCGGTGGCCACCGCATTTCCATCGGGGCGTGCCTCGTTGGCAGTAAAACTCCTCGACACCAAGGAAGCGGTCGACGCTGGCGCCGACGAAATCGACATGGTGATTGACCGTGGAGCCTTTCTCTCGGGGAACCTTTTGAAGGTGTACGAAGAAATCGTTGCGGTCAAGGACGCCTGCGGCACGGCGCACCTCAAGGTGATTCTGGAAACCGGTGAACTAGTGACCTACGACAATGTTCGAAGGGCGAGCTGGTTAGCCATGTTGGCTGGCGCAGACTTTATTAAGACGTCAACGGGAAAAGTTGGCGTTAACGCCACTCTCCCCGTGGCCCTGGTCATGCTCGAAGCAGTTCGAGACTTCGCAGAAGAATACGGCGAAGTGGTTGGTGTGAAGGTGGCTGGTGGAATCCGTACCACTAAAGATGCCCTCAAGTACCTTGTCGTTGTGAATGAAACCGTGGGTTCAACATGGCTCGACCCGGACTACTTCCGCTTCGGCGCCTCCTCACTGCTCAATGATCTACTGCTGCAACGAACCAAGCAACAATCGGGCAACTACGCCCGACCCGATCGATTTAGTGGAGACTGACATGGAATCGTTACACTCACAATTAGGTGGCTTGCAGTACGACGACGCTCCGGAATCGGCGGCTATCGCCAAGATTCAGAGCGACTACGGACTCTTCATCAATGGAAAGTTCACCTCGCCTAAGGACCACAAGAGCTTCTTCACAACTAACCCCGCCACTGAAGAAAAATTGGCGAAGATTTCTCAAGCTGATGCGAAGGACGTTGACGCTGCGGTTCTAGCGGCCAAGCGCGCGTACGAAAAAGTGTGGTCCAAGACTTCGGGTCCAGAGCGCGCGAAGTATCTCTACCGCATTGCGCGCCTCATTCAAGAACGCTCACGTGAACTTGCCGTAACCGAGACACTGGACAATGGCAAGCCAATTCGAGAAACACGCGATATTGACATCCCATTGGCCGCGGCCCACTTTTTTTATTACGCCGGCTGGGCGGACAAACTTTCCTACGCTGGTTTTGGCCCAGACCCTCAGCCCTTGGGTGTGGCGGGGCAGATTATTCCTTGGAATTTTCCACTACTCATGGCCGCCTGGAAGTTGGCTCCGGCGCTGGCGGCGGGCAATACGTGCGTCCTCAAGCCGGCCGAAACAACTCCGCTGACCGCTTTACTCCTCGCCGAAATTCTGCAACAAGCAGAGTTGCCCGATGGCGTAGTGAACATCATCACCGGAGACGGCTCAACCGGCGCAGCCCTAGTGGATCACCCGGACGTTAACAAGATTGCGTTCACGGGCTCGACTGGGGTCGGTCGCTTGATTCAACAACGAATCGCTGGTTCGGGCAAGCACCTAACCCTAGAACTAGGCGGCAAGGGTGCCAACATTGTTTTTGAGGATGCACCCCTCGATGAAATGGTCGAGGGCATCATTGACGGAATTTTTTTCAACCAAGGTCACGTGTGTTGTGCGGGTTCACGGTTACTCGTGCAAGAGTCGATTGCTGACGACGTGCTGCGTCGGTTGATGCGACGCGTCGAGCAGCTCCGCGTTGGTGATCCTATGGATAAAAACACCGATGTTGGCGCTATTAACTCCGCTGAACAACTCGCTCGCATTTCTGAATTGACCGCCACGGGCGAGCAAGAGGGTGCAACGCGACTCACTTCGACCTGCGTCTTGCCTTCAAAGGGCTATTGGTTCGCCCCAACCGTCTTTACGAACGTTTCGCAGAGTCACCGAATTGCGCGAGAGGAAATCTTTGGACCGGTTTTGTCGATGTTGACTTTTCGCACTCCAGAAGAAGCGGTACAGAAGGCCAACAACACCAATTACGGACTGGCCTGCGGTGTCTGGAGCGAGAAGGGCAGTCGAACTTTGTGGGTTGCGGAGCGACTCCGCGCTGGCGTGATCTGGGCCAATACCTATAACAAGTTCGACCCCACCAGCCCATTCGGAGGTGTCCGTGAATCGGGATTTGGCCGAGAGGGTGGCCGACAGGGATTGGAGGCCTACCTCAATGTCTGATAACCGACTAGAAGTTCGCAAGACTTACAAGCTCTTGGTCAACGGGGCCTTTCCACGCTCTGAATCGGGGCGTACTTACGAAGTTGTTGACGCCGAAGGTAAATTCATCGCCAACGTCGCCCAAGCCTCAAGGAAGGACCTCCGAGAGGCTGTTGTGGCCGCTCGTGCGGCCCAAGCCAAGTGGTGGAGCCAAAGCGCTTACAACCGCGGACAGGTGATTTACCGTCTGGCGGAAATGGCCGAGTCTCGCCACAATGAAATTGCCGAAGCGGTTGAGATTTGCGAAGGCGTTAAGGCCAAGGAAGCGAGAAAGAGCGTTTCTCGTGGCATCGATCGCATGGTTTGGTACGCGGGCTGGACCGACAAGATTGCTCAAGTTTTTGGTGGCGCCAACCCAGTCGCGGGTCCGTATTTCAATTTTTCTCTCCCAGTGCCCAGTGGCGTGGTGGCCGCGATAGCTCACCCGACTCATTCATTTGAGGGCTTGGTTGACGTGACCTTTGGGGCAATCGCTGCAGGCAATTCGGTGATTCTCTTAGCGAGTACCGAACGCCCACTCCCGGCCGCGTTACTAGGCGAGATGAGCGCAGTGTCCGATTTTCCCGGTGGTGTGCTGAACATCTTGACTGGTCGAGTCGAAGAACTGGCTCCGGTGATGGCCTCTCACGAAGACATTGACGGATTAGACATTGGCAACGTGTCTTCCAGCGAGCACGTGGATCTGATTTCCTCGGCGGCCGGTTCCATCAAGCGCGTCTTCGAAGACAGCGGTATCGATGAAGCAACCGCCGTTCGCCGTATGCGAACTTTTATCGAAACTTCCACTGTTTGGCATACGAAAGGTCAATGATGAACCCCTACGAACTCGCAGCTGAAGCCGCTAAGGAATTGAAGCAAAAAACGGGCGTCAACAAATTCGATGTAGCCGTGGTGCTGGGATCAGGTTGGAAAGAGGGCGCGGTTGCGCTCGGTGAGCCCAGCTCCTCAGTGCTTACTAGTGAGCTGACTGGCTTTTTCAAACCAACGGTGGCTGGACACCAAGGTCAAATTTTGGCAGTGGAATATGCCGGGCTCCACGTGGCATTGCTGGCTGGTCGCGTCCACCTTTACGAGGGCCACACCGCTCACGAGGTTGCTCACCCGGTTCGTACTCTTATCGCTGCGGGCGCCCAAAAAATAGTTTTGACGAATGCCTGCGGGGGAATTGACCCCGCGTATGGCCCAGGAACGGTCTCGCTCATTCGCGATCACATAAACCTGACTTCAACCTCCCCAATGGAAGGGGAGTTGCCACCGGAGCAATACGGTTCGCGATTCGTCGATCTCTCCAATTTGTACGACGCTGATGCTCGTGCGCGAATTCAAGCGGTTCAGTCCCTCCCCGAGGGCGTCTACGCGGGATTCCGTGGCCCACACTATGAGACCCCCGCGGAAATTAAGATGGCGAAGGCCATGGGTGCCTCATTAGTAGGTATGTCCACCGTTCTTGAAGCTATTGCCGCACGGCACCTCGGAGCTCAAGTGACCGGGCTTGGACTCATCTCTAATTTTGCCGCGGGTGTTGTTCCCGGAGGTCTTAACCACTTAGAAGTCCTCGAAGCTGGTCAAAAAGCTGCGGCCACGCTCGGCGCGCTACTCAAGGAAATTATCCCAGTCTTGTGAGCGAAGAATTACTAGTTGCCGCGCAAGCTTGGCTTGCGGAAGACCCCGACGAACAAAGTCGAAAAGAGATTCAGCGCTTCATTGACGAGAACAATATTGCTGAACTACACAAGAGATTTTTTGCACCGCTCACTTTCGGCACCGCTGGATTGCGTGGACCGGTGATGAGTGGGGCCGCGGGAATGAACCGACTCACCGTTCGCCGAGCGACCCAAGCGGTTGCCGCGTGGTTAGCTCATGAAGGTATTGACCCAACCAAGGGTGTAATTGTTGGACGAGACGCACGCCATGGTTCTGCTGAATTTAATGAGGAAGTGGTGGCTACGCTGATCGGACTTGGTGTGCGCGTGATTGAAATGCCATCGCCAGCACCAACTCCCTTCGTGCCGTATCTCGTTCGTCGGCTCGAGGCGGCGGCGGGAATTATGGTGACGGCAAGCCATAACCCGAAGCAGGACAATGGCTACAAGTTGTACGATTGGACGGGGACTCAGATCATCCCCCCTCACGACAAGACCGTTGAGGCCTTCATGGACGCCGCCGGTCCCGTGACCTTGGGCGATCGCAGCTCCAGTCTGTATCAAGAGGTGTCAGTCGCGGACCTTGAGTCCTATTACACGCTCCTCGCATCACGATTTGGCGTGGACTCATTCGAAGGCCCACCAATCACCTACACGGCCTTTCATGGAGTTGGCGGCCAGCACATGGTGAGACTCTTTGAAAATGCCGGGTACCAAGCCTCCGTTGTTCAAGAGCAATTCAGCCCCGACCCCGAATTCCCATCTCTACCATTTCCCAATCCCGAAGAATTGGGCGCATTGAACTCCGCAATCGCTCACGCGGACAGTGTCGGTTCTCGGCTGATTTTGGCGAATGACCCAGACGCTGATCGCCTCGGAGTGGCCATTCGTGATGAAGCGCAGTGGCGAGTATTGAAAGGTGACGAGATTGGCTGGCTCCTTGGACATCGAGCAATCCAGGAATCAACCGAAGGAGTAGTCGCCACCACGATTGTCTCCTCGACGCTGCTCGCCAAGATTGCCGCCAAGGCGGGTGTCGAATGCCGAATTACTCTCACGGGGTTCAAGTGGATTGGTCGCGCGGGAGGGGATGAAGAGTTGCTCTTCGGCTATGAAGAGGCGCTTGGCTATGCGGTGGATGCTCACGTCGGTGACAAGGACGGGATGTCCGCGGCACTCGCAATTGCGCAAATAGATCAACACCTAGCGGCGAATGGCAAAAACATCGCAAAGTTGCTCGACGAGATTGCGAATGAATATGGACTGCACATCACCGACCAGCTGAGCATTCGGTTTAATGGAGATGATTCACAATCTCAATTACAAGAAAAGATGAATCAATTAAGAACCTCGCCACCAGCGTCAGTTGGTGGTCTGCCCGTGGGGGAAGTCGCTGATTTGGCTGAGGGTTTTAGAGGGCTCAGCCCAACTAACGGCATGTGGCTCGGTCTCGGCGCCGCCGGAAGAATTGTCGTGAGGCCATCGGGAACTGAGCCCAAGCTCAAGGTGTATATCGAAATTGTCGGTGAAGTGGCACGCGACGCGGCCACCGAAACCATTTCGGCGATCAAGACCGATATGTCGGTGTATTTCGGGGTCTAGGCGTTCAACGCCGCGTACCCCGGCTTGATGACATTCCAAATAATGTTGAGGCGCTCTTCGTAGGGGAAAAATGCACTCTTCATCGCGTCAATGGTCAAACGCTCCATGTCGCGCAAAGTCCAGCCGAAAGCTTGGGAGCACTTGTAGAACTCGTCGCTGAGGGCAATGCCACTCATGAGGCGGTTGTCGGTGTTCACGGTGACCCGGAAATTCAATTGGCGAAGGATGTTGATCGGGTGATCCTTTATAGAGGGAGCCACTCCGGTGTGAATATTCGAGGTGGGGCAAACCTCCAGGGGAATTCGACGGTCGCGCACGTATTGAGCCAAGCGACCAAGTTCGTAACTGCCATTCTTGAATTCGATGTCGTCAAAGATGTGAATACCGTGACCGAGGCGCTCGGTGCCACAAATCTGGATGGCTTCCCAAATTGAAGGCGGACCAAAGGCCTCACCAGCGTGAATAGTTAAGTGAAAATTTGCTTGACGGATCATGTCGAAAGCGGTTTGGTGTTGGGTGGGCGGGAAGCCGTCTTCGGGACCCGCAATGTCGAAGGCGCACACGCCCGCATCGCGAAAGTCAATCGCGACCTTCGCAACGTCGGTTGAGTTGTGAGCCTGACGCATGGCCGAAAGGATCGCCCGAGCCACGATAGGGTGACCCTCAGCCTTGGACTGCTCTTCGCCCTGGCGAAACCCCGCCACAACCGCCTCCACCACTTGGTGCATGTTGAGTCCCTTTGTGAGGTGTTGCTCGGGGGCGAATCGAATCTCGGCATAAACAACACCATCACGAGCGAGGTCTACTACTCCCTCGCGTGCGACACGTTGGAGTTCTTCGACTGTTTGCATTACGGCGGTGGTGTGAGCAAATCCCTTTAGATATTGCACGAGGTCCGCCCCGGGTGCGTCGACTACGAAGTCCTTCTCGAGCTCTTCGAGGTCGTAGGTCGGTAGTCCGGAGTACCCGTTGGCCTGAGCGAGCTCAAGGACCGTGGAGGGACGGACCCCGCCGTCAAGGTGCTCGTGCAAGAGCACCTTGGGGGCGACGACGGCAAGTTCTTTAGTGATTGATGATGCTTCCATCCACTCAGGCTAGTGGCGATGCGACTACTTACTTTCGAACTTGGTCAATCAACAACGGCGTTTGGTCGGGCTCTTCGTCGTTAATGAGAATCGAACTTGTGAGGGCGTCACGCCCAGATTGCATGTGGGCATCATCGTCGGCGTGTAACTCGAGCAAGGGTTGCCCCTTTTCAACTCTGTCGCCCTCGCGCACGAGCACCCGCACACCTGCGGCGGCACTGACGGCGTCTTCTTTGCGAGCGCGACCCGCTCCCAGGCGCCACGCAACTATCCCCACGCCGAGGGCGTCAAGCCTGTTCACGATTCCCGAACTGGGGGATTCGTAAGTCTCGATCTTGGCCGCTCGAGGGAACTCGTAATCGGGGTCGCCCCCTTGTGCGCTGATCATTTGGCGGTACGTTTCGTACGCTGTGCCGTTGTCCAGCATGGCGGCTGGATCTGCCGAGATGCTGACCAATTCCAGCATGATCTGCGCTAAGGCAATCGTGAGTTCGCGAACATCCTGTGGTCCGCCACCGCGCAGTACTTCCACCGATTCGATGACCTCTAACGCATTGCCGGCGGCAATACCCAGCGGCACGTTCATATTTGTGAGTTGGGCAACTGTCTTGACACCGTGTTGAGTTCCGATGTCCACCATGGTTTCAGCGAGCTTGCGGGCTCGGTCCAGGTCTTTCATGAAGGCACCACGTCCCACTTTTACGTCCAGAACGAGCGCCTCGGTTCCTTCGGCAATTTTCTTAGACATGATGGAAGAGGCGATGAGGGGAATTGATTCAACGGTCGAGGTGACATCGCGAAGTGAATACAGTTTGCGGTCAATGGGGGCCATGCCCTGACCAGCGGCACAAATTACCGCCCCGATGGTTTCGAGCTGATCTCGAACTTCATCGTTGGAGAGAAATGCGCGCCAACCTGGGATTGCCTCTAATTTGTCGAGCGTTCCACCGGTGTGACCCAAACCACGACCCGAGAGTTGTGGGACCGCAGCACCGCAGGCTGCAACTAGGGGAGCCAAGATGAGAGAAATTTTGTCGCCGACTCCACCCGTGGAGTGCTTGTCAACCGTGGGACGTGACAGCCCGGAAAGCGAAAGACGCTCGCCGGAGTTAATCATTACGTCAGTCCAGGTATTCAATTCTTCAGGATTTAGACCATTGAAGAACACGGCCATTAACAGCGCCGACATTTGTTCTTCGGCGACGCCTCCGGTGTTATACGTATTCAGCATCCAGGTGATGGCGTCGCTGGAAAGTACTTGCCCATCGCGCTTGGCGCCAATTATTTCGACGGCGTTAAAACTCATGAATTACTCCGAGTGTCGAGGTCCGCTGGTCCAAATGCGTCCGGCAGGAGATCGCCAATGGTCCTTACCGGGTGGTCAGATCCGTCGTCCACGATAAGAGATTTGCCCCCATGCTCGAAGAGCACCTGGCGGCAACGACCACAGGGGGCGAGAGGTAGCCCGTCTCCCGCTACGACCGATATCGCCAGTAGGCGCCCGCCACCTTGTCGCGCAAGGTCGCTCACGAGAGAGCACTCAGCGCACAAAGTAAGTCCGTAACTGGCGTTTTCGATGTTCGAGCCAGTGACGATGGCACCGGACTCGGTAATGGCGGCGGCTCCGACAGTGACGTGGGAATAGGGCGCGTAAGAAAGGGTGGTGGCGTGCAGAGCGCTAGTGCGTAGCTGCTGCCAGGGAATGTTGGATGAACTCACGATTAAACCCTACCCTTGCGCACTTGGTGAGGCGCAGGAACGGGAACTTAATCCTGCTTGTAAGGAATGCCGTCGGCGGCCGGTGCGCGCACGCGACCGATGAGCCCCGAAACCACCGCGATGGTGATGATGTAGGGGAACATACCGAGAATTTCAGACGAAACCGGCACGTTGAAGGACTGCAACCCACTGGCCAGCATTGAGGTCAGACCGAAAATGATTGACGCAACTACCGCTCCGGCGGGGCGCCAGCGTCCGAAAATTAACGCGGCCAACGCAATGTAACCCAGCCCCGAGGTGAAGCCAGGGTTGAACTGCCCGTGGAGCGCGATGAAGGCAACTCCACCAACTCCACCAATGGCCCCACCGAGGATTGTGTTGAAGTAGCGAACGCCTTTAACTCGAATACCAACTGAAGCCGCGGCTTGTGGGTGTTCACCTACGGCGCGAACTCGAAGTCCCCACTTGGTCTTAAAGAGGCCAAAGCTCATTGCGCCCACTAGTAGGTACATCAAGTAGAAGAACATATTCTGGTTGAACAACAATGGGCCAATAATGGGAATCTTGTCGAGGAGCGGAATCGGAATCGAATTTGGAGTAACGCCAGTATTGAACTGTTGGTAAGGGGTTAAGAAGGTCAAGTTCAAGAAGTTGGTCAAGCTACCAATCATGGTAACGAGTACGACGCCAACAATGACTTGGTCGGACCGGTATCGGATGGCGAAGAAGGCTAAAACCCAACCGAGCAGTGCGCCCACGATGGCCCCAGCGAATGTGGCGAAGACAAACGAATTTGTTGCCGAGGCCACAATGGCACCAACGAAGGCACCACCCAGAAATTGACCTTCAATCGCAATGTTCACGACACCAGCGCGCTCACACATGATCCCCGCCATGGATCCGTAAATAAGGACCATGGTGATACCCGAGGCGTTGACCAAAATATCGGTGAGGTCGATGAAGTTGGTTGGCGATGGACCACCGCTTCGTACCGTCCAGACAAAAAGCCCAAGCAAGAAGAGGACGGAAACAAATCCAAATCGTGCCATCACTCGCTTGGCGGGAATGCGAACAATTGTTTCGATACCTGTGCCCAGGGCAATAAGAGCCAGTACCACATCACTCAGACGCGATGGGACGGTGAGATTTCCAAGCGTCCAGGGCGCGCCGCCCGAGGTGTTCAGCGGGTTAAACGTGATGATTGACGTGGCCTTCGATGAGGCACCGAAAGCAAACACCCACATGATGAACAGGGCCATGGCAATCATGATGCCGCCAATAACTCGTGTGCGACCAACTGGTGTGTCGCGACGAATCACATTGACTGGAGTGGTCACGGTGGTCATGAGCCCCATCCCTTGGTATTGAGCTGAATGGTGTGCACGGTGCCTTCACGAAGTCGGAAGATTTCCTGAACCATCACCGGGGTGGCCACAAAGAGGACGACCGCGGATTGGATAATTGTCGCGAGGTCAAGCGGGATTCCGGTTTCGGCCTGCATGATTCGTCCACCAACACCCAAAGCGGAGAACAGAATTGCGCCCCAGAAAACATTGATTGGCTTATTGCGACCAAGGAGAGAAACGGTAATGGCGGTGAAGCCAATTCCCGCCGAACCAATGAGGAAACCGCCGTCGAGCGAGTGTGTAGTTCCATCGACCTGGACCACGCCGGCGAGTCCGGCCAGGCCACCTGAAATTAAGAACACGTAGATAATGATCTTCTTCGGGTTGATCCCCGAAGCCCGAGCGGCATTAGGGTTGGCTCCCGTAACCCGGAAGTCGAAGCCCATTGTGGAGCGATTTAAGAACCACCAGCCAAAAGCAACGACCCCAATGGCAATCACGATGCCCCAGTTAACCCGCAAGGTAGTGGCGGTATTAAAGAAGGTGGGCAGTTGTGCTGAGGGCAAAATCACGCGAGAAAGGTCGTTGGCCTGACCGGGCAGTTGAAGTGGGGTTGAGAGAAGCGAATACAGGAGGAAGAAGGCGACCACGTAGTTCAACATCAAGGTGACAATTACCTCGTGGGCTCCAGTGAGGGCCTTTAAAACTCCGGGAATGAGGCCAAAGAAGGCACCCGCGGCAATGCCACAGAGCAAGGTCAGTGGCAGGTGCAAGAACATTGGCAAGTGAATCATCGAGCCGAAAGCGGTGCCGGCGATACCACCAAGAATGGCCTGTCCGTTTGCTCCAATGTTGAACAATCCGGTCTCAAAGGAGATCGCAACGCCGATGCTGATGATCACCAACGGCGCGGCGTAAGTCAAAGTCTCGGAAAGGGGTGTGAGCGCGGCGTCCCAACCACTGCCCGTTGAAAGAGCGTGCCAAAAAGTGGTGGGGTCAATCACTGAGCCGGTGAACATTGCGCGGTACGCCGCTCCGACATTGTCGAAGGTCACCTTCAGCGCGTGAAGGATTCCTCCTGGAGAATTAAAAATTTGGCTCCAAGCGTGCAACACATCAGCCGAAGAGAAAATGATGACGCCAGCACCAACAATGAATCCGAGAAGGATTGCGAGAAAACTGATGGTCACGGGGTTAGCGCTCAGGTAGCGCTGCCAGATTGATGGCTTATTCTCAGACATTCACTTGCTCCGTAATTCCAGCCATCAACAAACCAATTGACTCGCGCGTTGAATCTGGTGAAACGATTCCAGTAATGCCGCCTTGGAACATAACGGCAATTCGGTCGGCGAGGGCAAAAACTTCGTCGAGCTCTGAGGAGACGAGCAGCACGGCTTTGTTGCTGTCGCGCTCTCGAATGAATTGCTTGTGGACGTATTCAATGGAGCCAACGTCAAGTCCACGAGTGGGTTGGGCGGCGATCAAGACATCAACATTCCTCGAGAGCTCTCGAGCAACAATGACCTTTTGCTGGTTACCGCCAGAGAGTGATCCGACGGGAGCGTCGACTGACTCGGTGCGAATGTCAAAGTCTTTGACTAGGCGCTCAGCGTTCTCTCTGACTGCTTGCAGTTTGCGGGAACCTCGTCCAGCGAATTGCGGTGCGCGAGGGGTATTCAGCACCAAATTGTCCGCCACCGAAAGGCTCAAGACGAGGCCATCTCGCTGGCGGTCTTCGGGGATGTGAGCCAGGCCAGCATCGAGGCATTCGCGCGGCGAGGCATTATCGACTCGGACCCCATTAATGCTGATGGTGCCCGATTCCACAGCTCGTAGTCCCGCAATGGCCTCTACGAGCTCGGATTGGCCATTACCTTGGACACCGGCAACCGCCAGAACCTCACCGCGATTGACGGTGAAGCTGATGTTGTTTACGACGGTGACCCCACGTTCGTCTCGAACCACGAGGTCCTTCACTTCGAGCATTGGGGCGCCAGGGTTGTGCGGACTCTTTTCGACCTGGAGATTTACTGAGCGTCCAACCATCTTGGAGGCCAACTCTTCTTCACTGTCGCTGGGTAAACCGGTACCCACCACCTTGCCGAGTCGTATGACGGTGATTTTGTCCGCGACTGCCTTCACCTCTTTGAGTTTGTGGGAGATAAAGAGGATTGACTTTCCCGAAGCCGCCAGATCCTTCATGATCTTGATCAAGGACTCAATTTCTTGAGGGGTGAGAACGGCGGTTGGCTCGTCGAGGATGAGCAGCTCTGCTTCTTGAGAGAGGGCTTTCAGAATTTCGACGCGCTGTTGAATACCAACGGGCAGTTCTTCGACGATGGCGTCGGGGTCTACTTCGAGGCCAAACTCTTCTGAGAATTTACGAATCTTGTCCGACGCCGTTGCGTAGTCAATACGGTTGAAGGACTTAGTTGGCTCAAAACCCAATATGACATTTTCGGCGACGGTGAAGACGGGAACCAACATGAAGTGCTGGTGGACCATTCCAATACCCTTGCGGACGGCGTCACCGGAAGTGGCGAAGTGAACCGATTCGCCATTGATCAAAATTTCGCCACCGTCGGCGTTATACAAGCCGAAGAGCACATTCATCAAAGTAGATTTGCCGGCGCCGTTCTCGCCGAGGAGACAGTGAATCTCTCCGGGTTCAACGACGAGGTCGATGGCGTCATTTGCGGTGAAGGATCCAAATCGTTTGGTGATACCTCTGAGCTCTAACCGCATAAAAAGCATTGTAGTCAGCAAAAAGCCCCGGGCCCAATGGGCCCGGGGCTAGTGCTGAACTAGTTACTTAGTTCGTTGAAGCGGGGTAGTTCATTGGGTTAACAGAGACGGTACCGGCCTTGATGCCAGCAGCTTCCTTGTTAAGTGCCTTGGTCAACGAAGCCGAAATTGACTTGTTGATGATGAACTGGGCACCCTTGTTCTTCAGGGTTCCAACGTATGGAGTTGAAGCGTTGAAGGTCTTGTGGAAGGCGGAAAGAATCGCACCCTTTACAGAAACCTTTACACCCTTGGTGACTGAAGCATCGATGTACTTGCAGAACTTCTTCTCTGCAGCGCAGCCGTTTACGTCAACCCACATGATCTTCTTGCCGGTTGCCTTGGAGGCAGCGGTCAATGAACCAATGCCCACACCACCAGCCACGGGGAACACGATGTCGGCGCCCTGTGAGAAGAAGGTGTTGGTCAAGGTCTGGCCAGCGTTCTGGTCAGTGAAGTTACCAACGAATGAACCGGTACCAGGGAAGCCAGCGGCCACGCGAGCGGCGGTTGTGGTCATGCCCTTGGAGTCAGCTGCAGGCTTCCAGCCAAGTACCTTTACGTGCTTGCCAGATGCCTTGTTGTAGGCGCGAGCACCAGCAACGAAGCCGTCCATGTAGATAGCAACGGTTGAGAACTGCATACCACCGTAAGTAGCGATAACGCCAGACTTCGAAGTAGCAGCAGCCAAGTAGCCGCCCAAGAAGGCGTCTTCGTTGGTGTTGTAAGTCAACTCAATTACGTTCTTCAAGTTCAGCGGGTTGTAGTTGGAGTCAGTCAAGACGTCGTCAACGATCGCAAACTTCTGCTTAGGGTTAGCCTGCGCAGCGGTAGCGGTAGCGGTTCCCATGTTGAATCCAACGGTCACGATGATGCCGCACTTCTCGCTGATGAAGGTGTTGATGTTCGAGGTGTAGTCAGCCGATGACTGTGAGGTCAAGTAGCTAATCTTCATCTTCGAAGATCCACCAGCAGCCGTCTGAGCAGCCTTGAGGCCCTCGTATGCCGACTGGTTGAACGAGTGGTCGTTAATTCCACCGGTGTCAATGACGACGCAGGCCTTGAACGTAGTTGCAGCCGAAGCAGCAGTTGCGCTCAAACCAATTGTCAACGAACCAAGCAACAGCGATGCAGTTGCGAGGCCAGTTGAAAGGCGGGTAATGCCCTTCATAAATTTTTCTCCCTTTTGCGCTGCGACCCACCATGAATCGCAAGTAATCGTGTCCCCGACCGGACATCGAATTACTCTTAGAGACTAATGCCCACGGGCCGCCTCATTGCTTCTGGGACAACGTTTCCCCAATAAATTTTCGAGAAACCGGCGAACCGTATTTATTGCGTACGCTGGAAGCACTATGGCCGCCCAATTCATCTACTCCATGCGCGACTTGCGCCGTTTCTACCCACCAGACCGTGAGGTCCTGAAGGGCATCAACCTCTCTTTTTACCCCGGGGCCAAAATTGGCGTTATTGGCTCTAACGGCTCGGGAAAATCCTCCCTACTGCGGATCATGGCCGGGCTGGATGATGGCTTCACCGGTGAGGCTCGACTCACCCCTGGCTTTAGCGTTGGATATCTGCCTCAAGAACCCCAACTCGACCCGACCAAAGATGTGGTGGGAAACGTGGCCGATGGCGTAGGCGAACAGCGCGATCTTGTTGCTCGATTCAACGAGGTCTGCGCCATGATGGCCGATCCCGAGGCTGACTTCGACGCCTTGTTGAGCGAACAGGCCGACCTGCAAACCAAGATTGACGCACTTGGCGCGTGGGACTTAGAGCGCACATTAGAAATTGCGATGGACGCCCTGCGTCTTCCCCCCGCTGACGCCGACGTCACCAAGCTAAGTGGTGGGGAACGCCGTCGAGTAGCGCTCTGTCGCCTGTTGCTGGCCAAACCTGACCTGCTCTTACTTGACGAACCCACTAACCACCTCGACGCCGAGTCGGTGGCGTGGCTCGAGCGCGCACTGCAGGACTACTCGGGAACTGTCGTCGCGATTACTCACGACCGCTACTTCTTAGATAACGCAGCACAATGGATTTTGGAGTTGGACCGCGGACACGGTATTCCGTGGGAGGGCAACTATTCGAGCTGGTTGGAACAAAAGCAGAATCGTCTGGCGCAAGAAGAAAAAGCCGATATGGCGCGTCAGTCTGCGTTGCAACGAGAGCTCGACTGGATTCGCATGTCCCCGAAGGCGCGCCAGAGCAAGGGCAAGGCTCGTGTCAATTCCTACAACGAATTGGTGGCTGAATCTGAAGCGGCTGAATTGCGAGCCGACAAGCTGGAAATCGCGATTCCACCGGGCCCACGCCTCGGTGATGTCGTGGTGAACGCAAAGTCTTTGACAAAGGCCTTTGAAGACCGACTCCTTATCGAAAACCTGGACTTTATTCTTCCTCCCGGTGGAATCGTTGGGGTTATCGGAGCCAACGGCGCCGGAAAGACGACCTTGTTCAAGATGATGGTCGGGCTGGAGTCACCCACCGAAGGCACCCTCGAAGTGGGTTCGACCGTGCAGTTCGCCTACGTCGATCAGTCCCGCGACAATCTCGACTCCGAAGCGACGGTCTTTGATGAAATCAGTGGGGGCCAAGAGCACATGGTGGTTGGTAACCGAGAGATTCACGCTCGCGCGTACGTGGCCTCCTTTGGCTTTAAGGGATCTGATCAGCAGAAGAAGGTGGGCGAAATCAGTGGCGGTGAACGCAATCGTGTTCAGCTCGCCAAGGTCTTGCGCACGGGCGGAAACGTTTTGCTCTTGGACGAACCAACCAACGACCTTGATGTGGATACTTTGCGTGCACTCGAAGATGGTCTCGAAGGTTTTCCGGGCTGTGTCGTAGTGATTAGCCACGACCGCTGGTTCTTAGACCGTATTGCGACTCACGTGCTCGCTTTTGAAGGTGACGCGGAGGTCCGCTGGTTTGAGGGCAACTTCTCGGACTACGAAGCGGAGCGTCATAAGCGCCTTGGCACTGATGCAGACCAGCCTCACCGCATTCGATACAAACCCCTTACCCGGTAGCTAACTCTCGGTACTCAGGATTAGCTGCAGCTGTGGTCGTATAGTCAAGTGCATGGATTATCGCACCGACTACGCGACCTACCTCAAGATCGACGATCTCTTGAAGCTCCAGCAACCCCTCACGCCCGGTGCGGCCGACGAACTGCTCTTCATCGTGGTGCATCAGTCCTACGAGCTTTGGTTCAAGGTGATTATTGACGAACTCGCCAAAGCGAGCCAGGCCTTGCAAGAAAATGAACCCTGGAACGCGGTTGCGCCCCTGCGTCGCATGGTGGGGATTGAAGACCTCTTAATCTCACACTTGCGCGTTCTCGAAACGATGTCTCCCGAAAAGTTCATGGAGTTTCGCGATCCCCTCAACCCAGCTTCGGGTTTTCAGTCCTACCAATTCAGGGCAATTGAGTTTTTGAGTGGCGTCGGGAACCCCGCGGTCTTGACTCACGATCTCTACACCGACGAATCAAAAACTTGGCTACGGTCAATTTCAGAGATTCCGTCGGTCTGGGATGGTTATTTGAATTGTGTTGTGAAGTTGACCAGTGTTGATGGCGATGACGTGTTGTCGGCACTGCGTGACATCTACCTGCACCACGCCGAACCAACCACCAGCGCCCTGCACGCAATAGCCGAACTCTTGATGGACCACGACGAGCGGATCGCCATGTGGCGCCATCAACACATGCTTATGGCTGGGCGCCAAATCGGACGACGACCAGGCACTGGCGGTAGTGAGGGTATGGCGTATCTCGACTCAACAATCGCCAAGCGGTTTTATCCACTGCTTTGGGAAGTAAGGAATGTACTGTGACCACCCGCGAAGAATGTCTCGAACTTGACTCCATTGATCCAATCGCCTCGCTGCGATCGGAATTCTCACTCGCCGATGGTGAGCTCTACCTAGACGGAAACTCACTAGGTCCAATTTCGAAAAGCGCACGTGCTGCGGTCGATCGGGTCCTCGGAGAGTGGCAGGGAGAACTGATTCGTTCCTGGAACCTCTTTGGCTGGATGGATACGCCACTGAAACTTGGTGACCGGATCGCCCCCTTCATTGGAGCGAAGGCTGGCGAGATTGTTGTGGCGGACACCTTGACCTTTGCGATTGCCAAGTTGACGCTGGCAGCACTCGAGCAACGTCCCGATCGCCACGTTATTTTGACTGACGAGATGAACTTCCACACGGACATTTACATTCTCGATGCGGTGGCGAACTACGCCGGTCGGCCAATTACCGTTAAGACAATTAACCGCAATGAATTGGCCCAGCACCTCAATGAAGAGGTCGCTCTCGTTGAATTTACTCACGTTGACTTTCGTACGGGCGAGGCACTTGATCTTGCGGGCATCACCCGCCAGGTTCATGACGCAGGCGCGTTGATGTTGTGGGACTTCGCGCACACCACCGGCGCTATGCCTGTTGACGTCACGGCCGCCAATGTGGACTTTGCCGCGGGATGTGGCTACAAGTACCTCAATGGTGGGCCGGGATCTCCCGCCTACATGTACGTCCGAACTGACTGGCAAGACAAGGTCAACAACCCATTGCCTGGTTGGCTAGGGCACGCTCGACCCTTCGACTTTGAAATTACCTACGAGGCGACTAAGGGCATCCGCAAGTTCGTCACCTCATCGCCATCGATTCTCGCCCTCGCGGCATTAGACGGCGCGCTGGAGGTCTTTGAAAAGACCACCATGACTGAGGTGCGCAAAAAGTCACTCGCGCTAACTGACCTGTTTATAGAACTGGTGGAAGAACGCCTACCGGGGCAATTCAATGTGGTCACCCCTCGAGATCACGCCAAGCGTGGTTCCCAAGTTGCGTTAGCCCACCCCGAGGCCTACGGAATCGTGCAAGCGTTGATTAAGCGTGGAGTAACGGGAGACTTCCGTGCGCCCGACATTGCCCGCTTCGGCTTTACCCCGCTGTATTTACGCTACGTCGACGTCTACGACAGCGTTGAGCACTTAGTCCAAGTTATGGAAAACAGCGAACACCAAGCCGATGAGTTTAAAGTCCGCAACGCCGTTACCTAGACCTACTTCTTGGCGTAGGTAAAGAATCCCTCGCCACTCTTGCGGCCCAACTTGCCCTGGGCGACCATGTCGCGAAGGAGTTGAGGGGCAGCAAGCTGTGGCTCTCGCAAATCTTCAAAAAGCGTGTCGGCGATAAAGAGAGTGGTGTCAAGACCAATCAAATCGGTGAGCGCTAATGGACCCATGGGGTGCGCGCACCCTTCCACCATGCCCGTGTCAATATCTTCGGCGGTGGCCAAGTTGGCTTCCACTAGGCGAATTGCGCTGAGCAAATAGGGAATCAGTAAAAAGTTAACAACGAATCCCGCGCGGTCGGGCGCGATGATTGGCTTCTTGCCGAGTTGGTCAGCGGCAAAGGCCCGAACCCTCGCGACAGTCTCTTCGCTAGTTGAATCGCCGGCGATGATCTCGACCAATTTCAGCACCGGTACGGGATTAAAGAAATGCAGCCCCACTACTTGTTGGGGTCGTTTCGTTACACCAGCGAGCCGAGAGATCTGAATGGACGAGGTGTTAGAGGCCATGATGGCGTCATCTTTTTCGAGCACCTCATCCAAGGTGCGAAAGACTTCGAATTTCAACTCATCAATCTCGGCGACCGCTTCAATAACCAGGTCAGCCTGAGCCAGTGAGCCGTAATCCAAGGAGAAGGTGAGGTTGCCAAGGGCTGAGTCGTAGTCGGTCTGCTCAATCTTGTTCGAGCCCAAAGCTCGATCCAAAGATTTCTTGATTCGCTCTTCGCCTCCAGCCAACGAAGCGGCGTCTCTCTCAATAATGGTGACCGAGAGTCCGTGACGGGCACAAACTTCGGCGATGCCCGCTCCCATGAGCCCGCATCCAATAACGCCAATTTTTTTCACGACGGCCTTTCGTTTGCTGTGTAGGCCAGTTTAGGAGTGGGCTGGCCGAGATTGGGAAGTGAGTAATCTTGTTAGTGAGTTGCACTAAGGAGCCGACGTTGGAAACCGTCAACATGATCGTTGAGATCCCCAGAGGATCACAGAACAAATACGAGTACGACCACGAGACCCACCAGATCATGCTCGACCGGCACCTGATCGTGGCCATGGGCTATCCGGCCGAATACGGCTTCTTTCCCGACACCCTGGGTGGAGACGGTGACCCCCTCGACGTTCTGGTTTTGACCGAGTACCCAACCTTCCCGGGTTGTCAGATCGAGGTAAAAATTCTCGGCATGTGCAACATGACGGACGAAAAGGGAGAAGACGCCAAGTTGCTCGCAGTGCCCAACTACGACCCGAAGTGGAAGTCCGCGACTGACATCACTGACGTACCCAAGGCCACCTTGGACACCATTTCCCACTTTTTCACTGTCTACAAGGACCTCGATGAGGGCAAGTGGGTCAAAGTTGAAAACTGGGTTGGCCGCGACGAGGCTTTGAAGGAGCTTGAGGCTTCACGCGCACGCTTCAAGGGCTAAGCCAATGAGCACGAAAGTGCACTTGCATAGTGACACTCTGGGCCAACATGTGCGACGGCTTTTGCTCGCAACACAGCTCGCCTTTTTTGCCTCACTGATTATTTGTTGGATGGTGGCCGGTGGTGACCGCGCCTCCGCCAACGGAATCTCCTATTACGGGGTCTACTTGCCGACTTTGCCGATCATTGCCGCTGGGTATCTCTCGGCGAGCGTGGGTCTGTGGCGCACGGCTACCTACTTCAAATACCTTGACCAAGCGAAAATGGTGGTCTTCGGGCTGCGTTATATCGCTATTGGCCTAATCGGACTTTTGCTCGTGCCCTACAACGTCAACGGTTACTTCAACCTTGGCCACACCTTGCTTGGAGTTTCTGGAGCGCTCACCCAAGTCACCATGGCCATTGTGCTGCTCCGTCCACTCCATAGTTGGCGGGGCTGGTTGGCCTTCGCCGTCCAGATTGGTGGTGGACTCGTCGCATTTGCCGCACTGCCCGATTGGAAGTTTGGTTACCTCTTGCAAGGTGAAACAATTTTCCAAATCGGATTTGGATGGTGTCTGATAGAGCTGACCTTCCAGGTCAAGCGCCTACCGTATTTGCCGAAACTTCTTAAGCGCTAGCTTTCGAGCACGCCAGCGGGCGCCTCATCGAGGGCTTTCAGAATTGAGTGGGCGAGTTCGCGCGCGCTCCGCTCATCCATCTCTACACCCACCCGCGCACTGGCGCCGAGTGATGGATTAAGAAAATCAATCATGAGCGCATGTCCCGCGGGGAAGTGAATTGGGTGGTCAACGTAGACGGTCGCGTCAGTCATGGATTCCCAGCCCGTGGGAGTTTTGCCACTGGCCCGAACTTTGAGAACTTCAGTTTGGTAGGTGCACATGGTGATCTCCGATGGTCTTGCTCAAAAACTTCATAATGATCTTCCAGCCCTCCACGGCCGACTCTGGTCGGTAGGAGGGGCGATCCACGTTGAAGAACGCGTGGCCGGCTCCTTCGAAGGTGTGGAACTCATGGGGCTTGTGCGCAGCGCTCAACGCCACGGTGAGATCGTTGTTTTGCTCGGGCGATGGATATTGGTCTTCGGCACCGAACAGTCCGAGTACTTGACCGGTTAACCCATGGATTTCACCGAGTAGGCCCTTCACCGCTAACGGAAATTCCGGAGTTGAATCGGTAGACACGAAGGCGCCGTAGCAGTCAATAACTGCATCCAGGGGGAGTCGACAACCCGCCAAGAACGACTGCCGGCCTCCGGAACAAAAGCCAATTGAAGCAACCTTGCCATTTGAGGTAGCCAGTGCTTGCAAGTAGTGCATTGCACCTTGTGCGTCACCGACGAGTTGCTCGTCACTGATTCCGCCGGCGTTTCGTGCGATGGCCGCCGCATCATCTGCTGACGCTCCTGGGGCGAGACGGTGATAGAGATTGGGCATAAGGGCGGCGTATCCGTTGGCGGCAAATCGGCGTGCGATCTCTTTCGTTGATTCGTCATAACCCGGCAGGTGGTGAATGACGACGACGGAACCGTGGCTCGCGCTGTCAGTTGGTACCGCGAGATACCCCTCGATCTCGTCGCCTTCGTGCCCAGCGAACGAGATAGTTTCGGCTTTGAGGTTGTGGGTCATTTCGCTCTCCTTGGTTCTTGAATCAGATTACGGGCTCGAGGGCATCGGTGCCCGGCAACTCGGGCTGGCAATTTTCGAGAGTAGGGCGATGGGTTGGTTGCACCATCCGTTACCTTGTCTGTCACGTAAATACCCTGCGTAGGAGATGAGGGCAAAAATCAAGAGTGCTTTAAACAATTATTTCGAAAGGCACCGAACCAGGGGACTGACGACAACATGTCTCAAGGATGTTTCGGGAATCAATTTTCGCCAAACCGAATGGGTGCCCTTCTTCCTTCGAGACAGTCGAAGAACAGTTTTAGAACTCGCTCATGATGCTCGGTGCCAGTGACCAGATTCAGCAGTAATTCGCTAAGGGTTAGGGTGGGGTATGAATCTTTCACGTAAAACTGACACTCTTGGCACTTGGAATTCGATTCGCAGGACGCTATTTTTGTGTCTCGTTATTGCGACGCTGGCGGTCGTGCTTCCAATCAGCGCAAACGCGACACCACCCCGCGCCTTAAACCAAAAACTCGCAGCCACCCCTACCTTTATGGCCGGAGTCGCAGTCGATGCTCAAGGTAACGCCTTTTCCGTATCACCAGTAACCAATTTGGTTTACGTGCTGCCCGCATCCACTGGTCAGCTATTCGGACAACACGTAGTCCGAGGCAGAATCGCTCCCGTACTTGCCATCATGGGGCTCGATCTAGCCGCTTCGGTTACCGTCGACTCGCACGGCGACCTCTTCGTAAGCAACGCAGGTTACGCCGATTCGATCACGGTTATTACTAGGGCGAACCGCACAATCTTTGGACAGCGTTTCGTAGCAAATCGCTCGGCAACCCTGAGCGCCGCGCACGGAATTATTTCGCCGATGGGTCTGGCTTTTGGGAGTCGTGGGGAGCTCTATGTCGTGAGCAATGCGTTGAGCGACGTAGCTGTCATCCCCGCCACCACCGACACCTACTTGGGTCAGTTCTCTCCAGCTAATCAAACAACCTTCCTGCCCGTGACGGCAAATTTGCCGGACGCATCTTCGATCGCGGTGGACGCTGCTGGCAATTTATTCCTAGGAGGATCGGCCGGCATTGCGGTCATTGCTCCAGTTACGACGAACCTCTTTGGACAATCAATCACTAGTGGCGCGCAAGTCACTCTGACCGCTGCCGTATTTGCCAGTGGCGATAGTTGCTTCGACCTTTCAGTCAATGCGAATGGCGACCTCTTCTTCACCCACAGTTCCGTGGCCGAGGTGAGCGTTATTCCTGGGTCAACGACAACCTCTGTATTCGGTAGCTCGGTGACTCCAGGAGTGGAATCTCAGGTGGTGGTCGGGCAAGGCCCGACCCAATTTCTGGGCCTGAATCTCGATGCTCACGGGAATGTTTTTGTGGTGAGTACCAATCAATTGGGAGTAATCCCAGTGGCGAGCGGGAATATTGATGGTTCGACGGTAATCATGGGTCAACTTTTCACTTTTCCGAAGAACACTCCGCTTAATTTTTCGAACGGAACAACGGGTGACAATGTCGCAGTCGACGCCAAGGGCAATGCATTCTTTAATTCGCCCGGAACCAACCAAGTTCTCGTTTTACCTAAGGTGACCTCGACTTTGTTCGGTCAAAAAGTCCGAGCGGGAGTTGTTTCGGTAGTGCACGCTGCTTCGGGGTTGGTTGAACCTTCATCCTTGGCGTTCGATCACAAGGGGAACCTCTACATCGGACAAGAGCCGGTTGGCGCGGTACGAGTCCTCGCTCGAAGTACTCAAAGAATTTTTGGTCAAACGATAAGTGCCAACTCCCTAACTTCGCTGAACGCGATTACATCTTTTGGCGCTGTAGACACGATGGCCTTCGACGCCAGTGGAAACCTCGTGCTGGGAACCCAATCCATACCAGGAGCCTTCGTTGTTCCCGCCAAGTCTGGAACATTCTTTGGTCAAAGCGTGCAGGCGAATGTCGAGACTCAAATTAACTTGCTCACCAGTGTTCCTTTTAACAACGAGAGTATGAAATTCGATTCCCGGGGTAACCTCTTTTTCCTAAAGTCAACAGATGCAACCAACATCGTCTCGGTGCTCGCCCCCAAAGCGACAAGAATTTTTGGTCAGTACGTACCAGGTCGAACAGTTACCACGCTGAACGTACTCTCGGCATTCCGCACGCAAACCTTTGAAGCCACATCACTTTCAGTGGATCCGCGAGGGGACCTCTTCGTCGCCGGAACCGGGATTTGGCAAGGGGGTAGCGCGGGCTTACTCTTCGTTGTTGCCGCCAAAACTGGGTCAATCCTGGGCTCTCACGTAATTGCCAACCGAATCACTTCGATTAGAGGCGGCACTCAGGGGTCTGAGTACGTGGCGAGTTGTTGGGCTAACGGCCAGCTCTGGGCAATGAACTCAGGTGGCCTCTGGGCTATCTAGCCCTGCCGTCGAGGGTCGAGCTAGCGAGCCGCCGCTAGATCAATGTCAACACCGGCCAGAGAGTCGTCGTGTCGGTTTAGACCCATAGTTGTAATGGTGCCAATCAGAATTGCCACGCCCATCCATTGCCAGTTCGACAGGTTGATGTTGAAGTCAAAGTAGTTAACGAGCAGCGCAGTGATCGGAAAGGCCAACTCCGCCAAGGTGGCGACTGATGCGGGAGTAGCGCGCAGACCGGTGTAGTACAGCAAGAGGGCGAAGAGTCCGGGGAAGAGCGACATCAACAACAGGGCGCGACTTGAACTTCCCGAGAGGTGGGCGAGGAAACCAAAGTCGTGCTGAATCGCGACGAGGATCGTTGCGGCGAAAAGTCCGAACAGAACACGTAATGCGGTCAGCTCGTTGAAGGGAACTTTTGCACCGAGTGAACGACCGAAGACAGTGCCCAGACCCCAGATACCAGCGGCGCTCAAGGTCAAGAGTGCGGGGGCGAGCAAGTGGAATGAAGGGGCCGAAGGTTGAGCGAAGGCGATGAAGTACGAGCCAACAAGTGCGGCGACTACGAAGAGGCCGAATCGTGGGTGCAGGCGCTCACGTAGCAGTACTCGTGCTCCAACAATTGCGAAGAGTGGCTGAACCTGTTGTAGCAACACCGGGGTGGTGTAGATGCCGTAGGTGAAGGCGCGGGTGTACAAGTAGGTGGCGATTGTGGATGCGCCACAACCGATCATGACGAGAAAAATCCAGTCCTTCGCGTTGAACGTTGCGAGAGCACGACGGACACCGCGAAGGGCGTAGGGCAGTAAGCAGAGAAGTGGAATTAATTGCTCAACCCACACCACCACCGAGGTGGGAACGGTGCTCGCTAGCCCCTTACGGAAGATTGCGTCAGTACCCCAGAGGGTCGCTCCGAGAAGTACGAACACGAAACCCTTTGACGAAGTTGGCTTCCAAAAAGAATTAGTAGTGGTAGTGGCGTTTGACATAAGTGCGCTCCACTGTAATGGGGGATACAAAAAAGTGGGCCGCCCGGGTCTCGATCCCGGCACCTTGGGATTAAAAGTCCCCTGCTCTACCTGATGAGCTAGCAGCCCTAAACCTGTCCTGCGCCAAGGGCGCTCAACCGGTAGACCATCCTAATACAGGTGGCTTAGTTGCTATCGGCGAGTAGATTCTTCACCATGACCGAGTTCACCAACGAGTCCGTAAACGCCATTGAAGCAACCCTGGGCAAGGTGGAGCGAGCACTGGACCGTCTGCAATCGGGCAGTTACCGCAAGTGCCAAGTTTGCGGCGCAGAAATCGAAGCCTCGGCTCTTACCGAGAATCCCACCGTGGCTAACTGCGCGGCCCACCCCGAGCTGCTGTAGAAGAACTTTAAAAAGAAACCCCCTCGCACCTGCGTGCGAGGGGGTTTCTTTGATTTAGAAATTGCTTACTTCTTGGTCGCCCAGAAGAGTTCTCCGATGGCGTCGATTTCGCTCAGCAGACGGTCCGCGACCACTGGGTCGTTCGTCTTCTTAGCGTCTCCCGCTGACTTGGTAGCCATCCAGAACAGGTCGTGCAAGTTGGGGAACTGCTTCAGGTGGTCGACCTTGAAGTAGTCGGTCCACAGAACCCAGAGGTGGTGCTTGACCATCTCGCAACGCTCTTCTTTGATCAGGGTTGCGCGAACCTTGAAGTCAGCGTCATCAGATGCGTTGTACTTAACCATGCAAGCCTTAACGGACTCAGCTTCCAGGCGAGCCTGGGCGGGGTCGTACACACCGCAGGGGAGGTCGCAGTGTGCGCTGACAGTAAGTGGTGCGTTAAGAGCGTCGAACAGCTCAAGTGCGCGTGAACGAAGTGACATGGGTCGCCTTTCTGGTTGGCAGTATTGCCAACTCTGTATTCGAGATTAGTCACCGAATTCAACTAGCGTTCAAAGCGTGCGGCGACTCCTAAACCACCTTGTACGCAGAGTCCAAATTGAGGGGAATTCCATGTGGCCGACCTTCCGGCCGCGCCAACGCCTCACCGCCATTAAGCCGTGGCGCAAGATCCGTCCTGGCGATGTGGTGGTCGTGCGAGACCCCCGCGGATACGACCGCTGGCTCTTAAAGCGGTGCGTCGCTCGCTACGGACGTCAGTTAGAGCTCCGGGGGGATAATCCCCAGGCCTCGACGGATTCTCGAGACTTTGGGCACGTACCTGCTCGAGATGTGGCCTACATCGTGGTGACCAAGTCGGCCAATAAGCAAGGCTCCCGCTCTAAAACCCGACCTCGCAGGTAGGCTTTTGCCGTGACCCGGCTCGCCGTTCTTTCGTATCACACCTCACCTCTGGCTCAACCTGGCACTGGCGACGGTGGGGGCATGAATGTCTACGTTCGCGAACTTTCTTCCGCTCTCGCACGGCTCGGTCACGAAGTTGATGTCTACACCCGCCGCTCAGACATTGGTGAACCCGACGTTGTGCACGTTGAACCGGGCTTTCGGGTTCACAACGTCACGGCGGGTCCAGCGCACGAAATTTCGCGAGAGGAGTTGCTCGCCAATATTCCAATCTTCACCCGCGCGATTGCCACGCTCTTTCGCAAAGATGGTCAGCCCGACGTCATTCACGCCAACTACTGGATGAGTGGTCTCGCGGGGCATGAACTCAAGCACGAGTTGAACATCCCACTGGTGATGACCTTTCATACGCTCGAGCGCGTAAAGGCCGCCACCTTCGTACCTGAATCCGATGAGCGAGGCATTGAAGAAGGGCGAATATTCGCCTGCGCCGATGCGGTCCTGGCGAGTTGCGACATTGAAGCAGAACAGTTCACCGAGCATTACAACGCCAACTCAGAACGCGTTCACATTGTGCCGCTCGGAGTGGAGCACGCCTTTTTCGCCCCGGGTTATCAACCCCAGGCTCGCCGAGCGTTGGGGCTAAATGAGAATACCGACATGCTGCTCTACATTGGGCGACTCCAAGAACTGAAGGGTGTTGATTTAGCCCTCGAAACTTTGATCGAAATGCGCCAGCGCGGCCGAGATGTCACCTTGGCAATTGTGGGCGGACCATCGGGAAGCGGGGGACGAGAAACACTCAATCGCCTGCGCCAACGAGTGACCGAGGCGAGTGTGATATCTCGAGTGCTCTTCGTGGCTCCCCAGTCCCACCAGTTGCTCTCCACTTGGATGCGGGCCGCGAGCGTCACGTTGGTACCTTCGCGAGCTGAAAGTTTTGGGCTAGTCGCCCTTGAGAGTGCGGCGTCGGGAACCCCAGTCGTCGCGAGCAAGGTGGGTGGCTTGAGTACCTTGGTCGAAGACCGAGTGACCGGTCGGCTCTTAGAGTCACGAGACCCCACTGATTGGGCCGACGCGGTTGAGGAGCTTCTTGACTCGCCAGCACTGACGGCCATGTCCAATGCCGCAATGCTCTTCGCCAAGTCATATTCGTGGAAGGCTGCCGCCCAGAGTATTGATGACCTGGTTCACCGTTTTGAGGCCACCGGACTAATCCGCTGTTAGAGGTAGTTCACGGTCTTGTAACGTTGTGTTGTGGCGTTCAAACTATTAATCGTTGGCGGGGGCCGCATGGGTTCGGCCCTGGTGGCCGGATTACTCAAAGCCAACTGGTGTTCGCCCAGTGATCTCGCGATAGTCCAGCCCAGTTCGCCTAAGCGTGAAGCGCTGGAAGAGCGTTTTCCCGGCGTGAAAGTATTGGATCAAGTCTCTAAGAATGACGTGAATGAACAGACTGGCGCGGTCTTGTGCGTCAAGCCCGATCACGCTGAAGCGGTCGCCCGAAACCTTTCGAGTGCGGGTGTCGGTCGATTGCTTTCGGTGGTAGCGGGACTGTCTACCCAGCGGCTCGAGGCGACCTTTAAGAATTCTGTTCCGGTTATTCGCTCCATGCCCAACACGCCCGTTTTAATCGGCGAGGGTGTCAGTGCCATTAGCGGTGGCGAGCACTGTGTGGCGGCCGACTTGGAGTGGGCCGAGTCAATCCTTGGTGCGGTGGGGACGGTGGTTCGTGTTCCTGAGCGGTACCAAGACACCGTCGGCGCCCTATCGGGTGCCATGCCCGCCTACCTCTATATGGTCGTGGAATCGTTAATTGAAGCTGGCGTTCACCAAGGTCTAACACGCGATCTCGCGACCTCGTTGGTAGTGGATACCTTTGCGGGTGCGGGGCAGTTACTGAAACACAGCGGCGAGTCCCCCGAGCAACTTCGATTTAACGTGACCTCACCTGGTGGTGTTACCGCCGCTGGAATTCGCATGCTGGAACAGCGCGCTTTGCGCGCAGCATTTCTTGAAGCGGTGGCCTCGGCGGCCGAGCGCAGTCGCCAATTAGGTCGCTAGGAAACCGGTCGATGGCAAACCCCCGCCTTATAAAACGCCAGCTCTCCGAACCCACAATCTCGCGACTTCCCGTCTACCAGCGAATCGCTGAAAGCTGGGAAAGACGAGGTCGACTCTCGATTGACTCCACTCAACTCGGTGAACTCGCGGGAGTTACCCCCACCACCGTTCGCCGGGACCTCGCGGCTCTAGGTTCTTTTGGCATGCGTGGCTCGGGCTATGACGTATCAGTGTTGCGAGAGCGAATCGCCGATGCCCTCGGACATGATCGTGAGTATGACGTGGTGGTAGTGGGTGTGGGAAATCTCGGACGTGCGCTCGTGAACTCGAGCAATTTTCTCACTCGCGGCGCGAAACTTGTGGCCGTTTACGACAAAGATCCAAACGTAATTGGCACTGAAGTCGCCGGACACATTGTCCAAGACCTCAACGGCTCAATCATTCCCGCCACCGTCGCGGTTCTCTGTGTTCCACCGGCCGCCGCCCAATCGGTAGCTGACCGTTTGGCGGGGGAGGGAATTCGCGCCTTCCTTAACTTTGCGCCACAAGTTATTTCTGTGCCGCCGGGGTGTGCGGTGCACTACGTGGATTTCTCGATTGAATTACAAATTTTGATGTATCACGTCAACAACGGCACTGGTCCATTGGGTGGTGGCGTACTTCATTCCCTCGGGATTGCCGCAAATTCAGCTCGCCGGAACATTCAACGTAATTTAGAAAAATCATGACTCTACGCCTCGCCACTCGGCGTTCCCCACTAGCTCTTATTCAGGCGCGCTCAATTCAAGCTCGCCTCGCCGCCAAGGGTGTCGTCAGCGAGCTCGTTGAGGTTGATACCAAGGGTGACCAACATCGTGACACCCCCTTATCGGAGATGGGTGGTCAGGGCGTTTTCGCGCTCGAAGTGCAAGCTTCCGTCTTGCGAGGTGAGGCTGACGTAGCGGTTCACTCAGCCAAAGATCTTCCAAGTCAAACCATGGCGGGGCTCTCGCTCGTCTGTGTTCCAGAGCGCCTTGACGCTTCGGATGTCCTAGTTGGGCGTTCGCTCGCTGGTCTTGGGCCGGGGGCAACGGTAGCTACCGGTTCGCCGCGTCGGCGTGCCCTCTTGTTAGCCCGACGTCCCGACCTCAACATCGTTGAACTTCGTGGCAACATGGCGCGTCGTTTGGACCAAGTAGGAAACAATGGGGTTGACGCAATCGTTTCTGCGGTAGCGGCACTCGCTCGCTTGGGTTTTGCTGACAAAATTGCTGAACGACTCGATCCTGAATGGTTTACCCCTCAAGTTGGACAAGGGGCCTTGGCGCTGGAGACGAGAGTCGACGACTACGCATCTATCGAACTGCTCAACACAATTGATGACACCGTGGCGCATCAGGCCCTGCTCGTTGAACGCGCTTTTTTGCGCGAGCTCGGCTTGGGCTGCACCATCCCCGCGGGCGCCTGGGCGCAAGCGAGCGGCAGCGAATGGAAAATTCGTGCTGTGATGCTTTCTACCGATGGCTCGACAACTTTGCGGAGCGAACTATCTGGCGCTGACCCCGAAATTCTCGGCCGCAACGCGGCAATCGATTTACGCGATACTCAAGGTGGCGCGAACCTACCTGGCTGGAAGCTGTAACGACATGCGAGTTGTCCTCACTCGCGAAGCCGGCAAGAACGAATCACTGCACTGGATGATTCCGGCCGTGGCAGAAATTTCTGAAGTTCCATTGACGCGAACTGTCTATTTCTCGATCCCGGCCTTTGAAGCAGCACTGGTAGATATTCATGTTTCGAAGGCGATTGCAATCTCGAGTGCTCGAGCAGCACGATTCGTCACCCCAGCGCTCGAAAAACTCGGTGACCTGCCTCTCTACTGTGTGGGTGAATCAACGGCCGCGGCACTGCGCGAATGCGGAATCTCTCCGCGGTGGGTCGGTGCCGGTGGCGCCACCGAACTTGCTCGCGCAATTCCCGAGGGTCCAGTCTTGTTTATTGGCGCGAAAGCTTCTCGCGAGGAACTCGGCGTTGAATTATTCAAACGCGGCATCGAACTGCAGTTAGCGGCCTGTTACGAGACAATCCCGGCTGAACTATCGATGAATTCGCAGGCATTATTGGCAGGCGCCGAGGTGATATTTATTGGAGCGCCGTCGGCTTGGGCGGTGGCACGGTCCTTCGTGCGTAAAGAGTGCCTCGTGGTAACCAGTGGGGCCACTACTGGCGCGATTGTTCGCGAGACACACGATTACACGATTGATGGTTGGGGAGAAGAGTCAAAGAATTTGCTCGCCGAAATGGCGAAAAGCAATAACTAATAGGCTGGCAGGGTGTTTCCACTCGAACGTCCACGCCGACTCCGTAAAACTCCCGCCTTCCGAGACCTGGTTGCCGAAACCGTCCTCACTAGCGCCGACCTCGTGGCACCCTTATTCGTGGCCGAGGGACTGAATGCTCCGCACCCAATCAACTCGCTCCCGGGGCAATTCCAACACACCGTCGAGAGTCTCGTTCGCGAAGTGGAAGAGACTCTTTCCAACGGAGTGAGCGCCTTCATGCTCTTCGGTGTGCCCGAAAAGAAAGACGAAGAGGGTTCGGGGGCGTGGGATCCCGATGGCATTACCCAGGTCGCTCTTCGCGAACTGAAGTCCCGGTTTGGTCACGACGTGGTTTTGATGGCCGATCTTTGTCTTGACGAGTACACGACGCACGGCCACTGTGGCGTGCTTACGCCCCACGGCACCGTTGACAACGACAGCACCATCGAGCTGTACGCACAAATTGGTATTGCCCAAGCGCAGGCTGGAGCCGACGTCGTTGCCCCGAGCGGAATGATGGACGGACAAGTCCTCGCCATCCGTCAAGGCCTCGACAGCGCTGGATTCGACGACACCGCGATTCTTGCTTATTCGGCTAAATACGCGAGTGCTTTTTATGGACCATTCCGCGAAGCGGTCAAAGTTGAGATCGCCAACGGTGGAGATCGTCGTGGGTACCAACAGGACTATCGCAATCGCCGTGAAGCCGTTCGCGAAGCGTTAGCTGATATTGAGCAAGGGGCGGACATGGTTATGGTTAAGCCAGCCATGAGCTACCTCGATGTTCTCGGTGACATCGCAGCAACTGTTGATGTACCCGTGAGTGCGTACCACGTGAGTGGTGAATACGCGATGATTAAAGCCGCTGGAGAGCGCGGTTGGATTGACGCGCCCCGCGTTGCGCTCGAGCAACTCACGGCCGTTAAGCGCGCCGGAGCGAATTTCATCTTGACTTACTTCGCCAATGAAGTCGCAGAAGGGTTGAACTCGTGAGTTCGTTTTCGAGCAACGGCTGGAAAGTAAGCCCCAGTTTTGTCCCGAACGGGCCGACTTCACCAATCACACTGCTCTTTGACGGGGAGCGCTTCACGCAATTGGCGGGCGAACCACCCGTTGCGTGGCAGACCCCGTGGGCTCAAGTCACCGGTCTCCAGCTCACCCAAATGGGCAAGAAGGCGGCTCTCTTTGCAACTATCGGTGGCGTTCGCTACGTGTGGCGCAATGACAAGCCAGGTTCATTGCACGAACTCCGCTCGGTTGTTGGCGCACACGATGGCGTGATTAAACGCCAACAACGGCGACTCGGTGCAATTGCCGTGGCGGCGGCGGTGTTGCTGGCTTCCTTTGCGGGAGGGCTTGCCTTGGGATCGAACTCTAAAAATGGTTCACCCGAGTTAGCAGCCGTCCGTGCGGTCTTGCTCACGAAAAAGGACATGGGAACCAACTTCATCGTTTCGAGTCGAGGGGTGCTCTCGCCAATTATTCCTTCGGCCTCTCGAGTGTTGACTCCAACTCCGATCACCAAACCCAAAGCTGGGTCGGCGTGGGCCAAGATCGTTTCTTCGTACGAAGGTTGCTTGGGCGTTAGCTATCAACACGATCGCATGTACGGGGGAGCGGGGCAGTCGCCCGATTACCAAGTGTCGGCGCCAATCTTTAGCTCGACCGCCTTTGGGGGCATTGAAGTTGGCGTGACCTCGCAGTACTACAAGACCACCACCATGGTTCAAAAAGATACCAAGTCAATGCAGGTGGCGAACTTTGGTTCCTGCTTTGCTACTAGCAACGTGACCACAATGAACCTTTACGACTCGGTGGCTCTACCCACGAGCAATATCGGAACCGATTGGCAGCCCACAGTTTTTTCTAAGACCGGTTGGGCCCGCGCAGGGTACGCGCCCATCACCGTGCCGGGGATCAACGGCCCCTTGTACCTGGGCATTGTTGAAGTAACCAACGGGCACTTTGAGACAACGATTGCGGTGTTGGTGGCGGACTGGAATAAGGCCGGAAGTTTCATTAGCAATCTCACTTCAATTGCACTAGCGCGGATGACCCCAGCGGGGGCCACGGCCGTTTAAGCGCTCTTGGTCGCTTTGCGGACCACGGCGAACCGGCGATAGGCCACAACGCAGGCCACTAAGTACAGCGAGTAGATAATCGCTTGCAGCACCGTGGGTCGTTCGGCGTAACCGAGGAGTTGGTGCAGTACATCGCCCAAGTTCGAGTGCTCGCTAATAATTCCTGACGTATTCCACAAAGCGTGGTTTCCGATGCTTACCCAGCCCAGACGCTGGAGATTTTCGACCGCGTCGGCAATCAGACCAGCGGCGCAGAGAATCAAAAAGGTTCCCAGGACCTTGAAAAACAAGCCCAGGTTGATTTTGGTGCCAAGTTTGAACATGGCGAATGCGAGGCCGATGGCAACCGCCAGGCCCAGCACTCCACCGAGCAAGAGGAAGCGATTCTGCAATGGCGTTGCGGCCTGGTGGGAGTTAGCGAAAAGAATTGCCAAGGTGAACACCATGGTCTCAAGGCCTTCGCGACCGACTGACTGGAAGGCGAGCAGGCCCATGGAGAAGCGCCCACCCTTGGTGATCGCCACTTCGGATTGCTGAGTGAGCTCGCCGCGCAAACCCCTGGCGTGACGTTGCATCCAGATTGTCATCATGGTGAGAAAAACTGCGGCGACAAAAAACGTCATCGTCTCAAAGATTGTCTGGAAGCGCGAACCGGAATAGGTACTAACGCTCAGGTACAAGATCGAACCACCAACGATGGTGAGCGCAATGGCGCTCGCGACCCCAATGAACACGTCTCGGCGGTACCGTTCCTGCCCGGTTTTACCTAAGTACGTGAGGAGAATTGAAATTATGAGTGAGGCTTCAATACCTTCACGGAGAAAAATAATAAAGGTTGCGAGCATTGCTATTCCTCGGAGCTGGCGTCGCCGAGCAACAGGGCGTAAGCCCGCTCGGGAATAACGTCCACCAATTTTGACAGAGCGCTAAAGCCCCATTCGGCGGGTCCCTTGCCCTCGTTGCGCATCAAGTTAGCCATAATGCGAAGGAGCTGGTTCATCATGGGCTCGATTCGCAGCCCGACGCCAACGCAGGCCGCCAAAATCTTGGGTTCGGAGATGATTCGAACGAAGGCGCGAGCGACCTTGTAGTACTCGCCGTAGGCCTCTTCAATCCGAGTGTCGTAGAGGCTTAACTCACGAGGGTCATCGCTGGCGAGCGCTTCGCCAATGACGCCAGCGGCAATCCGGCCCGATTCGTATCCGTAGGCGATTCCTTCACCGTTAAAGGGATTAATCGTTCCGGTGGCGTCTCCGACGCACAAAGTATTGGGTCCTCGACGAGGTCCGAGCGCGAGTCCCATAGGTAGACGTCCGCCCGTGGCCGGGCCCAAGCAGGTCTCTTCACTAAGCCCCCACGCATCTGCAGTTTGGGCCACAAAGTATTCCTGCAACTTCGTGGTGTTGACACCCTTCCACGCTCCGGCAGTTGACAGAAGCCCAACGCCCACGTTGACCCGACCATCGCCGAGCGGGAAGATCCATCCGTATCCGGGCACGACCTTGCCGTTGGCGTCGCGAATGTCGAGGTGCGAATCAATCCACGGTTCGTCGTGTCGATCGGAGGTGTAGTAACCGCGAAGGGCCAGTCCCATTGGCCAGTCACGATTGCGTGAAGTGCCAAGGGTACGACCGATGCGAGAGTTCTGACCGTCAGCTACGACAATGTATCGAGCACGAATCTCGCCGGTGGTGTCGGTCTCTTTTTCGTGGACAACGACGCCTTGGGCGCCTTTAAGTTGTCCGACGCTTCCGTCGAATGGTTCTACGAGGTCAACGACTTCGACACCATTTAAAAGGGTCGCACCGAGCGACTCGGCGTGTTGGGCGACAAGCCCGTCGAGGTCAAAGCGAGTGATGGTGTAGCCATAGTTTGGAAAGACCGGGTGCTCGGGCCATTTCATTTCGAGGCTGGCGCCAAAGCCGAAAGCCCGCAGTCCGTCGTAGCGGTGTCCGTGTTTTACGAGTTCGGGACCGAGTCCCATCTCTTCGAGTTGATACACCGAGCGCGGAGTCAGACCATCGCCGCAGGTTTTTTCGCGCGGGAAGTGCTTTTTCTCCACTAAACAGACCTTCCAGCCGGCCGAAGCCAGCCAGTAGGCGGTAGCCGAACCACTCGGTCCGGCGCCCACGATCACGACGTCGTAGGTGGTATTGGCGGCGAGTACCTCGGTAAGCAAAGTCACCGTGACAGCCTAGAGCGGAAAAGGCGATTCCAATCTGCCAACGACCCTTTCCAATTCTGATAAACCTGATGAGCGTGGAACAGTACATCCCCCTACTGGGCCTCTTAGTGGTTGGTGTGTTGTTTGCCTCCGGCTCCTTTGTGGCCTCTGCCTTATTGGCACCCCGTAAGCGACCCTACGACGCCAAACTCGCCCCGTATGAATGTGGCATTGTTCCCGAAATCGAACCACCGCACCGATTCCCAGTTCGCTTCTACCTCGTCGCGATGATTTTCGTCATCTTCGATATTGAAGTGGTGTTTATGTATCCCTTCGCCGTCGTCTTCCGCCAGCTCGGTGCCTTTGGCCTGGTTGAAGTGTTGCTCTTTTCGCTCACTGTTTTTGGCGCGTTGCTGTTCTTGGTTAGCGAGGGTGCGTTGCAATGGGGCCCGGTCAAGCATCTCGTGCCCGGCGTTCCGGCTCGCGATTCGAACTCCACTATTCGTCGTATCACCGTAGAAGCGAAGAAGGTCGCCTAATGGCCCTGGAAGATCTCCAACACAACTTCTTAACCGGTCGAATTGAAGACCTCGTTAAGTGGGCGCGTCGAGCGAGCGTGTGGCCCGCCACCTTTGGACTGGCGTGTTGCGCGATTGAGATGATGGCCGCGGGAGCGGCGGATTACGACCTCTCGCGTTACGGAATGGAAGTGTTCCGCAACTCACCTCGCCAGGCTGACCTGATGATCGTGGCCGGTCGGGTGTCACAAAAAATGGCTCCCGTTTTGCGTCAGGTGTACGACCAAATGATGGAACCCAAGTGGGTTATCTCAATGGGTGTGTGCGCTTCGACCGGGGGCATGTTCAATAACTACGCCATTGTGCAAGGGGTGGACCAAATTGTCCCCGTCGACGTCTACGCGCCGGGATGCCCACCGAGCCCCGAAACCCTGATGCACGCAATCTTGACGCTGCACGAGCAGATCCGCACTGGCGAGATTATGAAACGTCGCGCGAGCGGAACTCCGACGCACCTTGGTCACGACCACGGCACGTGGACTCCCGAAGTACCGGTTTCGGTCCGGCTCGGTACCCCGAAATGATTAGCCTCCCCGCGCGAAGCCCCGAAGGGGTGATCACAAGCGAAGGCATGGCTTGTGACTTACTCTGTTTTCCCACCGTCGAGCAATACCCAAAATTGGTGCGTGCTTTTAAGAACGCGGGCTTTCAAATGGCCATTGACGTGTGCGGCGTGGACTATCTCGAACAGATGGACCGCGCACTGCCCGAAGGCGTCGTGGCCACGCGCTTCGAAGTCGTGGTCAACCTTTTGAACATGGTGAAGAAGGAACGGGTTCGCATCCGTGTGCAAGCCGGCACCGAAGCTCCCGAGGTCGCTTCACTCTTTGAGTTCTACCCAGGCGTCGAAGCGATGGAGCGCGAAGCCTTCGACATGTTTGGAATTCTGTTCACCGCTCACCCCGACATGACACGCATCTTGATGCCCGAAGACTGGGAAGGGCACCCGCTGCGCAAGGACTACGGCGTGGGCCGAGTACCGGTGCAGTTCAAGGAAGCTCCGGGGCCACGATGACTGACAAGGTTCGTACCGCTAATCGACCCGACTTGCTCGTCGTCGAAACCTCCGAGGGCGAACAAGGGCTACAACCCCGAAGTCAAACCTCCAAGGCCGAACTCGGCCGTGAGGTTGGTTCAGTCCTGCGAGTCAGTGGACTGACGGTCGATCCCAACGACGTTGACTTTGACCGTCAAGATGACGAGACCATGATCATCAACATGGGTCCAGCTCACCCCTCGACCCACGGGGTATTACGCCTCATGCTCGAACTCGATGGAGAGTTTGTCCTGCGCACCAAGCCAGTTATTGGCTATCTCCACACCGGTATGGAAAAGACCGGTGAGCAATTGACCTACACCCAGGGCGCAACCAACGTAACGCGCATGGATTACGTGAGCCCCATCGCCAACGAGCTCAATTACTCCATGGCCGTTGAAAAGTTGCTGGGTATCGAAGTTCCTGAGCGAGCCATCTGGATTCGTATGATGATGGCAGAACTGAACCGAATCGCTTCTCACCTCGTGTGGATGGCCACCAATGGTATGGACCTCGGGGCCACCTCGATGATGATCTACGGATTTCGTGAGCGCGAACTGGTCTTGGCCTTCTTCGAGAAGACCGCGGGTCTTCGCTTCAACCTCAACTACGTTCGCCCCGGCGGAGTGGCTGCTGACCTACCCGACGGGTGGCAGGACGATGTCGCAGTGATCTGTGAAACCATCGACGCTCGCACTTACGAGTACGACCAGTTGTTAACCGGTCAGCCAATCTTCCGCGAGCGCATGGTTGGCGTCGCGCCAATCACCGCCGAAGAGGCAATCGCGCTGAGCGTGACTGGTCCGGTACTTCGCTCGACCGGCGTGGCGTGGGATCTTCGTCGCGCCATGCCGTACTTGGCCTACGACCAAGTGGAGTTCGACGTCATCGTTGGCACCTACGGCGACAACTTTGACCGCTACGCCATTCGACTGAATGAAATTCGCGAATCGGTAAAAATCGTTCGCCAGTGTCTCGACATGATGCCCAAGGGTGATTATCGAATTCAAGATCCCAAGGTCACCCCACCCCCTCGCGCACGAATTGGTGAATCAATGGAAGCGCTAATTCACCACTTCAAACTCTTCACCGAAGGTATGCACGTTCCCGCGGGTGAGGTCTACTCGGCTATCGAATCACCTCGTGGTGAACTGGGCTGTTACTTGGTCTCGGATGGTTCATCCAAGCCCTACCGCTTGCACGTTCGCGGACCAAGCTTCGTGAACTTGCAGGCCATTCCGTTGTTGATGCGCGGCGGATCGCTCTCGGACGCCATCACCGTTATTTCTTCTGTAGACCCAATCATGGGCGAGGTAGACCGATGAGTTATTTCAACGCCGATATTCAAAAGCGCGCCGCTCAGCTGCTGTCGCTCTATCCACGCCGTCGCTCGGCGATGCTGCCGTTGCTGCACCTAGCGCAAGAGCAAGATGGCTATCTGAGTGAAGCGGGCATTGAAGAGGTTGCCACCATGACGGGCACGACCCCGGCGGACGTTCGCGGCACCGCAGCCTTTTACGACATGTTCCACCTGGAGCCGGTTGGTCAGTACGTTGTTGGCGTTTGCACCAACATCGCCTGCCTCATTGCGGGTGGAGAAGAGCTTCTCGAGCACGCCAGTAAGAAGTTGGGCTGTGCGGTTGGTGGCACGTCGTCTGACGGGATGTTTACCTTAGAAGAGACCGAGTGCCTCGCCGATTGCAACATTGCCCCGTGTGTTCAGGTGAATCATCGGTACGTCCGCACCACAACGCCGGATTCCTTCGACGCCATGATTGGCGAGATCCGTGAGGGCAAGCGCACCGACGAAATTCCTCCACACGGCACCTTGATTCGAGTCCGTCGAGATGGCGGACTGCGCACCAACGAACCTGAAGTAGTGGAGGCTCGGGCAACAACACTGAAAGCACGTGACGCGCGTGTAGCGAAGGAACAAAAGTAATGGCCGTCTTAACAGCCCCCAAGATTGTGTCTTCGCGTCGTGATTTTGATGATTCCTACACACTGAAGCGCTACTTGGCGACGGGTGGTTATGAGGGACTGAAGAAGGCACTCACCTTGAACCCCGAAAAGGTGTGCGCCGAGGTTGACGCCGCTTCTTTGCTTGGCCGTGGTGGCGCTGGGTTCCCCGCCGGCCGCAAGTGGTCGATGCTCCGTCGAGCTCCGCTGTCGTACCTCGTAGTTAATGGTGACGAGTCCGAGCCCGCAACCTTCAAAGATCACTACCTCGTTGAGCGTGACCCGCACCAATTGGTGGAGGGCGTCATTATTGCGGCCTACGCCCTACAAGTAACCCAAGCGTTCATCTTTCTTCGCGGCGAATTCGCGCTGGGACTGGAACGAGTTCAGAGTGCGGTGAATGAGGCGTATAAGCATGGAGCGTTGGGCGAGAACATCTTCGGCTCTACCTTCTCGCTCGACATCGTCGTTCACCCGGGAGCGGGTGCCTACATCTGTGGCGAAGAGACCTCACTACTGGAAGCACTCGAGGGCAAGCGTGGCTTCCCTCGCATCAAGCCCCCATTCTTCCCGGCGGTGAACGGTCTGTATGGCGAACCCACCGTTGTAAACAATGTCGAGACGATGTCGAATTTGCCGTGGATCATTTCCAATGGCGGCGCGGCTTTTGCCGCACTGGGCGAAGGTCGCTCAACGGGAACACGGCTCTTTGCCTTGGCGGGCAACGTCGTCAATCCCGGTGTGTATGAAATCGAAATGGTGAAGAACACCTTCCGCGACCTCATCTTTGACCCCGCCTTAGGGGGAGGGGTGCCGGGAAACAAAAAGGTCAAGGCCATCATTCCTGGTGGCGTATCGGCTCCCTGGTTTGGCCCCGACCTATTGGATGTGCCTCTCGGTGCTGACGAAGTAGCGGGCAAGGGCTCGATGCTGGGATCGGGCTCGGTTGTCGTGCTCGACGAAGATCAGTGCATGGTTCGCGCGGCGTGGCGCATTACCAAATTCTTCTCTCGCGAGTCCTGCGGGCAGTGCACGCCTTGTCGCGAAGGCAGTGGCTGGATTGAACGCGTGATGTATCGCCTCGAGCATGGCGGCGGTCGCATGGAGGACATCGACCTGGTCCTCGACCTGTGC
The DNA here is from genome assembly GCA_903825035.1 of uncultured Actinomycetes bacterium. Classification (GTDB taxonomy): domain Bacteria; phylum Actinomycetota; class Acidimicrobiia; order Acidimicrobiales; family RAAP-2; genus RAAP-2. The sequence goes on along the minus strand of CAIJYV010000021.1, from coordinate 44,069 downwards.
GACAACATTTCGCCGGGACTCACTTGGCCACCACAGCAAACAACAATTTGTGTCCTCGGCCCATCGATTCCGTCGGCGGTGCACTCGGCAATTTCGATGTTCCGTCAGGAATTCATTGAGCACGTTGAAAACGGAGGCTGTACGCATGTCTGAGATCACTCGCACCGCCGTTTCGATTACCATCGACGGCCGAACCATTGAGGCCGAACCGGGCGAGCTGCTCATTGCCGCCGCCGAGCGTGCCGGTACGTACGTGCCTCGCTTTTGTTACCACCCACGCATGGAGCCAGTTGGCGTGTGTCGTATGTGCTTGGTCGAAGTGGATGGGCCACGCGGCGCGACTCTTCAGCCGGCTTGCTATTTGAAGGTGAATGACGGCATGACCGTTACCACCGATTCACCGAAAGTCAAGAAGGCCCAAGATGGCGTACTTGAATTTTTGCTGGCGAATCACCCGCTCGATTGCCCCGTTTGTGACAAGGGGGGCGAATGCCCGCTGCAGGATCAAACTCTCGCGCACGGATCTGGTGAAACTCGCTTTATTGAAGAAAAGCGTCACTTCGCCAAGCCCATTCCAATTGGCGAGAACGTTTTACTAGACCGTGAACGCTGTATTCAGTGTTCGCGTTGTACTCGGTTCGCGAGTGAAGTTGCGGGCGATACTCAAATCGCCTTCTCCGGTCGAGGTGACATGATTGAGGTCGCCCCCGACCCCGCGCACCCCTTCGACTCAGTTTTTTCGGGCAACACCGTCCAAATTTGCCCCGTGGGAGCGCTCACCGCCAAGCCCTATCGATTTACCGCACGTCCCTGGGACTTGGACCAGGTCGAGAGCACCTGCACTAATTGCGCCGTTGGCTGTCAGGTCGCGGTGCAATCCTCGAGCAACCGCCTTACTCGCGTACTCGGCCTCGACTCCGAAGCAATTAACCATGGTTGGATGTGTGACAAGGGTCGATTCGCTATTGAGGCAGTTGACGCCAACCCCGAGAGCGTTGATCCACTCTCACCCAAAACTCGCATCACTCAACCGCTCGTTCGAGTCAATGGAAAGCTCGAGGTCTCGACCTGGAACGAAGCGCTCGCTAGGGCCGCCTCGTTGCTGAGCGTTGCGGCACCCGAGCAGGTTGGAATTATTGGTGGCGCAGCCCTCACTAATGAGGGAGCATTCGCGTGGGAGCGTTTTGGTCGAGGGGTACTCGGTACAGACAACATTGATGCCCAGTACGGTGACGGGCTTGATGGCTTGCTCTTGCAAAGTTTGCCCGCCGCAACTATTGAAGAGGCCACTAAGGCCCCCGTTGTCGTTACACTCACCGGTGACTTGCGTGAAGAGCTACCAATCTTGTTCCTGCGCTTACGCGAAACGATTGTTCACCGTGGCCAGAAATTGGTTGAGTTCACGAGTGTTGCTTCGGGACTCAGCGACCACGCAACAGTTTCGATTCCAGTTCGTCCCGGCGAGGTCTCATCAATTGTCAGCGCCCTCGTGGCGAAAGAGGGCGTTGCCCCAGCCTCTTCGGCTGCATCATCGGAGTCACTAAACGTTGCCCGAGAGCTCATTGGCTTAGGTGAGGGAGTGGTCTTTGTCATTGGTCGCGCCAATGTGGCCGAAGACTCGACATTCATTGAGAATTCAATTCAGACCCTGCGCGACGCCTACCCGAAGGCGAAGTTCTTATCGGCTCTTCGCCGTTCCAACGTTCATGGCGCCCTGGACATGGGGCTAGCTCCACATCTTCGTCCCGGACGTTCCTTTCAGTTCAGCGCTGGTCGCAGCACAACCGAACAACTTGACGCTCTCGCTAGCGGCAAGCAAAAGGCAGTCCTGCTGGCGGGTGGATGTCTTATTGGCAATGTTATTGATCAGAAATTGGCCAAGTCCGCGCTAAAGAAGGCCGATGTGGTGGCCGTGACCGGACACGGCGGCGCCACGTTGGAGTTTGCCGACGTGGTACTCCCGGCCCTGGTGGCCAACGAACGCACCGGCACCTTCACCAACATTGAGGGTCGAGTTCTCGGACTGCAGGCGAAAGTTGTCGCCGCCGGCACAGCGTGGAACGACGTTGCGATCGCCAGTGAGTTGGCTGAACAGTTCGGACAGAGCTTGGGACTCAACTCGGTCGATCATGCTGCGCAGACAATCGAAGCGACTACCGGATATCCCACTTGGAAAGTGCTGAGCGGTCAAAGCATCGAGGGGCTGTTAGTCAATGCAGCTAACGAGGGTTCGGCGATCCGGCCGCTTGACCCCGCGGCCTTTCCGGGGGTACAACCAGCGAGCAACGTAGGGCTCGGCACCTTGACGGGCAGCATTGCCACTCCAAGCATTGAGACCGTTTCGACTGTAGAAAAGGCAGTTGAAGGAGACATCGCTGCAGTCAATCCCGCCAAGAGCGGGGTCGCGAAGGCGAATGAAATTCGCCTCGTCGTTTCTCGTGCACTCTACGACGATGGAATGGCAGTACAGGCAAGTTCTGCCTTTGACAATCTCCGCACCCGCGCATCGATCACACTGCATCCCGCGACTGCGAAGAAGCTTGGCGTGTCACAAGGTGATTCAGTCAAGGTGACCTCAAAGTCTGGCCAGGGAGTCTTCGAGGTCCTCGAGAATTTACATGCAGTTATTGGTACTTGCCAGGTGGCGCTCGGCGCGCGTAACGCAAAGAATGTCGATGTGGTTCGCCCACTCGTCCAAGTTACCGAGCCCGTCACTCGTGTCGAAGTGGTGAAGGCATGAATTGGTTCGCCTCGGTAGACCCGCTGTACGCTCACGGCACCACGGGAATCGTGATTCTGATTGCCATAATCAAAATTGTGGTGGGCTTCGCTTCAATCATGGGTGCGGTGACGCTCATGATTTGGTTTGAGCGCAAGGCTATTTCGAAGATGCAAAGTCGTATTGGACCACAGCGCTGGGGGCCATTCGGATTGTTACAAACCCTGGCCGACGGAATCAAACTTTTCTTTAAAGAAGACCTGATCCCCGCCGAAGCCGACCGATTTGTTTTCAAATTGGCGCCCTACCTTTCATTGGTACCGGCTCTGATTACTTTTTCTATTGTTCCGGTCGGAGGCACGCTGCACATCGCTGGGCACACGGTGCAGTTGCAAATTGCCAACCCTCCAATGGGAATATTGGTGATGTTGGCGATGTCGGGAATTTCCGTTTACGGTGTGATGCTTGCCGGCTGGGCCTCGGGATCGAAGTACCCATTGATCTCTTCGGTGCGTGCTTCGGCGCAGATGATTTCTTACGAAGCAGCTCTCGGCATGACAATTGTCACCATTATTTTGGCAACCGGTTCACTTTCGACCCACGACATCGTGACCGCTCAAGCTCACGGCATTTGGCACTGGAATTTGATTCGACTGGGCATCGTTCCATTCGTCGTATTCCTGATTGCCATTACTGCCGAATTGAATCGCCCGCCATTTGACGTAGTTGAAGCCGAGACCGAGTTGGTTGGTGGGTTTAACACTGAGTACTCGTCACTTCGCTTCGCACTGTTCTACTTGGCCGAGTTCATGAACACCATCACCATGTCGGCCATTCTCGTGACATTGTTCTTCGGTGGTCCAGCTGGCTACGTTCCACCAATCCATCACTTCGCTTGGATCTTCCCAATTCTCTGGTTCCTCGGTAAGACCGTGGCCTTTGCTTTTAGTTACATCTGGTTCCGAGCCGCATTGCCACGCTTCCGCTACGACCAATTGATGGATTTGGGGTGGAAGCGGCTTATTCCGCTGTCACTTGGCTGGATGTTGATTGTTGCTGGATTCTTAGTGAATCGCTGGTGGGGGCTTTCCATGATTGTCACCGTGATTGCGGGTTGGTTCGTATTGACGCGCGCCTACAGTTTGGGCGCCGACCGTACTAGCGGCGCTGACTCAGTCCTGCCTGAAGTTGGTCAACGACCAACCCCCAGTCGTCTGTATCGTCAGCGCACTACCAAGGGAGAAAAATAATGGCCCGCGTTCTGGACTTCTTCGGAGGCTTCAACCTCACGCTGCGTCATATTGCTCGTCCCGCAGTTACCGTTAGCTACCCCCAAGCCAAGCGCCCGAAGCAACCTCGCCAACACGGCCGCCACGTGCTCAATCGATACGAAGATGGCATGGAAAAATGCATTGGCTGTGAGTTGTGCGCTGGAGTGTGCCCCGCGGACTGTATTTATGTTCGCGGACTCGATAATCCACCAGATCACCCCGTTAGCCCGGGCGAGCGATACGGATACGTCTACGAGATCAATTACTTACGTTGCATTCACTGCGATCTGTGCGTGGAGGCCTGCCCCACTCAAGCCATCACCGAATCAAAGATGTTTGAGTTCTCCTTCACGAATCGCTCAGACGCGATTTACACAAAGAAGGAACTGGTGGTCGACGACGCCGGATTCCCGCAACGCCTGCCCTGGGAAGATTGGCGAGAGGGTGAAGCGGCGATGACCGGTGGCTGGATGCGCGCGACTTCGCCAGCGGGTGATGCACGGTACGAAGGCAAAATTCAGTGGACCGCAGACCTAGGCGCTGGATTGCGCGCCGCTGAGGGTGGACAGAGTGAGAATCGAAACGACGAGGCGACTGGCTCCAAGTTGCTGCGCCGAGCCTTCGCCAAGCACGTACTACCCGAAGACCAACCACTCGATATGGTGGGACTTCGCGGATTGATCAACAGCTTGAAAGAGAAGCGGCCAACACCAAAGAAGAAAGTGGCCAAGTAATGCTCGCCCTTAGCTACGCCCTACCTAGCATTATTGTTTTTGTCGCCTCGGCAGCTCTTATTTTGACTGGAGCTGTGGGGGTCATTACCTTAAAGAACCCGGTGCACGCCGCCTTGAGTTTGATTATGACGCTCTTTGGAGTGGCGGTGGCCTTCATTGCCCAGCAGGCAGATTTTCTGGCGGCCGTACAAATCATTGTTTACGCCGGAGCAATCGTGGTCCTCTTCCTCTTCGTAATCATGTTTCTCGGAGTAGACCGTCGCGAGGGCGTGGAGGTTCAGCCCCTCGTGGGGCAAAAGACGCTGGCGCTCTTTGGAGTGGTTGTGACCATCAGTGGCGTTGTCTTCATGATGGCTCGCTCGCACTGGGTGACCGGCATTCCCTCACTTTCGGGGTCGAAGTTGGCCAACGGCGCCCACAATGTAAATCAACTCGGCACATCGGTATTTACGACTTACCTGTTTGCATTTGAAGCAACCGCCGCACTCTTAATCATCGCGGTGGTTGGTGCCGTATTGCTCGCGCGTCGCGAGCGTAGTACTGGGGAGGCCCAATGAACGTTCCCGCCGCTTGGTATCTCGTTTTGGCCGCCGTGTTATTCGGTATTGGCGCCTATGGTCTCCTCACTCGTCGAAGCGCCCTGATTATGTTCATGTGCCTCGAGCTCATGTTGAATGCCGTAAATCTCACTTTCGTTACTTTCTCGAGGACCCTGAGCGACATTGGTGGGCAGGCATCCGTTTTCTTCGTCATGGTGGTTGCCGCCGCTGAAGTGACGGTTGGCTTGGGAATCGTGGTGGCTATCTTCCGACGCCGCTCGACGACTTCGGTCGATGAACTTTCTGAGATGAAGGGCTGAGATGGCGCACTTTGCACTGTTAATACTTATTGCACCGCTTATTGGCTTCCTCTTTAATGCGGTCAACGGGTCGCAAATGAAGGAAAAGGCGATTGGGGGAGTTGCCACGGCCGCCATAGTCGTGAGCTTCATCTCTACCGTTGTCTGCTTCTTCCAACTCCTGGGTGACAGCAACCGTGAAGTGACCGTTAATTTCTTCACCTGGATACACGCGGGAACTCTAACGGTACCGGCCGCGGTCCTCGTAGACCCCTTGTCGATCACGATGTGCCTGTTTGTGACCGGAATCTCGGCACTGATTCACCTCTACTCAATTAGCTACATGCACGGGGAGAAAGACTTCCGCAAGTTCTTCTTGTACTTGAACCTCTTCGTATTCTCGATGCTCGTACTGGTTCTCGCCAACAACCTGGTCATGACCTTCGTTGGTTGGGAAGGCGTGGGAGTCTGCTCGTACTGGCTGGTCTCGTTCTACTTCGACCGTGATGCGGCCGCTTCAGCCGGCAAGAAAGCCTTCGTGTACAACCGAGTGGGCGATGTGGGTCTTCTCGTCGCGATGTTCTTGATCTTCAGTCACAGTGGAACTTTGACCTACTTGACAATTTTCTCTAGTACCGGATCTTTTAGCCCCACTGTGGCCACATTGATTGTGCTCTCGTTACTGTTGGGCGCAACCGGAAAGAGCGCTCAGATTCCGCTGTTCAATTGGCTCCCCGACGCAATGGAAGGCCCAACTCCCGTATCAGCCCTGATTCACGCGGCGACCATGGTGACCGCTGGCGTTTTCTTACTGGTGCGCATGTCGCCGGTCTTAGCCCTTTCGCCTTCGGGACGAACCACCATTGCGGTGGTCGGCGCGTTGACCGCGTTCGTCGCTGCGACGGTGGCTACTTCGCAGCGGGACATCAAAAAGGTCTTGGCTTTTTCCACCGTCTCTCAAATTGGTTTCATGGTGTTGGCCGTTGGTGTTGGTGCATATTCCGCCGCAATTTTCCTCATGATTGCCCACGCATTCTTCAAAGCCCTCTTGTTCTTGGGCTCGGGCTCGGTGATTCACTCGCTCCACGGGGAACAGGATCTACGCAAAATGGGTGCTCTGGCCAAGTATCTCCCGCTGACCTTCCCAACCTTCTTGATTGGTTGGCTCGCTATTTCGGGTATTCCGCCATTCGCCGGGTTCTGGGCTAAGGGAGATGTCCTGACCAATGTGTACGCCCACAATCGCCTTCTTTGGATCTTCGCTCTCGCAACAGCAGTCTTGACTGCTTATTACATGAGCCGGTTATTTGTCCTGACCTTCCGAGGTGCCGAGCGTTTCCGCGAAGTCACCAATGGCGAAGATCCACACGAATCTTCCTGGATGATGACAGTGCCGCTCGTTGTCTTGGCCGTCTTAGCGGTATTGGGCGGCGGAATCGATCTACCGTGGGTTCACAACCATTCGCTCGCGTCTTTTCTCGAGCCCACCTTCGGTGCCGTTCCCGCCGGAGCCTCACTTTCGGTGGCTACCCAATGGGGTTTGTCGATTGTTGATATCGCAGCTGCGATTTTGGGCTTGATGGTGGCATTCAGCATCTGGCGCGATAAGCACGAATCCAGCACCTTTGAAAAGAACTTCCTTGAGCAGGTGTGGCACTGGGATGGCTTCTACGACGCAACTATTGGACGCCCACTAACCGCTTCGGCTCGCGTCGGATACGCGGTTGTCGAAGAAAAATTAATCGATGGTGCGGTCGAAGGAGTGGGTGCACTGGCACCACGCATGGCTTCACAATTCAAGCTCCTGCAAACCGGCTTCGTTCGCCAGTATGCACTCGCCATGGTTTTGGGAATTGCCCTAATCATGATTTATCTTGTCGCAAGGATTGGTTTCTAATGATGCACTCATCATGGTGGCTTAGCGCCCTGCTACTGGTGCCGCTGTTCGGTATCGCTCTCGTTTTGCTCGTTCGCCGTCGTCCTGGTGCGAGTTACGTCGCGGGTATTGGTGTCGCGACAGTTGAGATGGTCCTGTCGATAATTGTCGCCTGGATGTACAACCCCAACATTTCACGAACAGGTATCGACTTTGCCACGCGCCACGTAATTTCGGCTCCACTGGGTTTGGCCTACGACGTTTCGCTGGACGGAATCTCGCTTTTGATGATGCTGTTGACTTCGCTGACCTTGCTTCTCGCACTGATTGGTGCGCGCGATAAGCGTCGCGAGCCAGCGCTTATCTCGTGGCTCCTAGTCCTTACGACGGCCTCGATGGGGAGCTTCTTGGCACACGACTTACTCCTGTTCTTCTTGTTCTTCGAATTGACCTTGGTGCCGAGCTACTTCTTAATTAGTCAATGGGGTGGAGCCGAACGAATTCGCGCGGCCATGAAGTTCTTTGTTTATACCTTCGTCGGTTCGGTGCCGCTGCTCATCGGAATTTTGTTCCTTGGATTTAAAAACCAGCATTACGTCCGTGGCGCACTCGACTTTTCTTACACGACACTATCGAGCGTCAGTTTGACCCACACCGCCTCGGTAGTTCTTTTCTGCGCCTTTGGTTTTGCCTTCGCTGTTAAGGCACCAATCTGGCCATTCCACACCTGGTCGCCAATTACCTACGCCGAGGCGCCAACGGCAGGCTCAATCGAGATGTCGGCCCTCTTGGCCAAACTCGGCTCTTACGGCTTAGTTCGTTTCGCGATTGGTCTCTTTCCCCTCGCGCTCAACGACATGCGACCAATAGTCCTCACCTTGGCCGTCATTGGAATTCTCTACGGCTCAGCAATGGCGTGCGTGGCGGCAGACTTGAAGCGCGTGATTGCCTATTCATCGGTGGCGCAAATGGGATTCATAATTCTTGGTGCCATCAGTGGCTCCAAGATCGCAATGATTGGTGCCGTTCTGTTGATGTTCAACCACGGTGTCATTACCATCGGATTCTTCTTGCTGGTGGGCTTCATTGAAAAGCGTCGACAGGTAAACACCATCAAAGACTTGCGAGGACTTCAGTCCAGCGCACCAGTTATGGCAGCTCTCTTCACGGTCGTACTTCTCGCGTCGATTGGACTTCCCGGACTTTCGGGATTCATCAGCGAGTACTTAATTCTGTTGGGTACCTTTGCCACTCACGCCTGGTGGGCGGTCTTTGGTGCGCTTGGCGTTGTGGGTGCGGCCCTGTATTGGCTGTGGGTTTACCAGCGTGTTTTTCACGGGCAGGCCGACTCTAAGAATCGAGAGATCGAAGATGTAAACAGCAAGGAACGCTGGGTCTTAGTGCCGGTGGTGGCGTTAATTCTGGTACTCGGTGTTTTCCCACGTCCAGCGATTGACAAGATCAGTCCTTCGATTACCAACCTCATCGTGCACGTTTCGCAGGCGGGAGCCAGCAAGTGATCAAAATTCCTTCAGCCCATTACTTGGCCATTGCACCAGTCCTGATTTACTTTGGCGCGTCATTGGCACTTCTCATAACCTCGGCCCTACGTCGCTCTCGTCTCAGCGCATCGGCTGCCACTTCGCTGAGTGTTTTGAGCTCGGTCGCGGTCATTGTTGTCGCGGTATTTGAGTGGCTGTATGTTTCGCGACACGGTGCCAGTGAGACCGTGGCCCATGCCATTGTCCTCGACCGCTTTGGCGTCCTCGCCACCGTTGCGGTGGCCCTCGGCACTCTGCTCACTTCGCTAGTAGCGAAAGACTGGGCGACGCGAAGCAAGATTCTCGGGATCGAGAATCAGATTCTGATTTTGGCCACGAGTGCCGGTGCAATCATGATGGCGGTGGCCAATGACCTCATCGTCATCTTCCTCGGTCTAGAAATCTTGTCAATTGGCCTCTACGTCCTAGTGGCGATGGATCGTCACCGTGCACGCTCCGCCGAAGCGGCTTTGAAGTACTTCTTACTTGGGGGACTGGCCGCAGCGATTTTTATTTATGGCGTCGCGATTCTGTACGGCGCGACCGGCACCACGACAATCTCAACGATGTCGCTCTACTTCGCGACGAACTATCTCTTGCACCCGGGTCTCGCTTACTTAGGTGGGGCCCTAGTTCTCATCGCCTTTGCCTTTAAGGTCGCGGCGGTTCCCTTTCATAATTGGGCCCCGGATGTCTACGAAGGTGCGCCAACCCCCATTACGGGGTATATGGCTGCGATCGTCAAGGTCGGCGCATTCCTTGGTTTCATTCGAGTGATTCTCAGTGGACTGGGGACAAATCTCGACACCTGGCGACCGATTCTGTTCGCACTTATTGTGCTGTCGACCGTGGTTGGAGCGGTACTTGGGCTGGCTCAGAAGAATGTAAAGCGGCTCCTGGCCTACTCCTCCATTAACCAAGCTGGATTCATGTTGCTCGGCCTGTGGGCTGGTACTGCGCGTGGTGTTGCCAGCACCTTATTCTTTGTTTGCACCTACGTTCCAGTGATCATTGCGACATTTGCGATTGTCGGCTTGGTTAGTGGAGCCAGTGACGAAGCTCACGATATCGACTCGTATCGCGGCCTTGGTCGTAGGCAACCCTGGTTGGGCGCCGCATTGGCTGTATTGCTGTTGTCGCAGCTGGGCGCTCCATTCACGCTTGGTTTCTTCGCAAAGTTCTCCGTTGTTGCTTCGGCACTCGACGCGAGCGGAACCACCCTTGGCCTGGTCACCATGTTGAGCGCCGCGATTGCGGCGGTTTTCTACCTGCGCTGGACGCAACTACTTTTCGCTGATGACAAGGTCAGTCAGTCGCGAGTAGAGATTCCCGCGGCGACCGGAACCGTTATCGCCCTTGGTGTTGCCACCGTCCTTATCTTTGGTGTGTGGCCTACGCCAATCATGTGGCTCTGCCAACACGCATCCATTGCTTTCCTTCCATGACCCGCGTGGCAATCGCTACTTGCCGTGGCGAAGATGTAGATATTGATACTCCAATTCTGTTGGCCGCAATGGAACGAGTGGGTATTCCCGCGACCATGTGCATCTGGGATGACCCTGAAGTTGAATGGAACAATTTCGACCTGACTGTGATTCGATCAACCTGGGATTACGCTCCGCGCCGCGCTGAATTTTTGAAGTGGGCAAAAGCTATTGACCGCCTGCATAACCCCTTTGAACTAATCGAGTATTCGACCGACAAGCATTATTTGTCTGATGTTCAAGCTCAGGGGGACCGAATTGTGCCCACGGCTTTTTGCGAAGTTGGCGAGTCTCCTCAATTCCCTGAATCAGACTTTGTGGTGAAACCCTGTGTGGGAGCGGGCTCGATTGATGCGGAACGCTACTCGCCGTCTCAGGTCAAGGAGGCCGAAGGGCATGTCCAGCGACTGCACCAAGCAGCCCGCGATGTAATGATTCAGCCCTACATCAACTCGGTTGATGTAGTTGGCGAGAGGGCAGTGATTTTTATTGACGGAAGGTACTCGCACGCAATGACTAAGGGCGCGATGCTAAACACCACTCCTGATGCACGCGACACCCTCTTTCGCCGAGAGCAGATGAGCCGTGCCGAGGTTGAGCCCGAGGCGCTCGAAGCGGCAACGGGAATTCTGGCCACGGGTGGATACTCCGACCTGCTGTACGCCCGAGTTGATCTTGTTCATGATGGAGAGGGTTGGGCGCTCATGGAACTGGAATTGGTTGAGCCATCTCTGTTCTTGAGTTTTAATCTTGAGGCCGCCGACAACCTCGCACGGGCAATCGCCAAGAAGATCGCTTAACTTTCAACTGCCTTCGCGGCGGCAATGACCTCGGGGGGTACGACAGTTCCTGGTCGATTCGAAGGGTCGTTGGCGAGAAGTCTCCCAAAGACCGGGAGTTCGGTGATTGACTCGGCTCGAAGGACGGCGGCGACTACTGGAACAAAACTCTCGGCCGCGGGATAGACCAAGTGTCGAGGTAGCCAAGTGGGGTAGTACTTGGAGTTAAAGGTCCACAGTGACTCAATGGCCAATACTCCACTCAGCCGTTTGAGGGCCCAACGTTCGACTCGAGTGATGGCACCATCTCCCTCTCCCTCTTCGAGCACCGAACGGAATGCGGCAAAGTTGAGACTGAGTCCCACGGCGCCTTGTTCGCGGAGATGTGAAATCGTCTGGCACAAGGCGAAGTCAATTAAGCCATTGGGGTGGTCACCAGGATCGCGGCGCATGAGGTCTAACGAATAGCCATTTATTGCGGGCGATGGAACGAATTGACACACGGCTGATGGACGGTCATCGGGCCCGTACACAATTGTAAGCAATAAACCCTTGTCCTTGGGATTGAAGAGGCGACCGAGTTGCATCGAAAAACCGCGTTCGGCCTCACCGCGCCGCAACATGGTGATGAGTTCTAGCAAGTCTCCAACCTTGGCCGGGTCAATAGTTGATGGGTCCAGGAACTCAACTCGGTAACCGTGGCGCTCGAGTCGTGTATTTGCTTGTCGGAGCCCCTTCATGCGGCCACCCTCGAGGGTGAACTCTTGACAGTTAACGATTGCTTCGTCACCGAGGTAGACATTGTGAAGGCCAGCTTGAGAGTAAATAGGAAGCCAACTCTCACCTGCGGCCATAATGCCGATAGTCCAACCACGGCTTTCGGCGTAAGTACGGAAAGCCGAAAATACCTCGGTTCGTTCGGCCTCTGGTCCAATTGGATCTGGAGAAATCAAGGCCACGCCGCCATAAACGGCGTACGCAACGAGAGAGTCGCGGAAGAAGAAGAACTGCTTGTCGTCGCGCAGGGCAAAGTAGTCCAAGGTTCCTCGCCCATGGCGACGCACAATTTCGCGCGCCCGAAGTTCCGCGAGCCGTCTTTCGGTCGAACGACTCGCCGTGGAGAGCCGACGATCAACAACGGGTCGTGTAAAGAGATACAGCGCAGAAACGATAAGGGTGATGCCGACGGCTAAGAGCACCGGGTTCATGAAGTCACCCGCCTGATCTGGAAGCTGGATGTTTGACTGTCCAACGAGCCTCTCGACCGCCGCCATAAAGACGACGCCCACTCCTGGTAGTTGGCGTCGAGCGGTGGCCTCTGCGCCAAGTGTGGCCGCCGAAACTGCAACGAGGGCCACGCCCATCAGTCGTGGTAAAGCGGCTTTAACGGAAGATCGGTCGGCCGAAGATTGAAAGTGCTGGCGTCGAACGATCAAGAAGGTCATGATCGAAAGCGCTAGTCCACTGGCTACCACCGATCCACCTCGAGCGAAGTGCGTACCGATGGTCAGTCCTAGTAAGAAGACCGCTGAATACCAGGCGCGACGCTGACCGCGCCGAATCCCACGAGCAATCATGATCATTACCAGTCCAGCAACGGCGGTGAACGCGGCCGCTGATTGGGCTGCGCCAAGGGGGAGCACATTTAGTACGGCGTGGAGCCGCGAACGCAATGGCGGCGCAACCGAAATCGCTACGTTAATGAGTCCGTCAAACAAGATAAGACCCGAGGCGATTCGCCGGGCGCGACGCCGAGAGCGCTGCTCTCGTAAACGGTCAATAGCAACTGGGAAAGGGGAGCCGGTGGGCCATGAACCAATCGTTGCTTGCGTAGATGGAGCGGAGGGTTGCAGGACAGGACCACTGAGTAGTCGTTCGATGAGGTGATCAGCGGGGACTGGGGTATCGCGGCCGATTAGGCGGAGGTGAATCTCGGTGGTGGCTTCAACTTCGACAAAAGAAAATCGCTCAGTAGTGCCAAAAATTCTGGGAAGGCCGAAGCGTCCCCATCGCTCAACATAGACCCTCCGACTTGGGCCGGGGGCAGCGCAAACGCCGTTGTCTAAGAAGGCCAGTGCCGGACGCGGAGCTCCACCAATGATGGCGCCCATCCCGCCGGACTCCACCACGCTTCGAGCGAATTCCACGGATTCGACATTCTTGACGCTGGTAATTGACAGAGGCTCACAGAGTTCGGGAACGCGACGTAGTCGAAGGTCTCGATCAAAACGCTGGCGAACTAGCCACGAAGCAACGCCGGCCAAAATGGCCTCACTACCAATAAGGAGTGACAAATTAAGAATCAGGTTTGCCACAAAGTTTGAGGGGTGTAGGTGCCTCGGCTTGAAATGGTGGTGGGTGAAATGTGTGACCACCGCCGTGACGGTGCTCGAGAAGTCAACCAAAAGTAAGAGGACTAGAGGAATCCAAATCCAAGCCCGTAGTCTGCGGTAGAGAATGCGCGACGTAGCGAATCGTGAATTAGCCAGGGGGTCTTCGAGGAGTTGGGCCTCTTCGAGACCATCAACATCCGATCCGGCGAGCCGAACGGTTCCTTGGCCGGCGACCACTGCCAGGGCTCTTACTCCAGTGGTTGAAGCAACCTGAAAACTTATGTCGCTAGCGAGTTCGATACCCAGAGACTCGAGGGTGGATTGAGCCAAATCATTGTTTTCGACTTCTCGATCGCGTGATCCGGGGAGCACAAACAGGCGGCGACCTTCAACTTGGGTGAAACTGCGGATAACGCTCACCAATTCAGGCAGTCGCTGGAATGTCGCCTCGATGAACCTTCCAATCTCCGCAGTTGGTTCCGGTGCGAAGAAATTTCCAGCAATCACAACAAAAGCTGAATCATCAATTTCGCCGAGTAGTTGAATAAGGTCCCGAACATTTGATGCACTGCCCTTGGTGGACGGGCTAAGTCCAATGTCTGACAAGACAAAGATACGATGTCCATAGGGAACAGGGATTGTGTGTCGTTCCAGAACCGCCATATATTCATTCTCGCAGACTTTTCCATTCACCGAACCGAGCAGTTAGAAGACATTGAAAAACGACAATAAACGCGAACATTGGACCTACCGGCGCTCAGAAATTGCGCCCGGCGACGCCGTCATCCTTGACATTGATGGAGTCTTGGCCGACGCCACTGGTCGCCAGCACCATCTTGAACGAAATGATTGGCGTGGTTTCTTCGAGGACGTAGACGAAGACCCGGTGATTGCCGAGATCGGCGTCATGGCTCAACTGCTCGACAGTTCTCTGCAGGTAATTCTGGTTACCGGTCGCCCCCATCGGGTTTCGGAAAAAACTGTGGGATGGCTAAGCGAACACAATCTTCGGTGGGACATCTTGATTATGCGAGACCGTGGCAACAATACCGGGGTCGACAAATTCAAGCGAGAAGTTCTTAATCAGCTTAACGAAGATGGTTACAACGTACGACTAGCGGTTGATGACGACCCGAAGAATCATGCGATGTACGTCAAGGCCGGTGTGCCCTGCATCTACATCCACTCGGGCTACTACAACTAAGAGATTGACCGCATTACCTGCTGGGCGGTTAAGCGACCGGACTTGATGCTCGCAGGAATACCGACTCCGTCATAGGAGTTCCCGGCCAAAAACATGGAGAGTGGTTCACTGGCGGCCCTCGCTGCCGAGACCAAGCGATCGTGACCGACTGAGTACTGGGGTAGACCCACGTTCCAGCGAGTCACGACAGTTCGAAGCGGTATGGGAGCCTCGCCCAATATGAACGCCAGTTCTTGAAGGATTCGCTCGGCCAGTTCATCATCGTCAAAGTGGGAGTAGCGCTGATCATCGCTGCGGCCGACGTGAACACGCACCACGACCGTATTTGGCCTTTGCAAGTTACTCCACTTTCGGTCAAGAAAAGTAATGGCGGTGGTCAAGAGTGAGTCGCGACCGGTCCACTTAGTGCCCAGTGGCACCAACACTCCGGTTCCGTGCTTCGGCAATTGAATCGATTCAGTTGCAAATTCAAAGGTGGCCATCGCGGTTGGAGCGGTTCGAACGTGTTCTAATTTCGCGAGCGCTTTGTCAACGCTGGCCGTTAGGTGTCCGGTGACGCTGGCGGGAGTTGCCATGATGACCGCATTTGCGGAGGTCGTGGTGCTCTCGGTGTCAACCTCCCATTGGTAGTTTCCACTCGCTACGGGTCGTACGCGGGTAACGGCCGTATTAGTGCGAATCACAACCTGTCGCTCGCGCAGCAGCGACTCTAGGACATGGGGGAACGAACCGACGCCTTGTCGTAAGGACATAAACGCTGGCGCGTCAGATCGAGACTCGGGCATCATCGCGGCGAGGTTCTTCATCAACGAACCACCCTGACGAGCGGCGTTATAAAGGGCCGGAAAAATCGACTTCGCCGAGAGATCATCAATTCGTCCCGCTTGAATACCGCCAATCATCGGCTCGATGAGTTGGTAGGCCAACTCCTCCCCAAGCTTGTTAGCAAGGATGGCCCCAATGGAGATGTCGTCGCCAACTCGAAGTTTTCGGGGCTTCTTCCAGTCCCGTTTGGCCGCTTTGCGGGCTTGTTTGCTGAGCCCCGCCATCTCTTCGACTTGCTTGCGATTAACCGGCACGCCGAGCATGAGTCCGGTTGGGAGCTCGCGCAATTCACCCTTGAGAAAAATATTTGCCCCTGATGAGGCAATGGGAACTAATTCGCTTTCGAGTCCGAGATCCTTGGCTAATTGCACCGCCTCGGGACGGGTAGCTAAGAAGCCATCAGGTCCAAGGTCCATTAATCGTTCACCAAAGGTGGTGGTTTGCAGCGCGCCACCCAGGGAAGGGGAGGCCTCGATGATCTCAATGCGTGGCGAGTTCTCGTTAGATCCGGCTGCTCCGCCGCTTAACTCATATGCGGCCGAGAGGGCTGTGATCCCCCCGCCAACAATGACCACCGAGGCACGACTCATGCCGCCCTTTCGACTACCAACTTTGCGAGAACCGCCATGAAGGCGGTGTCGGCGTTCAGTGACTCGGTGCGCACGAGGTTCAAACCAATCTCCTTCGCGACACCTTGGGCTTCGATGTCGATGTCGAAGAGCACCTCTAAGTGGTCGCTGACGAAGCCAATCGGACACGAAACGATGTCGGTCACGCCCGCCGCGGTCTTTTGACGCAGGACATCGAGAATGTCCGGGCCAATCCAGGGATCGGCGGTTCGGCCCGCAGACTGCCACGCGATGTCCCACTTCTCAATACCGGCAAGTTTGGCTGCTTTAACGGCAGAGTCCCGCAACTGATCGGGGTAGTTGTCACCGTTAGCAAGAATCTTCTCGGGCAACGAGTGAGCGCTGAAGAGAACTTCAGTCGTCGCAAGTCGCTCGGCGGGAACCTTGGCTAACGCCTCGGTGACTCGCTGGGCGATGAGCTCGAGGAAACCCGGAGCGTCGTACCATTCTCCGATTTCGATGAACTCAACTCCATCGCCTAATGCGGCCTTAGCTCGTGTGAAGTACTGAGTGGTCGACATTGACGATGAGTGGGGTGCGAGCACGAGTCCGACGACCTTGGTGTAGCCGTCGGTCTTAAAACTTTCGGCGATCTCTTCCAATAGTGGTGGCTGGTACTTGGAGCCAAAACGCACCTCGAATTGACCAGGGGCGATTTTCTCAATTTGATCTCGAATCGCGTCAACTTGAGCGGCGGTGCGCTCAGCGAGCGGACTGGTTCCACCAATGGCGTTGTACCGACGCTGAAGGTCGGCAAGCAATTCCGGCGTGGGAGCGTGTCCGTGACGGATACGGGTGTAGTAAATCTCAACATCTTCTGGGGTAGCGGGAGTTCCGTACGCCATAACGAGTACGCCAATTTTCATCGAACGCCCGCCTTTCCTTCTTCGTGTACTACCTGGACAACTCGCTCCAATACCTTCGGGTCGGTTGTCGGCAAGACACCGTGTCCCAAGTTAAAGATGTGACCGGCGTCGGTGCCGGCCTGAGCGAGAACTTCGCGAGTAGCCGCAATGGCTAACTCTTCACCGCCGAGGCAGCGAGCGGGATCGAGGTTGCCCTGACTGGGCTTATTGGTGCGACGGCGCCCTTCGTCTAAGTCGACGTGCCAGTCAATACCGACTACCGACGAACCCGCCTGGGCCATGAGATCGAGGAGTTCACCGGTACCGACCCCAAAAAGGATGGTCGGGACGTCTAGATCCTTCAGGCCTTCGAGTATGCGTTGAGTCGAAGGCAGCGCGTAGCGCGTGTACTCGGCGCGAGTCAGCGAACCAGCCCACGAATCAAAAAGTTGCAAGGCGCGAGCGCCGTGTGCGACTTGCGCTCGGAGGTAGGGAATGGTGATGGCAACTAATCGATCCATCAATTGATCGAAGAGTGCAGGTTCTCGGTGCATCATTGTTTTGATGACGGCAAACTCTCTGGTTGGTGCACCTTCGACCAGGTAACTAGCTACCGTGAATGGTGCGCCGGCAAAACCAATGAGTGGAGTATCGGTGGCGGACAATTCAGCGACTGAAAGCTCAACGGTTTTCATGACGTGCGCGTAGTCATCGGCGGTGATATCACGGAGTCGCGCGAGGTCACTGGCTGACTTGAAAGGGTTTGCGATAACTGGTCCGCGGCCAGGGACGACGTCAATCCCGAAATCGATGGCGTGATACGGCGTCACGATGTCAGAGAAAAGTATGGCCGCGTCGACACCATATCGGCGAACAGGCTGCATGGTGATTTCTGCACTCAAGGCGGGATCGGCGATGGCGTCGAGAATCGATCCTGTTCCTCGTAGGGCTCGGTACTCGGGCAGGGAGCGGCCGGCCTGGCGCATAAACCAGACGGGGAGGTGCTCGACCGTTTCGCCACGGGCGGCGCGAAGAAATACTGGGTCGCTCACTAAGTTCCTTTCGAGACCTAGCCAATTTAGGTCTATTTCAGCCTTGCGTGTCCCACGGGTGGAGGGGTCTCAACTCATCTAGACTTGTTTCTCCCCAAAAGGGAAAGGAGGGTTTGTGGCCCACGAACGTGAAATTGCCGAAGAACAAGCCTTCCTCGACAACGCCCTCTTGGCTCTGAGCCACATGCGCGACGAAGCAATGGCCCTCCGCGATTCAGCGGCGGTGGCGAATATGCGCGGCGCGGGAGACCTCGTAGAGCGCGATGTCGTCATGGGCACCGCCCTGCACCGCCTCGAACAACTAGCAATCGGCGACCAGCCACTCTTCTTTGGTCGGATTGACTATCAAGAAGATAGTGAAGAGGCGGGAGCGACCTTTCACGTCGGTCGCTTGGCGGTATCTGATTCCGATCTCAATCCTCTCGTGGTTGACTGGCGCGCCCCGGTCGCGGAAGCTTTCTATCGCGCGACGGGAGTCGAATCACTTGGACTTTCACTGCGCCGTCACGTCTCAATCCGTCTGCGAGAAGTGACGGGCGTCGAGGACGAATACTTCGCCGATAAAAATGGCGAGCTACATCTTCCCGAAGGTGACGAGCGGTCAGCTACTCACGAAGGTTTAGTCGACGGTGGACTCGCCCTCGGTGGACCCGGCGCGCTGCTGGCTGCACTCGGTCGAGCTCGTACTGGACATATGGGCGACATCGTCGCCACTATCCAGGGTGAACAGGACCGAATTATCCGCAGCCCCCTAGCTGGCATCTTGCTCGTGCAGGGCGGACCCGGTACCGGAAAAACAGCGGTTGCGCTTCACCGTGCGGCGTACCTCCTCTTTACCCACCGAGCAACTTTGGAACGTCAGGGTGTGCTGGTCGTAGGGCCCAACCCGCTGTTCTTGAACTACATCGAGAATGTGCTGCCTAGCCTCGGCGAATCGGGCGTCACCTTATCGACCATCACCGATCTCGTTACGAACGTTATGGTTAGCGCCAGCGAATCGGAAGAACTCGCACAACTCAAGGGTGACGCGCGAATGGTTCAGCTGATTGCCCGCGCCCTGCGCACCCGTCAACGCGCCCTAAAGGTTGACGTTGAAATTCCGGTTGGTCGCGCGGTGGTCTTGCTGCGAGCTGCCGATACCGCTGACATCGTGGACCGTGCTCGTAAACGCCCGGGCAATCACAACGCCCGTCGCTCAGCCGTCGGACGTGAAATTGCCCAGCGGCTAGCGGCTCGATACCACGACCGATTTGTGCGCGACAACGTTGAAGAAACCAATGCGCAAGTCGAACTTGCCGATCTCATCCGCGCCACACCTCAATTCAAGGAAGCCCTGCAACGAATTTGGCCACGTCTAACTGGCCAAGACCTCCTACACGATCTCTTCGGTGCGCCCGCTTTGCTCAAGGCCGCAGGAGCCGACTTGTTTAGTGAAGCCGAGCTAGCCCTGCTGCAGCGTCCTCGTAGCGCCTCGATGGGTGAGATTCCCTGGACTAAGGCTGATGCGGCCTTAATCGACGAGGCTCGAGTTTTGCTCGGACCTCGCAAGAAGCCCAAAGCTCAAGGTCGTGGACGCGTCGACAATATTCTCGATGGCGTTGACCTCGATGCCTACTCGGGCGATGTTCGCGCCGCCGCCTTGCGCGAAGCGCAACGACTTAATCGCGCCCAAGAGGTTGAACTCGATGAAGCGGAATTCGTGACCTACGGACATATCGTCGTCGATGAAACCCAAGACCTGTCACCAATGGAGCTTCGAGTGTTGAAGCGCCGCGACCTCTCTGGTTCAATGACCATCGTTGGGGATATGGGCCAAGCCACCACGGCGGCCTCGTCGGCGAGTTGGGATGTCGTTTTGCAGATGCTCGCGCCACGGCGCGAACCAGTACGCGTCGACCTCACGGTTAGCTACCGAACACCAGAAGAGGTGCTCGACTTTGCCGCTCCGACCTTGCGTGCCGCCGCCGATGGCCTCGAGCCTCCGCGACCAGTTCGTCACGCTGGCTTCGAACCTCGAGTTATTGAAACCTCGCCCCAAGAGCGTGACGCCGTTCTCGTCGAGGTGGTGCGCGAAGAACTAGCGGCCGTTTCACCGGGTCGCGTATCGGTCATTGCCCCAGCGGTGAAGGTCGCAACAGTCCTGGCCGCGCTCGTTAATGCGGGATTGCCCGCGGTCGACCCCACCGAAATAGAGGGGGCGGGCCTCGGCGCCGACCTCGTGGTGCTCGCGGCGGAGGGCTCTAATGGCCTCGAATTCGACGCGACAATCGTGGTGGACCCTATGGATATTGCCTGTCGAGGTGGTGGCCAGGGCCACGTAACCCGGCGTGGCCTGCGGACCCTGTACGTGACGATGACCCGGCCTACCCGCCGGTTAGCGGTGGTGGCAAGTACCGGTTTGCCTGAAACTATCGGGTAGTCAGGTCTTGGAACAACCCTGCGGTGAAGGCTGTGGGGAGTTGTTAAATTGGAAACCGTGAGTCAGGCAATCCCCCTTAACAGCCTGGCGAAGAAAGAGAAGATCGTTCACGATCGGCCGCCGATGTTGGCGATTGGCGTGATGATTTGGCTCGGTTCCGAGCTGATGTTTTTCTCTGGCCTCTTCGCCGCGTTATTTACTATTCGTGCACACCTAGCAGCGTGGCCCCCCACCGGGACCAAGTTGGACGTGTTGCAGTCGGGCATCTTCACCATCATCTTGGTGGCTTCATCGTTCACCATGCAGTGGGCTGTGTGGTTGATTGAACACAACGAACGCGGCAAGGCCCGTAATTGGGTTATCGCGACGATCGTCATGGGCGCGCTATTTATGGGTAATCAGGTTTACGAATGGGCCCACCTCACCACCCGTTGGTACACCAACTCCTTCGGATCGGTGTTCTTCATCACCACTGGGCTACACGGACTGCACGTGTTCCTCGGACTCGTAGCCATGGCTTTCTTGTTGTTCCGTATGCGTGGACGAACCGGAGACCCGGGTGAACTTTCGACCTTCCAAGGTGTGTCGTATTACTGGCACTTCGTGGACGTCGTTTGGATTGGCCTGTACTCCGCTCTGTTCTTGATGAAGTAGAAAGATGACCGTGAACTCCTCAGCGTTGAAGCGTTCTGCCGCTCTTATGTTTATGTTGGTGCTCGTCGCCGGACCGGTCCTTGTTTTCTTGGGACCAGCTAACGCCGCATCGCACTCCTACCAAACCAGTCGCAAGAACGCTGGTACGCCTAACTCTTCGCAGGTAACTCGTGACTCGCATGGACAGGTCATTAGTTACGGCAATAACTCCATCACCTATAACGCCCCATCGACCGCTCTCGAGCAGCTCGGTCACGCTTTGTACTTGCAGAACTGTGCAACCTGTCATGGTGACAAGGCCAACGGTGTTCCCGCTGACGGCACCGCCGGTGCCTACCCCAATCTCATTGGTGTGGGGCCCGCCACCGTCGACTTCTGGATTGAGTCGGGACGTATGCCAGCCGCCGATCCACGTACCGTTCAAGCTGCTCGCCACGTCGCTCGATTGAATCACCAGCAGGCTTTGGCGGTGGCCGCCTGGGTCAACTCACTGTCACCCAGCCTGCCCCTCATCCCTACGCCGCACTTGAACCACGCCAATGTTTCTGATGGGGCTGCACTCTTCGCACTCAACTGTGCGGCTTGTCACACCATTGAAGGTTCTGGAGATGCGCTGGCCGCCAATACTTACGCGCCATCGCTTCGAAACATTCCCGCCTTCCAGGTCGTCGAAGCGATTCGTACCGGCCCGGGAAATATGCCTCGCTTCACTGGAAACCTTTCCGACAAGCAAGT
Organism: uncultured Actinomycetes bacterium; assembly: GCA_903825035.1. Taxonomy (GTDB): domain Bacteria; phylum Actinomycetota; class Acidimicrobiia; order Acidimicrobiales; family RAAP-2; genus RAAP-2. The sequence goes on along the minus strand of CAIJYV010000021.1, from coordinate 22,131 downwards.
AAACGACATTGTCAAGTACGTCACCACTGAAATTCAACACCCCAACAACCCGGGTGGTTTTGGTTTGGGTGGCCTTGGTCCAGTGGCCGAAGGATTCGTTGGACTCGCCTTGGGAGTTGGCCTCCTGGCCCTCTTGGGCTACTGGGTAGGAGAGCGCGACTAATGAGCGAAAAAACCTCACGCACACCGGTCAGTCTGCAAACAGTTCGCGAAAGCGATCCACACCTGCAGCCTGCCGCTAAGAACCCACTAGTTGTTGAACGCGTCATTGCACTCAACTTCATTGCCGCGATGTTGAGCTTCGTAGGATTCCTCTGGGCCTACATCGTCAATGCGCAAGCGTGGAAGCTGGGCGCCACCTTCGGTGGCGGTCTCACCTTTCTCGGCATTGGTTTGATTGCGTGGGGCAAGTACCTGATGCCGCGCGGTCCTTTTGTCGAAGAGCGCCACGTATTGACGAGTACTCAAGCTGAACGCGACGCGATGGCCGACGCAATTGTCAAGCGCGGTGGCGGCGTCATCCAGCGTCGCAAGTTCTTGGGTGGGCTACTTGGTGGATCGATGGCGATTGTCGGGGCGGCCTCGATCTGGCCACTACTTCGCTCCCTTGGCCCATTGCCCAAGGGCACCCTGTTCCACACCGACTGGCGCAAGGGCACGTATGCCGTTGACCAGTCCGGTCGTCGTATTCACAAGAATGATCTTGCGGTGGGCTCAATTGTTACCGTCTTTCCTGAAGGCAAGCAGAACACCGACAACGGTCAGGCCGTTGACCAGACGGTGATCATTCGAATTTCGAACGAGAATTACACCACTCAGAAGGGTCGCGAGACCTGGGGCCCTCACGGATACGTGGCGTACTCAAAACTCTGCACTCACTTAGGTTGCCCCGTGGGCTTGTACGAACAGCAGCTCCAATTGCTCGTTTGCCCCTGCCACCAATCGATGTTCGATGTCACCAATGGCGCTATTCCAAACTTTGGCCCCGCACCACGTGCACTGCCACAGTTGCCGCTGTACATCGACCACAACGGGTACCTTCGGGCCCAAAGTGATTTCCACGAGCCCGTTGGGCCAGGATTCTGGGAGCGCTCATGAGTGATGCCGTAGCCACAAAGCGCTCGAAGCGCGAAGCCATGGGACCCTACGGTCGCGTAGGCAATGTCATCAATGAACTTGACGAGCGCCTCGGCATCGCCAAGGGTGGACGCACCTTCCTCGACAAAATCTTCCCAGACCACTGGTCGTTCATGCTCGGTGAAATTGCCCTGTACTCATTCGTAGTCCTGCTCGCCACCGGCGTTTTCTTGACCTTCTTTTACATCCCCTCTTCGGCCATCGTGACCTACCACGGCTCGTACTTGCCGTTGCAGGGCCAACACATGACTCAGGCCTACGCCTCGTCAGTGGACCTTTCATTCAGCGTTCGTGCCGGACTTTTGATGCGACAGATGCACCACTGGGCGTGTGACATCTTTGTTGGAGCGATTGTGGTCCACATGGCTCGAGTCTTCTTCACTGGCGCCTTCCGTAAGCCGCGCGAAGCCAACTGGACTGTCGGCCTGACCTTGCTCATCCTGGCTATTGGTAACGGCTTCTTGGGCTATTCATTGCCCGACGACCTCGTTTCGGGAACTGGATTGCGTATTGCCTACTCAATCATGGAATCAATCCCACTCGTTGGCACTTACCTAGGGTTCTTCGTTTTCGGTGGCAACTTTCCTGGTACGTCACTGATTCCCCGCTTCTTCATTCTCCACGTTTTGATTATTCCATTGATCATTCTGGGTCTCGTTGGGGCACACCTCTTCTTGCTTGTTCGCCAGAAGCACACTCAGTTCCCCGGACCTGGCCGCACCGAGAACAATGTTGTTGGTTCACCAATGTTCCCCGTCTTCATGGCCAAGACCACCGGTTTCTTGTTCTTGGTAGCTGGCGTCATTGGCCTGCTGGGTGCTTTCGCTCAGATCAACCCAATCTGGCAGTTCGGACCGTACGACGCGGCGAAGATTTCCTACGCCGTCCAGCCTGACTGGTACATGGGATTCTTAGACGGCGCGCTTCGCATTTGGCCGTCATGGAGCTTCCACAGCTTTGGTCACACCATTCCGTTGGAAGTGACCATTCCTGCAGTTGTGTTGCCGGGAATTATTTTCAACCTGGCTTTCGCATGGCCCGCTCTTGAGCGCAAGCTCACCGGTGACAACGCAATGCACCACTTGCTGGATCGACCAAGTTTCCGACCCAAGCGTACGGCGGCGGGAGCGGCGGTACTTTCATTCCTGATGATCTTGTTCATTGCTTCGTCTACGGACGTGATTGCGAACTTCATGCACCTCTCGCTGAACTCAGTGCTTTGGGCCATGCGAGTTCTGACCTTTTTGGTTCCATTGATTACCTACCCGGTGGCGTACTACTTGGCCAAGGAAATGCAACACGCCCCAGGTTCTGGAAAGCGCAAGACAGCCAATGTCGTGACTCGTTCGGCGACCGGTGAATACATTGCTGTGCCCGCCCCGGCCTACGACGAGGACATGCACCATGAACTCGAAGCAACCGCTGTGCCAACTTTCATCGAACCAGACCCCAGCTCTGACACCGGTGTACGTAAAGCTCCTCGGTAGTCACCCGTGAAGGCTAAACGCAGTGCCCGCATGCGGGTCCTTCGCTACGTCCTGGTCATCATTTCCGTTGTTTGTCTCCTAGTGGCAGGTGCGGTGGCGTACCAAAAGATCACGACCACTACGACGACAACCACCACCACAACTCAGCCGAAAGAAGTAGCCCAACTAGGTTGGACAGTCGTCTCGCGGTCGAAGCGTGGGGTTCTGGTCGACACCCAATCCATCAAGATTGGGCCAACGGTTTTTACAGCAATTCGACTTCGCGCTCGAACTACCCGACTCTCTTGGCACGTCGGATCGAGCGACCCACCAACGAAGATTCTGCCGCCGCTCGACGCTCAATTTAAAGTCGACTGGGCCAGCGAAGGGCCCGCGGGAATCGTTGCCGTGTTTAATGGTGCCTTCAAACAAGCGGCTCGAGCCGGTGGAGCGAGTGTTGATGGTCTCGCGCTGGAGCCACTCGTTAAGGGCGACGCGACAATTGTCCTCGATCGATTTGGGCGTTGGGCCATTGGATCATGGGGCGCTGCCAACTTCCCACCGAAGGGCTTCAAGCCAATTGCCTATCGACAAAACCTTTCGCTCCTGGTCTCCAATGGGCAGCCTTCACCCGAAGCGCTTCAGTGGCCCATAATCAAGTGGGGAGATTTTTTAAATCACAGTCCCGCCATCGCGAGAACAGCTATTGGAATTGATGCCAATGGCAATTTGGTGTACGTAGCCACTATGCAACACACTCTGCCAATCACTCTCGCTCAAGCCTTGGTGAATGCGGGCGCAGTTACCGGCATGGAACTCGATATGAACCCATTCTGGCCAATGATGGGCGCCCCTGCGGCGCCCCTCCATGCACCTGGACCAATGGCACTGCACCTGTCGGGCGAAACGAGAACGGCCGCGACCTATTTTTCGGGATGGGAACGGGACTTCTTCGTTGCGGTAGCCGAGCCGGGAAGTTTCAACTGTGAGTGGGCGAGCCCTGGTTTGAATGGCACCGAGATGACGCCCCAACCACTTTCGCTGACCGGAAAACACTGTAAAGCAGGGCATCGCAAGGGTAAGAAGTAGTTCAACGGAGGGAAGAATAACTGCCTAACATGGGCAGGATGTCTCGAACTGGTGATGTGAACTGGCCTCCCGCGGCCTCCCTGCTGGGGGAATTCCCAGAAGCGCCGGTGGCGCTCTTAGGTCTCCATACCCACACCACTTCGGTAACGCACCGCTCGGCCCAGTCAACGCCCAACGCCATCCGCGAGGCACTGAACAGGTACTCAACCTGGTCCTACGAAGACGCCACCGATCTTGAACACCGTGGTGGAATCTGGGACCTCGGAAATGTTGAGAATGCTGATGAAGTTTCTTCGGCCGCGCTCCGAACCCACTTAGCCAGAGCAGACAACGCGAAACTTCGAATTGTCCTCGGTGGCGATAACGCAGTGACCTGGCACGCTCTGAAGGCCCGCTCGGGTGGCGATTATTCGAATGTTGGACTGATCACCTTGGACGCTCATTTAGATATGCGTGAAGGGCGAAGTAACGGCTCGCCCGTTCGCCAATTAATCGAAGAGGGGCTAGACCCTCGCCATATTGTCCAAATCGGACTGGCTGATTTTTCCAATTCCGCACAGTACGCCGCGGCCGCGCGCGAAGCGGGCGGCACGGTTATTACTCGCGCGCAGCTGCGCTCACTCTCAATAGTTGATGCGGCGAAGCGAGCTCTGGATATCGCGGGCGCCGACGGGCGCATAATCCATTGTGACATCGACGTTGACGTTATCGACCGAGCCTTTGTACCAGGCTGCCCAGCGGCCGCTCCCGGTGGGCTTACCCCGGACGAAGTCCGCCAGTTTGCTCGAGTAATCGCCTCGGACCCACGAGTCGATACGTTAGACATCACTGAGATTGATATCGATCGCGACATAAATGAAAATACGGTGCGTTTGGCGGCCCTGTTAGTGCTCGAAGCCTACGCCGGTGTTTTAAGGAGAGTTCCATGAGTGTAGAGATTGGCCTACGGCCATTAACCGGAGCCGAATTAATTCGGGTGGCTCGTCATTATGAAGAGGTGACCTTGAGTGCTGAGGTGTTGGCTCGATTGGCCAAGCAACGAGAGGCCATTGACGCCATGGTTCAAAGTGGCACACCGGTGTACGGACTTTCCACCGGTTTCGGTTCACTGGCGACTACCTTCATCTCGCCCGATCAACGCCGTGACCTCCAACGTTCGCTCATTCGTTCCCACGCCGCTGGTATTGGACCCGAGGTTGAAACTGAAGTTGTGCGGGCGCTCATGATGTCGCGACTGACAAATCTGTGTAGTGGCGTTTCGGGTGTTCGAGTTGCTACCGCCGAAGCCTACGCCGCACTTTTGAACAAGAGAATCACTCCCGTTGTTCATGAATTTGGCTCACTCGGGTGTTCCGGAGACCTCGCACCACTCGCACACGTCGCCTTGGCCCTGATGGGTGAGGGGTGGGTCCGTACGTCGACTGGTGAGAAGGTGCCCGCAGCCCGTGGCCTCGAACAAGCTGGACTGAGTCCCGTCGAGCTCGCAGAAAAAGAGGGCTTGGCTCTGATCAATGGAACCGATGGCATGCTCGGCATGCTGATTATGGCTCTCGAAGATATTGAAATGTTGTTGAAGACCCTGGACATCTCCGCCGCCTTATCAATTCAGGCCCTTCGGGGAACCGATCGAGTCTTCGCCTCGGATATCCACGCTCTTCGCCCTCACGTCGGCCAGGAGGCGAGCGCGGGGAATTTGTTTGCGCTGATGCAGGATTCTCCAATTGTTGCCTCCCACAGTGACGACACCACCCAAGTACAGGATGCCTATTCGCTACGTTGTGCACCACAAGTCCACGGCACCGCTCGTGATACGGCCGCTTACGCGCGGTCGGTGGCGGCGGTTGAGTTAGCTTCGGCAATTGACAACCCGTCGGTTTTGGCTGATGGCACGCTGGTTTCGAACGGAAATTTCCACGGAGCGCCAGTGGCGGCGGTCCTCGACTTTCTCGCCATCTCCCTCGCGGACGCCGCCTCAATTGCTGAACGCCGCACTGACCGAATGCTCGACAAGGATCGAAACTTCGGTCTGCCGCCCTTCTTGGCTCATCAGGCCGGTGTTGACTCGGGTCTCATGATTGCCCAGTACGCGCAAGCCGCACTCGTGTCAGAGATGAAGCGTTTGGCCGTTCCCGCTTCTGTTGATTCGATTCCGTCGTCGGGAATGCAAGAGGACCACGTTTCCATGGGCTGGCACGCGGCTCGAAAGTTGCGTAAGTCCGTTACTGCCTTGAGCGACGTGATTGCCATCGAACTCTTGGCGGGGGCTCGCGCCCTCGCCCTGCGCGCCCCACTCGTTGGCTCACCGGCCACCCAAGCGGTGGCTGACTTTGTTAATGGTCTTACCGGTGGACCCGGACACGACCGATTCTTGTCACCCGAGATGGAAGCGGTTGCCAACGCAGTTCGCAGTGGCGAGGTCTTGGACCTGGCTGAATCATTTCTTGAATTGAAATAAGGGAGGAAATTATGGAAGGTGCACGTCCCGTACGAGCCCCACGAGGAACGAGCATTACCGCTCAGGGCTGGCCCCAAGAGGCCGCCCTGCGGATGTTGCAAAACAACCTCGACCCCGAAGTAGCTGAACGCCCCGACGACCTCGTGGTCTACGGGGGCACTGGTCGTGCCGCCCGAGACTGGCGTAGCTTCGATGCGCTGGTGCGCACGCTCACTTCCTTGAAGGCGGACGAGACAATGCTCGTCCAATCGGGTAAGCCCGTTGGCGTTTTCCAAACGCACGAGTGGGCGCCCCGAGTACTAATTGCCAACTCCAACTTGGTGGGCGATTGGGCGACCTGGCCCGAATTCCGTCGCCTAGAGCAGATGGGCCTCACGATGTATGGGCAGATGACCGCGGGGTCATGGATTTACATCGGAACTCAGGGAATCTTGCAAGGAACCTACGAGACCTTCGCGGCGGTTGCTGAAAAGAAGTTCGGTGGCACCTTAAAGCACACCCTCACGCTGACCGCGGGAGCTGGTGGCATGGGTGGGGCACAACCCTTGGCCGTAACGATGAATGATGGCGTCTGCTTGTGTGTGGATGTTGACCCCGCTCGGTTACAGCGTCGCGTTGATCACCGGTACCTAGACGAGTGGACCGCAGATCTCGACGACGCCATCGAGCGAGTATTGAGCGCCAAGAAGACAGGTGCCGCCCTGAGCGTCGGGGTACTGGGCAATGCGGCCTACATCTTCCCCGAATTATTACGTCGTGGCGTCGATATCGACATCGTGACCGACCAGACCTCGGCTCACGACCCCTTGAGCTACCTCCCCGAAGGTATCGACTTGAGTGATTGGCAGGAGTACGCGGAGAAAAAGCCCGAAGAGTTCACCGACCGGGCCCGCGAATCAATGGCGAAGCACGTTAAAGCCATGGTCGAATTCCAAGACGCCGGAGCCGAAGTCTTTGACTACGGAAACTCAATTCGCTCTGAAGCGCAGCTTGGCGGCTACGAGCGTGCGTTCAATTTCCCCGGATTCGTTCCCGCCTATATCCGCCCCCTGTTCTGTGAAGGTAAGGGTCCGTTCCGCTGGGTGGCTCTCTCGGGCGACCCCAAGGACATCTATCGCACCGACCAAGCTGTGCTCGAACTTTTCCCCGACAACGAGAAGCTGCACCGCTGGATTACTAAGGCGCAGGATAAGGTCGCATTCGAAGGTTTGCCCGCCCGTATTTGCTGGCTGGGTTATGGCGAGCGAGACAAGGCCGGTGTGGCTTTCAACGACCTCGTCGCTAGCGGTGAGGTGTCGGCCCCGATTGTGATTGGCCGTGACCATTTGGACTCTGGTTCGGTAGCCTCGCCCTATCGCGAGACAGAATCAATGCTCGATGGTTCAGACGCGATTGCCGACTGGCCGCTTTTGAACGCGATGATTAACATCTCCTCCGGTGCTTCGTGGGTCTCAATCCACCACGGTGGTGGAGTGGGGATCGGTCGTTCAATTCACGCTGGTCAGGTAACGGTCGCCGACGGAACCGACCTCGCACGCCAGAAGATTCAACGAGTGTTAACCAATGACCCCGGTATGGGTGTCATTCGTCACGTTGACGCAGGATATGAAATCGCCGAACAAGCGGCCGAAGAGCGAGGTGTGCGCATCCCAATGCGCGAGCACTAATCATGACCTCTCTCGTCTTTTCTAACATCGGTGAATTGACGACGAACGATCCAACGGTCGGTGACGAATCGGTAATGGGCCGGATCAAAGGTGCCGCCTTGGTAATCGAAGATGGCAAAATTGTTTGGACTGGTTCGTCGGCCAATGCCCCGGCGGCCGATTCCGAAATTGATGTTGAAGGCTCCGCGATTATTCCGGGGTTTGTCGACTCTCACACCCATCTCGTGTTCGCGGGGGAGCGTAGCGAAGAATTCGCCGCTCGAATGGCCGGCGAACGCTACGACGGTGGCGGTATTGCCACTACGGTGAACGCCACTCGGTCGGCGAGTGCCACGGAGTTAAGGGAATGCACCCAATCTCGACTGGACGCGCTGCGAGCTCATGGAGTCACCACCGTTGAGATGAAGTCGGGGTACGACCTCACGCTCGAGGGTGAGGTTCGCCTCTGTGAGATAGCGGGTGACTTTACCGAAGAGACCACTTTTTTAGGGGCCCACGTCGTGCCTATCGAATTTAAGAATCGTCGGGATGACTACGTGGCACTGGTGGCGGGCGAAATGCTGGACCGTTGCGCTCCGCTTGTTCGATGGGCGGATGTGTTTTGCGACCAAGGTGCGTTCAGCGTTGACGAGGCCCGACTCATCTTGAGCCGGGCTAGCGAAAGGGGGCTTTCGCTGCGCCTGCACGGCAACCAACTGGGGCATACTGGGGGAATTGAGTTGGCGGTGGAATTGGACGCAGCTAGCGTGGATCACTGCACGCACGTGAGCGACTTGGATGTTGAGGCGCTGGCGGGATCAAATACGGTGGCGACGTTGCTGCCTGGGGCCGAATTCTCTACTAAGTCTGAGTATCCGTCGGGTCGCCACCTCCTAGACGCCGGCGTAACGGTGGCGCTCGCCACCGACTGCAACCCGGGGACAAGTTACGTAACCAATATGGGCCTGATCATTGCCTTGGCGGTGCGAGAGATGGGCCTGAGCGTTGATGAAGCCCTTTACGCCGCCACCATGGGTGGGGCCAAAGCCCTTCGACGACCCGATATTGGTCACCTTCGCCTGGGCGCCAAAGCCGACCTCGCAATACTCTCGGTTTCCAAGGCAGCGCACTTTGCCTACCAACCTGGAGCAAGCTTGGTTCGAGCTGTCCATATTGGCGGGAAAACCCCCGGTTTTTGGGGCTAGAAATACCCAGTAATCACAACAAATTCGGAAATGCGATGGTTTGCTAAATACACCCTGACCAGGTATTTTATCTACGATTTGCATTTTCTGGCAAAAACGATAACAATGACACCGTTGTAATTACAACGGTGGTGCGGAGCTACCGTTTTGGAGGGAACAACATGGAAATCGCACAGTTATTGACTGGTGACGAGGATCGTGGCTGGCAAGCCAAAGCAAACTGCATGGGCGTCGACCCGGACCTTTTCTTCCCCGAGCGTGGTGCTTCCACCCGCGAGGCGAAAGAAGTGTGCCGCGGCTGCGTCGTCCGAGACAATTGCCTCGAGTACGCCTTGGAGAATGGCGAAAAGTTTGGCATTTGGGGCGGTATGAGTGAGCGTGAGCGCCGACGTCTACGTCGGGCTCGGGCGATTGAACGGCGCGCTCAAGCGAGCTGATTTAACGCTTACAAGCGAGATTCAATGGTGGTGCTGGGACTTAGTCCCAGCATTTTCCATTTCTCGACAGGAATCGCCTCCAACATTTCTTGGGGCGCAAGGCCAACGAGTTCTGCCCGATCAATTTGGGCCTCATCTGGAAGTAAATCACTCACTGCCCAGTAGATCTTTTCAGGGGTTACAGAGACGGGGGATAGTAAGTTACAGCTGATCTGCACTTGGTCGCCTACTTGGAAAGCGAGTGTCCGCACGAAAGGATCGCGGATCCCCTTGGCGATTTCCTTGCCCTTATCTAGAGAAATTCCCCCGACCCAAAGATTCCATGCCACCAGAATGGGCCGCGAGCCAAAGGCCGATGCGCCTTTGTGTGGGCTAGGTGTTGATGGTCCCAAATCGGGAACCAGGCCCTTAAAAGCCCTTTTTCTTACTTCAGGCAGGGTCCGAAACCCTCCATTTTGAAGAGGTCCATAGAAGAAGATGCTGATGTCTTCGGAGTATGCAACCTCCTTCGCCACGATGTTTCGAAGCTCAGTGGCCTGCTCATGCTGCTCGCTTTCGAGGGCCACGAAGGGCACCACATCGACGACGCCAAACCGAGGGTGCACTCCCTCGTGGCCAATTAAGTCAAGGTTCTTATACGCACAGTGCAAAAGACTCGAAACATCTTGAATTAGGGATTCGGCGGTATTTATGAGTGTGAAAACGCTGCGATTGTGGAAGTGGTCGCTGTGTCGATCGCGAAGGCTGGCTCCCGCATGAGCATCAAGTGAAACCAGGAGGTCGTGGTTTCGACCTTCTGAGATATTGATGACGCATTCGAAGAGGTTCGTTGTCATACCTTGGCTACCCTAGAGCCTGAGACTCAGCGATAGCCATCTTGTAGAATGGGCACCAGTCGTTTTTAGGAGTCCCGTGAGCCAAATCGAAAGCACCGAACCAGTAGTACCGGTTGACCCCGTCGGCCACGTCCAGGTGGTGTATCTCGGACCTATTGCCCCGCACTGGGAATGCCGAATGGTGTTCGGCGACGAAGAGCAGATTCAAGCCTTCGTGGATCGCATTGATGCCCGCCTTCGCTTTTTGCCACCCCACGACCCCCAGTTTCGCCGCAACCGTGACCGCGTAAACCGTGACGCTGAGCGTGAGAATCTTTTGGTCGAGTGGAATCTCGACTTTAGCGAAGTCTAAGCCAACGGCGAGTTTGTCACTCGCTGGTACCACGCTTCGGGGTTAGTTAACTCGCTCGCAAGCGGGAGCCCATCTACTCGCAATAGTGCGTCAAAGGTGGCGATTCCGTGCTGCTCGGTGATTATGGCCACGAACTCATTCGATCGCTCGTGCCACTGTGATTTAGGTGCAATGCCAAAGAGTGCGCTCGCCGCGGCCTCGCCTTGGGCGTCGGTTAAACAATGGCGGCGATACGCTTCGGCCAAGGCCGGCGACGGTCCAAACATTAATTCGGTAACAGTCAGGGCACTGCGAGCGATGAAGGCGGAGAGCACACCGGCGGCGGCATTCAGTGCGTCCGTTGCGGGAGTAGCCCCCGGAGAGTCCATACTGCCAAGCACCTGTTCGGGATTGGCCATCATTGCTTGGGGGTCGCCATCTTGCATCATCTCTTGAATCCGGTGAATGAGCCCACCTTGAAGTGCGGCCGACTCTTTCACCGTATCGACCAACAGTGCGCGCAATGCATCGCTCGTACCATCGCGACTTAAGACCAGACTCGCCGCCATCTCTTGGGCTAGGGCAAAGGTAAAGACCAGCTGGTGGTCAAGTGACCATTCATCGGCGAACCGCGCCACGTTATTGACCGCAATTCGACGGAGCCCGTCAATTCGAGGTAGGGGCAGTGTCGCGAGCGACCACGCTTGTTCGGAGAAGTGACCAGCAATAGAGCCCATCTGAAATCCGGTCATCAATGGCCCAAGAGTTCCCGCGAGGGCGGCAATCTGAGGAAGTTGCGAAGTGGCGAGGGCCTCATTTGAAATCGCGAGACCTGGCTCTAAGAGAGGCTTCCACTGGTCAAGAGCGGCTTGGGTCAATTGAGTTCTAGTTACCGTTTCGACTTGGGGCGCAATGGGCACCGCGAAGAGCCCCTCGATGTGTCGCGCAATGAGCGGAGCGAGCTCTTCGAGACGCTGGCGTTCAGCGGGCGCGGGGTTGGGGTCGCCATCCTCACCTCGAGCCACCGAAAGGGCAATTTGCTGCGCGTTGGAGTACCAAGCGTCGGGCCCGGCTTTGCTCATCATGGCGAAGAGATCGTTAAACATTTCGCCAAATGGGTTGTCACTCATATACCCAAGATAGAGCCCACAGGTCGATTTGTGTCGCCGGTAAGAATTCGGGGGAGAAACTCCTAACATTGAGAAATGGCTCTAGACGTAGCAATTGATATCGGTACGTCGCGCACCCGACTGGCCACCTCCTCGCAAGGCATTATTTTCGACGAGCCCACACTGGTGGCTATTGACACCAACGAAGGCACGGTATTGAGCGTTGGCGCCAACGCGCTGGAGCTCGTAGGTCGGTCCCCTCGACCAGTCATTGTGTACCGACCCTTGTCCCAGGGCGCCACCATCGACTTCGACGTCACCGCGCGAATGCTCTTTGGGCTGTTTCACCGAGCGGGGCTCTCTAAGGTATCTCGCACCCGAGTCGTGATGAGCATTCCGACGTTGGCTACGCCAATTGAGCGTCGTGCCCTTCGCCAAGCAGCGGTGCAGGCTGGCGCGCGAGAGGTGAGCTTGATCGAGGCGCCACTGGCGGGAGCAATCGGACTAGACCTCCCAATCCAAGAGCCTCTCGGGAATGCCGTCAGTGTGATTGGTGGCGGAGCTTCGGAAATCGCCATCATCTCCTTGGGTGGCATCGTCACCATGGACTCGCGTCGCTTAGGTGGCGAAGATATCAATCGCACAATCGCCGACGCCATTCGCCATCAGTTTGGCGTTGTGGTTTCTCCGGCAATTATTGAGGCGCTCAAGTACAACTTGGCCTCGGTCCTCGGCGCTACTAATGGCAAACGCGAGGTTGTACCCGGCCGATCGGTGGAGACCGGCTCGCCAGTGGAAATTGAAGTTGACGCCAGCTTGGTGAACGCCTCGGTGATGTCGGTGATGAAGGCCAATGCGGAGATGATGCAGGAGTGCTTCCGCATTACGCCACCAGATCTCTCTCAAGATGTCGCCAACCTCGGCGTTTCCTTGATCGGTGGCGTTGCGGGCATGAAACAAGTGGGCGAGTACCTCGCCGGACAGACCGGAGTGAAGACTACGGTGGCTGAGAGTCCGGACCTTGTCATTATGCGTGGACTGCAGCTCTGCTTGGAGCAAATGGGCCAACTGCACACACTTTTTCGCGGAAGGGATTAGTAGTGGCAATAGAAATCATAAAACCGAAGTTTCATTTTCAACGACCACTCGTCATCGTTTTTGTGGTGCTCGCGGTGATTTTTGGACTATCGCGCTGGCAGCTCTCGACCTACGTGATCACTCCCGGTACGGCGACGAACGTCCCGCCGCTTATCAAAGTTGATGCCCTCCAAACCAATCAGCACCCTGATCACATCATGCTCGTCGACGTGTACTTAAGCCAGCTCTCGGCCTGGGGCTGGTTGGTGAGTCAGTTCCAGTCCCATCAGGAGTTCGTAACGATCAATGAGCTAGTCCAGCCGGGCATCTCGGTGAATCAATTAGAGGCGCAAGGCTTCTTGCAAATGCAGGACGCCAAACAAGCGGCAGAGGTTTCGGCCCTTCGGGCGATGGGGTGGAAGATCCCCTTACGCCCCAGTGGCTCGATCATCACCGGCGTATTCAATAACTCACCAGCCGCTAAGGCCGGATTACACGTGGGCGACGAAGTTGTTCGCATTAACTCGACCCCCATTAAGAACTCGTGCGACCTGTTGTTAGCAGTTGCCAAACTTCCGGCGAAGACGCTAATTTCAGCGGAGGTCAAGAAGGTCAAAATTTCTACAACTGGTGTTCTAACGTGGCAGGCCGCTTCGGTGGTTCGCCTCACCTCGGCGGGTGTCGCGAAGAATCAAAGTAAGGACAGCTGTGGGGGCGCGGTGGTATCTCGAAAGTCATACATCGGAGTCAGCTCCGAAGATGGCATTTATTCATCCCTTCCCGCCAAGTTCACGATTGATACCAAGTACATCGGAGGCCCGTCGGCGGGACTGGCGATGACCTTGAGTTTGATCGACAAATTGAACGGCGCCTCGCTCACCGGACACGTGCCAATTGCCGTGACCGGCACCATGGACCTGTACGGAAATGTGGGCGACGTGGGGGGTGTTGCCGAAAAGACGGTGGCGGTATCGCGCACGAACGCCAAATACTTCATTGTTCCGAAGATTGAGGTCTCGGTGGCCCGGGCCAATGCTGGACCAGGGCTCCAAATCATTGGTGTCGACACCCTGCAACAGGCCCTCGCGGTACTGCGCCATATTGGGGGCAGCCCAATTCAACCGCTAACTAAACCCGTTTCGGCTAAAAATTAGGGCCAATTGGTCCTAATCTGTACAGGATGGATGAACGGCGCGGACCCCAAGGAAGACGCGGATTTTCCGATGTCTCTCGGATGACCTTCACGCCCATTCGCCGTGGCGGGGTAGACCCCAATGAGGTGCGACTGCACCTCGAAAGCGTCGCTAAGGAGATGCAGCGCTACGAAGCACAGGTCCGTGACCTCGAAGATCAACTCGCTAACGCCCTTCGCCAACCAACGCCTCTGCCGGTACCGGTCAAACCAGAAGAGCTCACCGAAGCCGAGCTCGTAGAGCGAATTGGTGGCAAGACCGCAGAGATTTTGCGCAACGCCCACGAAGAGGCGGGTCGAGTTCTCTCCGAGGCCCAACAACGCAGTTCTGATCAACTCATTGAGGCTCAAGAACGAGCGTCAATGATTGTCTCCGAGGCCGAAAATACAGCCCACGCACTCGAGCGTGATGCTCGTGAAGCAGCTGAACGTCTCGTGGCTTCAGGCAAACTCAATGGCGAAGCATTAATCGCCCACGCCCAAGAGCAAGCTCGGTCGATTGTTGAATTAGGTAAAGAGGCTCGACGTCAAGTGCTTAATGACATGGCGGTGAAGCGCAAGGCGCTGCATATGCAAATCGAACAACTGAGAACAGCACGAGACACAATTGCCACCTTCATCCTTGGCGTGCGTGAGCAGATGGATGGTGTGCTCGGCAACATTCAAGGCTCAGATGAGGCAGCCAAAATCGCCGCCCTCGAGGCCTTGCGTCGTGCAATTCCAATTCCCGATCTCACCGAAGAAGAAGCTCTCGCTAACGCGACCTTGCAACCGTCACGACCTGACAGTCTCGATTCGTCCAGCCCAGAGCAAGACCTGGCGGATCCCCCAACGCAAGGCACCCCCAAGGTTCGTGCCCGCAGGGCTGTTGAAGTCGGTGCGGATGCTGTTCCGCCGGCCGCTCCCGCTCCGTCGCTTGGCGGAAGCGAGCAATTTATCGATGAGGGCGAAGTCATTGATGCGGATGTCGTGAATGACATTTTCTCGCGCCTGCGCCAAGCCACCCTCGAAGAACGTGGGGCAACGGCGGTCGTAGCCAAGCGAATCGTTGAACGCGCTGCGCCGACTACCGACACCGAAGAACTCTTTGTGCGACGAGACGCCGCGCTCGAGCCCTCTTTAACCATGTTGACGCGAAAAGTTAAGCGGGCGCTCCAAGATGATCAGAATGTAATGCTCGACCGGTTGCGCGATGTTCAAGGGATGATCGTCGACGAGCTCGAAGATGAGCGACTCCAACGTGCTCGATACGCTGATGCCGCCTACGAAGCGCTGTTCGAAGCCGCACAAGGTGGCCTTCAATTTGTCCTGGATGAAACCGGCATTGGTGACGGGATCACCAGTTCAGTGGTCATCCAAGAATGCGCCACCGACCTCGCCGTAACGATCGTGGTGGCTCTGCGCAAGCGGCTACTGTCCGAATCGGCCGGCGATGGGGCCGAGCGTGCCAATACCGTGTACAAGGAATGGCGAGGAGCCCGGGTCGAAAGACTCTGCGCCGACGCCTCACGTCGGGCCTTTAACGCTGGAATTGTGGCGGGATCTCAATCGAGAGACCTCCGATTCCTCGTTGCCCCCAGTGACGCACCGTGTGATGACTGCTCAAATAACGAGGCCCATGGTACCGTGCGAGCGGGGCAGCCATTCCCATCGGGTTCGGCATTCCCCCCAGTTCACGCTGGCTGCGCCTGCTTGGTATTGCCGTAGCCATCCTCACCTAGGCTGAAGCTGTGCGTTCACCAACTGATATGTCTTCTGCTCCTCGCCGACTCGGCCGCTTCTCCCGTAGGGCATGGTTTGGGCTAGGCCTAGCCCTTCTCTTCGTCCTCTTTGCCTCGTTGAAGACGGTGGCAGTGTTTTGGACCGACCAAATGTGGTTCTCGCAGGGCGGATTTGGTTCAATTTTCACAACGTTGTTTACCTACAAGTTGGGTCTGATTGTCGTGTTTGGGGGAGCCTTCGCTGGGCTCATCTTCGGAAACTTAATGCTGACGCATCGTTTACGAGCGAAAAATCTGTCCTTTGAACCCGAAGACGAGATGACTCGTCGCTACCAAAACTTCGTGACCCCGTACGTAAAGAGAATCTACGGCGCAATTGCGCTCGTCTTGGGTTTTCTAGCGGGCTTAAACGCGCAAAGCCAATGGAAGAATTTGGCGCTCTTTTTGCACCCGCAACACTTTGCCAATGTCGATCCGGTCTTTCACAAGAACATTGGTTTTTACGTCTTTACGCTGCCCTTTCTGAGTTTTGTCGTCACCTGGGTCTTAATTGCCCTGTTCGTGACTTTGCTCGTTAGCGCCGTCTTCCACCTTTTGAACGGAGGAATTCGTTCCACCAAAAGCTGGCCCGTTGTCTCTTCGTCTGTCAAGGTGCACCTCTCTTTAATTGGTGCCGCCATTGCTTTTATGAAGGCCGTTGGATACCTTCTTGCTAAATGGCATTTGGTTGCGTCGACCAATGGCTACGTTCAAGGAGCGGGCTACACCGACATCCACGCACGAATTCCTGCGCTCACGATTTTGTTCTACCTATCAATCGGCTCAGCCCTTATCCTTTTGGCCAACGTCCGCCGACGTGGATGGTCTTTGCCCGTTGTGGCGGTGGGGCTGTGGGCCTTCGTGGCCCTTGTCATTGGCGTCGCCTACCCATCAATTCTCCAAGCAGTAAAGGTGAGTCCAAATCAGGCCTCGCTCGAGACCGTCTCGATTGAGCGAAACATTGCTGCGACGCGCACCGCTTATGGCATCACCGGAGTGAGCAGCCAGACTTTCCCCGGCGCAACCAAAATTACGCCGTCGCAATTAGCCGCCGCCCAACCAACGATCAACAACATTCGCCTCTGGGATCCCAGTCCACAAATCTCGCTCGCAACGACCAAGCGCCGTCAGGCCATCCGCTCGTACTACACATTTACCTCGATGGGGATCGATCGATACATGATCGACGGCAAGGTAACGCCCGTTCTTATTGGAGCTCGGCAGCTGAACGCGGCAAATTTGCCTAGCCAAAGTTGGGTAAACCAGCACCTGCAATTCACTCACGGAGCTGGCGTGGCCGTTCTCGAAGCGAATCAAGCGAACTCAGTGACCGGCAACCCCGTCTGGGCCGTCGGCAATGTACCCCCCGTTTCGGTACCTTCGATGGCAGTACTTCGCCAAGCGGGGATTTACTTCGGTATTAAAGATCCGGGCTGGGTAGTGGCGAACACCAAACAAGCCGAACTTGACTATCAAGTGAATTCCGGTGCGAATGCTGGACAGCAGGTCGAGACTCACTATGGCGCAAAGGGCGGAGTGAAGGTTGGCAGCTTCTTGTCACGCGCCGCGCTGGCACTTCGTTTGGGCGACTTCAACTTTTTAATCTCGAGTCAGATCACTGCTAATTCTCGAGTGTTGTTTACTCGCGATATTCAAGCGATGGTGAGCAAGGCTGCACCGTTCTTGAATTTCGATTCGCAGCCCTACGCAGTAATTAATAACGGTTCGCTGGATTATGTGTTGACGGGGTACACCACCACCGACCAGTATCCCAATTCTCAAAATGCGAGCACCCTGTCCACGCCAGAAGGTGGACTCCCAAGCAGTTATAACTACGCACGAGCATCAGTCCGAGTAACCGTTGATGCCTACACGGGACAGATGACGTTCTACGTAACTGACCCGTCCGACCCGATTATTCGTGCGTACGAAGCGGCGTTCCCCAAGATGTTCACCAGCCAGAGCAAAATGCCATCCACGATTCGCCAGCATTTGCGTTACCCCACTGACTTGTTCAACGTGCAAGCCGCTTTCTTAGGCCGCTATCACATTACGAACGCCCGCGCCTTCTACTCAGCGGCAGACCGTTGGACGTTGTCACCCTCAGCGGGGGCTGGTTCGGCAACGCAAGGACTAGCGCAGAACTCCTCGGGAACAGGTCTGGCGTCAATGAGCCCCTTGGTTCAAGTCGCCTCTCTTCCTGGGTCAAATGTTCAACAACTGACAGAAACCTTGGCCTACGTGCCAGCTGGTAACGCATCACAGGTCCAGGGACTGACTGCATTCTTAATTGCAACATCGGATCCATCAAACTACGGACAACTTCACCTGTACGTGACTCCACGTGGAACCACGGTCACTGGACCGGCACTGGCCGATTCGGAGATCAACAACACTTCGGCCGTCTCGTCACTAATAACTTTGAATGACCAACACGGTTCGCAGGTATTACTCGGCGCCGACGTCATGATTCCGCTTGACAAGAGCCTGCTCTACATTCGGCCTTTCTACGTAACTGCTTCGGTGAATCCAATTCCTCAGTTGCGATATGTGGTGGCCGTCTACAACCAAGACGTAGCCATTGCACCAACGTTGGCGGGAGCACTCTCCCAGGTGCTGGGAGCAAATGTCTCAACCGGCGGAGGGGCGAACGCGGGAACTGGAAAAACGGCAAGTCAATACTTGCAAGAGGCGGCCGCGGACTACACGAACGCTCAAAATGCGCTCAGTAGCGGAAATTTGGCGGACTACCAGAAGTATGTAAACGCGATGAACCAGGCGATTAAAAAGGCCCAGGGCGTACTGAAAAAATAGCCAACGTGTACACGTGGCATTTCTCGTGGTAAATTCGTTGGTGTGAAGCGACTATTTCTGCCTCTTTTATTCTCGATAGTTGCCCTCACCGTGTCCCCAGGGGGAGCTGGCGCTTCAAGTAGTCGTGATGATGGGAACAGCGGTCCTTCCGTCACGCCTACTTTCAGCGCACAACCACAGTCACTAACACTGATTGCCGGGCAAACTGCGAATTTTTCAGCGAGCGCGGTGGGTAATCCGCGCCCAAGCATTTCTTGGCTTTTCTCAACTGATGGTGGAGCGACCTACCGCGCTGTGTCGAGTGAGGATTCTCGCATTCGCTTTGTAGCGACTTTGGCTCAAAGCGGATATCGCTTTGAGGCGGTCGCTCGCTCGAGCGCCGGAAGCGCCACCTCTAACCCCGCCACCTTGACAGTGGTCAGCTCAACTACTCCACTCGCCCCTACCGTGACGGCCAATCCCACCTCGGCAAGTGCAGCAGTTGGTGGAACGGCTCGATTCTCCGCGAGCGCCTCGGGCAATCCCGTACCGACAATTCAGTGGCAGTACTCAAGTGATGGGGGAGTCACGTATCAGAACGTTCCCTCGGCGAGCACCTCCAGCCAACTTAGTTTTACGGTCGTCGCTTCGATGGCGGGATATCTATTCCGTGCAGTGTTTTCAAATGATTCAGGATCAGCAACCACTCTTCCAGCGCAATTGTTTGTAAATCGTTCCGATGAAGAAAGCACTGCGCCAACGGCGGTGGCTCCCGCCATCACTCACAATCCAAGTGATATTTCGGTTTTTGCTGGCGGACGCGCCATCTTTGTTGCAACCGCAACGGGGCGACCCCAACCCACAGTTCAGTGGCAATCGTCGGTTGATGGCGGTTCGACATTTCAAAATGTGGCTGGCGGAACTTCCGTTTCGCTTACGCTCAACACCAATATCGGCCTGGATGGGTTCAAGTACCGCGCGGTTTTCACCAACGCGAGTGGAATAGCAGTCTCTAGCCCTGCAACCCTGCACGTCTCAGCACCGAGCGGCCCCACTACGACTACGGTCCCAGCGCCGACCACTACGACTACGCGACCTCCAACCACGACTACGACGGTTCGAACTACTACCACTACTGTTCGTTCGACTACGACGACCACTACGGTCCCAGCGCCGACCACAACGACTACTCGACCCCCAACCACTACAACGACGGCACCGACGACTACGACCACGGTGCGTTCCACCACCACAACAACCACGACGACTATCCCGCCAGTATCTAGTTACCCAGTAATTGCTACAAGTCCGGTAGACACGATGGTGCAAAGTGGCAAGAGCGTAACCTTCTACTCGTCGGCTACCGGAACACCAACGCCCACCGTGCAGTGGAGCGTGTCTTCCGATAGTGGCGTAACCTTCACGCCAATTACTGGTGCGACGACAGCTAACTACACCTTCACGCCCACTACTTCGATGAGTGGTTACGTTTACGAGGCCACCTATACCAATACCAATGGAACGGCCACGACCGCAGCGGCCACCTTGACCGTAACCCTGCAAACTATTTTGAATTCAAATAACTGGTCAGGTTACGTGGCAACGGGTCGAACCTTCACGGGGGTATCTGGAACCTGGATTGTTCCAGCGGCTAACTGTGCCGGTCACGCTAATGCCTACGCATCACAATGGGTTGGCATAGACGGCTATGGATCTTCGACCGTTGAGCAACTTGGCACAGTAGTTACTTGCACCAATGGTGTAACCAACTACGGCGCTTGGTACGAAATGTATGGCATTAGTTCAATTGCGGGCGGAGCTTCCATTAATCTCCCCAATGCTGATTCGGTGCAGCCGGGAGATCAGATCACGGCTACCGTGGACTTTTCCGCGGGCGTTTGGACACTCTCTATGACTGATGCCACGGCTAACTGGAGCTTCTCAATTGCCCTGACGAACCTTTCGACGACCCCGGCAGAAGTCTCGGCAGAGTGGGTAGTCGAGCGACCACTTATTTGTGGTGCCGGTTTTGGGGCGAGCTGTCAACTAGCGAATATGGCGCCAACTCCAATCACCACCTTTACTAACATCTCCGCATCGGTAAATGGCGTTTCGGCACCCGCAACCGCCTATACCTTGCAGATCATTCAGATGGTGAATGGAGCAACCCCGTTGGCGACGCCTGGGCCGTTGAGTGCCGGAGGGACTAGCTTCTCCGTAACTAGCACGGCGTAACTAGTTTTCCTAACTTGAAATTTCGCATCCAAAATCGTTGATCTGGCAGAAACGTAATTATTTGTCACTTCAGGGTAAAATTTGGAAAATGATAATTGGGGTTGCTATGACACGAATTCGTATTTCGAGTATTGGTCGATTCCTCGCACTTGGTGCGGTTTTCCTAATCCTGCTCAGTGTTAGCGAACCGGTGGGCGCAGCGACTCCCCGCACGGCCGGGGTGCCAGTCGCCCCAGGGTCGGTTTTTGCCAGATTCAATTCTGGAACCGTCACAATCGCTTGGAGCGTTCCACTCAGTGACGGTGGGTCAACAATCACTGGATATACGGCTACCGCCTCCCCCGGGGGCGACAATTGCGTCACGACTGGTGCGACGAGCTGCACAATAAGTGGAATGGGCGCCAACAGCACTTTCACCTTCTCCGTGGTTGCAACAAACGGCAATGGGGACTCTGCCCCCTCGGCAAATTCGAATGCGGTGTCCACCGCCGTGATTCCGAACGGAGGACTTCCACCAATGCCACAGCCAGTTGAGGAGCCCGCTGGATTTACGCAAGTTACGGTTGCGGGGCAGGTTGTATCGAGTGCGACGACGACGAGTATGAATCGCAGCAGTGTCGTTATGTATACGAATTCGACTTGGTCGGTTTCGATTGGTGCCGTGGCTCCAAATGGATCAACAGTTCCATTGAATGCACAAGGTCAACTGACTGCCACGGCGGGTCAGTTCATATTGGCCACCGGTCGTGGATTCAAACCTAACTCTTTAGTTGGTGTGTACGCGTTCCCTGTCGGTGTGTATCTAACTACGGCACAAACCAATTCAACCGGTAGTTTCACTGCGCTCGTCGCGTTCCCCTCGTCATTTTCCGCTGGAACACATACCATTCAGGTCACTGGGCTCTCCAGCAATTCAGTCGCACGCACTGTTTCTATTGGAGTGTTGACCTCGGCACGAATAGTCGGTGTTGTGGCGAGAATTACATTTGGGCTCAACACCTACATGCTCACGTACGCAGAATATCTTCACGTGAAGCAGGTTGCGGCTCAACTAAAGACCCACCATGGTCTAGTGGTGCACATTGATGGATACTCTCAGCCGACCCCAATTGATCCGTACCCCGCCGCCCTGTCTACCGCTCGGGCACTCACCGTCAAAAGAATTCTTTCCGCATTAGGTGTTCCAGGCACGCTGATCGCCACGGGACACGGCGGGATTGGGGCGAATTTGCCAACCTCTAGGGTCGTGGTCATTTCCGCCACTTGGACCTCGTGAGTGTGAACTCGCAGCAAGTTTTGAAGCCGAATTGACTGTTTGAGGCGCTGTGAGTAAACTGGTCTTTCCATCGCGGGGTGGAGCAGT
>CAIJYV010000020.1 GCA_903825035.1 uncultured Actinomycetes bacterium | reverse complement strand
GGAGAGGTCGCCAAGCGTCAGGCCATCACCAACCCCGAGCGCACCATTCGTTCGGTCAAGCGTCACATGGGCGAGAACTGGACCGTCGACATCGACGGCACCAAGTACACCGCCCAGGAGATCTCGGCGCGCATCTTGCAAAAGCTTAAGCGCGACGCGGAGGCCTACTTAGGTGACACCGTCACCGAAGCGGTCATCACCGTACCGGCGTACTTTAACGACGCCCAGCGCACCGCGACCCAAGAGGCCGGCACCATCGCCGGACTCAAGGTCTTGCGAATCGTGAACGAGCCTACGGCTGCAGCGCTGGCCTATGGTCTCGACAAGGGTGGCCAGGAGCAGACCGTGCTGGTCTTTGACCTTGGTGGAGGAACCTTTGACGTCTCAGTACTCGAGATCGCCGATGGTGTTTTTGAAGTCAAGTCCACCCACGGTGACACCCACCTTGGTGGTGACGACTGGGACGACGCGGTTCGCGCCTACCTGATCAAGACCTTCAAGGACACCGAGGGTGTTGACCTGTCAACTGACAAGATGGCCTTCCAGCGTCTAACCGAAGCGGCCGAAAAGGCGAAGATTGAATTGTCGGCCGTCCAAGAGACCACCGTCAACTTGCCCTTCATCACCGCGACCGATTCTGGTCCCAAGCACATGGACATCAAGTTGAGCCGTTCGAAGTTCAACGAATTGACCGCCGAGCTCGTGGACCGGTTGCGCAAGCCCTTCGACCAGGCCATCAAGGACGCGGGACTCACCCTGGACAAGATTGACCACGTCATCATGGTGGGTGGATCGACTCGTATTCCCGCGGTGCAGGAACTTGTCGCGAAGGTCACCGGCAAAGAGCCCAACAAGACCGTTAACCCGGACGAAGTAGTGGCCGTTGGTGCCGCCGTCCAGGCCGGAGTCTTAAAGGGCGACGTGAAGGACATCCTTTTGCTCGACGTCACCCCCTTGAGCCTCGGTATCGAGACCATGGGTGGAGTCATGACCAAGATCATTGAGCGAAACACCACGATTCCAACTAAGAAGAGCCAGACCTTTACTACCGCTGAGGACAACCAGCCCAGCGTGGAGGTCCACGTTCTCCAAGGCGAGCGCGAGATGGCGAACTACAACCAGACTCTGGGTAAGTTCACCCTCGTGGGAATTCCACCCGCTCCCCGTGGCACGCCCCAAATCGAGGTCACCTTTGACATCGACGCGAACGGCATCGTCCACGTCTCAGCCAAGGACCAGGCCACCGGTTCGACTCAGTCCATGACCATCACCGGCGGATCCTCGCTCTCGAAAGATGAGATCGACCGCATGGTCCGAGACGCCGAGGCTCACGCCGATGAGGACAAGGCTCGCCGAGCCGAGGCCGAGGTGAAGAACACCGCCGACAACCTCGTCTACCAAACGGAGAAGATGCTGAAGGACCAGGCCGAGAACTTCCAGGGCACCGAGAAGGCTGATGTGGAAGCCGCCTTGGCTGAGCTCAAAGAAAAGCTCACCGGCACGGACTTTGACGCCATCAAGTCAGCCACCGAGAAGCTCTCGACCGTCTCGCAGGCCTTGGGCCAGCGACTCTACGACGAGGCTGCGAAGAAGAATCAGGAGAACCCTGAGGCTTCGACCACGCAGGCCAACGACGAAGAGATCGTCGACGCTGAGATTGTCGAATAACAGTGACCGACGAAACGTGGAACAGTGAAGATGACGCAGCCTTGAATGAGGCTGTGTCATCAGACACTGTCGAAGAGGGTGCGGAGAACTCATCGGATGAGTACCTCAAGGCCCTGCAACAACTCCAGGCCGACTTTGAGAACTACAAAAAGCGCGTAGTCCGCTCTTCAGAAGAGGCCGGCACGCGAGCCGCGGGGGCGCTTATCAACAAGCTCTTGCCCGTTCTCGACGCTTTTGACCTCGCGCTAACGCACTTTTCGGAGACTGAAACTGATGAGTCGAAGGCGCTCATTCAGTCGCGTGGATTACTGCTTGACACCTTGAATAAAGAGGGGTTGACTCGCATCGACGAAACTGGTGCGGCCTTTGACCCCACCATCCACGATGCGGTCATGCACGTACCCGGGGAAACTCCGGGTGAGCAGATCATCAAGACGGTCTTGCGCGCGGGATACCTCTGGAAGGGCGCCGTACTGCGACCCGCCATGGTTGAAGTGCAGGGCTAAATGGCCGCGGAGCGCGATTGGTTCGAAAAGGACTTCTATAAGTCCTTAGGGGTGGCTGAATCAGCCACCGATAAAGAGATCACTCGCGCCTACCGCAAACTCGCCAAAGAGTTGCACCCCGACACCAATCCGGGCAAGGAAGACAAGTTCAAAGAGGTCTCCGCCGCCTACGACGTATTGGGTGACGCCGACAAGCGCAAAGAGTACGACCAAGTTCGAAAGATGGGCCCAG
>CAIJYV010000019.1 GCA_903825035.1 uncultured Actinomycetes bacterium | reverse complement strand
TTCGTTGTCTAGTGGGAGCCCATTCGTGCTTACAAATTTTCGCCTAAAGATTGCCGCCATCGGACTGGTCGTGGGAGCAGTGCTGTTTGCCAACACACTCGTAGCCACCGCGAGTGTCAACGTAAGCCTATTTTTGGATGGAACATCACTCGCCGGTTTCACCGCCGGAATGAATAACGCAATGGTGGCCGACGGCTCAGGAGATCTTTACGTAGTTGGATCGATCAACAACTCCGGTGTAATTGTTAAGGCCCCGATGAATGGGTCGAGCCCAGCTACCGTTTACGCAACTACATCAAACTTCGGTGGCGCAACGCCCGGCACAATAACAATGGACAGTGCCGGCAATCTCTTTGTTTGCGCCAGTGACGGCCACGTTTATGAGTTTGCTGCGGGTGCACCAGCGAACTCGACGCCAACTGACTATGCGGTGACCGGCGGAGGTACGACCTTCATTGCTGCGGTTGGTGCAAATCTGTACATTTCAATGTTTGACACTGGCACGGTCTATTCCGTACCGTTGAATTTGAGTGCTGGTCTTCCAACATCAAGTCTCACGACATTCGCAACTGGATTGGCGGCTCCCGGGGCGCAAGGAATTTCGCCCGATGGGAATTTTCTGTTGGTTGCCGATGACGCCAACTACAACGGCGGATCAGTATCTGGTGTGTACAAACTCGACACCACCACTGGGCCTTACACCAGTCCCGCGCTATGGGTCGACACATCGAGTGACCCGACTTTTGTTCCAGTAGACGTGGCCGCTGACAGTAGTGGCAACGTGTTTGTCTCCGATTACCACAATCGACTGCTGTCTGTTGCTTCAGGAAGTTCTACCTCCACGACCTATCTTGACCCGGTGACCGACTCGGGCGCAGGCGGAATTTGGGGCCTGTGCTTGGCGGGCGGTCAGTTCTTTATGACCGGAACCGACTCAGCCACGAACGGAAATGAAGCCGTATTTACTATCACGACCTATGACGGCAGTTCAACGGCTGGTACACCGAGCACCACGACAACCTCGAGCACCACGACAACCTCGGCACCGACTACCACGACGACTGCCGCTGGTGGCCAAACAACCACCACTACGACCGGTTCGGGCTCGCTGGCCCACACCGGCTTTAATTCGGGCTCAGTTTTGATTGCCTCGGGCTTGTTTGTTGCCTCTGGAACTTTGTTCATGCAAGAGGTCTCGCGCGCTCGCAGAAGGCGCTAGTCGGGATTTCAATCCCACGACAGCCCCCTAAACCAATCCTCAGAAACCTGAAATTGCAGGTAATCAAGGAAAACCTCAGGCGGTAGTAGGATTTTCCCTATGTCTACCGTCTTGTCAGTCAAGGATTTACGCACGGAATTCCGTATGCGCACCGCAAATGTGGTCGCCGTTGACGGCGTCAGCTTCGATATCGCCGCTGGAGAGTGTGTTGGCTTAGTGGGAGAGTCCGGCTGTGGCAAAACCACCATCGGCACCTCAATCATGCGACTGCTCCCCAACACGGGCCACATCATTGGTGGCAGCGTCGAATTAGATGGCGTGGATCTCGCGACCTTGCCCGAAGAGCAAATGCGCTCAGTCCGGGGAAACCAGATTGCCTTCATTCCACAAGACCCAATGACTTCGCTCAACCCCACGATGACCATTGGTCGTCAAATTGCTGAAGGATACGTTCTGCACAAGGGTGTTTCGCGCGAAGAGGGGATTAAGCGCGCAATCGAAGTGCTGAAGCTCGTAGAAATGCCTCGTCCCGAAGAGCGCATCAACCAGTACCCGCACGAACTGTCCGGTGGACTTCGTCAGCGCGTCATTATCGCTATGGCCCTCGTCTGTGAGCCCAAGGTGCTCATCGCCGATGAGCCCACAACTGCACTCGATGTGACTATCCAGGCGCAGATCCTGGACCTAATTGACCGGTTGCGCAAGGAACTCAAGATGGCCGTGCTCTTGATTACCCATGACATGGGTGTTATTGCTGGCCGTACCGACCGCGTCGTTGTGATGTACGCCGGTAAGAAGGCTGAATCGGCCACCACCAAGGACATTTTCGCCGGTATGCGTCACCCGTACACCCAGGCGCTGATGAACGCAGTTCCGAAGCTCGAGGACGTGAGCTTCCGACTCCAATCGATTCCCGGACTTCCACCAGACCTTTCGAAAGAAATCGTGGGCTGCCGTTTCGCCCCTCGTTGCGAGTTCGCCACCGACAAGTGTCGAAGCACCGAACCAGAGATTGAAGGCAAGAGCGACCACGAGTTTGCCTGCTTCCACCCCGTAAAGGGAATCGGCAAGGATGACCGCGTCAAGGTTAAGAATGCCCAGCGTGACATCACCCAGGCCAAGACCCTGCTCGAGATTACGAACCTCGAGAAGCTGTACCCCGTTCGCGGGGGCAGCGTTATCCGACGGAAGGTCGGTAACGTAAACGCCATCTCTAACATCTCGCTCTCCATTGTGGAGGGTGAGTCCTATGGTCTGGTCGGAGAATCGGGCTGTGGCAAAACCACGACCGGAAAGCTCATCACCGGACTAGAGAAGCCCACCAATGGTGAGATTAAGTTCGAAGGTTCGGTCCTCAACTCGCTGAAGGGGGCTGAGGCACGTTTAGCTCGCCGCAACGTTCAGATGATGTTCCAGGATCCCTACTCCTCGTTGGATCCCCGTCAAACCGTGGGTTCAATCCTGGAAGAGCCGTTCAAGATTCAAAACGAGGGAACGAGTGCAGATCGCAAGAAGATGGTGGCCGATTTGCTCGATCAAGTCGGCATCTCGCCATCTGCATCGCTTCGTTATCCACACGAGTTTTCGGGTGGACAGCGCCAGCGCATTGGTCTCGCTCGCGCCTTGGCGCTGAAGCCCAAACTGTTGATTGCTGACGAACCAGTATCGGCACTCGACGTGTCGATTCAAGCTCAGATTTTGAACCTCATAAAGGACCTGCAGGCTGAGCTCGGGTTATCCCTCGTCATGATCAGCCACGACCTGGGTGTCATTCGCTACATGTCCGACACCGTTGGGGTCATGTACTTAGGCAAATTGGTCGAAGAGGGCCCCTCAGACGAAATCTACCGCGAACCAATTCACCCCTACACCCGTGGACTGCTCGACGCAGTGCCATCGGCGAACAAGGACGAGAAGACCGCGACTGCAATTACGGGCGAGCTTCCTTCGCCCGTCAACCCGCCATCGGGATGTCGCTTCCGGACTCGTTGTCCGTTCGCACAAGATATCTGCGCCAACGAAGAGCCCGCCATGCGCGAGTTCTTCCCAGGACACCGTGCGGCCTGCCACTTCCCGCTCCGTCAGCCAGTGAGCATCCGCTAGCGATTAAGTCAAATAAAAAACCGCCTCCCAATTGGGAGGCGGTTTTTGTTTTGTAGCGAACTACCGCTTCTGCAAGCGAACTTCGAAGCCATCGCGTAGAGCGTCACCGATGTAGTTCAGCGACATAACGACGAGAATGATGCAGATAGCTGCGGGAACAATGTCCCACCAGTATCCGTCGGGGGCGTAAATAGTGGCGTTCTGCAACATCGAACCCCAGTCAGTGTTCGGTAGTGGAATACCGAGACCAATGAAACCCAAACCGGCGAGAGCCAAGATCGAGTCGGCGACAGCGAAGGTGGCAATTACCACCATGGTTCCAATGGTATTGGGCAGAATGTGCTTAAAAATAATTCGAGTTCCCGAACCACCAAGTACGCGAACCGCCGAAACGAATTCACGAGACTTAAGGCCCAACGTTTGACCACGAATCAGTCGGGCTGAGCCGAACCAGGAGGTGAGGCCCAATGTCAAAGTAATTGTGGTTGAACTGGAACCAAAGAGCACCACGATGACGATGAGCAAGAAAATTCCGGGAACGGAAAGCCCAATGTCAACGAAACGCATCATGACCGAGTCGGTAATGCGACCGCGGAACCCCGCAATGGCACCCCACGCCGATCCAACGAGGGTCGAAATCAATCCAGCAAGAATCCCGACCGACAGTGCGGTACGACCGCCAACCATTAGACGTCCCACGATGTTAAATCCCGAGGTATCGCCACCCAGGGGGAAGGACCAGGATTTAAACCAGGGATAGTTCACCGCGGAGACGCCGTGAATATATACCTGTGAAGCGACATAACCGTTGGACTGGTTGGTCTTATAGACGTAGGGCCCAACGAAGGAAAAGAGAATAAAGAAAATAAGGATGCCCAGACCGACAACCGCAAGTCGGTTCTCCTTGAAGGTGCGCCAGACCAGGGTGTAGACGCCACCAACGGTGCTGGATTCCCCTGCACTGGGGGCAACGCTCTCGGTCACTTCTAAATCAGTTACTGACATTATTTATCGACTTTCTACACGGATTCGAGGGTCGGCAACGGCGTACAAGAGGTCAGCGACCAGTGACCCAACAATGGTCATGATGGTTGCCACGATGGTGGTGCCGACGACCAATGGCATGTCTTGGCTATTGGCTGCGGTGAGAGTGAGCTCACCCATTCCCGGAATACCAAAGAGACTCTCGGTGATGAGCGCTCCACCGACGAGAGCGGGCAAGGAGAGTCCGATGATGGTAATGATTGGCAAGATTGAGTTACGCAGTGCGTGACGGCGCAAAACCAACTTCTCGCTCAGACCCTTGGCCCGTGCGGTGCGGATGTAGTCCTGCGCGTAGGTGTCAACAACTGAGGAACGCTGGAATCGGCTCAGACCACCAATGCCCACCAAAGAAAGGGTCAGGATTGGGAGAATGTACGCGACGGGGTTCAAGAAGATCGAGAAAGCCCCATCAGTAGAGGAAACGAGTCCGGGTAGCCATTGGAGCTTGATGGCAAAGAGCGAAATGAGGAACTCACCAATTAAGAAAACTGGAATCGCGTAGAGAACAAAGGTGATTCCCGTAGCGAAGTAGTCAAACTTGGTGTTCCGTCGTCGGGCCTGTACTGCGCCAAGGGGAATTGCCACGATGAACTGAAAGACAATTGAGACTGCGACCAAAACCGAAGTGTGAGCGAGAGCAGATTTGATCAAATACCAGACTGAAGAGGATTTCACCATGGAATAACCCAAGTTGAGGCTCAAAACCTGAGTGAGGTAGGACCAGAATTGAACCACAATCGGGCGATCCAACCCATTGTCGTGGTTGAACTGAGCAATGGAAGCGGGCGTGGCGCGGTGTCCGAGAGCGACAACTGCGGGGCCACCGGGCACCATATGTTCAAGTACGAAGGTGAACAAAATGACCAAAACCAAGACGATGAATCCTTGGAATATTCGGCGAATTAGATACGCAAGCATTAAAAAAGGCTATCAGAGATGGAAAAACCCCCGGTCTTTCGACCGGGGGTTTTTCAGTTACTTAGTTCAGGAAGAACTAGGCGGTGTAGTGCCAGTTCTCTGGGCAAACGTAGCCCGAAGCCTGTGGCAGGTAACCACCGATGTGCTTGTTGTACAAGATCACGCTAACGGTCCAGGTGTTACCCACGGTTGGTGGGTTAGCCAAGAAGTCGCGCTCGTACTTGTCGAGAGTGACGTGACCGTTCAAGGTGCCGAGGATGTCGGTGTCCATCGAAGCAAGCGAGAAGCTACCTGCGTTGGAACCGGCACCGGTCAAGAACAAAGGCTCACCAGTTGGCAAGAATCCTGGGGCGTAGATCCAACCGGAACCGGTTGAAATGTCCCAGCCAGTTGCGCCGGCGGTGTCGTTACCAATAACAGTGTTAAAGGTCTCGATGTTGATGTTCAAGGTGATGCCGTTAGCGGCAGCAGCCCCGACCCATGCGTTGTCCGCAGCCTGGGAAATGGTCGAACCAGCCGAAGCTGAGTCCATACCAAAGTTCATCGTTGCGCCGTTGCCAATGTTGGCACCACAGTGACCGGAACCGGTACCTGGGGAGGTGCAAGTCCAAACGCCCGAAACCTTGGTCCAACCGTGTGAGGTCATCAGACCAGTAATCAATGAAGCCTTGAAGGGCGTCACCTTAACTGAGGTGTAGCTGTTCGTTGGGAACGGTGGAATTGGACCGAAGGTCGAGTACGCGTAACCACGGTAAGCATTCTTCACAATCGAAGCCACTGGGTAGGAGTCGTTCATGACCAAGCGGATGTACTGCTGCTTCAAGATGTCACCGTTTTGGGTGCCACTGTTACCAGCGTTGGCATTGGTGGAAGCCCAGTTCATCCAGGAGTAACCAACTGACCACGAGTATGAAAGCGTGCGCTTCATGGTCTTCGGTACTGAGATGTTGATCTTCGCGGTGGCCGCCTTGCTCAAGCTAGTGATAGCAGCCATAGCTGACGAAGGGACGCCAGCGACGTCAACCTTGCCGGTCTGCAACAAGGTCTGGCAGTCGCCGGTGACGTTGAAGCAAGGCTCGTAGTTGAGCTTGGTAGGTGAGTTAGAGGCGCGTGGTCCCTTGTAGGAAGCCGACTTAACCATGACGCGAGCAGTAGTTGCGGAGTCGAAGCTCTTCAACTTGAAGGCGCCGTCAGTGACGGCCCAAATCTTGCCGGTGTCGGTGGTGGTGTCAGCCCAGTTCTGGGTGTCCAATGCGAATGCACGCATGGTGTACCAGACCTCTTGGCACTTGTAGGCCTGAGCGGCGTTAGCGTTGGCGACAACAGTGGGCTCACCGTATTGGTCAGTCACAACGTCGTGACCAGCGGATCCGGGGCCGTTGGCGCCGTTACCGATGTAGTTAGCACTCCAACATCCAGCTGAAACAGTTGCCAAGGCTCCGTGGCCGTTAGAGGCGGCGTACTTTGACGTACCGTTCGAGATGTGGCCACCTGAGGTGGACGCAGTCCAACTAGCCGCGTTACGGTCCCAAGCCTGTGGCAATGGTGTGATGTTAGAAAGTGGGTTCATAACGAGCCAGTTCAAGTTGACGGCTGAGTTAAAGTCCAACTTCAGCACGAACTTTGAAACGACCGTTACGGTCTTGAGAATGTCGGGAACAGTGGTAGCCGTGCCGTTAACAGGTGGGGAGTAGTTACCCCAGATGCCAGGGTCCGAAGCCATGATGTTCAACCATTCCACAACGTCCTTAGCCTGAACGGAAGCGCCGTTCGACCAAACAAGGTTTGGCTTCAGGGAGATTGTTGCAGTCTTGTTGCCGTTCGAGAGGACCGGAATATTAGCGACCGACTCGGCGTAGTTAGGGGCAACCAAACCAGTTGAGGTACCAAACCAGTACAAGGGACGGTACATCTGCAGCTGCATAACGGAGTTGGCTTGCGTAAAGTGCGAACCGTCCATGTATGGGTACAGGTAGTTTGGTGAGGCAGGCTGGTACGATTCCAGATTGACTGTCCATGAGAATGCGGTCTTAGGAGTTGCGGCAACAGCAGGAACTGCTGGAGCAATCAAACCCATCAGAGTCATTCCCATGACCAAGCTGAAACCAGCGCGCACTCCGGCACGGTGTTTCTTAATCATGTTTCCCCTCTCGTCCAAGCGGTCGCTTGGAACTAGTAGTACGCCTTTTACAGCGATACTGTGAGAATAGTTCTGAAAGCCCACTATTACAAATTCTTTTGGGGCTCATCTCAGAAACAGATACTGAGGCAATTCGCTATCTTTCGTAGGGTTTTTGCCCTCTCGTCCCCTTAATCCCACGAAAAGAACTATCGTTTTCAGGGTTATGGTGCTCTCGGATCGATCAATTAAAGAAGCGTTGGCCTCAGGTCGCATAGAAATCGACCCGCTCGGCGAAGACTGTATTCAGCCCAGCTCGGTGGATCTGCACATTGACCAGTTTTACCGAGTTTTTCGAAACCACTCCGAGCGCGTTATTGACGTGAAAGAAGCCCAAGAAGACTTAACCGAACTCATCGACGTAGGTATGGATAAGCCCATGATCTTGCACCCCGGCGAGTTCATGTTGGGTTCCACCCTCGAACGTGTGGCTATCGCCAACGACCTCGTAGGTCGTTTGGACGGCAAGAGTTCACTGGGTCGATTGGGGCTCGTGATTCACTCAACCGCTGGATTCATTGACGCTGGCTGGGATGGGCACATCACCCTCGAGCTGTCGAACATGGCGAACCTCCCCATCACTCTGTACACCGGCATGAAGATTGGCCAGATTAGTTTTTTCCAGATGACCACCGAAGCGGACCGTCCCTACGGCGCGAGTGGACTTGGATCGAAGTACCGCGGGCAACGTGGCCCCACCCCGAGTCGTTACTCGGAGAACTTTAAAAAATAAGGCAGCATGCTCACTCGCATTCTTATTGGTCTGTTCGTTACTCTGGCGTGCGGAGTAATCGCCACTCGGCGTTTCATGTGGACCGCGAAACTCATTCGCTCTGGAAAACCCGCGCCGCGGCGCTGGCAAGGACTTCGTAAGGTCGGTGAAGCTGAACTAGTTGAGGTCGCTGGTCAAGCCAAGTTGCTGAAGTGGACCGTCCCCGGTATTGCCCACTTTTTCACCATGTGGGGATTTACCGTTTTGATCACGACAATCATCGAGGCCTACGGCGCACTCTTCGCGCGTGACTATCACATTCCGATAATTGGCCAGAGCAACTGGCTCGCCTTCGTCGAAGACTTCTTTTCGGTCGCGGTGTTGATTTCCCTAGTGGTCTTTGGCGTCATTCGAATCAAGAACGCTCCTTCACGAAAGGATCGCAACTCGCGCTTTTACGGCTCGCACCTCGGTGCGGCGTGGGCGGTGCTCGTGATGATCAAGCTGGTCATCGTTACTCTCCTCATCTACCGCGCGGCGCAGTACAACACGGGACACTTTCCCTTTCACCACTCGGCCTGGGCCTTTGCGACCAAGTTCGTGGCGAGCTTGCTCGCCCCGTTAGGAACGGGCGTTAACTCGGTACTCGAAGCGGTATTCCTGCTCGCCAACGTGGGTGTTATTGCTGGATTCATGGTCTTTTTGGCTTACTCCAAGCACCAGCACATCTTCTTGGCGCCAATCAACATTGGCACTTCGCGTCGACCTCGTGCACTCGGGGGACTCGATAAGACCCCCTCGATGGACATGGAACAGATCACCGAAGACACGGTCTTTGGGGTTGGTCGTATTGAAGACTTCACGTGGAAGCAAATGCTCGACTTTTCGACCTGCACCGAATGCGGTCGTTGCCAGTCGGTGTGCCCGGCGTGGAATACCGGTAAGCCTCTGAGCCCCAAGTTATTGATCATGGGACTGAGAGAGAACATGTTCGCCTCGGCCGACCGACTTTTGAGTGGCGAAAAGACTGACAGTCCGACCCTGGTGCCCACCACCATTGACCCCGACGTGTTGTGGAGTTGCACGACCTGTGGCGCCTGCGTCGAACAGTGTCCGGTGGATATTGAACACGTGGACGCAATTGTTGACATGCGCCGCTACGAGGTGTTGATGGAATCTCGCTTCCCCAGTGAAGCGCAGTTGCTGCTGCGTAACCTCGAGAACCAGGGCGACCCCTGGGGCCTTGGTTCATCGAAGCGTGAAGAGTGGATGAGTGCGCTCGACTTCGAGGTGCCGGTTGTCGAGGGGACAATTCCCGACGACGTGGAGTACCTCTACTGGATTGGTTGTGCGGGATCGCTCGACGAGCGCGGAAAAGGTCAAGCTATCTCGACCACGCGACTACTGCAGCGCGCCGGCGTGAAGTTTGCGCTGTTGGGTAAGCGCGAGTCGTGCACCGGAGACCCCGCGCGCCGAATGGGAAATGAGTATCTGTTCCAAGAACTGGCGAAGAACACCATCGCCACTTTGAATGAGGTGGGGGCGAAGAAGATCATTGCTTCGTGTGCTCACTGTTTCAACACCATGAAGAACGAGTACCCCGAATTGGGTGGAAACTACGAGATGATTCACCACTCGGAACTCTTGAGTGAGCTAGTCAGTAGCGGTCGATTGGTCACCGGCGACGGCTTAGCGGGCAAGGTCACCTATCACGACCCCTGTTACTTAGGTCGCCACAACCGCGTCTTCGATGAACCCCGCAGCGCCATCCAAGGAATTGAGGGGCTCGAAGTTGTGGAGATGGAGCGCAACAAGGAAAAGAGCTTCTGTTGTGGTGCCGGTGGGGCTCGCATGTGGATGGAAGAAAACATCGGCACTCGCGTCAACCTCAATCGCACCAATGAAGCACTCGCCACGGGGGCCAACGTGGTGGCGACCGCTTGTCCTTATTGCATCATCATGCTCGACGACGCGGTAAAGACCAAGGGTGAGGGCGAACAGGCCATGGTGCTCGACATCTCCCAGGTCATCGAATTGTCTCTCAAGGGCGAAAAGATTTAGTGCACTGAGTGGAGTAGGTGGGCCACGAGCCAGTTGTAGCACCAGGGATAGTAAAACCCAACTGGGTGGGAAATATTTCGATAGGCCGAAACGGCCAACCCTCTCCACAGAACGGGATTGCCCGACCAGGGAGCACTCCAGAGAGAGATCCACATCACCAACGCGACGCGTTCACGCCACGTGCGCTTACTCGTCGAGCGCAGACGCTCTGGAGAGGTTAGCCACACCAGCGCCAAAGACATGGCCAGTATGTGGATCCACCGACCGTAATCGGATCCGACCAAAAAGAGCGCTGAGTTGAGACTCACCACGCTGGCGGTGATTTGCCAATGGCGTTTCACCCAACCAGAGAGAAGGAATGGTAAGAAGCTTAGGCAATACCAGGGGATGTACCAGAGGTACTTGGGGTAGTAGCTCAGTACGTGGGTGAATTCGGAGCCGGTAGTCCACGAAATAGAGGTAATACCGCCCGTGCAAATAGCGGGGGTTGAGAGGTGGGCCGACAATATCGAGTGACAGACAGCCTCCGATTCCGCGGGAGATCCGTGAAAGAGCACCGAAAGGCCAAAGCCAATGACGGCACTACCTACCCAGACCGCACGCCACCGTCGGATACTCAGAACCGGGAGTCGGGTCTGTCCGATAATCCACCACGCCACTGGCAGCGAAAAGGCAGAAGGCTCCCAAGAAAAGAGCGCGAGCAGGTAGACCAGGGTGGCCAGTCCCAGCCAGATGTGAGAGAACCGGTGAGTGGTTCGCGTGGCCACCGCCGCAAAGGCGAGGGCGAGAAAGAGCAAGTTTTCTTTACGAAATCCACCAGGGGTGTCATAGGTCGAGAAAGCGAATGCGACGGGGCTCAACACCACCCACGAGACCCAGGCGTTCTTCGATCCAACGACGAGGTAGCTCACCGTGGCGGCAAGGAGAAGGAGGATGAGTGCGTCGAACTCCATGACGAGCAGTCCAATATCGCGATGGGAACTCGATGTCAGCCAGTAAAAAAGTTGCCCAACCAGACCGCGACGAACGAATCCGCCTTGATAATTGATTAACCAATCACCGACGTCTAGGGGCGAATGTACCCACTTCGCGCGCCCAGCGAAGTATTGATTGACTGACAGATAGCTAAGCCCGAGTAAAGCCAGGATGGTGAGATGCTCGCGGGTGAACCACTTGGTACGCCACCGGTTTCGCAAAGTCATCGTAGAAACCCTAGTGGGCGAAGTTGCTACTTGAATTGGCTAATTCGAAGTCAACCGGCGATTACCTCGGGGCCGAATTAAAACTTATCCCGCTTGACGCGCGACGGACTCGGCAGCCTTCGCCGCAGCGTCGGGGTCGCCGAGATACTCGCCGTCCAGGAAATCTAAGTGATCATCGAGCCGCATGCGATAGGGAATACCAGTTGGAATTTCCAACTCGGCAATCTCCTCCTGGGAGATATTCTCTAACAACATGCGAAGGGCCCGCAACGAATTTCCGTGAGCCACGACAATGACCGATCCACCACGAGGTCCTTCGAGGCGAAGATCTTCGGCGATTGAATCGCGGAAATAAGGGGTCATGCGAGCCACGACGTCCTGCAAGCATTCGGTACGGGGTAGAGATTCGCGGGGAACATCACGGTAGCGAGGGTCGAGTTCGCTCAGGTACTCGCTGCCATCTTCGAGCGGAGGGGGTGGTACGTCATAACTGCGACGCCAGAGTCTGAGTTGGTCCATGCCAAACTTCTCCGCGGTTTCCTTCTTATCCTTGCCCGTGAGGGCCCCGTAGTGGCGCTCGTTGAGTCGCCAACTGCGCCGTACCGGTAACCAACTACGTCCTGCCGAGTGCAGGGCGAGGTCGGCGGTGCGGATGGCCCGAGTTAATAAGGAGGTGTGCAGAATCCGTAGATCGAGATCTTTTTCGGCGGCTAGCAGGTGACCAGCGGCGACGGCTTCGTCCACCCCCTGGGGAGCAAGATCTACGTCGTGCCACCCAGTAAAGAGGTTTCGGTCGTTCCAGTCGGAACGTCCATGGCGAAGGAGAATGAGGTCAGGCACGCGCACAGCGTAGTTCCTGATTGAAATAGGGGCAAACGAGCATCACGCTCGGAGTGTGGCCTTAGCGCGCTGGGGCGGCGTGGAGCGAATCTTCCTCCGCCGAAAATTTCTTCCACCTTCTCGGTAGCCCCAGGCAGATAAGTACGGTGAGGCTCGGAATAAGAATTGTCCAGTACCGAAAGCCCGGTTCTGATCCAATCGCTACCGAGAACATGCTGCCCACCATTATCACGGCGGAGAACCAGCCAATAGCCCGCAGTCCAATTGGGGCGGGAGGAGTCCTTCCGCCCTTGCGAGCTCGATACCGCATGGCCAATGAAGCGAGTCCAAGTATCAGGGCAAAATCGGCCATGAGTTGAGGAAGGCGAAGAGATCCCGATACGAGTGTGCGAAAGGGAACAGCGGATGACTTGGTCGCGGTATCACCGGCGAACCAAGCGGCACTATCGGGGAATGCCGCGAGAGATGCTGGGCTCTGCCATCCTCGACCGGTCCAATACTTCGAGAGGGCGTCAACTGGTGGGCTCTTCAACTGGAAGAGTAGTGAATCGGCGACCTGCTTCGCTGCGGAGACTGGGTGTTTGAGTATCGCGGAAATTGCTGCCGCCTGCAGTTGGGTGGAAGCGACGGCGAGTTCTGGGTGGTTACCAAACACCCGAGATATCGCCCGACCCGCCCACAGCTCTTGGACGGTGACGCCCGGCGTGCTCGTGAAATCGAGCCGACAAAGTTCGCGTATGGCACGCTTCACTTCAGGCAGGTCACCGGCCGGTGGCGTGCACGAGAGCAAGGGGGCGAATCGGCTCGCGAGTACCAGTCCGCTCGCCGGTGTGGGAGATGTGACGTGAAGGTCAATACGGTACTTATAAGTGAGAAGGCCAATCGGCACTACCGCAACTAGTAGAGCGAGCACGAGGCTGAGGTACGCCTTCTTAAATTTTCCCCAGTTGGATTGGCCAGATTGCAGTGCAACAAATAGCAGGGCTATGCCAATCACGAGCACCCCGCTCGCGAGATCAAGCGAAGGTCGAAGTGAGGCGCCGACACCACAGGCGAAAGCTGCTGTGAGCAAGGCCCCCTTTTGGAGCCAGCCTTGTTTGGTGCAGATGAGGTAGGTCGCACAGAGGCCAATCAAGATGGTGAACTGCACCGCAGTTTCTGTCATGAGAGTGCGCTCGGTAAAGAGCACGATAGGTAGTGAGGTGACAACGAGGGTCAGTATCGCTGCGGGAAGTTCTCTGAAAATCTTATGGAGCAAAAAGAAGAGCATCAGAGTGCCGAGTACGCCCATGATGCCCTGCAAGATGAGGACGTTCGATTCGGTCAGATGTCCTAAGGTTCCGACCTTCCAGAGTTCTGAAACCACCGGCGAGTGCATCGGACTCGGCATCCGGTGATTAAACGCCTTGACGACGTAATCCCAGGAGTCCGGAAAATAAATTGCTCCGGGCCAAAAAATGGCCAACAGGAGACGCAGTGAAGTGGCGATCAGCCCGATGGCGATAAAGGACCGAAAGGGGGTTAGGTGGGCTAGGGCCACCCTCGAAGCTCGTTGAATTTTTCGAAACATAGGCACTACCCGAGCTATTCAGAAAATTTTCTTAATTCAAGTGTATAGAGAGGGCTTAGGGCATTTCTGGTTTCCCTTTAAATGGAGACTTCCAACTCGCTATAAGTTTTCTTGACAAGAGGAGACTCAAGTTTGTATACTGGATTTATCGCAATCTGGCGTCTCGGAAGGTCCGAGAATCCAGACGTAAATAAGGAGTATTTCATGCCAAAGGCAGTCGGAATCGACCTAGGTACCACCAACTCAGTAGTGAGCGTCCTCGAAGCGGGCGAGCCAATCGTTATCCCCAACGCCGAGGGTGGTCGCACGACCCCTTCGATCGTCGGTTTCTCTAAGACCGGCGAAGTCCTCGTCGGAGAGGTCGCCAAGCGTCAGGCCATCACCAACCCCGAGCGCACCATTCGTTCGGTCAAGCGTCACATGGGCGAGAACTGGACCGTCGACATCGACGGCACCAAGTACACCGCCCAGGAGATCTCGGCTCGTATTTTGCAAAAGCTCAAGCGCGACGCGGAGGCCTACTTGGGTGACACCGTCACCGAAGCGGTCATCACCGTTCCCGCCTACTTCAACGACGCCCAGCGCACCGCTACCCAAGAGGCTGGCACCATTGCGGGACTGAAGGTCCTGCGTATCGTCAACGAGCCCACCGCCGCCGCACTCGCGTACGGTCTCGACAAGGGTGGCCAAGAGCAGACCGTGTTGGTCTTCGACCTTGGTGGAGGAACCTTCGACGTTTCAGTACTGGAGATCGCCGATGGCGTCTTCGAGGTGAAGTCCACCCACGGTGACACACACCTCGGTGGTGACGACTGGGACGACGCGGTTCGCGCCTACTTAATTAAGACCTTCAAGGACACCGAGGGCGTTGACCTGTCAACCGACAAGATGGCCTTCCAACGCTTAACGGAAGCGGCCGAAAAGGCCAAGATTGAATTGTCGGCCGTTCAAGAGACGACCATCAACTTGCCCTTCATCACCGCGACCGACTCTGGCCCTAAGCACCTGGACATTAAGTTGAGCCGTTCTAAGTTCAACGAACTGACCGCTGAACTGGTTGACCGTCTGCGCAAGCCCTTCGACCAAGCCATTAAGGACGCGGGTCTGACCCTCGACAAGATTGACCACGTCATCATGGTGGGTGGATCGACTCGTATTCCCGCCGTGCAAGAGCTCGTCACCAAGGTGACGGGTAAGGAGCCCAACAAGACCGTCAACCCCGACGAAGTAGTGGCCGTTGGCGCCGCCGTTCAAGCGGGTGTGTTGAAGGGCGACGTGAAGGACATCTTGCTCCTCGACGTCACTCCGCTCAGTCTCGGTATCGAGACCATGGGTGGAGTCATGACCAAGATCATCGAGCGCAACACCACCATTCCCACCAAGAAGAGCCAGACCTTCACGACCGCTGAGGACAACCAAGCGAGCGTTGAGGTTCACGTGCTCCAGGGTGAGCGCGAGATGGCGAACTACAACCAGACCCTGGGCAAGTTCACCCTCGTGGGTATTCCACCAGCGCCACGGGGCACCCCTCAGATTGAGGTCACCTTTGACATTGACGCGAACGGCATCGTCCACGTCTCCGCCAAGGACCAGGCCACTGGTTCAACCCAGTCGATGACCATCACCGGTGGATCTTCGCTCTCGAAGGATGAGATCGACCGCATGGTTCGAGACGCCGAGGCTCACGCTGATGAGGACAAGGCCCGTCGGGCCGAAGCGGAGATTAAGAACACCGCTGACAACCTCGTCTACCAAACCGAGAAGATGTTGAAGGACCAAGCAGAGAACTTCCAGGGCACCGAGAAGGCCGACGTGGAGTCGGCGCTCGCCGAGCTCAAGGAAAAGCTCACCGGTACCGACTTCGACGCCACCAAGGCCGCGACCGAGAAGCTCTCGACCGTGTCCCAGGCGCTCGGCCAGCGACTCTACGATGAGGCCGCGAAGAAGAACCAGGAGAACCCTGACGCTTCGAACGCCCAGGCCAATGACGAAGAGATCGTCGACGCAGAGATTGTTGAATAACAGTGACCGACGAAACGTGGAACAGTGAAGATGACGCAGCCTTGAATGAGGCTGTGTCATCGGACATTGTCGAAGAAACGGGCGAGAACTCAGGTGACGAGTACTTGAAGGCCCTGCAACAGCTGCAAGCAGACTTTGAGAACTACAAAAAGCGCGTGGTGAAGTCTTCGGAAGAGGCCGGCACTCGGGCGGCGGGAAATTTGATTACCAAGTTGCTCCCCGTCCTCGACGCCTTCGACTTAGCGCTCACGCACTTCTCGGAAACTGACACCGACGAGGCGAAGGCGCTGGTTCAATCGCGAGGTCTACTCCTAGATACCCTCACGAAAGAAGGGCTCACCCGGATTGATGAGACGGGGGCACCCTTTGACCCCACCATTCACGACGCGGTAATGCACGTTCCCGGCGAGACGCCGGGCGAGCAGGTCATCAAGACAATCTTACGTGCGGGATACCTCTGGAAGGGCGCGGTTCTGCGTCCGGCCATGGTTGAAGTGCAGGGCTAAATGGCCGCCGAGCGTGATTGGTTCGAAAAGGACTTTTACAAGTCCTTAGGGGTGGCTGAATCAGCCACCGACAAAGAGATCACTCGCGCCTACCGCAAGCTCGCAAAAGAATTGCACCCCGACACCAACCCCGGTAAAGAGGAACAATTCAAAGAGGTCTCCGCCGCCTACGACGTGCTCGGTGACGCCGAGAAGCGCAAAGAGTACGACCAGGTTCGCAAGATGGGTCCCACCGCTGGAGGTTTTGGCGGGGGAGCTCGAGGCGGTCAGCAGTACGGGAATGCCGACTTCGGTGATTTTGGCGACATGAATGACCTCGGTGACATCTTCGGTGGGCTCTTCGGAGGTCCCCGTCGTGGTCGCCAACAACGAGGCGGCGACATCGAAACCAAGTTCGAGATCTCCTTCCGCGATGCCGTGATGGGACAGACCACCTCGATTCAATTATCAGGTAACGGTGCGCCTCGCACCGTAAACGTTCGCATTCCCGCTGGCGTTGTTGACAAGCAGCGAATTCGCCTGAAGGGCAAGGGATTCCCTGGCGCGAACGGTGGCCCTGCGGGCGATCTCTACATTGACGTCAATGTGTTGCCTGACCCTCGATTCACGATGAGGGGAAGGAACATAACGACAACGGTCTCCGTGCCAATGAGTGCAGCCCTCCTCGGTACAACCGTTGAGGTCCCAACTCTTGACGAAGCGGTCACCCTAAAGGTGCCTGGAGGAACGCAGCCGGGAACGGTTATGCGAGTGAAGG
>CAIJYV010000018.1 GCA_903825035.1 uncultured Actinomycetes bacterium | reverse complement strand
GTACCCCTGTAGGGGCTATAGCTCAGTCGGTTAGAGCGCGTCACTGATAATGACGAGGTCGTAAGTTCGATTCTTACTAGCCCCACCAATTCGTGGGACGGACCCAAGGGGACGTCCCCAGATTTCGACGCCGGTTGTAGGGGATGTTCTCGGTATTCTTGACGTAAAGGACGTTGCCATGAAACCCAATCGCTCTGAAATGACCAGTCTCGAACGCGAGAAGGCCGCGGTATTTCACTCATGGTCCGCGCAAGGATCCATTAACCCCATGATGGTGCAGTCTGCGGCCGGAACTTCGCTGACCCTCGAAGATGGCACAACGTATTTAGATTTCAGCTCCCAGTTGGTTAACGTGAATATTGGCCACCAGCACCCCAAGGTAGTACAGGCTATTCAAGAACAAGCCGGCAAATTGGCGACCGTTGCTCCGCAACATGGTTACGAAGCCCGATACGTTGCCGCCGAGATGATTCTCGATCATGCCTTCGAGGGTGCGCACAAAGTCTTCTTCACGAATGGTGGAACCGAGGCAAACGAACACGCCATTCGCATGGCGCGCCTGTTCACTGGCCGAAACAAGGTCATGTCGACCTACCGCAGTTATCACGGGGCTACGACCACGTCCATAAATTTGACGGGCGACCACCGCCGTTGGGCTAACGACACCGGTACCGCTGGTGTCGTTCACTTCTTTGGTCCCTTCCTCTATCGATCTGCTTTCTTCTCAGAGACCGAAGAGCAGGAGTGTGAGCGAGCGCTTGCCTATCTTGAGTCAACAATTCAATTCGAAGGTCCCAACACCATCGCCGCCATTATCTTGGAGACAATCCCCGGCACCGCTGGAATCATGGTGCCGCCAAAGGGATATCTGCAGGGAGTTCGTGAGATCTGTAACAAGTATGGAATTATTTACATCGCGGACGAAGTCATGGCTGGTTTCGGTCGAGCTGGTGCATGGTTTGCTCATGAATTGTTTGACGTAACCCCAGACCTCGTTACCTTCGCCAAGGGTGTGAATTCAGGGTATGTTCCCCTTGGTGGAGTGATTATTAACGAGGCCATTTCGACCTTCTTCAACGATCGCGTTTACCCCGGCGGGTTGACCTATTCGGGTCACCCACTGGCTGTTGCTTCAGCGGTAGCGGCCATGCGGGCCATGGAAGACGAAGGTGTTATCGAAAACGCCAGGCTCATTGGCGAAGAGGTTCTCGGACCGGGCTTGCGAGCACTCGTCGAAAAGCACAAGGTAATTGGCGAAGTCCGTGGTGTGGGTGTCTTCTGGGCCCTCGACCTCGTTGTAGACCGCCGCACGAAGGAACCACTCGCACCCTACGCCGGGACCTCAGCGGCCATGGGTGAACTCATGGCCGCCTGCAAAGCCCAAGGGTTGCTGCCGATGATGAATTATCACCGTTTGCACATGGTGCCCCCTTGCACCATTACTCGAGAAGAGGCCGAGCGTGGGGTTGCCATGCTGGACAAGGCGCTCGAGTCGGTGGCCAAGTACTACGTGGGTCAGTAGCAAAATAAT
The DNA here is from genome assembly GCA_903825035.1 of uncultured Actinomycetes bacterium. Lineage (GTDB taxonomy): Bacteria > Actinomycetota > Acidimicrobiia > Acidimicrobiales > RAAP-2 > RAAP-2. The sequence continues at coordinate 34,890 of CAIJYV010000018.1, read as the reverse complement.
TGCGAATGATTTGCAAATTGTGCACGCGACTATTTAGTCCTCGGTACTGTTGATTCATGCCTGCAATCACCGTAGATAATCCACTCGAACTGCCAAAGGTTCCCTCCCCTGCTGAGGGCGCTCGAGCCCGACGAGTTAAGCAAATCACTACCGCACCACGCGGTCTCGAGGGCGAAGGCTTTCCAGTCCGACGAGCCTTCGCGGGAATCGATATCACCGACCTCGACCCCTTCATCCACATGGATCAAATGGGTGAGATTGACTATGGTCCCGGTGAGCCCAAAGGAACCCCGTGGCACCCACACCGTGGGTTCGAAACAGTGACCTACATGATGGAAGGCACCTTCTTGCACCAAGACTCGATTGGTGGTGGTGGCGTCATTGAAAATGGTGCGACTCAGTGGATGACTGCCGGAGCGGGTATCTTGCACATCGAGCGACCACCAGACTCATTGATTGACAGTGGTGGACTCTTTCACGGTGTGCAGCTGTGGGTCAACCTTCCGTCGAAGTTGAAGATGGCAACCCCTCGCTACCAAGACATTGGGGCGAGCGCAATTTCACTTGTTACCAACGACAACGGTGATTCGGTGATTCGCGTAATCGCGGGCAATCTCGGCGAGTTCGCCGGACCCGGGGTAACCCACACCCCAATTTCAATCGTTCACCTCACCCTCTTCCCCGGTGGATCGGTGGCGCTTCCCTGGAACCCCCAGTACAACGCATTGACGTACGTCCTGGACGGTCAGGGCACGGTGGGTACTGAGCGTGCGCCAATTAGCTCAGGCCAGATGGCGGTCCACGTTGACGGCGATTACCTCGTGTTGAGCGCTGACGCAGAGCAACACTCGAGTACCGGCGCCATGGAGGTTTACATCATGGGTGGTGAGCGAATCGGAGAACCCGTGGCTGCCTACGGCCCATTCGTAATGAACACCCGAGCCGAGTTACAACAAGCCTTCGATGACTATCAAGCTGGGCGGCTCGGACAGATTCCCGCCAACCACATCTAAGGCGCAGTTACTGGGCGACTTTTTCTAAGGTCGGCAATGTTGCAGCGGCCGACTCACTTCGGGTGAGCGCGTCACTAATGCCGAGCCCCGAGAGCCAATTGGCAATCATGCGGTGTCCACCCTGGGTCAAGATCGACTCCGGGTGGAACTGCACGCATTCGAAGGGCAGTGATTTGTGTCGCAGCGCCATAATTAGTCCGTCTCCGGTTGCTGAAACCTCATATCCATCTGGAACATTTTCTACAACAAGAGAGTGATAGCGCCCAACACGCAGCGGGCTGGGTAATCCGGCGAAAATCCCTTTGCCGTCGTGTTCAATTTCCGTGGCTCGCCCGTGCACGAGAGCCGGAGCCAAGATAACCTCGGAGCCAAAAGCCAGCCCCATGGCCTGGTGGCCAAGACAGACACCAAACAGAGGAATCTCTAGGGATTCACATCGCATGATTACCTGTTCCAGAATTTCTACTTCACGAGGGTGCCCCGGCCCCGGTGAGATGAGGACACCGGCATACCGGTCTCTCGAAATTGATTGGAGATCAACCTCGTTCGAGCGCACCACGACCACTTCGGCCCCCAGCTCGCCGACGTAGTGAACCAGGTTGTAAACGAATGAGTCAAAGTTGTCAATTACCAAGATGGTCTTGCTCACGGGCAAAAGCCTAGTGGTCTAAGCCACTACGCTCTCTAGACATGTGGACGCCATCGCTAGACGAAGAGTCGTTTGCCGCTCGAGTCCGTGACGGCGACAATTTCATCGCTCTCTCAACAACCCTCCAGCTCGACCGCGCCACGCCAATCACGATTTACGACCGCTTGCGTGATGAGTCGGCATTTGTGCTGCTCGAAAGTGCCGCACTCGCCCAGGAAACAGGGAGGTATTCCTTCATTGGACTGGACCGCCTATGGCGAGTCCGCTCCCTTCGTACTGGGGAGACCACCATCACCGAAGGCGATGGTGTCGTGATGGACTCTACGACTCCCCCACTCGACATAATTAGGACTCTTCTGTCTCGATATCGTGCCGCGGAGCAACCAGAGCTGCCTGGTCTTTTCGCTGGAGCAATTGGCTACATTTCCTATGACTACGTTCGCCGGCTCGAGAACCTTCCTCGACCAGACGAAGGTGCGCTCTGGCCCGATGTGGACTTCTCCTTCGCACGCTCGATGATTGTGGTTGACCATGTACGCCATTCCACCACTGTGATAGTTGGCGCGTTGGTAGATTCCGATGGAGATCAGGCCTATTCCAAGGCAGCCGAGCGCCTTTCCTATCTCGTAGACATCCTTCTCTCTTCCCCGACTGCCCATAGTCCGGAGATCGAAGAACTCGTCGCTACCGCCCCGCTTCGCAAAGAGGGTGTCGAAATTAGAGCGATTGCCCAACGCCTGTCGAATTTCAGCAAGGAGCAGTACTGCAACGTAGTCGTTAGGGCCAAGGAACACATTCGATCTGGCGACATTTTTCAGGTGGTGCCGAGTCAGCAATTTAAGCGTGAGACTGCGGTGGACCCCTTGACTCTGTATCGAATCCTGCGGTCGCTGAATCCGTCGCCCTACATGTACCTGCTCGATACCGGTGAAGCTCAATTGGTAGGGGCTTCACCAGAAATGCTTGTCCAGGTTGACAAGGGTGTCGTTCACACTCGACCTATCGCTGGCACTCGACGCCGTGGTGCTACTGACGAGGCTGACCACGCCCTGGAACTGGAGATGTTGGGAGACGAGAAAGAGATCGCTGAACACATGATGCTCGTGGACCTCGGGCGTAACGACGTAAGCCGAGTAGCCGAAACCGGCACCGTGCGAGTCGACTCATTAGCCAAAGTCGAGCGATTTAGCCATCTCATGCACCTCGTTTCTCAGGTCAGTGGAAGGCTCAAGCAAGGTTGGACTTCCTTTGATGCCCTCAACGCTCTCTTTCCCGCTGGAACACTGAGTGGTGCCCCAAAAGTTAGAGCCATGGAGCTAATCGACTCGTTTGAACCTGTTCACCGTGGGCCATACGGTGGCGCGGTTGGCTACTTTGCCCTTAACGGGGACGCGGACTTTGCCATCACTATTCGCACCGTGGCGCTCCGAGACGGAATCGCAACGGTTCAAGCCGGGGGTGGAGTCGTCGCAGATTCTTCACCCGAGTTTGAGTATGAGGAGTGCATTTCTAAGGCTAGTGCACCGCTGCTGGCTCTTGAGCTGGCTGATCCTTCGACCTAGTCGTTCGAAACAGCTACGAGTCGATCAAGCACTCGTTGGGCCGCACCGGTCAGCACGCTCTCGCGAGCGAGCTCAAAACCTGACTCGAGTGAATCACAGCGTTTCGCGACCAGTAGCGCCAGGGCGGCATTCGCACAAGAAGCGTCAAATATCGGCCCCTGTTCACCGGCTAAGAAGTTACGAACCACCGCAACATTGTGCAGCACGTCACCGCCTCGAAGTTGGTCGGTGGTGGCATGAACCCCAAGAATCTTGCTCGCATCAATTCTCTCTTCGCGGATTGAGCTGCCTTCGACAAAGTTGACGCTCGAGGCTCCACTTAACGAAAGTTCGTCCAGTCCATCTTCCGCGGTAACGAGCGCGGCCGAAGTCATCGAACGCGACGCAATTACGCTGGTCATCTTTGACAGCATCTCCTTTGGGGCTACGCCAATAAGCGAGTAATTCACCTGGGCTGGATTTGCTAGTGGCCCGAGGACATTAAATATTGTTCGAAAACCTAGCGCTCGACGGATTGGGGCAATTTTTCCGAGCATGGGGTGAAAAACCGGCGCGAACATGAAACCGAAACTGGCCTCAGCGAGACATTCTTTAACGACCGCCATATCAACTGCAATATTGACACCGAGTCCTTCGAGAACATCTGCTGAACCCACCGAAGAAGAAGCTGACCGGTTGCCGTGCTTGGCTACCTTTACCCCAGTTCCCGCGACGCACAGAGAGGCCATGGTCGAAATGTTCACCGAGTCGAGCTGATCACCACCGGTTCCGACGATATCCAGCGCTCCTTCAGGGAGCGAGAAGGTAATCGCCTTAGAGATCAAGGCATCGACGAAACCGGTCATCTCTTCGTTTGTTTCCCCCTTGCTGGTGAGTGCGGTGAGGAATGCGCCGATAGCAATATCTTCTACCTGCCCCGAGAGAATTTCCTCGAGAGCTGCACGGGCCTGCGCTCGCTCGAAGCTCACGCCTCGGACTAGCGGGGTCAATACATTTCGAGTGAACTCGGTTGCCATAAGTTGAGTTTAAGTGCGGAGAGAGCCTTCGCCTTACTTTGACAAAATGTCCTTCGCTATCTCTTCGAGGTGATTAAGCCAAATTGACATGTGGCCATCGGCCGCGAAATAGTGCCCTGTAGCGCCAGGAATAGTTCGGGTGAGCCAATCTCCGTGTGAGGACGGGACCATGAGGTCATTACTTCCGTACCACAGAGAGATTGGAACCGTAATATCTGAAACCGAGAAGCCCCAGGGCTTCAAGAACGCCCGGTCGTCATCAAAGAATCCATCGCTACTTATGGAAAAAGCGTGGGCATATTCCATCGCTGCACGCTCACGTAAGTACAACGGAGCCCAAGCTTGCTTGTCCACCTCAGACATGACGTCGCCAAATAGTTCGACTACGTTGTCCACAGTTGCACCTTTAAAGGTCTCCCCCGCAGCACGAGCGTGTTCTTCGTATTCGGCACCACCCTTTTTAGCCAGTTCAAACTCATCGATATTTCCCTGACCCATCCCTTCGGTCCAGTCAAAATCTGCATCGGTTGGTGCGACACCCGCTACCGAGAGTGCACCGGTGCAACGAAGATCAAGTGCCGCACAGGCCAATGAGTGTGGTCCACCACCAGACCAGCCAACCGATACGTACGACGTACGACCCTCTCGGTCAAGGATGGCGCCAATATCGGCCACGACATCTGCGATTGTTCTTCCCTCATGCCGAGTCGACTCCCCATATCCCGCTCGAGAATAGGCAATGACGAAGAAGTCCCCCATTTTGAGCAGTTCTTGGTACTGCATAAAGGTAAAGACGCAGCCCGGTGTACCGTGGTGGAAAACGACCGTTTTGCCACTGGGATTTCCGATCGTCCCGTATTCAAGAATTCGACCATCGGCGGTTGTGAGTGACTGAAGAGAAAGTTCCATAGTCCGCAATCCTAATGTTGAACAGTGTTGGGACCCTTGGTCTCCCCGTCAATGATTTTCGACAGGCCCTCCCCCTACAATTAGTTAATGGGAACCTACCTGGACGACATTGTCGCTCGTCACCGCATCCGTGCAGAGAGCGACAAGCGAATTTGGCAGGATCGTGCGCAACAGGCCACGCCCCGAGTCCCTCGTCTTCGCTCCGCCCTACAATCAGGAAGCTCCATTGCGGTAATCGCTGAAATTAAGCGTAAGAGCCCCTCGAAAGGATGGCTCGCCGAAGATTTAGATGCCGTAACGATGGCCTCGCTCTACAAAGAAAATGGGGCTAGCGCTATCTCGGTACTCACCGACGAAGAGGGTTTTGGTGGGTCGCTTGACGATTTGCGAGCCATTCGAGAACATAACTCCCTTCCACTATTGCGCAAAGACTTCACTATTAGTCCAAACGATGTACTCGACGCGTATGACGTGCGTGCCGATGCGATTTTGTTGATTGTGGCGATACTCAGTGACGCAGAGTTGACCGAGTTTCACCAGTTGGCAACCCAGCTAGGTCTCGATGCCCTAGTGGAGATCCACTCGAGCGAAGAGGCCAGGCGCGCCGAAGCGATTGGTGCGACGATAATTGGAATTAATCAGCGCAACTTACAAACGTTCGAGGTTGATTCAGATCACGCTGCTCGACTTGCTTCATCACTTCCGTCACAGGTGGTGAAAGTATGCGAGTCCGGCCTGCGCAGACCAGAGGATGTCGTTGCGGCAAGCCGGGCGGGCTTTGATGCGGTACTCGTTGGCGAGCGATTTGTCACCAGCAATCACCCGGCTCAACTACTGCATGAGTTTGCCAACGTCGCTCGTTCATGAAACAACTACCTGATCACCTCATCAAGATTTGTGGGCTCACGCAGGTACAGGATGCCGTTTTTGCCATTGAGCACGGGGCCAACTCGGTTGGTTTCATTTTTGCGCCAAGTTTGCGCCAAGTGACGCTGGAACAAGCTCGGTTGCTCTCATCGGCTACAAGTTCGACTCTTCGTGTTGGGGTTATGAAGGACTTGCCTGAGTCTGAGATTGTCAGGATTTTCAATACGGTTGAACTTGACGCCGTACAGTTGCATGACACTCCAACACCAAAAATTCTTCAAGAAATCAAAGAGCGCGATTTACTCGCCTTCGCCGTTTCGCATCGGGGAACCTCTAACTCAGAATCATTCAAAGGGCTCGACGCTCTCTTGCTCGATAACCCCTCACCGGGGTCCGGTGAGATTAACGACTTCCACTCCTTTGGTTCCTTAGACCTCCCGCTTCCCCTTATCTTTGCTGGAGGCCTTAACGCCTTGAATGTGGGTGACGTAATCCGCACCTTTCACCCCTACGGTGTAGATGTTTCAAGTGGCGTGGAGAGCGCTCCAGGAATTAAAGATTTGGACAAAGTTTCAGCATTCATCACTACGGCCCAACGGGCTTTCGAGGAACAGTAATGGCACAACTTGAAATTATGGGAACCCCCAGCGACGACGGTCGATTCGGCGATTTTGGCGGACGGTTCATCCCCGAAGCCCTCTACCCCGCAGTCAGTGAACTCGACGCCGCCTTTCGCGACGCCTGGGCCGATCCGGCCTTTCGTGATGAGTTTCACACCACGTTGCGAATTTTTGGAGGACGACCAACACCCGTAACTCCATTACCCCGACTCTCTGAGGCTCTCGGAATTCGGCTCTACGCCAAGCGCGAAGACCTCGCCCACACTGGTTCGCACAAATTGAACAATGTCGTCGGTCAAGCCTTGCTCACTCGTCGTATGGGGAAGACTCGCATGATTGCTGAGACTGGCGCGGGTCAACACGGAGTTGCCTCGGCGACCGCCGCAGCACGACTGGGTCTCGAGTGCACCGTCTACATGGGCGAAGTAGATACTCAACGCCAGATTCTCAATGTCTTTCGGATGGAATTACTGGGAGCGAAGGTTGTTCCCGTTACCTCTGGCTCACGCACCTTAAAAGATGCGGTCAACGAAGCAATGCGAGAGTGGGTTACGTGCGTAAGCGATACCCACTACTGCTTGGGTTCAGTTATGGGGCCCCACCCCTTCCCGTGGATGGTTCGAGAGTTCCAAAGCATCATTGGTAAAGAAGCTCGCGATCAGATGCAAGAGTTTGAAGAAAATGTCCCAGACGCCATCGTGGCGTGCGTAGGTGGCGGAAGCAACGCCGCGGGAATTTTTGCCGGCTTTGCTAACGACACCAGTCGCCTCATCGGTGTTGAAGCAGCGGGCGGAGCGGCCATCGCATCGGGAGAACCTGGGGTTCTGCACGGCATGAAATCGCTTCTGCTCCAAGATCCCCACGGGCAAATTCGTGAGGCGCACTCGATCTCGGCCGGTCTTGATTACCCCGGCATCGGACCAGAACACGCCCACTTGGCCTCGTCGGGTCGCGCCGAATACGTGTCCATCCAAGACGACGAAGTCTTGGATGCGTTGTCGCTCCTCAGTCGATACGAGGGTATCATCCCCGCGCTCGAGACCGCTCACGCCGTGGCCTGGATAGCCAAGGAAGCGGGCAAATCGCTGCCCACGGGCTCAACCGTCTTGTTGAATCTGTCTGGACGCGGTGACAAGGACGTAGCTCAAGTTAAAGAAATGCTCGACGGTAAATAATGAAAGCGTTGGAAACCGCCTTACGTGCTGTACGCGACCAAGGTCGCACGGCTCTCGTTCCTTATTTCATGGCGGGACTTTCAGATGACTGGACCACCACAATCGACGCTTTGATTGCCGGTGGGGCCGACGCCATTGAGATCGGTCTCCCGTTTTCCGATCCCTTGATGGACGGTGTGGTAATTCAAGAGGCTGGTACTAAGGCGCTGGAGCGTGGGACAACCCTTGATTCGGTAGTGGACGAACTCGCTCAGCACTCCTTCGGTGTTCCCTTGATTGTTATGACCTATTACAACGTCCTTCTTCACGAAGGTCTTAACTCGGCGGCAAGCAAATTAAAGCGCGCGGGGATCTCTGGGGCCATCATTCCCGACTTGACGCTAGAGGAGTCCGCTGAATGGCGTGCAGCCTGCGATGAGAACGGCATTGCCACAATCCTCATGGTGGCACCATCGACGAGTACTCACCGGGCCGCGACTCTGGTCGCCTCGACGGAAGGTTTCGCTTACGCTTCAGCACGCATGGCCGTTACTGGCGCTGCCAGCGACGAAGGAACTGGTGGAGATGTCGTGTCACTAATTCGCGAGCACTCGGACATTCCCGCCTACATCGGAATTGGCATCACCACACCCGAACAAGCCGCCCAAGCCAGCAAAGTCGCCGATGGCGTCATTGTCGGCTCGGCACTGGTGAAGTTGCTGCTCGCTGGGGCGAATCAGGCAGAAGTGACTGCATTCGTAGCTTCGCTTCGCGCAGCTATCTAGAAAATTTCTACTGATATTTGGTGGCGAGATAAAAACCGCCAAAGAGCGAGCCTAAACCCACCAGCAAATACCAAGGTGAGGTAGATCCTGGCAAAACTTGTAGGTAGTTAAGAGCAATCACAAAGAGACCAAAAGCAAACAATTCTAAAATTGCAACTCCCAAGTGAGCGGAGCTCTGCTTGGACTCAACGACACGCTTTTTCGTGATACGTCCGCTATCGGTGGGAGAAAGGTATTGGCCCTGTTTAGGTTTTGGGGACTCTATGCGTTTGGCCATCGGAGAAATGTTAGTTGCTCGACCTAGGGACAAGCGGTGAGGGTAATTGTGGACCCGTATGGCACCAAAGTACCGGCCGCTGGGCTCTGGGAGTCGATGTCACCACTAGTAAGGCACCCGGCCATGGCCTGGGTCAAGATTGGTGCTGCGACTACAAATCCTTGGGCCTGAAGGGTTGCCGTGGCTGAGGCTGTCGAGACCATTGGGTTAGACACGTTTGGCACCGTAACCGTGCAAACCCCCGAGGAGGTCACTAGCTGAATGGCCGATCCCGCCTTCACACTCGTTCCCGCTGCTGGAATCGTTGCCGCGACATTACCGGTGGCAACCTTGTTCGAACATTGCGTTGAGGAAGTGGCGCTCACGGTCAATCCAATCTGACCCAGCGCGGTGGCAGCGGCAATCGTGGTGTCACCCGAGATATCAGGCATTGGGAAGTTCACACCAGGCTGCAGCACCGTAATTACCACGGTGTCACCGGTATGCCCCTGCGAGCCAGCTGGTGGGTTCTGCATCAAGACAGTGTCCGGCACCGCGTTCGCAGTCGGTGGTGCTGAAGTGAGCTGCAACTTCGGATTGAGCCCGAGATTGAGCAACATACTCTCGGCATCGGAGAGGCTTAGATTCAATACGTTAGGAATCTGAACGGGCGCTGTACTTGGCCCGAGACTTACGCGAAGCGTGACTGACTCACCCTTGGTGATATGAGCACCCGCAGCTGGGTCTGTTGAAATGATCGAGCCCTTCGGCTTAGTTGATGCCACCATCTTCGTTGACGTGATGACCAAACCATCTGCCTTCAGCGTGGTTACTGCTTGTGCGGCTTGCTGACCAATCACATTCGGCATGGTGTTGGAACTCGCTGTACCAACAAAGAAGTAAGTCAGCGCGGCAACGGCCAGTACCAAGGCAGCTGCGCCCATAATCTGTCCAGAATTCACACGTCGCTTGCGGCGCACGTCGGTGCGAGGTCCAGTCATAATTGGTACGGCCTGCGTACGCTCACCGGAGCTTGAGACTCGCCCCACTGCACGGGTGGAGTCTGAACCAGCGAACGCGCCCGAAGCTGGGCCAGCGGCTCGAGTTGGCTGTCCTTCGCCAAATCGAAGCAGATCGGTTCGAAGTTCCTCAGCGGTTTGGTAACGCTGCTTTGGTGACTTCGATAACGCCATCATCACGATGGCCTCTAACTCGGCGGGTACCTTGGGATTAAAGACAGTGGGTGCTGGCACCTTGGCATTCACATGCTGCGTTGAGACTTCGAGCGGGCTGTCACCGGTAAATGGTGGGCGCCCGACGAGCATTTCGTACAAGACCACCCCGAGTGAATAGACGTCACTGCGGCCATCGGCCGCTGAACCTTCGGCCTGTTCAGGTGAAAAGTAGGTAGCGGTTCCCATTACCGAACCCTCTTCGGCAAGGTGATCCTTGCTCGCTACTGCTTGGGCAATACCAAAGTCCGTTACTTTTACCTGACCATCTGATGTCAGCAGGATGTTTCCCGGCTTAACGTCGCGGTGAACCACACCAGATCGGTGAGCGAAACCCAAAGCGGCAGCCACTTGAGCAATAACTTGAACTGCTCGCGCGGGCGTAACTTTTTTGCCACCGCGTAACATCTCGGCCAACGTCTTACCTTCGATGAGTTCCATAACAATGAAGTACGCCCCGTCATCTTCGCCCCAGTCGTAAACCGGAACAATGTTCGGATGAGAGAGGTTGGCAGCAGCTTGAGCTTCTCGGCGAAATCGCTCGACGAAGTTTCGGTCTTTGCTTAATTCAGGGTAGAGAATCTTGAGAGCCACCGGACGATTGAGCATCTTGTCTTCGGCACGGTAGACGAGCGCCATCCCACCTCGAGCAATGAGGTGGGTTACCTGATAGCGGTTTGAATATAGCCGCGGGTCGTTTACTGGCTCCATAATTCCTTCTAGCCTACGCTTTATTTTGACTGATTAGTCTGCCTAGCTCGGGCAGGTTGTTGAGGTTCCGCTCGCTGGCTTTCCGGTACTCACAGCGTACGCAGCCTCTAGAACACACTTCATTACCGGGCCGGCAGCGGTGGCACCTTCCGCCCCAGTGGGTTGGAAGGGCAAGACGACCGCGACGGCAATAGTCGGGTGGCTGGCTGGCGAGAACGCAATCATCCAGTCGTCGGTATTTTTTGCGGCGTTTCCCACCTGCGCGGTTCCGGTCTTAGCCCCGACCTGGAGGAATGAAGGGAAGATGCCTGCAGCGGTTCCAAACCGGGCCACATTCACCATTAGTTGCTTGATTTGCCCCGCTTGCGAGGGCGAAAGTGGGGTCTGCCATGTCTTGGCCTCGTATTGACGCAGCAGCGAACCATCTGACGCAGTCACCGAGTTCAACAGGTGCGGGACCATGATCACGCCCTGGTTGGCAATACCCGCAGCGACTAAAGCGTTCTGTAATGCCGTTGCTCGAACGTCCTTTTGGCCAATGGCCGAATAGGCGGTGCCCGGTAGGTCGCTGGCGAGTTGGGTCGCGGTGGGAAATGACGACGACTGTGTGCCTGGTAGGTCCAAGGGTGGCGTTTGGTTGTAACCAAAGGAGTCGGCCGTAGCAGAGAGAAATGCACCGCCAAGGTCCAGACCCAGCAGTGCGTAACCGGTGTCACAAGAGGGGGGCAACATTTGTGAGATTGTTCCGCCGCACTTTTCGTGACCAAAGTTTGACAAGGTTAATTTCGATGTTGGAAGTGGTGTCTCTCGCATCTGTGGATACGACTTCAACCACAAACCCGGATCGGAAGTAAGTACCGAAGCGGTGGTCACAACCTTGAAAGTTGATCCCGGTGGGAACGACTGAGCGATGGCCACCGGTGCAAGAGCGGCGAAACCATTCGCGTTCTTCTTAGTGCCGGCCACCCACGCATTCTTAACTGTGGTGTAACTCTGTGAAGCAAAGAGGTTCGGGTCGTAAGTCGGATTCGAGTACATCGCCAGTACCGCGCCGGTAGTGGGATTGATTGCCACCACTGCCCCATCTTGGCCATGTAGCGCCTTCATCGCCGCGCGTTGCAGTGCGGGGACAATAGTGATCGAAATATTGTTGGCGGCACTGGTTGGAGCGAGCACCTGCACAAAACTGTGTGGTGGTTGAGGGTGTGCCGTTAGGTACGAGTCGTATTGCGCCTCAAGTCCCCATGTTCCGTAATACGCCGAAGAGAACCCGACTACACCTGCGGTGAGTGAGCCCAACGGGTACTGACGACTAAAGGTAGAACCCGTAGCCACCGAATGCGCCAAGAGCTCGCCATCGGCCGCCGTGATGTCTCCACGTGGGTAGTTACTCGCGGCGAAGGTGATCCGAGGATTTTCCTTGGAATTATTGAGTGAGGGGGCTTTAACGAATTGGATGTTGGCAGCTTGAATGGCGAGTACACCAAAGAGCAGCAGGATCACTACTGCCATTGAGCTCATGCGCCGACCCATTGTTAACCCTGTCCCTTGATTGTGGTGGTAGTAGTCGGATTGCTTAACAAAAAGGCGCTGTGAAGGTAGTTCGCTTCATTGAGCGCAGCTTCGAGGGTGGGCTGGATTATGCCGTGTTGCACAAGAAGTGCATCGGCGGGACGAAGTTCGTTCATCATGAATGTGGTGTCCAATACCTTGACTGGTTGATAGATTACGACGCCACCTGGGGTGCCCTGGAAGACCGCAACTGTTCCATTGTCGTCACCCACGTAATACGACGAGTAGGCGTACCAATGGAGAATGGCGAAAAACCCCACCACCACCGCAGCGCCGGCCGCAATAAAAGCGTAGGTGCGCCAACCAAAACCACGACGGGAGCGGCGGCGGGATTTGCGTGAACTCGCCTTCGCTACCGTCCGTTCGCTCGGTGGGGTTGCGATGGATGATTGGGTTTTCCGTACTGGATTTTCGCTGAGCGTTACCTCATCGAACTCGACCAGCACCACCGAAATGTTGTCCCGCCCGCCATTGCTATTTGCCTGCGCCACCAGGATCGAAACTGCCTTATCTAGATCTGGTTCGCCACTTGCAATCTTGGCGATTTGTTCATCGGTCAACTCATTAGTTAACCCGTCGCTGCACAGGAGAACTCGGTCTCCGACCTGTACCGACAGAGACATGACGTCGACGTTTAGTCGATCTTCAACGCCAATGGCGCGAGTTAGCTGGTGCCGTTTGGGGTGAGTAGCCGCTTCCGCGGGTGAGAGCTTGCCCATTCGAACCCACTCTTCCACGACACTGTGGTCTTGGCTGAGTTGACGAATAGCACCTCCACGAATTTGGTACGCCCGAGAGTCGCCCACGTGGAAGAGAGTCGCAACACGGTTCTCGCCTTCGGTAACGAGCCCCACGGCAATAACGGTTGTGCCCATGCCATATCGAGACGGGTTAGCTTTCGCGTCAGCGAGAACATCACTGTTGGCCCGTTCAATCGAACGCTCCAGCCCCTCCAAGGTCGGCTCATCCTTAAAGGACTTAGAAACAATGTCAATCGTCATCGCTGAGGCGACCTCACCGGCCGCGTGTCCACCCATTCCGTCGGCGACAACGGCGAGATTCTCATCTACGTAGAGCGCGTCTTGATTCACCTGGCGAACGACGCCAGTATCAGTTGCCGAGGCGTAACGCCAACGGGTCAACGAATTACCTCAAACAAGATTCCCCCGACTTGAACAATGTCTCCTCGTTCAAGGTGAATTCTTTCTTCAACGGCTTCTTGATTGACGTACGTGCCGTTCGTCGATCCCAAGTCCTCAATAGTCAAGTCGCCACCATCATTTTGGAAGCGAGCGTGGTGCGACGAGAGGTAATTATCAGCAATCCGCAGTTGACAATCAGGGGCGCGTCCCAGAACCATCGAGCCCTCAATATCAACACGCTCACCGGCGCGGTCGAGGGGCTCAATAATTTCGAGAGCTAGTCCGCGGCCCTTCTTTTCAGTTCCATCAGTGGGGCGTGCGGAGACTGCCGCCACTCGCAACACGCGTAGCAAGAAAATTCCAGCAACCGCTAAGACGAGTAGCTGGAGCGGTCTGACAATTGCTGCATAGTTAGTGGCCGCGATTTCCATTAGGCCATTTCAATTCTGAATCGAACATTTCCAATCGAGACTTCGTCACGAGGTGAGAGCGACACCGCGTCAATTACGTGACCATTAACAATAGTTCCGTTAGTTGAGCCCAGGTCGCGAATCGCCACCCCCTCTGGGGTGCGCCATACTTCAGCGTGACGTCGAGAAACATTGGAGTCGTTGATAGTTACGTCCACATCAGGACTACGACCGATAATCAGTGGCTGATCGCCGACTGGGAAAGAGCGTCCGTCCGAACAGATGAACTTGGGCTGGGCAGCACCGCCAACAAAGCGGACCGCGATTTCGACGTCACCTAATGAAAGGTCATCGTTGAGGAAAATTTCGACCTTGACTGGTCCAGCGAAGCTGTACCCTTCCGAAACTGCGTGCTGGCGCACCGCTTCTTCTAGCTCTTGAATGAGTGGTTGCTGGAAGCCATCAAATCGTTCGGCGTCTTCTGGCCCTAGCCAGACTCGGACGGCATTCGCCGAAACTGGACCTTGCCCGCTGAGTCGGCGCGTCAGGTCGATCTCGCGCAGGATGCGCGAAGCAATTTCGACTGGCTGCAAGCCCGACTTGAAGGTCTTCGAGAAGGGCTTGGAAAACAATCGCTCTAGGCGGTTTTCTACATTTTTTAGAACCATGACTATCCAACCTTACCGGAATCGGTTCCCATCGCCCTTAGTCTTATTTATCTGTACCTCAGAAACCGAATTGGTACCTTTGTGTAGTTGACACAACACTGGAACCTCGCACTACTTCATTCTGACGGCCGCCAGCTAAAAGTTCAACTTCGTTGTACTATTAAACCGGTGTTTTTAACACCACAAAAGTAGAGCGAACGCGCTTTAAATTGGCTCCTAAATTTCTGCCTCCCAATCCCCAGTTCTGCTTTCGAAATGTAGGCTGGCTTACAAGATTTCTGCTGGTTTTCGAGTGAGACTATATAGAAATCAAGTTTCAAATTATTGCCTTGATTATTGCCATTGCTCATAGAAACCTGCTTCGAAACTCTGTGCATTTCTCCCGCGATGCGGATTCCAACTGAAAAATTCTCGATTTTAGAGTAGGTGCAGCCTCCATTAATCGTCGCAATTGTGAACTCTAGAATTTGCTCCCGAAGAAATGCAGCTGGGAACACAACTGGTGATTCGATGCTCTCAATTTTTAGTGACTGGATCGAACACGCAGATCCAGTGAATGCATAGCTTTCAGACTTTACTTTTGACTTTAGAGTTGAGCCATCGGCAGAGACCTCAATTGCTTGAAGAAGGAACACGGCACACATGCCGATAGAGAGCAGCAAGGATAAACGCCTCATCAATACACCCCATACTTTCAGAATCGCCATCATGGCTACTTACACGTCGCAGAATGCCACGCAACATTGAATGTCAGTTTGTCTGGCCCGATCGTGCTTGGGCCGAAGCAGAATACACTCGGGCTAGAACCTTGGAAAAATTTATCTGTAGGCTGCGAGCCAAAGTCGGCCCAGAGACCAGTAGAGTTCAGTTGGGCACTACTGTTGGAAAAATTGATATTCCCAAAGGCTAACGGGGTCGGGCTGCCACCATTGAAATTAACCGCTTCGACTACATAGTCGGCCGTATCACCATTGAAATTCCAGCCTGGTGCATTGTCAACATGGCAAGAGTGTGCAGCGCCAGTCGTAATGTCTTCAAGGAAGAAGTTGACTCGGTTAAGGCTCTGTTCGGCACTCATGTTCTGGTAAACCACGTCTCCGGTACCCAGAGGCGCTCCGCACTCGATACCTTGTTGGGCAAGATCACCCCTACTCGACGACGCTCCCCCAAGACCAACCCAAATGCCAATGCCATTATTTGTTGAACAGGTACCAGGGTGAGAAGGAACAACTACGTCAGCTTTGACCGCCACGTATCTGTTTCCAGTTGTTCCAACCGTTCCGGCCGTAAAGCCAGACCAGTTTCCGTAATAAACGTTGAATTTACTTGTGGTCTGCGCACTTTAATTCAGAATTTGTGAAGGGGCACTATCCGCCTTGAACGAGCCCATGGCCGCATTCCAATTCAGAAGGTCGATGAGGTTACTTGGGCGCGCCGGAAAGTCATATGCCCGAAGTTCGCCGTCGGAAGCTGTAAGGGGATTGAATCCAATCGGTGGCGTTGGTGTACTCAGTACACCGACATTTGGAAGAGAAAATGAGGTTTCGGTTCCTCCGCCAGAAATTGGACTCGTAACGCCATTCACTTGCTCCGTCACACCAAGGTTCGCAGCGGAATCTGCTGCGTTAAAACTTGAAAATTTTCCAATTACCGAATGAAACTTCTCGCCGGTTACAAACATTGGAAGAGGCAGCATTGCTAAGCCCAACAAACAAGTTGTTACAAGAGTGACTTTTGTTTGCTTTATCAAATGATACGTATACATACTATAACCTACCAACAAAACGCTAAGTGACGCTCTGGCCGCCTCAATTGATACTTGGAGACCTACTGTTTAAGAAGGCCTTAATTATTTCTGTTCTACTCTCCTGATATTTCACAACTAGCTTTGAGATATTCTTTAAGTCGATGGGCGAGTGGTGAAATGGCAGACACGCCAGCTTCAGGTGCTGGTATTCGAAAGGATGTGCGGGTTCAAGTCCCGCCTCGCCCACTGCCAGCGCTCTCTTATTAGGGAGAGACTGCCGTCTGGATTGCTTGCACCGTGGCCAGAATGCTGTTGAGGGTGGTTTGCGCAGTCGTTACCTGATTTGCTTGAGCCAAACTAGCTATGGACGTGCTCACTGAAAGCAGTTCGCTATAGATGGCTGTCAAGGTGACTGCGCTATTAGTGCCCCTCAAGGTAGTTCCGAGCGTAGTGATTGCGGTGGTCACCGCAGCTTGCAATGTCGTGAGCTGCGACGAAATGTTGCTGACTGAAGCTTGAAGGGCGGTGGCGGTCGTCTGCAAAGTGGCCAAATTAGCCGCTGTAGCAAGTGTGCCCAAGGTGGTCTGAACCGTTGAAACCTGTGCAGCGGATGCGGTTCCCGCGAGAGCTGAGTTAAGGGCATTCGTCAAATCGCTTGGAGTAACCGCATTGCTGAGAGCGGTTTCCAAAGTGGAAATTTGTGCCGAGGTCGCCAGACCGCTCAGTGCAGCTTCCAGATCCGACTGAACCTGCGACGAGGTGACCGTCGTCGCCAAAGCGGTTTGAATGGCCGTTACTTGATCTGCAGTTGCTGTGTGCGCTATCACACTTAATAGATCGCTGTGAATCTGACTTGGTGTCGCTAACGCGGCAATAGCTGCTCGCAGAGTGCTTACCTGATGGGCTGTTGCAGATCCCGCCAGTGCTAAGCGAAAATCGTTAACCAAAGTCGAAGCGGATGCGGCCCTCTCGACCTGTTGCGTGAGCGCAACAATCCTGCGAGCGATGGTTTGGTTTTCAGTTTGTACCGCACTGAGGGAGGCGCTTAATTTCGCCACCGAAGTTGAAAGCGCGCGTACCTGAGTACTGCCCGGCGCCGATGTCTTTGTTCCGTCGCTACAAATACTCAGCCCATTATTAATGGTGCAGCTTGTGTGAGATGGTGAATTGCTCGTAATCACAGCGGCTGAAGCAATGATCAGGACTGAGAGAAAACATGTTGCAAGAAAAAGTGGCGTCTTAAAGTTTGGCTTCACAGCAAAATACTAGGTGCCCACCATTCGAATTCGAGGTTGGCGTCGTAAACTCACCCCATGGCTAAGTCCCTCCCCCCGTTAAGCACTCTTGTTACACAATGCACTCGGTTTCTGGCTGGTGATGGGCCTCGCACCGCAGATTCACTCTTGGCTCAAATCGCGACCGATACGAAAATGGATGTATACGGTGTTGGTGGCGTTGTTACCGAACTCGAGGAATTCGTCGCCTCGCTGCTAGGTAAAGAAAAGGCGCTGTTTATGCCGACAGGAATAATGACGCAGCAGGCAACATTGCGCGTCCTATGCGATCACGCCCGAAACCCACGGGTTGCCTTTCACCAGATGACGCACCTTAGAACTCACGAGGAACATGCTTTTGCTCGTCTGCATGGTTTGCAAGAAGTGATAGCCAATTCGGGTGGACCTCAAGGACCCATAACGCTGGACTCGCTAAACGAAATCAAAGAGCCAGTGGGGGCTCTACTCTTGGAGCTCCCTCAGCGTGACATGGGCGGGTATTTGCCGACTTGGAATGAGCTCGTGGCGCAAGCAAAGTGGGCAAGGAAAAAGGGGGTGGCACTGCATCTTGATGGTGCGCGACTCTGGGAAGCGGCTCCCTATTATGCCACCACCGCGAAGAAATCCATCAAGGACATCTGCGCTCTCTTCGATACCGTGTACGTTTCGTTCTACAAGGGTCTTGGCGGCATAACGGGAAGTTGTGTAGCGGGAAAGTCCGACATTATTGACGAGGTTTCTCTGTGGCGCACTCGCCATGGTGGACGTGCCTACATGCTCTGGCCCTATGCCGCATCGGCATTGCAGGTTGTGAAAACTCGCCCCAAAGATATGGGGCCTTACTACCGTCGGGCGGTCGCGCTCTCAAAGAAACTCCGCACCATCGAAGGAATAGAGGTGTTGCCCGATGAGGTTCGCAGCCCGATGATGCACCTGCGGTTTTCCGCCACCAAAGAAGAAATGGAAGCTCGTGTGCGCAAAATTGCCTCCGAGCAGAAGATTATGACTCTGCCGGGCATCTTTCTCAGTGAGAGCACAAATCTGCAGCGATATGAATACCAAGTTGGCCGAGCCTCGATGCAATTCTCGCTACAACAGATGGTGAGCCTCTTCGAACAACTCGCTGGTTGGTAAACACCCAACTAGGAATTGCCCAATGCTTACGGTTTGTCTCGGTTAGATTGAATTCACTAGCGATTTAGTGTCGCAGATGAAAGTAGGGCTCGATGCTTACCGAACAAATTAAGCAACTCCGAAAGTTAAACACCATCGCCGGTGTGTTGCATCTGGGTTCCGCCATTGCGATTTTTGCCCTGGCGAACAATTTTGCTCTTCCAGTTTTTGCTCGATACATGGCCGGCCAGCCCGGATCTGGAAAATTCCAAATGGTTTCCTACGGGTCGGTATCGACCGCGCTGCTCATTGGAATCTTCTTCTTGCTCTCTTCGCTTGCCCACTTCACGGTGGCTTTCCCTCGGCAACAGTCGTACCTAGACAATCTCGCCAAGAACCGCAATCCCTACCGCTGGTTGGAATACTCCATCTCCTCATCAATCATGATTTTTGCGATCGCCCAGATCACTGGTGTTGGTGACATCGCTGCTCTGCTGGGATTAGTCGGCGTAAATGCCTCAATGATTGGTTTTGGTTGGATGCAAGAGCGCTACGGAAAGCCCGGTGGCTCAATGCAACCCTTCTGGCTTGGCTGCGTGGCTGGGGCGTTCCCGTGGATTGCCTTGGGTCTTTATTTGTTTTCTCCAGGTGCAAGTCAACACGCCCCTGGATTTGTCTATGGGATCTACTTCTCAATCTTTGCTCTGTTCAACTGCTTCGCGCTGGTGCAGTGGCTTCAGTACAAGCAAGTTGGCCGGTTTAAGGACTACCTGGCGGGAGAACGCCTCTACATTTGGTTGAGCTTCATTGCCAAATCAGTTCTGGCTTGGCAAATTTTTGCAGCCGTGCTTGGCGCACAAGCAGCCCCCCACTAATTTTTTTGTAAGGGCGATTAGATCCGAAAGGGTCTTGGAACCGCGTCTATTTTTGGGAACTTCATCTTTCCTATTACCGTGCCCGGACACGGGTGCACGTTTTGAGCCACCCCTAAGTCACCCGTGACGGACAAAAAGATAAATGCATCTTCCGGGCTGAAGTCCCATTCGTCGACCAACAGTCGGTAGGCCTCTTCGCAGGCAATGGCCATCGCTTCATTAATGTCTTCGGCGGTGCCGTGCGTGATGATCGAGTCAGCTGTTTCGGTAACCGGCCAGTTGCCGTGCTTCCCCTTAATTAGGTCCACTCGGATTGTCCCGATGCCACCAATCTCCACACCGGTGCCGCAGATCTCACCATCTCCCATGGAGGCGTGCATGTCTCCAATACCTAATTGTGCGCCAGGTTGGAACACGGGAAGGTGAATGGTGGCACCGATGCCGTGAAGGTTGTTATCCATATTTCCGCCGTGTCGTCCGGCGGGCATCGTAGAAATCGAACCAGACTCTGGCGAGACACCAATAACCCCGAACATTGGCGAGGCGGGAAATGAGACTCGGTCGTTCATTCGAACAATTCCATCTCTCACTTGAAACATCCGAGTGGCGTCCTTGACGTGGTGACCCAATTGTCCCCACTCGGGCTGGCACATCGCTGAGCCAATTTCGTCAGGCTGGATGTTGATCAAGGTAACTGAGAGTGAGTCTCCGGGCTCGGCCCCGCGAATCCCGATTGGCCCCGTGGCGGAATTAATTAAATCGTTGTTGATGGTTCGGTGGGTATCGGCTTCGCTCGTGACCTGGCCGGTGTAACAGTCCCAAGTCTGAATCTCCAAGGTGGTGCCAGGGTCGACCACCACGATTGGCTCGGCGTTCGCGTCGAAGTGAAATACGTGGTGCTCTTTCGAAATTCGCAGCAGTTCAGACATAACAACCTTTCGCAATCTGAACTTCACTCTAGGTGAAATCCGATTACGTGCGGAGCCCTCTGGCCCTTAGCGTTGTTCGATAAGGTCCATGTAGCCCTCATCCCAGATGTCAAAGTATTCCTCTGGCAGCAGTACGGCATGTGTTGGTTCCAGCGCTTCGACGAATCCACGTTCGTGACTCACCGCAACAATTGTTCCCTTCCACTGGCGCATCATCTCGCCAAGGGCTTCGACACTTGCGGGGTCGAGGTTGTTGGTCGGTTCGTCCAAGAGCAACAGGTTGGCCTCTGAAGAAGCGAGCATGGCGAGGGCCAATTTCGCTCGCTCACCACCAGAAAGGGTGCGAGGCATCTGATTCGCCGCTTCGCCCTTCAATCCGAACGCCCCGAGCATTGCTCGCCGCTGCATTTCGGTCTCCACCTTCGAATTATCAAGGTTTCCGAGCACCGTCTTAGTGAAGTCGATTTGCTCGTTTTCCTGAGCAAAATACCCAACACTGACGTTGGCGCCAAATTTCACCACTCCGGTATTGGCAGCTTGTGTGCCGGCGAGACAGCGCAGGAGTGACGACTTACCGGCACCGTTTTTTCCGACGATGACGATTCGGTCGCCTCGACGGGTAATGAAGTTGGTGTCACGCAAAATCGGCGTCTTGTCGTAGGTGACCGAGATATGTTCAACGGTCATTGGCACATCGCCACTTCTGGCGGGCACCGGCAATCGGAAGGTGACCTTCTTCTCACGCTTAGTCACTTCAATTTTAGAATCTTCGAGCTTCTCAACCTTGCGGTCTAGAACTTTGGCGAGTCGTGCTCGAGCCGCGGTTTGTCCTCGCATAGAGTCGGCCAGCTTGGTGAATTGTTCGATCTTGGCGTCTTGACCGGCTGCGACCTTTTCTTCTCGCACCGTGCGCTCTTCTTCGAGTTGCAGAAACTTGGAGTAGTTTCCCTTGTATTCACGCAACTGACCATCACGCAAGGCCAAAACCCGGTCAATTGATTTATCGAGCAAGGGCAGGTCGTGGCTAATGACCAACAAGGTTCCGCGGTATTTGTCGAGTTCGTCAAATAACCAACGCTTGGCCGCTTTGTCGAGGTGGTTGGTTGGTTCGTCCAAAACCATTGTTTCTGGATCTTGATAGAGAACACGCATAAGGTCAATACGACGGCGTTGACCTCCAGATAGCGAATCCAGGTCCTCTAGCAAAAACTCTTCTTGCAACCCCAAACCGGCAGCGAGTCGAGCGACCTCTGATTCAGCCTCGTAGCCACCCTTTTCGCGAAATTGCTCTTCGAGTGAGGTGAATCTTGAAATATTTTCTTCGTTGGGGTCTTCGGCCATGTCGTGGCGAGCCTTCTGCATTTGGGCGTCAATAAGGTCTAGGCCACGGGCACTGAGGACGTGCGAGAGACCAATTGGCTCCACGCCCAATCCACCAGGTACTGGCTCTTGGGGAAGGTGCCCGAGGGTTCCCTGATGCTTCACTGAACCGCTGATGCGCAAGTGCTCGGGGTGAGCGCCGAGCAAAACTGAAAGGAGGGTCGATTTTCCAGCGCCATTCCTGCCCACCAAGCCCACCTTGTCGCCGTTGCCGACTGTAAAGGAAACGGGGGTCAGAAGACGGCGGGCGCCGATTTCGATACCTAGTTCTTGGACAATAATCAACGTGAACCTACCTGGATGCGGACGCTAGAAAGTAAGTAGTCACCGAACAACGATAGGTCATTTGGGCCGATCGACTTGAAAACTGCTGTTTCGGCGCTGTGGGTCAAGAACGTGGCACGATAGTTCCATGACGACACCACTAGTTATTGATATTTGGAGTGACGTAGTTTGCCCCTTTTGTTACCTCGGCAGCGCACAACTTTCAAAGGCACTGGAATCCTTTCCCCACGCCGACCAAGTTCAGATTCGCACTCACGCTTTCGAGCTTGATCCGACTACCACCTACAATCCGGACCTCTCTCTGGAGCGAATGTTGGCCGACAAATACCAAATGCCTATTGAGCGCGCTCAGTCGATGCACCGAGATCTAGAAGCTAAAGCCGCTGAGCTCGGGATGCATTGGTCTTTTGCCATCGCTAAGGTTGCCAATACCTTTGACGCTCACCGACTGATTGCCCTGGCCGCTACCCAAGCCCTCGATGCTGTGATGGCGCAACGACTCTTTCAGGCCTATTTCTCTGAAGGCCGCCTCATCAGCGATCGAACGACTCTGAACGAACTCGCCGAAGAGGTTGGTGTCAGCGGGGTTGATGGTTTGTGGGAGTCTGACCAATTCGTCGACGAAGTCAGGTCTGATGAAGCCACCGCACAGAGCTATGGCATATCCGGCGTACCAGCCATGGTCTTTGACGGCAAGTACCTCGTCGTCGGGGCACAAGGTATTGATGGTTACGCCCGAGCACTCGAACAAACCTGGGCTGAACGCGAGAGTTAGTCCTCGGTGAAGGTCGGCACCACCGCGGCGGTGGCAACCTGAGAGTCTTTGTCCAAACTCATAACTCGCACACCACTAGCGTCTCGACCTTGGATCGAGATGTCAGACACTGAGGTCCGAATCATGACTCCGTCACTCGACGCCATCAAAACCTCGTCAGTAGGTGTAGCCATCATTGCAGCGACCACGAACCCACGGCTGGCGGTAATTTTCACCGCACGCACACCTTGACCTCCACGGCCTTGAACGCTGAACTTATCGACTTCCACTCGCTTGCCAAAACCAGCGTCGGTAACAACGAAGAGATCGGCGCCCTTTCGAACTACATCGAGAGAAATTGCGTGGTCACCGGTCTTCAAGTTGATGCCACGAACGCCGGTCGAGTCTCGACCCATGTTTCGAACATCCTTCTCGCTGAAGCGAATGCCTTGTCCTCGGTAGGTGACAATCATGATCTCGTCTTTGCCCGAAGTTGCGACCACGCGGACCACTTCATCCCCGTCACGCAAGTTGATAGCGATCCAGCCCTCGCGGCGACTCTTGTCGTACTCAGAGAAAGCGGTCTTCTTAATAGTTCCATTCTTGGTAGCGAACACTAAGAACTTGTCCTTCGGGAAGTCTTCGGTACTCACAACCGCCTGAATTGACTCACCGGGGTGCAAGCTCAAAAGGTTGACGATTGAGGTTCCCTTGGCGGTGCGCTCCTTCATTGGGAACTCGTGACCGCGGAGACGGAAAACCCGTCCTTGGTTCGAGAACAACAATAAGTAGGCGTGGCTCGTGGTGTGAATGATTTGATCGACAAAGTCGTCGTCTTTCAACTTCGCACCCTTGACTCCGCGACCACCACGTGCTTGAACACGGAAGGTGTCGCCCGCCATTGCCTTTACGTACCCGGACTTCGTGATGGTAATCACAATTTGTTCATCTTGGATCAAATCTTCAACACCCAATTCACCCGGGTCATTGATGATTTGAGTCAGACGCTCGTTTGCAAACTTATTTCGGATGACGGTTAGTTCATCTGAAATGACTGCGCGGAGCCTGGCGTCGGACTTCAGAATTGCGGTGAGTTCAGCAATAGTCTCACGGAGCTTCTTCATCTCTTCTTCGAGTTCAATACGACCGAGCTTCGTCAATCGACCCAGGGTCATGTCGAGGATGTGGTTGGCCTGCTCCTCGGTGAATTTAAACGGTGCCTTCATTAATGCATCGCGAGCGGCTGAGCGGTCGTCAGCAGCACGGATGGTCTTAATAATTGCGTCCAACATGTCGATTGCCCTGAGCAAACCTTCGACAATGTGTGCACGAGCTTCGGCCTTGCGCAAACGGAACTGGCTGCGGCGAGTAATGACTTCAACCTGGTGGGTGATGTAGTGGCCGAGTGCCTGGGAAAGCGTCAAGGTGCGTGGCACTCCATCAACCAGTGCCAACAAGTTGACTGAGAAGGTTGTTTGGAGTGAGGTGTTCTTGTAGAGCTTGTTAAGAACTACGTTGGCGTTGGCATCACGCTTGAGTCGAATAACCAGACGTGGTTGACGCCCAGCTGAGTCGTTTTGAACCGCAGCGATTCCTTCAATTTCCTTGGCGTTAACCAAGTCGGAGATCTTTTGCTCGATTGATTCAACCGAGACCTCGTACGGGAACTGTGTCACCACAATTCGTGTATCGCGGGTACCTTCTTCAATCTCGGCCACGGCGCGGAGCTTGATGGAGCCCTTGCCTGTCTTGTACGCATCCAGAATTCCTTGGCGACCAAGGATTTGGGCACCAGTTGGGAAGTCGGGTCCTTTGACGAACTTCATCAATTCGTCGTCGGTAGCCTTCGGGTTCGCCAACAGGTGGAGAACGGCATCGCTCACTTCACCCAAGTTGTGGGGTGGGATCTTCGTGGCCATTCCAACTGCAATACCTTGCGAGCCATTGACGAGAAGGTTTGGGAAACGTGAGGGCAGAACGATTGGCTCTTGAGTTGAGTTGTCGTAGTTAGGTTGGAAATCAACGGTCTCTTCATCAATTGAATCGAGCATCTCGAGTGCAAGCGGAGCGAGACGACATTCGGTGTAACGCATAGCCGCAGCACCTTCGTCGGGGCCCGTTCCACCAAAGTTACCGTGACCGCTGATCAAGGGGTGACGCATCGAGAAATCGACCACCATTCGGACCATGGCGTCATAAATAGCACTGTCACCGTGTGGGTGATACGTACCCATAACTTCACCAACAACCTTGGCGCACTTGGTGTGAGGCCGGTCAGGACGAAGTCCTTGGTCGAACATCGAGTACAGGATTCGACGGTGAACGGGCTTTAGACCATCGCGGACGTCAGGTAAGGCGCGAGACACGATAACTGACATCGAGTACTCGAGGAAGGATCGCTCCATCTCCAAGTTGATTTCGATTGGCTCAATGTAGCCCTCGACCTCGTCGGTCAGTGGAGGATTAATTGGAGGCTTGGCTCCCCCGGCGGCAACTTTGGCGAGCTCTTTTTTAGCGGGGACGGTTGCGGCCTTAGTGGGAGCAACCTTCTTCACAGGCGCGGCCTTTTTGGCCGGTGCCGCTTTTTTCGCTACCGCTTTTTTAGCGGGAGCTTTGGTTGTCTTCTTTGGAGTGGCTTTAGCTGGTTTTTTTGGAGTGGCCATAGTAAATAACCTCCTAGATGTCTAGGAAGCGAACGTCCTTTGCGTTGGTCTGGATGAAGTGGCGTCGTTGCGGAACATCGTCTCCCATGAGGATTGAACACACCTCGTCAGCGAGAGCGGCTTGCTCGACGGTGATCTGGAGCAGTGCTCGCTTGGTTGGGTCCATGGTGGTGTCACGGAGTTCATCGAAGTCCATTTCACCAAGTCCCTTCAGGCGTTGGAAGTCGTTCTTGTGGTTGGGGTGATCTTTGAGGAACTGCGCCTTAGCGGCGTCGTCACGTAAGTAAGTCTTTTCTTTTCCAACCAAGGTTGAGTAGAGCGGTGGTTGAGCCACGTAGACGTTTCCCGCCTTCACCATTTCGGTCATTTGACGGAAGAAGAAAGTCAGAAGGAGTGTTCGAATGTGAGATCCGTCAACGTCAGCGTCGGCGAGCAAGATGATCTTGCTGTAACGAATTTTAGTTACATCAAAGTCATTTTCTACACCAGCACCAATAGCTGAGATCAGCGCTTGGATTTCTGTGTTCTTCAAAATCTTGTCGGTGCGCGCCTTCTCAACATTCAAAATCTTGCCTCGAATTGGCAAGATCGCTTGGTTGCGTGGGTTGCGAGCGTCCTTGGCTGAGCCACCAGCTGAGTTTCCTTCAACAATAAAGAGTTCACATTCGCGTGGGTCATTGGATGAACAGTCGACCAGTTTTCCTGGCAATCCAGCTCCATCCAGGGCGCTCTTGCGGCGGGTTAGATCACGAGCTTGGCGCGCAGCCATACGGGCGCGAGCGGCCGAAACCGCTTTGGCCACAATCTGGTTCGCTTCACGAGGGTTCTCTTCGAGCCAATCAGCCATCTTTTCGTTCGTGGCGCGCTCAACCAATGAGCGCATCGAAACGTTACCGAGCTTGCCCTTGGTTTGGCCTTCGAACTGTGGTTCGGCCAACTTCACTGAAACAATGGCGGTTAGTCCTTCTCGGATGTCTTCACCGGTTAGGTTCTCGTCTTTTTCTTTCAGTAAGTTACGCTTGCGTGCGTAACGGTTCATGACGTTTGTTAGGGCCTTGCGGAAACCCTCTTCGTGCATACCACCCTCGATGGTCGAAATACCGTTGGCGAAAGAATGGATTGATTCGTAGTAGCCCGTATTCCATTGAAACGCAATTTCAACTTCTTGAGTTTCTTCGGTGGCCTCGAATGAGCCGACTTTTTTAAACAGTGACTCTTTTGATCCATTGAGGTGCTTAACGTAGTCAATAATTCCACCTTTATACATAAAGGTTTCTGACGCTTCTTTACCCTTGCGCTTGTCTTC
The DNA here is from genome assembly GCA_903825035.1 of uncultured Actinomycetes bacterium. Taxonomy (GTDB): domain Bacteria; phylum Actinomycetota; class Acidimicrobiia; order Acidimicrobiales; family RAAP-2; genus RAAP-2. The sequence goes on along the minus strand of CAIJYV010000018.1, from coordinate 7,998 downwards.
GAATCGAATCTCTAAGCCCTTATTCAAGAAGGCCATGATTTGCAGACGCTCAACAATGGTCTGAGCTCGGAATTCAACGTCCTCAAAAATTGTGGGGTCTGGAGTGAAGGTAACGGTAGTGCCAGTACGATTTCGTGGAGCGTTTCCGGTTTTCTTGAGTCGACCAGTCGGCTTGCCGCCGTCCTTAAAGGTCATGGAATAGTGACCACCGTTTTGGTCAATATCTAAAACAAGTTCGGTTGAAAGTGCGTTCACCACAGAGATACCGACACCGTGGAGACCACCAGAAACCTTGTATCCCTCTCCACCAAATTTTCCACCTGCGTGTAGAACAGTGAGAACAATTTCTGCTGCAGATTTACCGGGGTAAGACGGGTGATCGTCGGTTGGAATTCCACGGCCGTCGTCAGACACTTGGCAACTGCCATTCGCCAAAATTGTGACGTCGATTCGGTTGCAGTAACCAGCCATCGCTTCATCAACTGCGTTGTCGACAACCTCCCAGATGAGGTGGTGAAGGCCGGCGGGACCGGTCGAACCGATGTACATACCTGGGCGGACACGAACTGGGTCTAACCCTTCGAGAACAGTGATGTCTTTAGCGCTATATGAGGCGGACGCCTTTGGTTTGGTCTTTTCGGCCACGCCGGGTCCTTTCAAAGGAAAATAAGGAGAAATGGTTAAATTTCTGCAGTCATTCTACCCGACCACAGGGGGAATTTGGGACCCAAAGGTCCCTAAATGGGCCTCTACGCCTCGCTGATTCTGGTTTTTAGGGATCGTGGCGCCTTCTCCCCCAGGACTGAAAATCCGCTCAGAATTAATGGGGTGTCACTAATTACTCTCTGTGCAAAAGCTCCTGAGGGAACTCGAATAATTAACACTCCGTCTTTAATCATCTCTGGTTGGCACCGCTGAGCAACGATGGGCTCAACAATGGTCGGCCAGAGCGCCTGGATATCGTCAATAATTCTGAGATCGACCTTTTTTAGCCGACTTGCGAACACGTCCAGCATTTCGCTGAGCGGCACGATTCGCTCAGTGCGTCGGCTCATGACCGCGCCTTAGTTAAATCAATAACCACTGCTGGATCCATTCCTGATGGAAGGGGTGAGGCGGTGGTAACCAAAGTTTGTCCTTTAGGGAGGAGTTCTAGGAGTTGGTCGCTGCGATAGGGGTCAAGTTCGCTAAACACATCGTCTAGTAGTAGTAGCGGGTCAACGCCACGCGTGCTCTTGACTAATTCGTGCCCCGCGAGACGTAGGGCGAGAGCAAGGGTTCTTTGCTCACCTTGTGAAGCTTGGTGTCGTGAGTCACGACCATTCAACTCAATTACTAAATCGTCATGGTGGGGTCCAATAACAGTCGATCCTCTTAGAACTTCGTGTCTGAGTTCTGAAACTAGTGCGCTAGCGAGATCGCCTGACCATGAGTTTTGGAAGTGCAAATTAATTTCATCTTTTTGTTGTGATATTTGAGAATATTTCTCTTGGACCAGAGGAATTAGTTGCTCAACTATTCCTAAGCGGAGTGTGTTGAGTTCTTCGGCCGCTTCCACAAACTGGTAAGTCCAAACGTTCAATTCCGCTTCGGTTGCTGGAGATGGCATTTGTTTCTCGAGTGCTTTTAAGAATGCGTTCCGTTGTTTAAGCACTCGTATGAAAGTGGCAATTTTTTCTTCTTGTGCGGGTGAAACATCTCCGATGAGTAGGTCCAGGAATTGACGTCGGTGAGATCCGCTCTCGCGGATAATTTCTACGCCCTCAGGAGTAAAGATTGTGATTGGCATGAGCTCAGCTAATAACGCACGAGAGTTCGGTCTCTTTCCGTTTACCAACATCTGTTTTGTAGTGCGGTGCTCGTGTTTGTTCAAGGTGAGATCGATTTGAAGTCTTCTCTCGTGTTGGAACACTACGCCGTGAACCTCGGCTAAAAAAAGACCGTTACGAATTAAGTTGCTCGAACTACTCGTGCGGAAAGAACCCAAGGTCCCTAGACAGTAAACCGCCTCTAAGACTGAAGTCTTCCCGGTTCCATTAGGGGACACAAAAACCGTAACGGCATCAGGGTCTGGATTGAAAGAAAACTCTTCAAAGACTCTGAAATTACGAACGGTGAGTTCGTGTAGCCCCACGAGTGCCTCTTTTAAATACGAACGGGCATCAACAGATATTTGAACTTCTGATCTTCAACTCCGTGAATCAACGCTGGTCGAACAGAGTCAGATAGTTCCAAAATAATCTCATCCCCATCAATTGATTCGATTCCTTCTATTAAGAATTGTGGATTGAAGGCGATAGTGATTTCTTCGCCTGAATAATCAGCTTGGATTTTGTCCTCCACATCACCGGAGTCTTGACTTTGGGTACGAATCTCAAGAGTCAATTCTTTTAAGGTTAGACGAACCGAGGCATTGTGGTCCTTAGCCATAAGTTTTGCCCGGCGGAGTGAATTTAAAAGGGTGTCTTTCGCAATCCGTAGTTGGTTAGAAAAGCTCGCTGGAATCAACTGCAACACCGAAGGGTAGTTTCCATCAATAAGTCGAGACGCAATGGAGGTCTCTCCCACAACGAACGAAATCTCTGAATCGGTCACGGTAATACCTATGGTCGCTTCATCACCCAAGCTCGCTGCGGCCCGTTGTAACTCACTTAACGCGCGTGCGGGAACCAAGAGATCTTTTGAGGAATTGAACGGAGGAACCCCCAGGACGTCACGTACCGCTAGACGATAAGAGTCGGTGGCGATCAGTCGTAGGTTCTCCCCTTCTGAGGTCAATAAAACACCCGTGAGCAGTGGGCGGGCGTCATCGGTTGCTGCCGCTCGAATAGTTTGAGCCAATCCGTGCGCTAGGTCACCAGCTGGAATTTCCACGATTGAACCGGTAATTGGAGAAATTTTTGGGTAATCAGCTACAGGAAAGGTGCGCAGATTAAACCGTGCGTTGTTGAGTTCAACCTCAACGTTCTCTCCTTCGGTGTGAACCGAAACCGCACCTGATTCTAAGGAGCGAACAACGTCACCAATAAGCCGAGCTGGTACAACTACCGAACCATCCTCTGAACCAACAACCATAAAAGTTGTTCGCACGGTGAGGTCGGTGTCAGTTCCTGTAACGGTGAGTTGGTTTCCTTGGAGGTTTAGGAGGATGCCCGACGGGGCCCCAAGGACACGATTCGAGACAGCGCGACCAGCAGCACTTAGTGCCTCAGCCAGAATGTCTCTTTCAGATTTAAATTTCATACTTCGCCTTTCTAACGGACTGCAGTTACAACTTGTTGATTTGATTTATATAAAGAGATAAGTAGTAGTAGGTCTGTGGATTGTTGATTACTTCGTAAAACTCCTGATAAAGCGGATTCAACCCAAACCTTCAAAACACACAGAGGTGTCTAAAACTCTTTAAACCTTGTTCTATCAACTTTGACGTTATGTGGATTACTCCTAGGAAGAACACCACTTGTAAACAAGAGTGTCCGCACCTTGTACACAACTAGTCGCGCGTGTCGCCCTGCAACTTTCTCTTTAGTTTGTTTACTTCATCCAATAAAACCGGGTCAATAGGGAGCTGTTCTTTTACCTTCTCAACCGCTGAGATAACAGTGGTGTGGTTTCGTCCATCAAATATTCGAGCAATCATTGGGTACGAATAGTTATTTAACAAATCACGGAATAGGTACATCGCAACGTGGCGAGCGTGAACTAATGGACGAAGGCGTTTAGATCCACGAACCTCATCAACACTCAAACCATAGAAATCCGCAACAACCTTAAGGATTGTTTCGGGCTTCAACACAATCTGTTCCGAACCTAAGTTGGTGAGATGTTTCTTAGCGAGCTCGAGTGAGATTGGCTCCTGGCGCAAATTAGAAAATGCGCGCAGCATAGTGATAGATCCCTCAAGTTCACGAATGTTGTCACGTACGCGCCGAGCAATCCACTCAACAACATCGTCAGGCAACCGAACACCCTCGGCCTCAGATTTAGAACGCAAGATGTTGATACGAGTTTCAAGATCAGGTTGATCAACTTCGGTAATAAGACCCTGGAGCAAACGAGTACGGAATCGCTCGTCTAACCATCCAAGATCACGCGGCGAACGATCGGAAGTTAAGACCACTTGCTTACCAGCGTCTCGAAGCGCGTTATAGGTGTGAAAAACCTCTTCAGCAAAAGCTGGTCCACGAGTCTCCATGAACTGAAAGTCATCAATCAAAAAGACGTCAATTTCACGGTACCGGGTGTGCATTGCGAGCTGGGTCTTTGAACGAATCGCGTCCAAAAAGTCGTTCAAATATGTCTCAGTGGTGACGTAACGAACCCGACGCTCAGGATAGTTTTCCTGAATGTAGTTACCGATTGCGTGGAGTAGGTGGGTCTTACCCAAACCCGAGTTTCCGTGGATGATGAGTGGGTTGTACGAGCGACCAGGGATCTCCGCGACCGCTAACGCTGCGGTGGCGGCGAAGGCGTTAGAGGGGCCCTCGATAAAGGTTGCGAAGGTCATACGAGGGTCTAGCTTGACTGAGCGTTCAGATCGTGCCACAGGCACCTCTTGCACTACGGTCTCACGAGGTGTGTGGAACTCTTCCATGTAGGGTTCAGCCATCAACGCTTCATTTACGGTAAGCGACACTTCGACCTGTTGACCAACAAGAGCTGAGGCTTGTTCAGCAATAAAGCCGAGGTAACGCTGTTGGATCCGACTCTTCTGAATTTCGTTCGGGACACCAATAACTAAAAGGTTGTCGTGGAAATCAACAAGACGCAGTGCATTAAGACCCGCCAACCACATTGACTCGGTGGCGTTGTGCCGTATGGACTCTCGTAGCCCACTCCAAAACTCTTCACTACTTAACATCGGTTCCTCCACAGAATGACTTCGACTTTATCCACAGGGGGTAAAGGCGCGCCATTCGGACAACTCCCCTTCGGGGGAGATAACCATAACACCCAACCAGAGGGGTGAACTTTGCGCGACCAGTCGCCATGCACTAACATTGTGCAACTCAGCGGGCGGTTGCACTCCAGGAGGCATCGTCGAGCGGACTTGAATTTAGAAGAGGATTTCATGAAGCGTACGTATCAACCAAATCAGCGTAAAAGGGCTAAAACTCACGGTTTTCGTGCCCGTATGCGCACCCGTGCCGGTCGAGCAGTTCTTAAGGCTCGTCGCGACAAGGGACGCCACAGCCTGACGGTATAAGAGCATGCCCGGACGGGTTCACACCCGTCGACAGTTTGCGCTCTTCGCCCGGCCCTCAGCTCGTGGTTCTAGTGGCCCTCTTCGGATCAGTTTTGTCCAAGATGGCAGTCCCACCAGCGGAGTGAACGTGGCCTTCGCAATCAGTCGAAAAGTAGGCAATGCGGTAGAGCGAAACCTCATCCGCCGCCGACTTCGGGCACTCTGTGACGAGATGTCCCCTACGCTAAAATCAGGGAATTACCTGATCAGGGTGGGCATCGAGACTCCGAAACTCACCTATGACGACCTTCGCAACCACCTCCAAATCGCTCTCGAGCGGTGCAAAACCATTGAAAAATAGCCTTTTTTCACGATTCTTGGTCAAAGGAATTCGCCTATACCAGCACCTAAACGCTGGGAAAATCTCCCCATGCCGTTTTGTACCATCTTGCTCAAACTACGCCCTTGAGGCCATTGAGCTTCACGGAGCGGTGAAAGGTTCCGGCTTAGCAGCTCGTCGAATTGTCCGCTGCCGACCAGGTGGTTCCCATGGAGTCGATCTTGTACCTACAAAAGAAGAGAAAGTTAACTGATGCATACCATTACCCACGCACTTGGCACGGTTTTCCAACCAATTTTCCACCTATTTGGTTGGATTATGGCCTTTTTCTATGGAATTGTGCCCAATTACGGCCTGGCTATCACCCTGCTGACCATTGTGATTATGGGAGCTTTGACGCCCTTTACGGTTAAGAGCACCAAGTCCATGCAGGCTATGGCTCGGCTACAGCCAGAAATCAAGAAATTGCAGGCAAAATACAAGGGTCCTGAGAATCGCGCCCTCTTAAACGAAGAGATGATGAAGCTCTATCGCGAGGAGGGAGCCAACCCAATCGGTGGTTGCTTGCCACTTTTACTCCAGGCGCCCTTCCTTTTTATTTTGTACTCAGTAATCAAGGGACTTTCAAACCAGGTCCTGCAAAACGGGGTATTAATCGCCCATCCGAATTACATCCCTACCAACTCGAAGATGTTCCATAACCTGGTCCTTAGCCACGGAAAAATCGATGTTTTTGGCATGGATATGAGCCTAAAGCTCTTTAGCCACCACGCTTCGACGGCCGCCGCAATCCCCTTCTATGGGATCGTCCTCTTCGCTGTTGGGCTTCAGTACTTCCAGATGGCTCAGCTGAACCGACGCAGCATGAAGGCTGGTCAAGAAATGTCAGGCCAACAAAAGATGACCCAACGCTTCATGCCTATTCTTTTTGCATATTTTTACATGGTAATTCCTGCGGCTGTCGTACTTTACATGGTTGTTTCATCAGTTATTCGTATTATTACTCAAGATGTCATGTTCCGCACCGGTGTGGTAACTACTGGCAAGCCAGTAGAGCGAGAGCTCCCAGCCGCCAATGACAGCAAAACCTCAACATCGAAGCCCGCGGCTCAGCCACGGGCTAAGAACAAGCGTAAAAGGAAGGACCGTTAATGGATTGGGTAGAAACCACTGGTAAATCAGTAGAAGAAGCCACCGAGCGTGCCCTCACCCACCTGGGTGTTGGCCGTAATGATGCTGAAATTGAGGTTCTAGAAGAGCCCAAAACCAGCATTTTCGGTAAAGCTAAGGGAGAGGCCCGAGTAAAGGCGCGAGTTCGCCCAGCCGGACCTCGTCCTAAGCGCACCTCTGGGCGCACTAGTCGCCCTTCGGGAGAGCGTCGCCCCCGGACTGATCGTCCTGATCGCGGGCCAAAGCCTGAGGGTTCAGCGCGTAAGGAAAATGAAAGCCAACGCCCACGTTCCGATAAGCCTCGTGCTCCAAGAGAGCGCGTTAACCAGGAGGAGAAAGTGTCAACCACTGTTCCATTAGCCGAGCAAGGCTCAATCGGAAAAGAGTTCCTTGAAGGTTTGTTGAAGTCGATGCAGATCACCGCAACGGTCTCCGTTAAGGAAATTGATGCGGAAACCGTTGAAATTTCAATCAATCACGAGCCTCCCACTGAACTCGGGGTCCTGGTTGGTCCCCGAGGCACCACCTTGCAGGCCCTCCAAGAGGTAACCCGTACACTGGTTCAGTCGAAGGTTACGGGACGTACCGACCGAATTCTGGTGGATGTTGCACAGTACCGTGAGCGCCGTGTCGCAGCTCTTGGTCGCTTTGCCCAACAGGTTGCCGAAGAAGTTGTTGAATCGGGCGAAGAGCGTGCGCTTGAGCCCATGAGTTCAGCTGACCGTAAGGCAGTTCACGACGCACTTACCGAAAATTCGAGTATTACTACTCGTTCTGAGGGTGAAGAGCCACGCCGTTTCGTGGTAATTGCCCCAGCATAAACTGCCGTGATGAACGACTGGTTGCCCCGTTCCCTTGAAATTTCAAGGGAACGGGGCTTCTTGTCGCCACAACCACTTGAGAACCAGATCGAACACGCCAAGGGGTTTATTGCGGCCTGGAATTCAGTCTCACCTACTCCCCCAGAGAACTTCTTAGACCTTGGAAGTGGTGGTGGACTGCCTGGACTAGTTCTTTTGCAGGAGTGGGCTATTCCTGCGGTTCTAATGGATGCCATGGAAAAGCGGGTATTCTTCCTCCAGGAGGTACTTGAATTCCCAGATGCGCCCGGACAGGCTATCGCCCTTCAAGCGCGTGCCGAAGAGCTCTCACGGGAACTCGACTACCAAGAAACCTTTGAATTGGTAACAGCGAGGAGCTTCGGTCCTCCCGCGGTTACAGCAGAATGCGCCGTAAGGTTCCTGAAAGTTGGGGGATACCTGATCGTTTCTGAACCGCCTGACGACGATGCCCCAAATCGCTG
>CAIJYV010000017.1 GCA_903825035.1 uncultured Actinomycetes bacterium | reverse complement strand
GAGAGAATTTTTGAGCGTTTCTACCGCGTAGACCCGGGTCGGGCCCGCGAGACTGGCGGAACAGGACTCGGCCTGAGTATTGTTCGCCACGTGGCCGAAAATCATGGAGGAAGCGTGTTGGTGGATTCCCGCGAAGGTGAAGGTTCGACCTTTACCCTTGAATTGCCAATGAACCAATAATGGCGAAAGACAAAGAGAAGGTCAAAGACCGCACGAAGAAGGCGGCCGAGAGTGCCTCAAAAATTGTGCGCCTGCTCTTAGTTGAAGACGAAGAGTCCTTTATTGATGCCCTCGAAATCGGGCTTGGTCGAGAAGGCTTCGAATTGACCGTGGCCCGTGATGGTCAAGAGGCTGTTTCTAAGTTTGAGTCGGGCACCTTTGACCTCGTGCTCCTCGACTTGATGCTGCCAAAAATGTCAGGGCTGGACGTATGTCGAGTCATTCGCTCCAGTTCGGACGTTCCCATCATTGTCGTGAGCGCCAAGGGTGAAGAGGTCGACATGGTCTTGATGCTCGAAATTGGAGCGGACGATTACGTCCAAAAGCCCTATCGCCTTCGTGAATTGGTTGCTCGAATCCGAGCGGTACTGCGTCGGCGAGAGCGAGGCGCACAAGTACTTGAAAGCGAGGAGACAATTGAGATTGGACCGATCAAACTCGACATCGAAGCTCGACGCTGCTTCGTAAATGGTGAAGAAATCCAGTTGCGGCGCAAAGAGTTCGCCCTCCTCCAAGAGCTCTTAGAAAATCCGGGTCGGGTCCTAACCAGAGAAACGCTGATTGATCGGATTTGGGGCACCGACTACGTCGGTGACACCAAAACACTCGATGTTCACATCAAGCGACTTCGCAACTTGATCGAAGTTGACCCTAAGGCTCCGTTACACATCTCCACAGTTCGTGGAGTGGGGTACCGCTACGAAGTCTCGCGTTAGGGGCGAATAGTTAATTGGCTGCCCATAAAGGGCGCCAAAATCTCCGGTAACTGCACCGAACCATCGGGCTGGCGACAGGTTTCAACGAGAGCGGCCCAAATTCGAGCCCACGCTAAAGCTGAACCATTCACCGTGTGCACAAACGCAGTCGTGCCCTCTTCGGTGCGATAGCGAACATTGGCTCGACGAGCCTGGTAGTCACGGAACCAAGAAACCGACGAAACTTCCAACCACCGATCAACGCCGGGGCTAAAGACCTCTAGGTCAATGGTCCGAGCCGAAGCTGAACCAAGATCACCCGTGCACAGTTCCAACAGGCGGTAAGTCAGACCTAAGCCCTGTAACAATGATTCGGCGCGACGGAGAATATCGGCGTGGGCCTCCTCGGCCTGTTCGGGTAAGCAGTAGGCAAACAGCTCTACTTTGTCGAACTCGTGTAGTCGGAGTACGCCTCGAGTATCGCGGCCGGCTGATCCTGATTCACGACGGAAACAAGACGTTTGCGCGGTCATGCGAATAGGAAAGTTTTCACGCGGCAAAATTTCACCACGGTGCATCGAGGTCAATGGCACCTCGGCGGTGGGAATTGCCCAGAGGCCATCGCGCTCCATGGCGTACATGTCATCTTCGGACTTAGGTAGGTGTCCGGTCGACATCATTGTTTCGGTTAGGGCGAAGTGCGGTGGACGAATCTCCTCGTAGGCATCGAGGTGAGCATTGAGCGCGTAAAACCCGAGGGAGCGAATCAGCCGTGCCCCCGCGCCACGATACAACGCAAACATTGAACCCGCGAGTTTGGCGCCTGATTCAAGGTCCAGAATTCCGAGTTCTTGACCCACTTCCCAGTGCGGCATTTTTTGATGTTCAGCGAAGGTTGGAAAGGGCTCACCACTCTCTTTTCCGACCCACCACTGGGAGATTTCTACGTTCTCCGTCTCATCTTTGCCCACTGGGACTCGAGCGTCGGGCAGGTTGGGCACCATCAGTAGTTTGGATCGAAGAGATTCGCTCAACCGTGCGGCAACTTCACTCGCCGCACTCTCGGCCTCGCCTAGTTCCCGAGATCGGAGCCGTAGGGCCTCAGCCTCATCCTTTTTCCCCGCCTTATTGGCCTCGCCAACCTGCCGGGAGACCTCCTTAACCTGCGCTCGAAGGGCTTCGGCCTCTTGGAGCCGACCGCGGTGTTCTAGGTCTAGGGCGATAATTTCGTCCATTGTCGAAGAGGAGACACCGCGACGAGCCAGTTGATCTTTCACAAATTCAGGGTCTTGGCGCAATTGAGCGATATCAATCATGGTTCAAGCCTACCGAGTGCGCTGTGGCAGCCGAGAACGGCCTAACTTGGATAACGGTGAGTAACGCGGTCGACATCTCAAATGTTTCAGTCAGCTTCGGGTCCGTCGAGGCGGTCCGTGACGTTTCCTTCTCACTTCAATATGGAGAGGTTCTCGCATTACTCGGACCCAATGGCGCCGGGAAGACCACCCTCGTCGATACCCTTCTGGGCTTTCGCACGCCAACCACTGGTTCGGTTCGCATTCACGGACTCGACCCAATTCGAGACCACCACGAAATGACCTTGCGCACGGGTGCGCTCTTACAGCGCGGTGGGGTCTGGTTCCCTATGACGCCGCGACAGGTTCTAGCGCTCACCGCCACCTATTACGAATTCCCTCGATCGGTTGATGAACTGATCGATCTCCTCGCCTTAGCCAACGCCCAGAACACTCCGTGGCGACGCCTGAGTGGTGGCGAGCAACAGCGCACCCTCTTAGCCCTGGCCCTGATCGGTCGCCCCAAGGCTCTCGTCTTAGACGAGCCCACCACCGCCGTAGACCCCGAGGGGCGAGCTGCTATTACCAACTTGCTTGAGGTTGAGCGATCTCGTGGTGTCGCAATTCTCTTAACCACACACGAATTGGATGTTGCTGAAAAAGTTGCGAGTCGAATCGTCATTGTCCATCAAGGCTCGGTAGTGGCTGCAGGCACCCTAGAAGAACTCAGTGGAGAACCAGAGATAGTTGTCGAAACGAGTTCGCCATTGGACGAAGCGGAAGTTGCTGCGGCGCTGCAGTGTTCGGTACGAAGTGATGGCCCACGAGTAATTCGCATCCTCGCCGCCCCTACCCCAGCCCTGCAATCTGCGTTACTCGGCTATCTAGAGACAAAGGGGAATTCGTTGGTCTCCATGAGGACTAGGGCATCGCTTGAACAGCGCTACTTGGAGATTATTGATTTGGAGCGTTCGGGACAATGAAGGCGCTGATCGCACAAACTCTCGCCGAAGTTCGCATGACTCTTAGACGAGGAGAAACCGTTCTTCTGACTTTGATAATTCCAGCCTTGCTTCTGGTTTTTCTGAGTAAAACAAGCTTCACCACCAGTACCGGCGGGCCGCGAATCGACTTTATGGCTCCAGGAATTATCGCCCTGTGCGTAATTTCAACATCTCTGGTTGCCCTTTCTATCGCGACCGGTTTTGAACGCTCCTATGGCGTTTTACGAAGATTGCGAGTGACTCCCCTGGGGCAGCGTCGACTGTTGGGTTCGAAGATTGCCAGTGTCCTTGTTACCCAAGCCATTCAAGTCAGTCTCCTCGGCGCCTTGGCGTTGGTTCTTGGCTGGAAGCCCCACGGCGGGTTGGGCGGTGCCCTGCTCACCGTGTTGTTGCTCGTGGGTGGCTCCGCCGGCTGCGCCGGAATCGGGCTCTTCCTCGCTGGTCGGCTTCGAGCCGAGGTCAACCTCGCTGCGGCGAACAGCCTCTACCTAGTTCTGCTGCTCGGTTCGGGAATTGTGGTTCCGCTTCGCACAATGCCAGGATTTATTCGGCACTTGGCGATTCTTGCCCCATCTGGGGCCATGGCTGAAGGTCTACATCGCATCTTGCAACTTGGCTTGTTACCCACGTGGCGTGATTGGATGAGCGTTATCGCGTGGGCGGTGCTGGCACCTTTATTGGCAGCACGCACTTTCCGTTTTGACTAAGCGTGCTGCAGTTTCTTTAGTTCCGAGTTTAAAGTCCGGGGACTAATTGCCCCAAAGACAACATCCTTCACGACGCCATTCTTTGAAACGAAAACCGTTTCTGGAATTTGACCAAATTTAAAGATTCCGGTCACTACCGAGTCGTTGGGATCAAATCCGACTGGGAATAGAACGTGGCTACTGGAAACAAATGCTTTCGCATTTGGTAATCCGCTCTGCGCACCTTCCGCATCCACACCCACAAGTTGCACCGATCCGTAGGAATGGTGCTTCAGGTAAGCCGTCACTTTGGGGAGTTCTTTTTGGCACGGAGTACACCACGACGCGAAGAACATGATCGCCCCGGCGTGCCCGGCGTGCCACGGAGCATTAACCGTTCCACCGTTAACACCTGATAGTGAGAATGAGGAGACCTTCGTTCCCACGAGGGCCGAGGTGGGTGGCTGGTACTTGCCGAGCGTTACCGGCTTGCCGGTCAATGCCGTAACGGTCACTATTAAACTGATGGCGACCAATGCGCCGATACCCAAAGACACCAGCATCATGGGCGACGGCCCTCGGCGAGAATTAGTGGTATCGGACAAGGACATCGACCGCCATCGCGACAAAGAGCGCGGTGAGATAGGTAATTGAGAAGTGGAAGAGCTTCATGGCTTCTTTGACATCAGCCTTGTCATGGTGCGCATCGACATAGAGGCGATATGCATAGAAGGTGAACATAAAGCCCAACACCGTCGCTGAAATTGCGTAAATCCAACCCAAGCCAGCTGACGGTCCAATCAAAATTGTGAGCGCCCACATAATCACCGAATACACCATGATCTCAAGAGTTGTGCGACGAAGCGAAGTCACGACTGGCAACATCGGAACATTGGCCGCAGCGTAGTCATCTCGATAGCGCACGGCCAGCGCCCAAAAGTGTGGCGGGGTCCAGATAAAAATCACCAAAAACAAGAGCACCGGAGCCCAAGTTATGTTGTTGGTGATTGCGGCCCAACCGACCAAGACCGGGACAGCTCCCGCTGCTCCACCAATGACAATGTTTTGCTTGGATCGGCGCTTAAGCCAAATGGTGTAGACGATTACGTAGAAAAAGGTGCCTGACAGTGCCAGCAGTCCCGCTAACTGGTTGTCCCAGTGCTGCAGCACTACGTACGCCAGAAATTCGAGGAGCACCGCAAAGATTGTTGCGTCACGCGCAGAGATAACTCCAGTAACCAAGGGACGTCGTTGCGTGCGCTTCATCACCGCGTCAATGTCACGGTCGTAAACCATATTCATGGCGTTGGCACCGCCGGCCGCTAGCGTTCCGCCAATTAGGGTGGCCAGCATCGAGCTCAGGCTCGGAATTCCTTTGTAGGCCACCACCATCGGTGGAATTGTTGTCACTAAGAGCAATTCAACAACTCGCAACTTCATAAGTGCGATGTAGCCCTTGAATACGTCCTTCGTCGTGAAGGTTCTTTGGGGGGCTTGAGTCATAGGTTCTATTCTACGAGCCCAAAATATTCCCTAGGCTGTGTCCATGGCAAAAACCCGACGCACCCTGTCCGCCCCAGTATTTAGATGGTTTGCCCTGGCGGACTTCACGGCCATGATTGTCATCATTCTCACCGGCGCCGCCGTGCGCCTCACCGGCTCCGGTCTGGGTTGCCCCGACTGGCCCACCTGCTTCCAGCACCGAATCTCCGGTTCTTGGAGCCTCCACCCCTTGGTGGAATACGCCAACCGGATGGTTACTGGTTCACTCATCATTGTTACGGTCATAACCTTCGTGGCGGCGCTTCTGCGCTCGCCGAAGCGCAAGGACTTAGTGGCTCTCTCGGGTGCTCTTATTGGTGGGGTCTTTCTCGACGCAATTCTCGGCGCAATTGTGGTGTACACCAAACTCAATCCATGGTTGGTGTCGCTCCACATGATGTTGTCGCTGTTCATGGTGGTTGTTGGAGCCACCCTCTACCACCGGTCTAAGTACATCTACGGTAAAGGCCTCCGAGCTGACGTGCGTGATCCGTTTTTTAAAAAGATTGCCCGATCAACGTGGTTTCTATTGGCCATTCTCCTCTACACCGGCACTCTCGTAACTGGCAGTGGCCCCCACGCTGGTTCCGCCACTGGGCAATTAGTGGCCAAGCGTCTCCCCATTGCATTTTCTTCAGCTGCTTGGGTGCACTCGGTTGCCGCGACACTCTTCATCGGAGTTGTCGTTGGGCTTCTCGTAGCAATTTGGAAGACACCCGTTCCTGAACCAGTCAAGTTCGGTGTTCGTCGATTGATGATTATTGCAATTATTCAGGCGGCGATAGGAGTAATTCAATTTCTCACACACGTACCTGTTTTATTGGTTGGATTACACGTTGCTGGCGCAACGTCACTGACAATTGGTGTTACTCAATTCAACTTGCGTCAAACTGCGCGCGATCGCGAACCCGGAACACGTCGCGAGAAGATTTCTAACCCCGCTAGCAACTAATAGTTGTACATTGGAGTTAAGGGCAACTTTGCCCTGACTTTAAAGCGAGGTCACTATGGGACTCACCGGATTACTCGGCGCAGTTTTTAACCTAGACCACGTTGGAAAATATATTCACTGGGGCTTTATCCAACTCAGCGTCTCCAACGCGATTGTTATCGGACTGATGATTGTCACCTTCATCAGTGCACTTTTCTTGCCCTTCCCCGGTAGGCGCAACCGCAAGGAGGGGAAATGAGCACCGAAATTGATCGTCAGTGGACGACTCGTCTGCGTAAGACCGTCGTTGAAAAACTACCGCCGGACAAGCTCTTGCCCGACACCCAGCCCGCTTACGTAGCTTCATGGATCTATGTCTTTGGCGTGACCACCTTGGCGGCCTTGGCCATCGTGATCCTTACCGGCTGCGTCTTGGCGATGAAGGGCCCACTCTGGTGGCACCTTTCGGGAACTGGGCATTTCGTAAACTCCCTGCACCTTTGGAGCGTTGAAATATTCTTCTTCGCCATGGTCATTCACCTCTGGGGCAAGTACTTCATGGCTGCGTGGCGAGGTGGGCGTCAGCTCACTTGGGTCACTGGCGTGGTTCTCTTTCTTACGTCGGTTGGAGCGGGATTCACCGGTTATGTTTCACAAACCAACTACGACTCTCAGTGGATCTCCACCCAAGCGAAAGATGGTATTAACGCAACTGGTGGTGGAGCAATCTTCAATGTGTTGAACTTGGGTCAGATGCTCATGTGGCACATCGTGTTGTTGCCACTCGCCGCTGTGGCGCTCACCGCCGTTCACGTAATTTATGTCCGAATTAAGGGCGTTGTTCCCCCATTCGAAGAGGTGAAGTAATCATGGCGAAAAAAGCATTCAATCCTGACGTTGATGCGCCTGTCTATAAGGGTAAATACGCTCCATACGACATCATCAAAGAAGGCACCATTGCGGTTGTTGTTGTTGCGCTGTTGACAGTTGTGCTGGCCGTTCTCTTTAGTTCCCCTGACGAGAAGGCCGTGACAATCAAGACGTGGTCCAATGCGACACCGATGGACTTCGTTGCTACCGCCATGACCGAGCTTGATGGGACCTCCGGCACCGCTACCTACGGCCCTCCTTACAACAATGCCGCTACCGGTCAGCAAGTAGGCCCATTGACATTGGCAAAGTGGATGGGAATTAACGTCAACGTCAACACGGCCAATGACTTCGTAGTTGCACCGCTTTCCACCTTGGCCGACCAGCCAGCACTAACAACTGCACTAACGACCTTTGCTGGTGCGAGTTCTGCACAGCGCGCAAGTTGGGAGGCTGACTACAGCAAAGCTCTAGGAACTGGAACCTTCAGTGGCGGAACGCTGCAAGTGTCCGCTACCAATGCCGGACCAGTACCGGTAATGATGAGTGCGTTGACAGCAATGGCCCGTTCGGGAGCACTTGACCAAGCCCTGGTGACCGCAAAGGGTTTTTACACTACTGATTACACCAAGCCACTCTTATTTATGGCCGATGGTTCGTTTCTCGCTAATAAAGCTCAGGCCCAACACCTGTCGGGTGATCAGTGGGGCATGATGAACGAAACGGGAAGTTACCCAGGTCAAGCATGGTTGTGGCTGTACACCATGTGGTACCAAGTGCCACCCTTCTCCACGAGTTGGGGTGCCAACGCCGATGCCCTGGTGTGGGCCTTCATGATGATTCTGACCCTGCTGTTGGCACTCATGCCCTGGATTCCAGGGCTCCGCTCCATTCCACGCAAGGTCAAGATTTATCGACTTATTTGGCGAGAGCACTATAAGAACGCGTAAGCGTTTCAAGAGACGGGGCCGACGAAAGTCGGCCCCGTTTTTAGTTACTGCCGACTTTTTTAGCGAGTCGGAGCTTTAATCCACCAATGCGATTGGCCCGGATTTTGATCGCCTCTTCAATAGTGTCAAGCGATCCAATCACCGTTACTTTTTCCTTAGCCCGAGTTACTGCGGTGTACAAAAGTTCTCGACTGACAAAGGAACTCTTCTTTGTTGGCAGCGAGACAATAACCTCGTCGTAATCGGATCCCTGCGACTTGTGAATCGTCAAGCTCCACCCAAGTTCAAAATGCTCAATTTCACTTGAACGCCGAATACGTGGTCGATTGGCCGGACCGAAAACTACTTCATCGCCGTTCTCGGTAGCCATTGCTAGTCCCACATCTCCGTTACTCAGGACGTCGCCATCACTGAATGCGGCTCGGAGTTCATTCTTGGTAACCATGACCGGCGCACCAACCGGAATTCGTTGATCTGGTGATAAGAGACCATCTGCGACCAGAGCCATTTGAATCTTCTTGGTCCACCACGCAACCGAGCCGGTGCCCAGTCGCGTTCCGCACAATACGCTTAGCTTTCTTAACGTGGCGATTCCCCGCACACCGTCCCCTTCGCGACCAGCCGCCACTAGCTCCTTGGCCCAATCGAGCACCCGACTATTTAGGGAATCAGCCGTTGCCACAAGTGAGAGGTTTTCCGAATGTGTATCGAACGCCGATTTCACCGCAGCTATGTCTCCGGCGTTAATCGCCACCGCCAACTCGTTGATTGCGGCGCCAAATCTATGGGCGATGGTTAACTCGGTGACGATTGTGCTGGTGGGTCCAGCATTTTCTGCGAGTTCCACTATGTCTCGTAAAATTGCTCCAACTCGGACAGAAATCAATTGATTGGGATCCCCAACCAGCAAGACGTGAGTGTGGGGCTGCACTGCACCAAGTAACTGTTCTAGTAGGCCGAGGTCGAGCATTGATACTTCGTCAACTATTAGGAGATCGACATCAAGTTCGCGATTCGCGGTAGAGCTGTTCTGGTGCATCTTCAATAGCCTTTGAACCGAACCAGAACGCGAATCGAAGGTGATTCCAAAGTTCTCGCTCGTGGGCAATTGGGTAAACGCCCTTTCAATCTCCTCGCCCATTCGAACTGCCGCCTTAGAGGTTGGCGCACACCTCGCCACCTTCAAAATCTGTTCACTCTCGACAGAGGCCAAGTGGAGTGCACCCAAGATCGCCGCTACGGTGAAGGTCTTTCCGGTACCTGGGCCACCGGTCAGAACTGAAATTCGACGAGTTGCGAGATTCCGAACTGCTTGAGAAACGGCCTCGCTGATTTTCAGAGCGGGCGCACTCTTGGGTAGTTGCTCCGTAAGGACTTCGTTTGAGAGCCCTCTATCGGCAAACACGCTCGAACTACTGGCAATTGAGTTCGCCAACGCCAAGGCGACTTGGTCCTCGGCGTAGGCCAGCCGCCGCAAATAGACAAATTGGGCAGTCCCGTCCTCTGTTGCAACCACCAGAGATTGGCCTGAGGTTGGCACGTCCACCCCTATGTCGAGGGTCTGGCAGAGCGCCTCACTCCATTCCGTCTTGCTCACAAAGACGTTAATAATCTCATTTACATTGGGGGCACCAGCCAGCAGCCCATCGTCATCCGACCAAAGGTCTCTCGCCAGTTGACCCTCGAGTTCATCTGCCTTGAGAGGCAAAGCTACGTGTTCGAGTCGAGTGGCCTTCGCTAAGAGCAGCAGTGCAGTGACCTCGATGTCGGAAGGTTGCCACGACGCACCATTTTCGTGAGCTCGACGCACCAGCGCTTCAGCTACCAATAAATCACTGGTTGAAAATACCGTGCGAAGAGTCTCACTGACCTTCCACTGCGAGCGGAGTTCATTCATTGTTACATTCGCCCATCTAGTGCATCGCTCACCGCGACAATCAGGGATTGAGGAACTCTCCAGGTCATCAATCCGTCCTCCGGTTTAGAGTCAACTAGCGCCCCACGAACGTAGTAGTACAGCACGCCACCGATGAGACTCTCAGGATTCGGATGATTAACACGGCCGCGAATGAATCGGTAGAGCGCTATCGAATAGAGCAACGCCTGCATCGGGTACCCAGATTTGGCCATCTCAAGGTTCAAAGAGGCCGGATCATATTTTTTAGTAACCGGCGCACCGTTGGTCTTGTAGTCAACAACAACCATTGATGGCAGTTCGGCGGTGCCGACATTGACTACAAGGTCAAGTGAACCAGTTAAGAAACCTTGGGCCAACCGTGACGCATAATGAGGTGCTTTCAGTAACTGTTTAAAGAAATCAGCGAACTGACCTTGGGGGTCGTGCTCGTAGGCGAGTTTTGTGATTGCGAGGAGCCGGTCTTCACCGTCACCCCTTGATAGGGGAAGGGTAAAGCGCATCTCTGCACTCACCAGATCATTTGCGCTGCCAGCAAAGTCGTCGAAGCTTCGGCCACCGAACATCTCTCCGAGCGATCTTTTCATGAGTCGATCCAACAGTTCGGGCATGTCAGCTGGCGCGTTCAGGATTCCGAATTCTCCAAATGCCCTGTCGATATAGCCCAGTTTCTGCTCTGGACTTAAGGTTGGCGCGCCCACCGCAAACTCAAAATAGCGGTGGACCGCCAGTCCAAGTGAAGCACCTCGCAGGTTGCCAAATACCAACCGGCCCGGATCATCGTGTGAGCCATCATCGAGTTCGACGTCCTCGTCTTTAACTGCAGCGACTTCGACTACCGCAGCATCCCAATCGGAATCAGAGTCGACCAGAGAACTAATTCCAAGACCGGAGTAGCTCCACCGTCTCTTTAGCTCTGATACTTCACTCGCTGGTTCGTAGGTTGGCATACGCCGTTTGTCGGTGCCGGCCGGTTGGAGATCGGGAAATTCCCTGAAGTGCGTATCATCAACGAGACGGACTACTGGCAGGGCGACGGGAACACCTGGAAATTGTTCTTGCCACTTCGCAAGCAGGTTGCTGGCTTCTTCGACCCGCTCCGGTGAGGATAACTCGTTTGCCAATTCCAAAAAGGGCACTGGGGCTTTAGATTGTGTATGGATCCATGAAATTACCGATTCTTTACCTCGGGTGAGTGCAACGTAAATGAGTCGCCGAGCTTCATCTATTCGTTTGACTTCAGCAATTTTCCGCAATTCGGATTCTTTAATTCCGGTGACAGAAGAAACATCAATAACCCTGCCTTCGCTATTCGTGAAGGTGTTGATGGAAATCTTTGGGTCCGTCAAGTGCAGGTCAGCAACAAGAACGTGCTTCCATTCAAGACCCTTTGACGAGTGCACAGTTGTTAAGCGAACAGCGTTTGCGTCACTTTCAATTCGTCGCCGAGCACTCTCTTCTCCCGCCGTCTTGGCCTCTTCATGCATCTCTTCGAGCCAGCGGCGAATTACTAAAGGATTCGATCCTCTTGGGAATTCCATGTCCACCAACTCACAGAGGTGCTCCAAGTCCGTGTAATTTCGCTCGCCTTGAGGCTGCCCAAGTACTTTTCGCAAGGTCTTCCCGTTGAGTAGATGTCGGTGTACCCCCGCAAAGCCCTCGGAGGCCAAGATCGAAACGAGGTTTTCCATTACTTCTGGCGTAAGGCTGAACCAGATGGCTGGGAGCAGCTTTATTCGCCGCGGATTACTCGGCTCATCGAGTATCCAGAGCAGAGTTCGTAGTTGCCAAGCGGCATTGCTTGCGAAGACATTGTCAACACGAACGTTTACACTCAGTACCTTTCGACGTTGAAGCTCACGTCCAATTAGCTTCAACTGCTTTGTTCGAGAACAGAGAATCGCGATATCAAGAGCAGCAACGTCAGATTTCAGTAGCTTAACCACTTCATTACAAACATCTCGAATAATGATTGACTCAGCCTTGCCAACATTTTCGTCAACTTGGCGAATTTCGAATCGCCCCTCGCCTTCTTTCGCCGCGTAAACAGGCTGATAGGTCAGCGCTGGAATCCTCTCCCCTGACTTAGATTCATCACCGTCGACCGCCGAGGCCAAGGGCCAACCAATTTCATTCGCAAACAGAAAAAGTCCATTGTAAGCCGCGACTATAGGTTTGTTGGAGCGGTAATTGGTGTTGAGCACCGAAAGGCGTAGATTGTTGCTTGAGTCGTCTTCAATGCTTTGTTGTTGTGCTCGGAAGACTTCAACATCGCCACCACGGAAACCGTAGATAGCCTGCTTGGGGTCTCCCACCAGAACCATCTTCGTTGGCAAACCAAATCTTGAATCACGGAAGAGGGTGTGGAAAATCTCCCACTGCACTTTGTCAGTGTCCTGGAACTCGTCAATCATGACCATTTTGTATTGATCCCGTAATACAAGAGCCAATGGCTCGGCGCCTTCACGAAGCTCGTCGGCAAGATCGGAAATCATTCCGTCAAAAGTAGAGACTCCCTCGTCTTCACGGAGTTTCTCAACTCGCTGGCGAGCACCGATAAGTAGCGAAGAAAAGCCCGTGTCGGTGTCATTTTTCAAAGTGAGGTAATTCCCAGCTGATGCCATTTTGTCAACTGCCGAACGCATTCTCCTATCAAGGTCTGACATTCGAGATACGAGGCCCGAAGTGTCTCCAGAAGTGGCTAGTGCAGCGGAAACAGTTTGTGTTTCAGTATTCGCCCGCCATATCAGTTCTTCGTTAACCGCCCGTTCGACCAGCGCATTTGCACTCGTCTGCTCCTGAGAGTCGATTTTCGTGACAGTTCCAATGAACGAGTGAATTGTTCGAGCGGAAGCCTCATCCAAACTGCTCAAAATTGATCGCATCCGGGCAGTTGCCAACCCGGCGTCCAAACTCTCGGTCACAGCTCGCGCTGCACTGCGTGGCACTTCGTCGGAGTCTTCTTCTATCGAGCCTGCGGCAATCTCTTCAAGCGCCTGAATCCACTTCTTGACTCTGCCCCGAAGTTTTGACTTGAGTTCGCGCGCCGCGTCCTTTGAAAAAGTGACCATGAGCAAGCTCTCCGGCTTCTCATCATTTTCCAACATCCACCTGACCGCAAGGTCGGTAATCGTGTAGGTCTTCCCAGTCCCCGCACTCGCAGAAATCATGAGGAGCGAAGGGAGGTTTTCGGTAGATTGGCTTAAGTCGAAAGTATCTGGCATCACACACCGCCTATTGCTCGAGCGGCATCGATGCCTTCTTGAATTCTTGGCGCAAAGGCTGAATCGCCTGTTGTGACTTCGCCAAACTCAAATGCCTTCTTCCAATTCTGAAGTTCTGAGACATAAGGCAGGTCCTCGAAGTCCCCTGTTACTTCCTTGGCGAGAAGCATCTTAAGATCACCGAAGTCGTAGGGGTAGAGAATCTGATTCTCGACCTTCTCGCCCTCTCCGGGTAACTTGGATTCGCCATCCCAAGCGGCAGGACCGCTTTGCCCATTAACGAGGGCAAAGGTTGTTCGGGGAAAAAATGGCACTGGTTCGGACCACACTTTGGCGTAGACAGCAATAATCTCGTCGAGCAAGGAGCGAGCCTCTGTAGCGCTGAGGGGGCATTGAATTATGACCTTTCCAACTCCCTTGGGTTCTCCTATTTTGACCTTCGGGGTCTTATAAATGAACGGCTCGTCAACGTACAAAAGCTCGGCCGTAATGCCCTCCGCTCCAGACGCCTTAAACAAGAGCAGCCCCAACATCGAGCGGAAGTGGCTTCTCGTTAGGGGTCCATCATTCTTCACTTGATATCTGTCGTTCTTAGTTACGAACTGAACCAGTCGTAGCGCCCCAGTTTCGACCTCGCGATAAACCTCAAACTCAGCCTCAGCTCGATCGCCAATTTCTGAGCCTGCATCAATGATCCAATCTCCCGCCTGGAAGGTCTTTTGGAGCGGAGAGTCGACTCGTTCGAATCGCTCTAATTCAGCCTCAATCATGAAAGCTTGATTGACGATTTCGTCTCGCTTGATGGCGGTGTGCCAAATTGCCGGTGGAACCGCTCCCGTCTTAGCCGTGTCAAGAAGCAATCCGTCTAATAGAGACTGGTAATAATTCTGAAAAGCCCAAGCAATATCTGGATCTTGTCTGACGACAGAGCGTTCGACAATGTCTTCATCTAATACCAAATGAGCGATTGAATTTATCTCCGGATGTGCATGGATGTAGTCACGAATTTCATTGATGAGAATTTTCTCGATATCTGAAGTAGTCCACTTTTTCCACTCAAAACTTGCCCCGCTCGTTGATTCAGGCCACGCAGAAGGCCACTGTGCTCCCGCGACCGATGACAAGAAGAATCTCTGAGGGTTTTTGAAGAAACTAATTAGTTCTTTAACCGCTACCTTGCGACGAAGGGCACGGTCGGGGTCAAGGTACTCAGAAAAGTCGAGCTTGCTGCTTGGCAGGACAGTGTCTATTTCGGCGAGATCGCGAACCCGAGGATCTACCGTCCGTCCGGAGTCTTGTTTTGGCGAAAGAAAGAATTCATGGCGACTAGTTAGGGTGGGTTTAAATTCGGCCCCAGTAATTGCCGCTAAGCCCTCCATCAATTCTTCGAGTGGAATGGCCGGTTCAATCTCCTCACCACTTTCATCACTATTCGCATTGAAGGTAATAATTAAACGCTCTGCAGCGCTCATAATTCCTTGGGACAGTACCTGCAACAACGACTGGCGGGGGTTCGGTTCCCCGATTCGGCGCTCCCCAGAAAGCCCCTCAGCGACGCTCGCCCCAGGGAGATTTGCTTCATCAAACCCCACCATCGCTACCAGCTTGAAAGGGACATTTGGCAATGCACTAAGTCCGCACACCACAATTCCGCCGCGTCCGAAGACATTGGGTGAAGTCGAAGAGGTGTCAACTCCCCGCCACAACTCTTGGAACTCAACCAAGCTGAGCTCGATGGTCTCCGGCAACTCGTTCAACCATTCACGGAACTTCAGCAGTTCTCGTTCGAAACTTCTATCTGTATCTGTCGAAGGGAGAAGTTCATTCATCCAGTCTTCGAGTAGCGCGAGCCAAGAAGCCAGGTCCCTCGTAACTCGATCAGTTCGTAAGTGGGACTCGCTCTCTAACAGGTGAAGTAGCGGAAGGAGTCGCGAGAGCAGCTCCACGTCATCGATTGTGCCAATACCCCGTACGCTCGAAAGAGCTTCGGCGGGCAAGGTATAGGTCGTCGCCACACCATCAATAAATCGTTCCCACGTTCCTACGTTGACCGGTACTCCACTCAGGTTGGTAGCGGGCATTAATTCGAAAGGTCCTCGTTGCGCATTCGAGGTTCCCGCCATGACCTTATTTTCGACGGCGAGCTCCCAAATCCGGTCCTGCTCTTCGGCTTCCAGGTTTAGCGCTTGACCCACTGCGGGTATAGAAACGAAGCCGCTGATTTGATCGACAGTGACCCGTGTTCCAATAAGGCGCAAAAATTCAACCGATGCATCAAGCCGATTAGCGAATTGTCCAGTAGGGCGCTCGGCGTAGTCAATCGGGAGCCGTGGCGATTCCGCGAGCTCTCTTTCGTATAACCAGTGTCGCTCTAGTAACGGCCCAAAACTTGGTAGATCGGGCGTAATAACAACGATCTCGTGGGCACTGATTCCGAGTTCCTTGTTGTTCAGCACATCTAACAACTCAGTACGGAGCGTCTCAACCTGACGGCTATTTCCGTAGGCCCCGATAATTTTGACCGTCTCGTCGGCTGGCCCCCCGGACTTGGGTACACCACTCCTTAGGCTCTCTTGGAGGTTGCGAAGTGTCGTTGAACCATTCCTTAAATTCTTCGTTGCGGTAACCGTCGTCCCGAGTGATTCGGCCAACTCGCAGTACAGCTGCTTCGCCTCCGCAACCTCGGCATTCCAGCGGCTCGGTAAAAAAACGGGCTCGTCTGCGAGCGGCTCCAATGTAGTCACCGGTTCAAAAATATGAACTCGACAGTGGGTCGAGAGTGCGGCGAGGAGTTCGCCAAATTGTCGACCTCCGGGCATGTTCGTCAGTCCCACCAGGGCGAGCAGTGACGGCAGTGTGTTGACTTTGTCCGCTCGCAGCCGCTCGAGCACAAGCTGTCGCTGTTCGTGGGGAAGTAGACCGAATTTTCCAAGCTCTCGATAGATCTTTCGAGTCTCCGAGAACTCATCGTCAGCCACACTCAGGAGAACCTCTGGGCGCCAGCGATTCAAACTATCTATAACCTCGCCGATTCGTTTAGCGTGAGAAAAGTCTGAGGCGAGACCTAATCCAAATACTCGAAGCGCAATAAGCTCCTTCGACCAATTCAGTCGGGTTCGCCCAAGACTGGTGAGCACGTGACGCTCGACCTCGCTTACGAGTTGCTCAGGAAAGAAGTAGGCGAGATTGGCGGTGACTCCGTCGCGCGCACCTTGGGAGGCACCTAGATTTTCCGACAATTCCCCGTCGAGCCACTGGCGGATCCCCGCGGAAGGTACGACCAACCAGGGCTTTTCAAGTAGGCCCAGACCAGCCGTGGCCAGGGTCGTACCCAATTGCGAAACCGCTTCACGTAGGTCTTCAGATTGATGAAGATGTAGGCCGGCCATATGCAACAACCTTAGATAAAGGGTGTGAGATTAATCGGCTACTTGGCTATCCGAAAGGGGTTTTTCGCCTCTCCACATCTCGCTGGCGAAAATCAACGCGGCCACCACGAGCCCCGTAATGATCTCTAGAACTGCCGTGTGAGTCAGTGAACCCGAGGCTCGCTCACACAGGGAGGTGGCAACCGCATTGGCTAGTTGATTGGCTTGTCTCCCGCCCGTCACAAAACTCTTGAGAGACCCGGACAGAACCAGTAAGAGGATTGCGGGCAATAAGAACCCGATACCAGTGACCACGTATTTGCCAGTCCGGGTCCGCGAGAGGGCGAAGGCGGCGAGTGCCAGCATGAGGGTGCCGAGAAACCACAAGACCACCGAACCGCTGCCAAGGGCCCCCACATTTCTCAGGGCATTCGAATGGGGGTTAAATGTGACGTTGAACTTCTTGGCTCCCGCGATCTTGGCTGGTATGGCTGGATCAATTTGATGAATGACTGCAGTCGCCTGATTCACTAAGTCAGAAAAGTCCAGGACTGCTGGAGTCTGGTTCTGGATTGAGACATACGTTGTTTGCACCTTTTGCACCACCAGCTGCTGGACAACTGGGTTATTCATCAGTGCTACGACCGCGGAATTCAGTTGACTCTGTTGCGAGGCAATCTGTTGGGCGTTCTGGGGTGAAACTGATTTTTCTATTTCAATGAGAAGTCGATGAGCAACTTCACGCTGCACCGAAGGGGTCTTCATCACTGCGACGACGGTATTGCTCGCGTTAGCAGAACTGCCAATAATCCCCCACCCGGCACGCATAGGTCCCGATGCAACCAAAAAGAGCATCGCCAATCCGGTCAGGATCGAAGCGGCGCTGATTCGGATTGCGGATTTGATTACCGACTGTTCTTCTGTCATATGTTTCTCCCGCAACCACTTTCGCACCAATTGGTAGCTCAATGCACAACAACCGCCACATTTTTACCACTACGGATATTCATCGAATTTCTCCTTCTGAAGTCGCCCATAATGGTTAGGTGAGCAAAACCCCCCGCATCGCCAAGACTAAGAACGGTTTTGCCCCCCGTACCTGTACCGTCTGCAAACGCCCTTTTGAGTGGCGGGCGAAATGGAGGACCAACTTCGAGGAGGTCCTCTATTGTTCAAAGAGGTGCGCAGGCGAATCTCGCGCTTTGCGCAAGCAATCCGAACAATGACGTCGACGTTTTTCGTCTTAGGCGACCAACTCTCCACCGAGGTAGCACCCTGGCCAACCTTGCCGATTGACACGGTGATCTTAATGATTGAGAGCCAAGAACTGATTAGTCAACCTCGGCACCTGACTCGAGTGAGTCTCTACCTAGCCGCTATGCGACAGTTTCGCGAACACGTAATTGCGTTGGGCTTTACCGTTGACTATCGACGGGCATCGAACTTTACCCAGGGTATTACGGCACATCGAAAACAATTTGAGCCAACCGCAATTGCCATGAATACCCCTCGCGGTCGGCACGCGATTTCCCTATTTACCAAACTTGGTGTTGACCTTTATCCTGATCCGTTTTATCTGACCGATATCGAGGAGATGAAAACACGGAAGAAGAGGCCCGCCACACTCGAGAATTTCCAACGTGAACAACGCCGACGGTTGAATTTGTTGATGGACGGAGACGAGCCGCTCGGCGGGCAATGGAATTTTGACACTTCGAATCGCGAGCCACTCCCCCGAGATGGTGGCACTTGGCCCGAACCATGGACTGTTTCCTTGAGTACAGCCGAAGACGCCCTCGTTCAAGAGTTGAAGGACACCCATCCCGGTGAAGACGCCTTGACCTACTGGCCACGCACGAGAGAACAAGCTCTAGACCAATTGCGAGATGCGGTAGAGAGAATTGTCCCTCACTTCGGACCCCACGAAGACGCCGCCAGTGCCGATAACTGGCACTTGGCGCACTCGCGGCTAAGTCCGGCGCTCAACATGGGCCTCCTACACCCAAGCGAAGTAGTCGAAGCGGTCATGACCGCCTTCGCTGCAGGAAAGATCCCACTTGAGAGCACCGAAGGATTCATTAGACAGGTCACCGGATGGCGCGAATGGGTGTGGCTGCTCCACCATCTGCGTGGTGACGAGTACGAGAATCTCAATTTCTTGGCCGCCAACAATTCGCTACCCGGGTCTTGGAAGGAAATGGGTGACCATGAGATGCGCTGCCTTGACGGAGTGCTCAAGCACCTACATAATTACGGATGGAATCACCACATCGAGAGACTGATGATTCTCGCCAACGCCGCGACCCTGGCCGGCATCAATCCCTTGGAGCTTTCAAACTGGATGGCCACTACCTACGTCGACGGCGCTCAATGGGTCATGGAAGCCAATGTCATTGGCATGGGTACCTTCGGCGATGGCGGACAAACAGCCACTAAGCCCTATATCGGCGGCGGTAATTACATTTCCAAAATGACCAACTACTGCAAAGGTTGCAAATTTTCTCCGACGGTGAGAACTGGTGACGATGCGTGTCCACTCACCACCCTGTACTGGGACTTTCTTATTCGCAACGAAGAGAAGCTGGCAAAATTCAACCGGATCGCCCCTCAACGCCGAGCAGCTCTAGGCCGACCAGACCGCCAAGAGATTCAAGCCCAAGCGCCACTTGCGACGAAGATTCTCCTGCAAAATAAAAAGGGCGTATAGGGAGGCTGACTCGAGCATTTCCGCGGACGATTTCCATGCCCCAGTAAGAGTCGGTTGATCATTCCCCGATGGGCTGCAAGTGTGTTCCGACTTCACTCGGCCGCCCCTCGATCAGGGCCAACATTGCTTGCCCCATCTTTTCACCGTAGCTGGCGCCTTGGTGACGCAACACCATCTTCATTCGGGCGCGTTCTCCCATAGTGCGGATATCAGCGTGGGGAAGCAAGGAAACCTGTATGAGCGCTGTAGCCAGGCTCTTCAGATTATTCACCTCAACTAGCCAACCATCGATTCCGCTGTCAATAAGGGAGTTCACGCCGAAGACCGCCGTCGATAGGACTGGAAGGCCAAATGACATCGCCTCCAGCATTGATCGTGGAAGTGATTCCACATTTGATGCGGAGAGCAGCACATCGGCCAGCAAGAGGTACTCGTAATAGTCCTCGACGACTGGTACGAGAATTACCCGACTCGCCAGCCCGAGGTCTTCGACCATTTTTCTAATGCTGCGTGTGTAATCGGAGTCAATAGCCCCAACAAGGAAGAGTTTGACTTTCTGTTTGCTTGGAACATTTCGAAATGCATTGATAATTACCGCCTGTGCTTTCCGCTCAGAAAACACACCAAGTACCACGAACACAGTCTCGTCATCTTTGACATTGTGCTGCTTGCGAAGTTTCTCTCTGGAATTCATCTCGCGGTACTCGTCAATTTCCTGAAGATTGATCCCGTAGTCGAGGAGATAGCGGTTCTTCGGGCCGCTATCTTCAGCGAACAACTCTGCAGTTTCTTTCGCCTCGAATACCAGAGCGTCAGCGCCTTGGATTGCTGATAAAAATTGTTCGTAAACTGCATCCGCCATGTATTGTCCCGGCCACGCAAGCTCTCGGAACACCGCTGGCGGGAAACTTTCGTGAATGCACCATATTGCAGGCTTGCCAAGACTCTTGGCAACGTCAACACCAAAGAATTCTCCCAGGGTGTTCACGAGAACGAGGTCAACCCTCATTTCCTTGGCGATCTGCACCAATTGGTCTATTCGGACAACGTATGAGTTCTCTGTCGCAAGGTCCGGTCCAATTGGGTTAATCAAAACAGGGATGCCTGAGTCCTTCAACGTCGACCGAAGTGGCCCATCGACGCCCGCAGAAACCGCTATCGCAAATTTGTCCGTGGTCACTACCTGGTTGATCAGCTCGCTTAGCCACAGTTGCCCGCCGCCTAGATCAAGCTGATGGGTGAAGACCAGGATCTTCGGTCGGGGGTCCGAACGAAATTTCTCAATCAGTTCCGCGGTAGTGCCAGACTTGACAAGCTTGCTCACCTTGTTGTTGACCGCAACCGTTTCAGAAGTCCACACCCTTCCCCCCACACTCGTTGCCCGGACCCGCACCAGCATGGTGGGTTCATCGGCATGGCTGGAGGTTCCGAAAACGCCGGCAAATCCAGAGTATTCAGCGCTAGAGCTAAGCAGGGCTTTTGCTACGTCCGTACGACGTAATCCCAACTGCGCAAAGCCAACTGACTCGTCATTAATCAGAACTTCAACCGTACTGACTTGTGAATTGGAGAAATGCGCCCAGCCCACGATTGAGACAACACCATTTCGCACGCCTGTTTGTGCAATTGGTGAGTCGAGGTAACCACGAATTCGTTTGACTCGGAATATGCGCGAAATTCCAACGCCAACGATTTGTTTCATTCTCATGTCTGTCACTTCGCCCTAATCGGATTTTTTAAGAATATCGCTTAGTTGATCTTGCAGACTCGGTACTTCAAATCCAGTGAGAGACTTCAGCAGTGAGTTGTCCAAGCGTGAAGCGCGTAGGTCGCAAGCGCGTCTCTTTCGGTATGCAACGGCGATTGAACGGTTCGTATTGTCTTCAATCATTTTGATGACCTCATTTAAGGTGTGAGAAGTTCCACGAGCGATATTCACTACGGACGGGGACTCGTCAAGCTCCAGGAGCGCCGAAATCTGTCGTGATGCGACTCCAACGGGGATAAAGTCTCGTTGGTCTTCGCCATCCCCAAAAATTACGAATTCGCTGCCCTTGCGCCACGCCGAGATTGCGTGCTCGATAAACCCGAAGGCCGGATCACGAACATCGCCATCGCCAAAAATATTTGACACTCGAAATATCTGTACCTTGGTTTGCGAATTGACCTCAGCGTGGAGCATGATTTTTTCTGCCGCGAGCTTCGCGCGACCATAGGCAGTTGCCGGTCGAGGTTCATCCTGTTCAGAAAATTTATGGTTGTTCAACGACTCGCCGTAGACCGCACCACCCGACGAAACATATGAAATCGACCGAAGTTTGGCCTTTCGGGCGGACGAGATGACTGCCTCAAGGGTGCCAATCGTCAATTGCAAATTTTCATCTGGGGATTGCTCAGCCTGATGTGGTCGCATCCCGCCAAAGGCGATCACGAGGCGATCTGCGCCATTCAGCGCTACTCGTAGGGTCTCCCCGTCGCTGGCATCCCCCAGGATTCTCTCGATGTTCAAACTCTGGTGTTTGGGTTCAGGAAAACGACGCGACACAAGCCTTACTTCGTTGCCGTCTCTGCTCAACTCTTCGGCTAATGCGTTACCTAAAATTCCTCCGCCAAGTACGGTGACGCTACTCATAAGGATTCTTGGCAAGAGGTTGTATCACGCTATGATAATACCCCGCCAGCGTTTCGAAAAATTCGTTTGGCTTTTGATCAGTTCCCGCGCCACCAAAGCTGATAAGTCTGCCCCCCGAGAAGCTCTTCGGAAAACTTACGCTTAAACCCAAGTTCGCGGAGCAGTGGAATTATCTTCAATGGGTGCGTAAGCGTTAAGAAACTCTTGTCACCACCGAGCACTGTGTTGTTCCCCACAATTACAAAATTTGGTCGACCATAAATCGGCGAGGTTAGTTGCGTTTTGATGGAGGCCCCTATTTCACCTGGCATCTTGACCAGCATTACGGGCATTTCCTTTCCCGTTAGTTCGAGAACCCTCAGTTGGATGGTGTTGGTATTTACGAAAGGTTCTTCCACGGCCATGGTTAAAAACGGGGGCTGTTTATTATTTCTAGATATTCTCAAAATTTCATTGGCCAGTGCATTTATCGAGTCAGACTCGCCCCTAAATAGTTGGTCGATTTGTTTGCTTGAATTTGCCACGGCGAAACTTTTGTAAAAATTCTGAGCGTACATGTACAAGGTGCCGCGTCCATCAAACAGTGGAGGGCCCGAAAGTGGCGCCGACAAGCGTGAGGGGTGAATCGAAAACCACGGTCCGCTGGTAGCAACCAGAAGGCAAGCGGCGAAGCTTCCCGCGGTTAGTAGTTGAACACGAGGAAGTCTTGTTGGGGCCACGGCGGCGAGGTAACTGAGAACAACCACTAGGGGAACCGCCGTTAACTCGAAATATGATCCTTCGTTGCGGGTACTCGACAGTGCGAAGAAATCCCACGTTAGGGCCACCACTACTGGCAACCAGCCCTTTTGGGCTACTCGTTGAAGTTGCGCAAGGGACGGCCAATGGCTTCTCTCGGCCTTTGATTCATCGGTGTTTCTGCGCTTCAATCGGAGAAACACGCTCGCGACTACGACACCGATGAGGAGGGTCGTGAGTAGTGGGCCGAGCTCGTTAGCAATGTGTCCAGGTCGTTTTGTCCACCACTCCAAGGAAAACACGGTGTTGGGTTTTCCATAAAATCCTGAATGTCGCCCGTACCCGTAGTCATTGAGGTAATGAAATACTGCCCGCCAACTGGCACCCCACCAAGTCCAAGCGACACCAAAAGCTACTATTAAAGCGGCCGAGGCTCTTACAAAACAAATCTTCGACCGTGGCGCTGACAGAAGGGTAATCATGGCGCCGACGAGCAATCCTGGCAGCAGCCCAATCACCATTGTGCGCGACAACGACGCAAGCCCTAAAGCCACTCCCCACGCCAGTGTCGTTGACCAGCGGTCGAACTTACCGGCGTACACCTGAACAGCCAAAGCCAGAGTCATCATGGCCGCGGCCACAAGTCCGAATTGAAATGAGCGTGACTCTTGAAGTACGGATGGTACAACTGCGATTGTCAACGCCGCTATCAGAGCGAACTTTAAGTCCCTCAATTTGAGAACAAGAGCGTAGACACTTCCAATTAAAATCACGTAGAAAATTTGAGTGTATCCAAACAGCCAGGTGGTTGGTCCCCCAATTATGGAGTGAAAGAACCCGGCAATAACTGGGAGCAGGGGTGCTTGAGGGTCTCCATTTTGTAAATGCTGATACAGCCCAATCAGACCTGATTTAGATAGGAAGTGTCCGTCTACAATCGCTCTTTCGAGGTAGCCAGCTTCATCAATGTCGAACAGTTTGCCGACTCGAAATTGAGCAATCCAAATCAGATTGACAATCAGCCCAATCGCCGAGATGCAAATTACGCCCCCGTGTCTTTTTAGTTTGAGGCCTGCTTTTGACAATAATTTGCGCGGCGAAAGAAATCTCGACTTGGCCTCGATCAGAGCACTACACATGAGTTCAATACTCCTGATTTTCTATGGTTTTACAAGCGATACCGAGTGAAACAACGCTTCAGGAGTATCTGCTGCTTCGTTGAACGAAACTAGTTCGAAGCCACCGGAGTGGAGACGATGGGGATCGAACCCACGACCTCAGGCTTGCAAAGCCCGCGCTCTACCAACTGAGCTACATCCCCGAAGGGATTTCCAGTGTACCAACTTCTCTTAAGCCGTGATTTTGGTTTGACGGACCCTGTTGCCAAGCTTGGAAATCACAAGAAAAGCCACGATTGCGTCGACCACGCAAATAGCCCCGGGGAAAGATGCTCCCGCGGTGGTGAATTTCTGCAGGGTGAGCAGGGTAATCCCGGTGTAGATCGAACCCATTAAGAATGGCGCATACTGCTCGGACTCGGGTTCCAACCAGGCCTTGCGCAAGGTCGGAATTGCGGCCAACTGGTCAGCCACCACAAAGCTCAAGAGCCCAATTAGTGGCTGGCTGCTCACCAGCCAATAAATAAGGCCCAAGACTGAAAGTGCTCCGCAGATGTAGTCAAAGGTGGTTACCTCCCACGAACCATTCTTCGCAATAAAAGTGACCAGCAGGACTAGCCCAGGCATTAGGCCAAGCATCAATGTGGTCAACGCGGCAACCCCGACGTGCTGTTGGACCTCTGAGATAAATGCCAAAATCCCCTCGACTGTCCATAGCCCCCAGGTAATCCGGTGCGGACGAACCGTTGAGCCCTTGGCCAAGATTGCGCGTATGTAGCTAAAGGTCCCATACGCCGAGATGGTCATGGCGACATAGATGAACCGCTGGTCGAGCATTGGCAAAGTATTACAGACAATTTGGGCTCTCTGGGGACCAAAAAGCTCCCTAGCAAGGTGGTGTAGATTAGTACCCCTGTAGGGGCTATAGCTCAGTCGGTTAGAGCGCGTCACTGATAATGACGAGGTCGTAAGTTCGATTCTTACTAGCCCCACCAATTCGTGGGACGGACCCAAGGGGACGTCCCCAGATTTCGACGCCGGTTGTAGG
>CAIJYV010000016.1 GCA_903825035.1 uncultured Actinomycetes bacterium | reverse complement strand
GCTCGAGCGACCGCCTCTTTTTGGGTATCAACAGAAACTGGACCGAACTTCGCCAATTCGGTAATGACCGGAATTACTCTGCGAATCTCTTCTTCGGAGTCGACCTGTTCTGCTCCGGGTCGAGTTGATTCACCCCCCACATCAACCATCTCCGCGCCATAGTTAAAGTGACTCAGCCCTAAGGCAATTGCTTCATCAATCACTAACGAACGTGATTGGTCAAAAAAAGAGTCTGGTGTGCAGTTAACGATCCCCATCACTTCGGGGTTTATCGCCACGTAGACCTGCGTTGGTGAATGTATTGGAGCGCCTCGGCACGAGTTGCCGCATCATCACGGAAGGTTCCTCGAACTGCGGAGGTGACAGTGGTGGAACCAGCCTTCTTCACCCCACGCATTGACATGCAGAAGTGTTCAGCTTCAATCACCACAATGGACCCCCGAGGCGAGAGCTCGCGTTCCATGGCGTCAACAATTTGGGTCGTCATGCGCTCTTGGACTTGGAGGCGACGGGCGTAGCCTTCGACGAGGCGAGCCATTTTGGATAACCCGGTAATCCGCCCACTCGGACCCGGTAGGTAGGCCACGTGGGCGAAACCAACGAAGGGGACCAAGTGGTGCTCACAGAGCGAGGTAAAGGGGATGTCACGAACCATGACCATCTCGTCGTGCCCCTCTTCGAAGGTAACGCGCAGGTGTTCGCCGGGGTCTTGGTCGTAATCATCAAAGAGTTCGGCGTACATCGCGGCCACTCGGCGCGGAGTCTCGATGAGTCCATCGCGACCGGGATTTTCACCAATCGCCTCGAGGAGTTCGCGAACTAGTCCTTCGATACGCTCGCGGTCGACCATCTTTATGCTTCGCCCACGAAGGTGTAGATGGCGTCTAAGTTGCGGTACCGCTCGGCGACGTCTAGTCCGTACCCAACGACGAAGGCTTCGGGAATTGCGAAACCGACGTACTTCAGCGGTACTTCGACTCGCTGGAGGCCCACCTTGTGCAACAACGCGCAGACCTCAATACTCTTTGGACCACGCTCGCCCAGGTACCGAAGCAGGTAGTCGAGGGTTAAACCCGAGTCAACAATGTCTTCGACAATCAGAATTTCTCGTCCCGCAATGTCGGTGTCGAGGTCCTTCAGGATCTGCACGACACCACTGGTCTTCGTGGCCGCACCATACGAAGAGACCGCCATGAAATCAACGGTGACGGGTAGTTCAATTTCACGCATCAAGTCGGCGAGGAAGTTAACGGCACCCTTTAGGACACACACCAACAGCGGTGGGTTGTCTTGGTAGTCCTTGGTGATCTGTTGGCCCAGTTCGACAATTTTGGCCTGCAGGTCTTTGGCGGAGATGACCACCTCGCCCAATTCGTGTCTAGCCCAGTGGGTGGATAGGTCGTCAGAAGAGTGAGGTGCCATTACAAATCAGCGTAGTTGAGAGGTAGGACCTAGGGGGTGCCGACGAAGGCGTAGATTCCCTCGAGGTTGCGGTAGCGCTCGGCGACATCGATCCCGTACCCCACGACAAAATCATCAGCGATTTCAAAGCCCACGTAGGCCAGGGGCACCGCCGTTTCTTGTAATCCCACCTTGTGTAGCAGGGTGCAAATCGCCAGACTGGCGGGCCCGCGCGCACCTAAGTTGGCCAAGAGGTAGTTGAGGGTGAGGCCCGAGTCCACCACATCTTCAACGATGATGACCTCTCGCCCCGCGATGTCCACGTCCAGGTCCTTAATGATCTGCACCACACCACTGGACTTAGTGGCCGCTCCGTAGGAGGAGACCGCCATGAATTCGACCGCAACGGGGAGTTCAATGGCCCGGATGAGGTCAGACACGAAGATGGCCGCACCCTTTAGAACACCAATTATCAGTGGTGCCTTACCGGCGTAGTCACGGGTAATTGCGGCCCCGAGTTCTTTCACTCGGACCCGTAGTGCTTCGGCGCTAACGAGTTCAGCTCCCAGTTCGCCCTTACTCCACTCGGGTGCGTTGGGGTTACTCATAGAACTCTCATGGTAGTAGGGGCTAGCCCCAATACAGTGCTTGGTCCTTGCGAGCGAGTCGTCTCCCACCCGAGAGTTCAGTGGCGATGAACTCACCATTGATTACCTCAATGGCGCGGTCTACCTCATCGAGAGTTGGGGGCACCCTATTAAAGGAATCCCCGGTGGCGAGCTGGAACCGCAACCACCGACGCAGTCGGGCTCGGGGCCAGTCGCGGAGTACCCGACAGTCGGCCTGCTCGAGAGATAGCGAGGAATCCTCGGGGAACAAAAGATCCAACCACTCACGTTCTTCGAAGAGCACGGTGGCCTGGCGATACAAGATGGGCACCACATCTCGCTGGGCCACCTCATTCATATGGGGCAAGAGGGTGTGGCGAACCTCATTGCGCCGATAATTCAGGTCAGCGTTGCTCGGGTCGATAATTGGTTTATAGGGTGACTGGGCGACGTAGGCGTGCAGGTCCGCTCGGCGCACCCCAGCCAATGGTTTGGTGGGGTCATTAATCATGGGAGAAAGCCCCGTTGATCCCGCTCCGCGCAACATGTTCAACACGATGGTTTCGGCCACATCATCCATGGTGTGGCCAGTCAGGGCCTCTTGACTAAGAACTCTGCGTCGTTCGAGACGGGCGCGCTCTTCGAAGTTTGCTCCGAGTTCAACTGTCACGTCGTAAATAACAATCGGCACCCCGAGCTGTTCACAGATACCCCGTAGATACTCCGCCTCTTCGCTGCTGGTGGGACGGGCGTGGTGATCAACGTGCGCTACGCGCACGCTAAGGCCATGCTCAAGCGCGAGCAGGAGAAGCCCTAGTGAATCGGGCCCGCCCGAAACGGCGAGTTCGACCGCGGTTCCCGGTGCGGGAAAAGACGTTTGGGATAGCAACTGAGAGCCAGCAGAACTCATGCTCTGAGGTTAGACACGCGCACTGCGCAGGCGCTGAGACTTAAATGAGTCACTCAGTCGTGCCACGACGTAGGACAAGGTAGCCAGGGCGGTAATCCAGAAACTGACCGGCCCCCCGAGCCAAACGGCCAAGAACAACCCCACCCAACCGGCAAAGAGCGCCAAGACCACCGACAGAACAATGGCGCGCAGCGGGTGCGAGGTCAGGGCTTCGGCCGCCGCGGCTGGTGCGACTAGAAGCGAGAAGACCAGCAAGACCCCAACGACCTGCACCGCCACCACGGTGGTGAGGGCCAAGAGGGTCATAAAGAGAACGGACATCAATTGGTTGGAGATCCCTCGCGAAGCGGCTGATTGAGAATCCACCGAACTAAACAGCAGTGGGCGAAAGACCACCACCACACTCGCGAGAACTCCAGCACTCACGAGCGCCACGGTACGAATATCGCTCGTCGATACCCCGAGGACCTGACCAAAGAGAATTGAATAGGTCGCGTTGGCATATCCCGAATAGAGCGAGAGAAACAAGACGCCAAGTCCCAGCGCCCCAGTCAAGGTAACGCCGACCACCGTGTCACGGTCATCAAGTGAGGCGCCGGCCACACCCACCACGACGCCCGCAACCACACAGAAAACCAGCAGTCCAATTAAAGGGGACCAGCCAATCAGTACCGCTCCGGCCGCTCCCGCAAATCCGATGTGGCCAATGGCGTGGGCGGCGAAGGCTTGGCGCCTCAGCACGACAAAGTAGCCAACCGCTCCCGCGGCCAACGCCACGGCAGTGATTGCGTAGAAGGCGTGGATAACGAAACTGGAGGTAAGGAGTGATCCGAGGGTCATCGCTGACCCTCCTCGTAGAGTTCGGCGAAGTGATGGTGATCGGTTTCGTCCGAGTGATCGTGACCGTGAGGGTGAGGGTGAGCAAACTCCTCTTCGAGTCCGACGATGACTCGGCGACCCGTCGGGGTGACGAGGATTTCGATGGGGTGGCCATAGAGCTCGGACAAGACCTGTTCGTTCACGACCTCATCAATCGATCCCGACTTCACCTGTCGTCGAGCTATCCAGACCACCTGGTCCACGATGCTCGACAAGGGATTGAGGTCGTGAGCCACGACAATGATCGCCATGTT
>CAIJYV010000015.1 GCA_903825035.1 uncultured Actinomycetes bacterium | reverse complement strand
GGTGAGACAACTCCACCGATGGCGTTGTTCAAGATCAAGAAGAACTTGTTGTTGAAGGGCCAGGTTCCGCCGACCTGAACTGGAATCTGAGCGCCAGCGCCCTCACCGTAAATGAATGCAGGCTTACCGGGCTGGGTGATCTTGATGTTGCCGGTACTTGGGATGTAGGTGTCGGTGGCCCAAATCTTGCCGTCGAGTGTGTAGGCAATTGAATTTGGCTTCCAAAGGATTCCGTAGTTGTGGTAACCAGCACGCATCTTCGCACCAGTGATTGGAGCGGTCTGTGTGAATCCACTTCCACCCAACCAGTCAGAACCCGTACCAGGAACGTTCGAGTGAATTGTTGCTTGCTCCTTAGTGTTGTTCACAAGGCCTTCGGCAATGTCAATTTCGCCAATCATTGGCCAGTTGTAGTTGCTGTTCGTGTCCTTGTGGAGGAAATTCTCGCCCATCATCCAGAATGCTGGCCAGTTCCAGGAACCAGTTGGCATCCAGATACGAGCTTCAATCTGACCGTATTGGAAAGTACGAAGACCCATTGTCCAGATGCGCGCACTGGTCCAGTTCGCACCCATTGTTTGTTGTGCTGAGGTGCAAGGAGTTGAGGTTGGGGTGCAAATCGCCTTGATGACGAGGTTGCCCAAACCATCCTGGTAGAGATTGGTGGTCGAGTTCGTGTTGGTTTCAAACTCACCGGTACCGTATGTACCCGATCCGGTAACCGCTTGCCACGTCGATGAAGAAGGTTGCGTGCCAGCTGCTCCGGTAAAGGTTTGAGTCCAGAGCAAACGTCCGGCGGCGTTAACGGTCACATCGTTAGTTGAAGTCGCTGACGAGTTCACGGCTGCCATTGCAATGACCGGAACAACCAAGGTTGCTGCGGCCAAGAATTTCTTAAGGTTTGTGCGCATGGATTTACTGTATCTCTAACACATGCCCACTAGAACAACAAAGATAAGTGAGCCAAAGTAAGCACAGGGATATTTGCCAACATTGTCGAGTTATTCGAAGTGATCATGAAAGAAAAAACGCTTTCAATTATTCAAATGACATCGTTGTCTAATTTCAAAAGAAACTTGAGCCTCAAAATCATCTCGTGATGATTTTCGAACAGCGGGCCTGTAAATTCGACCTACATTTCTTGTAGGTCGATATCTCTCTAAAAGCAATCGACTGCAAATAGGGGAGCAATAAATGTTGTTTGGATCAAAGTCCATTTCATACTTCGGCGACACTTCAGGAATTTTCAAGTCGCAACGCCTGTCTTTCGTGTTGCGGACTTCAGTGGTTGCACTTCTTGCAATTGTAATTTTTGCTCCACTGCAAATGGCGAGTGCGACTGCAACATTCAAAATTGTAAACACCGCACTCAATGGTTACGCACAATCGCCAGTACTAGTTCGCACTTCGGGCGGCGCAGGATCTGGTGCAGTAACTTTCACCGCTACCGGCGCACACTGCACAATTAACTCTGATGCAGTGCTGAGCGCATCGGCTGCAACTACTTGCAGTGTTAAGGCGACCAAAGCTGCATCGGGCAGTGTTCGCGCTGCGACCTCTGCGGTTGTGAAGTTCGTGTTTCGCAAAGCATCGACAACGCTCCACATCTCCAACACGTCACTTCTCGGACAAGCAAATGTGAACTTCCAAGTTATGAGTGCGGGTGGATCTGGTTCAGGTGCGATTAGTTATGACACAACGGGCGGTATGTGCGCGATTAACCCTGACACGGGCCTCCTTGTCTCCTACGGAATGGGCAACTGTCCAGTCACTGTTGCTCAGGCGGCGAGTGGATCTCACCGTGCAGTTACTTCGCCTGTGGTGCTGTTCTACTTCGGCCCTGGTCCACAAGATCCGCTTGGCGTAGCGACCGCGGAAGCTCAAGTCATGCCAACGGCGACGGCGAATGTCTATGTAACTGGCGGTTCCGGCGGCGGTGCAGTTACCTATTCGCTTGACACAACACGGTCCAACGGATCACAGTGCGTAGTTAACGCCTCAACTGGCGACGTCACTGATACGGGAAATGTCAATCAGGTGAACTGTTGGGTGACGGCTACTAAAGGACCTTCGGCAGGCTTCCTAGCCACAACGGCGGCTTCATCGGTTGAGATAACTTTCACTACCTTGGCCGCTGGCGGTAGTGGCTTAGCTACACATGCCACTCCCGACGAAGCTTTTCTAACTGGCCTGACCAGCGGCGGAATTTCTCTAACAAGCGTTGACGACACGGCACAGGGACTTACTTGGTTTATTAACCAGTACTTCTCACACCCCGACCACTGGCTTAAGTACTACTTAACTGGCGGGAGCACAGTTGTTCTGACCTGGCACGTCCAGGACTTTAATGGGAATGCCATACCCAACGCGAGGGTTACGCTCATCAGCAATCTTCCGTACACCTGCTCTCATGGAATTACGTGGAGCGAAACCACCCTCAATCCCGCACAATCGAATTGCAACTCCCCGGCACCTTTTGGTTCGTTGACTGGGACTACTGACGGGAGCGGCAATATCTCTTTCACCCTGCACAACACCAATAGGGCGTCAACCCAGTCCACGGGGGACATGACAGTTACAGGTTCGCGCACGGCGGAGACAACAGACAATTGGAGTCGGATTATTTTGAAGATCGGCCAAGAGGTCCCTAATTCGAATCCTGGAAGCCTCGTGAATCAGGCAACCGACATCATTGACCTCATCATGTTGCCTTAGCTGAAGAAAGCCACTCCCGCTTTTATTTCACATTGTTTATGAAGGTCATCTATAGCCCTGCCTAGAGCGATGAAAGGGAGAGTTTCTGAAACAAAACGAATCTTCCAACCTGTCGTTTTGACGGCGCTCACTTGGTCCCGGGCCACGGACCGGCGCTACTATCAAATTTGAACAAGTGAGG
Organism: uncultured Actinomycetes bacterium; assembly: GCA_903825035.1. Lineage (GTDB taxonomy): Bacteria > Actinomycetota > Acidimicrobiia > Acidimicrobiales > RAAP-2 > RAAP-2. The sequence continues at coordinate 10,514 of CAIJYV010000015.1, read as the reverse complement.
GCAATGCCCTCACATGCTCGCAACGGTAATCGCCGTAGCAAACTAATTAATTAGGAGGGCGTAACATGCGTTTTACACGTTTGTCGCGAATTGTTTTAGGTTTCACTCTGATGGGGGCAGTTGGAATTTCACAAACTGCAGGTGCAACAGGATCAGGCCTTGTCATCACCACCACACCCCCAACCAATGTCGTTGCCGGAAACTTGGTCACCGTTACTAGTTCTGGCGGTGCCGGTACTGGTGCAGTCACCTATAAGGTCACCGGAGCACACTGTGCAATCACCGCTACCACTGGTATCTTGTCGGCAACCGCCGCGGCTACTTGTGTCGTGAAGGCGACTAAGGCTGCGAGCCGTGGTCACGTGGCCGTTACTTCACCTTCGAAAACATTCGTTTTTGCTGCGGATGCTCCGACCCACACGAACTATGACAGTGCAAAACTAGTCAGCGTCGTTGGCACTCCTAATGTGAGCTCCTTGGACGGATCCACCACGGACGCCAGTTGCTACAACGGTCAAGGACCTAGCCCTACTTCAGTTTGTGGAAACAGCTGGTTCATCGCTTCAAACTTCCTGGGTTACCAAGTATCAAATAACACCCAAGCGGACCAGTGGCTCTTCAACTACGTTCACCAGGGTTCAATTGTTCAAATGACCTGGCACGTAACTTCATCAAACGGATTGCCACTTGCGAATACCAAGGTGACACTTTTGACCAGCTACGGTACAAACTCCCCAGCTATTTACACCAGCCTCACAGGCACCAACCCTGATCAATACGGGAACCTCGTAGGTACGACCAACAGCTCCGGAGATGTCACATTTACTCTTGTGGCGCCTCGGATTAATTCGGGTCTCACATTCCCAGATGACCTCACTACCCCTCACGCGGCTCTCACGGCCGAAAGTGGCAACACCTACAACCGAATGATGATGGTGATTGGTACTTTGAGTAGCGACACCGACCCATCTCAGGGCCACCTCAAGAACGCTTCGGGCACGGAAATCGTTGCTGCTGGTTCAGGTGCAGTCACACAAGCCAGCGACCTAGCGGACTTCATTCTGATTCCATAGTCAGTTAGCAAAAAGCGATGGCCTCCCGCTCTGAATTTCAAGTTCAGAGCGGGAGGTTTCGTCTTTAGATGTAGTTTGTATCAACAAAAAATAAGCCTTATGAGGGCCATCGAAACTCGGAGCCATTTTGACAGAACGTATCGCACGCGACTTTCCTGAAAACTTTCTTTGGGGAACAGCCACGGCCTCCTACCAAATAGAAGGTGCGGTAACCGAGGATGGACGTACGCCCTCTATTTGGGACACTTTCAGCAAGACACCTGGTCGAGTGACCAATGGCGACAACGGTGACGTTGCTTGTGACCACTACCACCGGTATGAAGAAGACCTTGATCTTCTCGCCAAGCTTGGCGTCAAGGCTTATCGCTTTTCTCTCGCATGGCCCCGTATTCACCCCAATGGGGGAAGCGTGGCTAACGCCAAGGGCCTTGATTTCTATAAGCGTCTCGTGGCGGGCCTGCTCGAGCGCAACATCACCCCTCTTCCCACGATGTATCACTGGGACCTTCCTCAGGACCTAGAGGACAAGGGTGGCTGGACTAATCGCGACACCGTTGATCGCTTCGGTGAGTACGTGCAGACAATCGTCGGTGGCCTAGAGGGCATCGACACGTGGACAACTTTTAACGAGCCATGGTGTGCCGCCTGGTTGGGTTATGGATATGGAGTCCACGCTCCTGGTCATAGCGACATCGGTGCAGCTGTTGCAGCAACGCACCACCTACTTCTCGCTCACGGTGTTGGTGTTGACATTGCTCGCAGCTTGCAACCAGAGATCAAGATTGGTCTCACCCTTAACCTTGGCGCATTCCGTCCGGGATCGAACAACCAAGCAGACCTCGACGCCCTGTGGCGCGTGGACGGCAATCAAAACCGAATTTGGCTCGACCCACTCTTCAAGGGCGAGTACCCACAAGACATGGTTGATCTGTATTCAGACACCACTCCGGCCTTCACCGTTGTTAAAGATGGAGACCTCAAGAAGATTTCAACGCCAATCGATTTCCTAGGTGTGAACTTCTACAGCCCTGGAACAATCTTCGGTGCGGGACGTCACAAGGAAGCTCGCGAGGCAGGTTTCAACCTCGGACCAATCCCAGAAGACGCTAAGCCCGATCACTTGCGTGCGCTTGGTGTTGAGACGCCCGGACGCCCCAAGACGGCTATGGGCTGGGAGGTAGACGCATCGGGTCTACGTGAACTTCTCAACCGAGTTAAAAATGATTACACCGACATTCCGATTTACATCACCGAGAATGGCGCGGCCTACTACGACTACGTCAATGCCAACGGTGCGGTAGAGGACCCCGAGCGTATTCAGTACCTTGCCGAACACCTCAACGCCTGCGCTGGCGCCATCGAAGATGGCGTGAACCTGGCGGGTTACTTCGTGTGGAGTTTGTTGGACAACTTCGAATGGGCCTTCGGTTACTCACGTCGATTCGGCATTGTCTGGATTGATTACGACACAGGTCGAAGGATCCCCAAGTCCAGCTTCAACTGGTATCGGGACGTCATCAAGAACAACGCGGTGCCGACGAAGGCCTAGCCATCCGCCGCAGTCTTAAAAACCAAGGAATTCCTGTGGTTCCTGCTGAATTATTCACTGGTGGTATAACTGTAAGCACTTACTTAGTAAGCGCTTACGGACTCGTGGGGAGTCGGGTAAGTGAACAAGGGGGCAGTAATGACGAAAGGTTCCGCGACGATCTACGACGTCGCCGAGCTCGCGAGCGTGTCTATCGCCACGGTCAGTCGCGTCATTAATGGCGGCGCACACGTCCGCCCCGAAGTCCGCGACAGAGTTGACGTTGCGATCCGGAATCTCGACTTCGTCCCGAGTTCGGCCGCCCGGTCGCTCTCGGGAGGCAAAAAGTTCGCCATTGGTCTCGCTTACCCGCTCTACGAAAAGCGCGCCATATTTGGGTCATCACCCGAAGAAGAGGCCTACGTTCTCTACACCGACGCGATTATTCGTGGGGCCTCCGTGGAAGCCGCAAAGCTCGGCTACTCCGTCTACGCCTCGGCGGTTCGAGTGGGGGACCCGTCGGCCGGTTCACTTATTCATCAACTCTCTGGCGTGGTCGATGGGCTCATCTTGACCGACCGAGTCATTAGCGATGTTGGTGCGATGCGTTTTGCGAAACGTCTTCGTGCAGTGCACCTTTCAGGATCGGGCACGACCACTTTTGGCGCAACAGTTCGTGCTGATAACGAATCAGGCATGCGCGAACTAGTTGAACACCTCGCAACCGTTCACAAAGTCAAAGACTTCGGATTCGTTCGCGGTATTGAGTTGAGCCAAGACGCCGAAGCGCGGTACGAAGCCTTCTGTGCTGCGGTGGCAGCTCATCACGGAACTATTCGACCTGAGAACGTATTGGTGGGAGACTTCTCAATGTTGCGCACGGAAGATGAATTCGAACAACGGTTGAGTCTTAACTCCCCGCTACCGCAAGCGATGGTTTGCGCGAACGACCAAATGGCTTTTGGTGTCATGCACAAAATGGAAGAGCACAACCTCCGTGTACCCGAAGATCTGATTGTCACTGGTTTCGACGACGTTGCGATGTCTCGCACCGTGGGACGCGGCCTAACAACAATTCGTCAGTCGGTATTCGAACTTGGCGCGGCGGCCGTGGACACCTTGGTCGGACTGCTCGATAACAAGATTGAGAAAGGCTCAATGATTACCTTGCCAACCAACCTGGTTGTCCGAGGAACGTGTGGATGTTCTAGTGAGGTCTCGGCCTAATGAAACTCCTCCTCCGCCGACTCGGCTTGTATTTGATCACCGCTTGGGTGGCCATCACGGCCAACTTCTTGCTTCCGCGCCTCATGCCGGGAAACCCCATTGAGCAGTTGATTGCCAAATTGCAGGGTCGCGTCACGCCTCAGATGATTCGGGCCATCAAACTCCAATTCGGCCAAGGCCTGAACCAGCCCCTCATCGTTCAGTACGGCCACTACATGAGTGGCCTCTTTCACGGTCAACTTGGTGAATCAATCACCTTGGCCCAGCCCGTGAGTCAAGTTCTCGGAGGCGAGATCTGGTGGACGATTGGTCTGATTGGTACCGCGGCGGTACTGAGCTTTCTTATCGGCACCACTCTTGGTGTGATTTTTGGTTGGCGTCGCGGTTCACGCCTCGATGCGGTAATTCCTGGGGCGACTTTCTTGCAGAGTTTGCCCTACTACTTTTTGGGCACATTGCTGATTATGTTCTTCGCGGCCAAGATGCACTGGTTTCCAATCGAAGGTGCTTACGACACAGGTACACAGACCCAAGGTTGGAACTGGGGTTATATCTTGAGTGTTCTTCGCTACAGCCAACTCCCAATCATCTCAATTGTGTTGAGTTCACTGGCGGGTTGGATGCTCGGCATGCGCAACATGATGGTCACCACAATCAGCGAAGACTTTGTACTTATGGCCGTGGCGAAGGGTCTACCTCGTCGCAAGGTGATGTGGCACGCAGCTCGTAACGCAGTTCTTCCCTCGGTCGCAAACTTGGCGTTGACGATTGGATTCTTGGTCTCGGGATCGCTTCTCGTTGAGCAAGTCTTCAACTACCCCGGAGTGGGAAACCTTTTGGTCAACGCAGTGGGCAATGAGGACTACCCACTCCTTCAAGGAATCTTCTTGCTCGTGACCTTCACCGTGCTCGGCGCGAACTTCTTGGCCGACGCGCTGTATTACTTGCTCGATCCCCGCACTCGAGTCTCGGGACAGGCACAATGAAGCATCTCCAACTTCCTAAATCACTGAAGGTCCGCGTTGGCCTGGCGGGGCTGGGCATTTTTATCCTGCTCACCATCATTGGACCCTGGATTGCGCCCTACGACCCCAACTACACCGGTTTCGCTCAGAATGCTTCACCCTCTTGGAATCACCTGCTCGGTACCACCATTCAGGGCCAAGACGTTCTTTCCCAGCTGCTGATTGGTTGTCGCTCCACGATGGTGGTTTCTTTCATCGCGGGTTTTCTGGCGACGATTATCTCCATTGTGATCGGCGTAGCTTCAGGCTACGTCGGAGGTAAAGCCGATGAAGGATTATCGGTTCTTTCGAATGTGTTCCTAGCAATTCCGGGACTCCCTCTGCTAATTGTTCTGAACAGTTACCTGCCCGCCGGACAGCAGACCAATCCACTCGTTATTGGTTCGGTCATCGCCCTCACCGGTTGGGCGTGGGGAGCTCGGGTTCTGAGGGCCCAAACCCTTTCATTACGTGACCGTGATTTTGTAGAAGCTGCGCGCATCATTGGAGAAAAGCGAGTGCGCATCATGTTTGGTGAAATCGGTCCAAACCTGCTGCCTATTTTGACCTCTTCACTCTTGTTCACGATTCTCTACGCCGTCGGCGTGTACACAACCTTGGCTTTCTTGGGGCTAACCAACGTCTCAACCTGGAACTGGGGAACGATGTTGTACTGGGCTCAGTCCAACAACGCTGGTTTGGCCGGTGAGTGGTGGTGGGTAGGCCCTCCAGGAATCATGATTGCCCTCATTGGCACCAGCCTCGCACTCATTAACTTTGGAATCGACGAGTTCATCAACCCACGTCTGCGCGCGGGTGGTGTTTCGGCGAAGATTCGTCGGGCCAGTGGCGCGCCACGCCGCCCACGCTTAGGCCTAACACCAGTTCTTCACAAGAGCACCGAAGCGGGATCACGCTAATGACCGATAAGACAATTCTCGAAGTTCAAAATTTTGACGTTGACTACGGCTACGGCGATGCAGCGGTTCGAGCAGTCAGTGACGTGAGTTTCACTCTCGGTGCCTCCAAGGTGCTGGGTGTGGCTGGCGAAAGCGGATCAGGCAAGTCAACCCTGGTCTACGGCCTGACCCGCCTTTTGCGCGAGCCGGGAGTTATCGTCGGTGGCGAGGTGAAATTTCACCTCGACGGAGAAGGGGAATTCGACATTCTTTCCGCCTCGGAAGAGGAAATCCGCAAAATACGTTGGTCCCACATATCCATTGTGTTGCAGAGCGCGTTGAGCGCCCTAAACCCACTTCGTCGAATTGGTCGAGAGTTTGATGAAGTTCTTCGAGTTCACGACGCAAACCTCTCGAAGGAACAGCGCCGTGAACGCTCCGAGGAGCTCTTGGCCCTGGTGGGACTCAGGCCCGACCGACTTCGTCGCTTCCCGCACGAACTGTCGGGTGGGCAACGCCAACGCATCATGATTGCGATGGCGCTAGCGCTTCGCCCGGAGCTCGTCATTATGGATGAACCGACGACGGCTCTTGACGTGGTGACACAACGAGAGATTGTTTCAGAACTCGCCGAGCTGCGTCGACAGCTGGGGTTTGCGATGATCTTTATCACCCACGACTTGTCGTTGCTGGTAGAACTCGCCGATGACATCATGGTGATGTATGCCGGTCAAATTGTTGAACGTGCACCGGCCAAGGAATTGCACGACGCTCCTCGTCACCCCTACACCTTGGGTCTGATGAACTCATTCCCGCCATTGCACGGCGAGCGCACTGAACTCGAAGGTATCCCTGGTTCGCCACCGGACCTAAAAGCACTACCAACCGGATGTCCCTTCAGTCCTCGCTGCGCATTCGCGATGGACAAGTGCCGCCAAGAGCGCCCACCACTCGTTCTCGAAGTCGGTACTGAGCACAGTGTGGCCTGCTGGCTGCACGACTCCTCGTATCAAGGCGCCGTACCAGTCGAATTGTCAAAGCGTCTGGCCAAAAACTCCGGAGGTGCTCAATGAGCCAGGTAGAAACCGGAAAGACCTTGCTCGAGGCTAAGGCTCTGTCGAGACACTTCATCGTTAAGGGTGACGGTGGATTCTTTTCCAAGCGCAAGTCCATCGCGGCCGTCGAAGGTGCTGATGTTGCTTTACGCGCCGGAAAGATTTTGGCGGTAGTTGGAGAGAGCGGCTCAGGTAAATCAGTCCTCGCTCGCTTGCTCTCTCGCATCGTTTCGCCAACCAGTGGAGAGTTAGTTCTAAACGGCGAGACCGTTGACTTAAAGACACAACGAGACTTGGCCTACGCGAGTCAGGTTCAACTGGTCTTGCAAGACCCCTTCGCGGCGATGAACCCTGTGCGTCGAGTGGGTCACTCTCTTGAACGTCCGTTGCTTATTCACGGCGTCCCCGAAGACGAAATAAGCGCTCGCGCTCACGAAATCTTGGAGTCGGTATCCCTTACTCCGCCGCAACAATTTCTCGACCGTTATCCGCACGAACTCTCGGGTGGACAGCTGCAGCGAATCAACATTGCTCGGGCGCTGGCGGTAAAGCCGAAGGTTTTGCTCGCCGATGAACCAATTTCCATGTTGGACGTATCGGTGCGCCTGGGAATTTTGAACCTGTTGCGCAGCTTGTGTGATGACAAGAATCTCGCCATCATGTACATCACCCACGACATTGCCTCAGCTCGGTACATCGCCGACGAAGTTGTTGTGATGTACGCCGGTCAGATGGTGGAACGATCGAACGACACTTCTTTGATTAATTCGCCACAGCACCCGTACACCCAGTTGCTGATTGCTTCAGTCCCTGACCCGACCAAGCTGGGTGCGGAAGTTGTTAAAGCGCCATCAGGTGGCGCGGCAGCCTTTAACCTCAATGGGTGCCGATTCAGTCCTCGCTGTTCACAAGCTCTCGCGATGTGCGCCACCAACGAACCACCCATGGTGGAAGTTGCCCCGGGTCAGCACGCCAAGTGTTGGCTCCACGCAAGCGATGCACAGCGGGCCAGCGTAACGATTTCGAACAAATCTAAGAATGAAATGGAGTCAAAGAATGTTTAACGGTAGGAGCATGATGAAAAAGTCGTTTAGTGTAAAAAAGATTGGTGTCATCGCGACATCTTTTCTTTGTGCCGTGAGTGGAGTCCTCGTAATCGGCGCTCAAACAGGCGCGCAGGCCTCGGGACGATCAACCATTCTCACTGAAGAGACCAACGTGGGCCAGACCTTCACGAACAACTTCAACCCTGCGAACGGTGTCTCCACCGGTACTCAGATGGCGTTGAACTCACTCTCCTTTGAGCCGCTGATTCAGTTCAACCCACTGAAGCCTGGTGTCTCATACCCATGGCTGGCCACCAAGGAAGTATTTGGTCCAACCGGACAGACCGTTACCTTCACCATGAACCCAAAGGCTTCGTGGTCCAACGGCGCGCCTCTGACGGCAAAGGATGTAGCGAATGAATTCAACGCAATTAGCAGCAATGGCTCGCTGAACATCTTCGGTATTCCCGCGCTGGCGCAACCAGCAACTTCGACGGCTACAACGGTTACTTTGACCTTCGCCACGCCTCAGTTTTCAAACGAACAGGCACTGGGCAGTGTTCTTATTTTCCCGGTCGCGGGTGACCCCGGAATTCCCACTCAGAGTTTGATTACCAGTGGAACAATCAACTTGCCCGCTAAGCGAGTAATTGGAAGTGGTCCCTACATTCCAACGAAGTACACCTCGCAGTTGATTAGCTACAGCTACAACACCAATTGGAAGATCACCAAGAAGCCGTACGTTACTGGAATCAACATTCCCTACTACGCCTCGAACCAAGCGGCTACCGAAGCATTGGTTTCGCACCAACTTGACTGGGCGGGTAACGACATCCCACAGATCACGAGAACTTTCGTGGCGCTGGACACCGCTCACAACCACTACTACTTCCCAGGTGGTTCCACGGTGACCTTGTGGTTTAACGTCTCACGTTCCGCCCCGGACGGAAACACCTCTTGCTTGGGTGATGCGAGTTTCCGAAAGATTATTTCGATGGCGATTAATCGCAAGCAACTCGCACAGATTGGCGAGACCGGTTACGCCGCACCCGCAACCTCTTCGAGCGGTATGACCCCTATCCAGAGTGCATTCCAAGGTAAGTACGTGAATGACCTTCCCCAAACCGGCTGGAGCAAGACCCAAGTCATGTCCGCCATGCGTGCCGCTGGGTACACATTGGACTCGCACGGTTTCTTTGCTGTTTCGAGTGCAACCGCCAAGTCAGCAACTGGACTGCCAGTCGGCACTGAGTGTGCTTTCAAGATTCAGGACCCAACTGGTTACTCGGACTATTTTGAAGACGAGCAGCTGATCTCGCAGCAACTGCAGACGGACCACATCAACGTGACCGCAATTGGCGTGACTACCGGTCAATGGGACTCGAATATTGGAACCCACAACTTTGACGCTGTCATTCACTGGGGTGCTGGTGGAACCAACCCTTACACTCAGTTCCAAAACTGGTTGCAGGACGCAGCTACTTCGGGAGGATGGGCTAACTACGGTCAGTACCAAAACGCACAAGCGCAGACGCTTTTGATTGCGCTGGCTGCCGACCGACCCGGTACCGCGCAGTTCCAGGCCGACTGCAACAAGCTCTCGGCCATCATGAGCACGCAAGTACCGGCAGCTCCATTGCTTTACGGCCCGGACTGGGATGTGTACTCAACGACCCGCTTTAAGGGTTGGGTAACGGCATCAAACCAATACGGTTACCCCGGTCCTGGCGGAAACAACGTGCCGTACATCTTGATGAAGCTTAAGAAGGCCTAAGAGAGTTTTCAGAAGGAAGAAGAATGATGAAGCACGTTTTCGCAAAAATCTCTGCCGCGCTACTTTGTGGCGTCGTTGCCACTGGTGTTTTGACCGTTAGCTCAGAAGCCGCCAGTGGTGGGCTGAAGTATTACGCCTGTTCTAACTACGGCGTCGTAAGTCAGGTCAGTGTCACTGCTCACAGTTGCCCGACTGGAACAACAGTTGTGAAGGGCAAATTCAAAGGTACCGACTTCAGCGGGGTGGACTTCACGAACGCAAACTTGGCCGGCGCGAATATGTCCGGAGCGAAGCTCGCCGGCGCGACCTCTGGCCACATCACCGGTACGCCCGCTTCGATGCCCAAGGGTTGGCAGGTTGTTAGTGGTTTCTTGATCGGTCCAGGTGCCAACTTGGCCCAGGCCAATTTGAGTGGGCTGTCGTTCCCAAAGGCGAACCTAGCTGGCGCAAGCTTTTACCAAGCGAATCTCGCCAACGTTGATTTCGGTCACTCCAATCTGTCGAAGGCTTCACTTTCGTCAGCTACCTTGACTGGCGCAAAGTTTGTTCACGCAAAGATGAAGGGCGTCATTTCGGCATACGAAAAAGGACAACCCGCAAGTTTGCCGAAGTATTGGAAGGTCATTACCGGACAATACGAAGGCGCACCGGTTGAGTACCTGGTTGGACCAGGAGCAAGCATCGGTGGTGCGCAACTCGGTGGCGCAAACTTCGCTGGAATGAACCTCACGGGTATTTACCTAGCTGGTGCTCACCTGACGAGCGCTAACTTCACCGGAGCAAACCTGACTCGAGCAAATTTAGCGAGCGCTGGCCTTGGCACCGTTAACTTCACCAACGCCAACTTGACCGGCGCGTCAGTGATTGCAGCTGACATGAGTGGGGCGAATTTGATGAATGCTAAATTC
>CAIJYV010000014.1 GCA_903825035.1 uncultured Actinomycetes bacterium | reverse complement strand
GCAAAGCGTGAGTCCTAAACTGACTTTCGTGGACTCCCCTCTTAAGCGCGCTGAGCGATTTACCTATTTGGGTTGGGACCTGGATGAGCAGACCGTCACCGGCCGGTGGTCGAGCGATGGGTTGATTTTCAGCGAATCAGTCACCTTTGAAACCGGTGGGGACCTCGAATCACCCGCCACCCAAGCTGTGATTGGACTGTGGTATTTAATCGCGGGACTCTCCTATTACAAGACCGGGGCGGCACGCACCATTGATCTTCGCGAAACACCGGTTGGAAAAGCTGGCTTAGATCTCTTCCGAGCCGCCCTCATTGATGGGCTGGGAGAGTATTCATTCGGTAATCAACTTCCCTTACATGATGTTGAAATCATTGGTGGATCTCCGGTGGAAGTCACTACAGCCACAGTTGACCCCTTACAGGTGGTGACCCCCTTTGGGGGAGGAATTGACTCGGTCGTTACCGTTACCCACCTCTCATCAAAGCTTTCACAGTCACTCTTTGTGATGAGTCCCGCCGCTGGGCGCTTTGCCCCTCTCGAAGCCACCGCAGCCATCACCGGTCTTCCTATCTTGCGTGTTTCTCGTTCGCTTGACGAAAAGCTGCTTCATTCCAATTCAGCCTTTATCAACGGTCACGTACCCGTCACCGCGATGGTCACACTGTTGGCTTGTGCCAGTGCGCTTGCGCACGGTTTTGGAGGTGTTGCGATGAGCAACGAGCATTCATCGTCGGTACCCAATATGAAGTGGAATGGTCAGTCCATTAATCATCAATGGTCGAAGTCCGCTGAGGCCGAAGAATTACTCGCGAAAGCAATAGCTGAACGAGTTGGCGATGGATTCGCGATAGCGAGCTTTTTAAGAGATCGAAGTGAGATTTGGGTCGCCCAAGAGATGGCCAATCAAGACCACTACCTCCCTGTTTTTCGCAGCTGCAATCGTGCCTTTGCTCAAGAGGAATCACGACGAGCACAAAACTGGTGCGGCGAATGTGACAAGTGCCTTTTCATAAACCTCGTACTCGCACCGTTCGTGTCGCGTTCGAAGTTAAAAGAGATCTTTGGCAGTGAGCCACTGGCTAATCCTGCGTTAATAAACCAACTCAAAGTCCTAATCGGCTTGGGTTCAGAACACAAGCCCTTTGAATGTGTTGGGGACCCCGACGAGAGTGCAGTGGCGCTTCTGAAAGTTACCGAAGACACTGAATGGGATGATGTTGAGCATCTCAGCAAGCTTGCCAGTCGCCTTAAGCCTCTTCACACGTTCGATTCGTTACTTATCCCCCAAGGAGGGAACCATGTTCCGGCCCACTGGCTTTAGTGACCTAACGGGTAAGCGAGTGGGCATCTTTGGCTACGGGGTTGAAGGTCAGGCCGCAGCAGCTCGCTTGGCTCAACACGCCGAACTAGTCATTGTTGATGATGCGGCCAACATTGGCCCCGAGATTCTCCAAACGAGCCAAGGTGGCCTTGAGGCCCTGGCCGGATGCGATGTAGTTCTCAAGAGTCCTGGCATCTCGCCCTATCGCAGTGATGTGGTGGAGTTGGCGAAATCAGTCACCATGACATCTGCACTGAACCTATGGATGGGTGAGATCGACCGTGGCCGAGTTATCGGAATAACCGGCACCAAGGGAAAATCCACTACAACAGCCCTCGTTGCATTTTTCTTCAACGCCCTGGGAGAGAAAGCGCACACCCTCGGCAACATTGGCGTGCCACCTTACGAGCCTTCACTCGATGTCACAGAAGGTTGGCTAGTACTCGAGATATCTAGTTTCCAGGCTCGCGATCTTCAAATTGCACCTTCGATTGTAGCGTTGACCTCGCTCGGTTCAGATCACCTTGATTGGCATGGATCGCTCGAGAACTACCACCGGGACAAAATATCCATTACTCAACTTGTTCCAGCCCCAGAGATTTTCCATGCCTCCCAAATTCAGAGTGCGGTTCTTGGGGAAGTGGCTGTCGAGGTTGAACCGGAAACTTCTGGCCTTACCGAGTCACTTGGCCTACTTGGTCTGCACAACCATTCCAATGTGGCTCTTGCGCTTTCTGTAGTGAGTCGCGCGACGGGTAAAAGCGTGCAAGAGATAGTTACCAAAGTGAAAGCTAGGGCTGATGAATTCACACCCCTACCTGGTCGATTAACCGAGGTGGCCCGTGAAGAGCGCGCCGGAATCATTACTCGCTACATCGATGATGGGCTAGCAACTTCGGCCCTCCCTACCATTGCAGCCCTTTCAGTTTTTCCCGATGGGGACTTGGCCATGATTATTGGTGGATTTGATAGAGGTATTGACTATCAGCCGTTAATTGACGCCATTGCGTCTCGCTCCGCTCGGACGGTAGTTGTAACAATGGGAGAAGCGGGGAGCCGCATTGGGGCCCTAATGCATAACTCAAACCATGACCTTCAATTGATGCACGCTTCTGATTTGCGCAGCGCGGTTGAATTGGCACGAAGTGCGATGAATAAGGGTGGCGTAGTCTTATTTTCCCCAGGTGCGCCAAGCTTTGACCACTTCAAGAACTGGGCCGAACGGTCGGCGGCTTTCACCAAATACGCAAAGTCTTTCGGAAAGTAAGAACTTAGGGTATCCGCAACTGCCGTTAAAGACTTCGTCTGACCTTAACCTTGCCTGAGAAAGCTATTCACGCATCAACCTCTTCAGTTGGGATCGATGTAGCGCAGTACTGGATTTCTGGCT
>CAIJYV010000013.1 GCA_903825035.1 uncultured Actinomycetes bacterium | reverse complement strand
TGGTCGTACCCGTCAAGGGAAATTAATCCACTTTCCAGTGACCCAAACGCCCATGAGAGCCGGGGCATTGGTCAATGTGAAGGTAACTCACGGCGCTCCTTACCACCTACTTGGTGAAGAGGTCGCGTTTATCCGCGGGCCTAAGCACAAGACGCGAATTCCTCTCAACATCTCGTGAGCCTCCCGCGTAAAGCTGTTGCGGTAGTGGGGGCGACGGCCTCGGGGAAGTCTGCGGTGGCCCACCAAGTGGCTCTGGAACTTTCTCCGCAGGTGGAAATTATCTGCGTTGACGCGATGACCGTTTACCGGGGCATGGATATCGGAACAGCTAAGCCTTCACACTCCGAGCGCTCTGAAGTTTCGTATCATCTGCTCGACGTGGTCCAGCCGAGTGAGGAATTCACACTGGCGGAGTTTCAGCGTCAAGCTCGTTTGGCTGCGGAGGAGATTTGGAGCCGAGGCCACGCAGTTCTCTACGTGGGTGGGACTGGACTCTACGGTCGGGCAATCATCGACAATTTCGAGATTCCGGGTCAATTTCTGGAGATTCGAGCGATGCTCGAAGAAGAGGCTGAGTACAATCTGCTCGCATTGTACGAAGAGTTACAGGCCAAGGACCCAGTGGCGGCGAGCAAGATGGAATCAAATAACGCGAGGCGAATTATTCGCGCCCTTGAGGTAGTGAGGGGGAGCGGAAAGCCGTTTTCTAGCTTCGGAGCAGAACTTACCGAATACCAAAGCAGTCGTATCCCGCAAGTTGGCTTGGCTTCTGACGGGCCCAGTTCACATGAGGCGGTTGCAGCCAGGTTCCAGCGCTGGCTTGATGAAGGCCTGGTCGACGAGGTGCGTCGACTGGCCTTGAGCGAATTCCCACTGAGTCGTACTGCCCGTCAAGCCGTTGGTTACAAAGAGTTGCTAGCCCATATCGAACAAGATATCCCGCTCGCGGAGTGCATTGAAGATGCTCTCAGCGCAAGTCGCCAGCTGGCCCGGCGCCAGCGAGCATGGTTTAGACGCGATCCCCGTATTGAATGGTTTGATGACCGAGAAGTAGCGAAGCGACGGATTATTGAGGTGTTGCAAACAGATATCAGTATCGTGCGAGACTAGAGAGATGGCTCGGCACCTTCAAAAATGGCACGGCGCAGGAAATGATTTCCTTGTGGACGTCCAAAATGGTTTGGAGTTTCAATGGACATCGGAGTTGGCCGCCGCTGTTTGTAATAGAACTCACGGAGTTGGTGCCGATGGCCTACTCGTCGCAACACTTGGTGACACCGTTCAGATGGTGCTCTTTAACGCCGACGGTTCACTCGCCGAGATGTCCGGTAACGGGATTCGCTGCTTGGCGGCAGCGGTGAGGCGCGTCACCAAAGAAGCGTGGAGCTCTCTGCGGGTTGCCACAACTGCGGGCGAGCGCATCGTGACTCTGGAGATGAACGGTGACGACGGAATCGGTTCGGTGGCAATGGGAGAGGTTCGTTTGCTCGAAGCATTGCCGAATACCCTTGGAGTAGCGAACGTTGGCAATCCCCACGTAGTGGTATTAGATCAGCCTGACTTGAGCATGACCGATCGTGAAAATATCGCTACCAAATTGAGCGATGCCGTTGGCGGTGCGAATGTTGAATTTGTGACCGTCTTGAATGAGAAGGAACTCTCCATTCGGGTCCTTGAGCGAGGAGCGGGCTGGACGCAAGCTTGCGGCACCGGTTCGTGTGCGACCGCTGCGGTCGCGCGCGCTGCGGGCCTATCCGGGGATGAGGTGATGGTACAGAACCCTGGCGGACCCTTGCACGTTTCACTGAATGGTGCAACGGCGACCCTAACCGGCCCGGTTCAATTTGTGGCCGACGTGGAGTGGCGAGGCGCTTGACTTATATTCCCACCACGCTCATTGATCGCACCTTCCGAGAGAAGATCGTGCTGGTTGGGGTGCTGTTCCCTGGAAACTCTCAAGAAGAGTTGGACTACCAGTTGGATGAATTAGAAGAGTTGGTTAATACTGCGGGTGCTGACGTGAAGGCCCGAGTTATTCAACGCAGAGATTCACCCGATCCGGCAACCTTTCTAGGATCGGGCAAGGTTCAGGAACTAAAAGAGATCTGCCTCGCTGTTGACTCGGACACCGTCGTCTTTGAAGACAACCTGTCACCTGCCCAGCAGCGAAACCTCGAGGCGTTGCTGGGGCGAACCGCGATTGACCGCACAGCAGTCATTCTCGACATCTTTGCGCAGAATGCCCGAACCCCTGAGGGAAAGGCACAGGTCGAGTTGGCGCTGCTCGAATATCGCCTGCCTCGGCTCAGGCGAGTGAGCGGTTCGCTCTCTCAGCAGAGTGGCCGGATCGGAACTCGCGGTCCGGGTGAAACACAACTCGAAACTGACCGTCGGCGCCTCGTGCATCGCATTCACCACATTCGCCGTGAGCTTAAAGAGGTTGACCGCTCTCGCGAAGTTCAACGCCAGGGTCGAGACCGCGGGCGCCACCGAGAGGTGACCCTCGTTGGCTATACCAACGCTGGCAAATCTTCAATGCTCAACGCCCTAACGGACGCCAATGTTGAAGCGCAAAATAGACTGTTCGTCACCCTTGATCCCCGAACTCGACAAAAGCAATTGCCGGGAGGTGAGACAGTGCTGGTAACTGACACTGTCGGATTCATTTCCAACCTCCCTCACGGCCTCATCGAAGCATTCATGTCGACCCTGAAATCAGTCCAGCTTGCTGATCTTTTGGTGCACGTGGTTGACGGGTCCAATTCACATTGTGAAGAGCAGATCGGTGCCGTTCGAGAGGTTTTGGCCGAAATCGGCGCCACTAATGTCCCTGAACTTTTAGTATTCAACAAAGCAGATGTCCCTGGCTCACTCTCACGGGATCTGGCGAGAAAATACGAAGGTAGCGTCTGGGTCTCGGCTCTGACGGGAGAGAATCTGGACGAAGTGGTCGCAACGATTGGCGACCGCTTGCGTACTGGCGACCGAGTTGCGACTTTGTCCTTTCCGCTGGACCGCGGGGACTTGGTGGCTGCGGCTCACCGCGAGGGAGAAGTGTTGGATTCCAGGGTTGGAGATGACGCGGTTGTGATGGATGTTGTCTTAGATTCAGTCGGTATGGCACGATTTCAAGAGTGGCGAATTTGATGGCCGGCTTCACACCCCCTCCGTACCCTTACGAACGCCTCGAATCTGTTCGAGAGCTCGCTCGTCGTCATCAGGGCGGACCAATTGAATGCTCCATTGGGACCCCGATTGATGCGCCACCACAGTTTGTCATCGACAATTTGGGGGAAGCGGAAGGTCTTCGAGGGTATCCGCCATCAATTGGCACTCTCGAGTTCAGACAATCTTGTGCTGACTGGGTCGCGAGAAGATTCGGCGTAACGCTGAGTACCGATGAGGTGGCAGCCTGCGTGGGCACTAAGGAATTCGTCGCTTCTCTGGCAGGCTTTTTGCACCTGCGAACTCCTGAGCGCGACACGGTTCTGTTCCCAGCTGTCAGTTATCCGACGTATGCCATGGGAGCGACCTTGGCGGGCTTGCGTAGTGTTCCCGTAGCGATGACTGCGGGAAAACTCGATTTGGCATCGATAGATCCAGCGGACATTGAACGGGCATTGGTGCTCTGGACGAACTCGCCTTCCAACCCCACGGGATATTTAGATGATTTACAGAGCCTGGCTAGTTGGGGTCGGAACAACGGAGTCCTCATTGCCAGTGATGAATGCTACGCAGAGTTCACCTGGGATTGTGCTCCTCAGACGATTCTCTCCGAAGGGCTCGATGGGGTACTTGCGGTCCATTCCATTTCTAAAAGGTCGAACCTGGCCGGTATTCGTGCGGGGTTTTACTCGGGCGACCCCGAACTAGTTCGCTACTTGCGGCTGGTTCGCCAACACGCCGGCTTAATGGTGCCTGGCCCCGTGCAATCGGCAGTCGCGCTGGCGTATCAAGACGATGAGCACGTCGAAGTTCAGCGAGCACGGTATTTCAGCCGACTGTCAGTCTTGAGTGATGCTCTCGAAACGTATGGAATTTCGGCTCCGTTGCCTGAAGGATCCTTTTACCTATGGTGTCGTCGGGCGGGCACGGATGGATGGGGCCTCGCCGCTGAACTCGCGGAAATCTCTGGACTTGTTGTCAGTCCGGGTGAGTTTTACGGCCCTCAGTCATTGGACTTCGTGCGAATTGCCGTAGTGCAGCCTGACGAGCAGATCTCGCTTGCCGCCGAGCGGCTCAAATCGGCGAAGTAACACCGATACGCTGGAGTGATGAGCGAACTCCAAGAACGAATCGAGCACTGGTTCGGCAAAATCGGCGAACTGAATCCCACGAATCTCGAAGCCCGTCGTGACGTTGAGTTGGTTATCACGAAGCTAGATGAAGGTACTTTGCGAGTAGCTGAGATTCAGGCCGACAATTCGGTCAAAGTGAATGAATGGGTAAAGCAGGCGATCTTGATGCTCTTTCGCCTTCGCGAGATGGCGGTGAGTGAAGCGGGCCCCATGGAGTTCCATGACAAACTTGATTTGAAGCGCGACTATGAACGTCGAGGCGTCCGAGTTGTCCCTGGCGCAACTGCTCGGTATGGCTCCTACTTGAGTCCGGGCGTTATTTTGATGCCGAGCTACGTCAACATTGGCGCCTGGGTGGGGCCGGGGACAATGGTGGACACGTGGGCGACGGTAGGTTCCTGCGCGCAAATTGGCGCAAACGTCCACCTCGCCGGAGGGGTCGGCATCGGTGGGGTGCTGGAGCCGGCGAATGCGGTACCAGTCGTCATCGAAGATGGAGCATTCATCGGTAGCCGCTGCATGGTGGTTGAAGGCGCGCGAGTCGGCAAGGGCTCGGTACTTGGCGCTGGAACAATTCTCAATCCATCGATTCCAGTGATTGACGCTGAAACCGGCGAGGAAATCTCTCGTGGCTACGTGCCCGACTATTGCGTTGCGGTCGGCGCCAGTCGTAAGCGTGAGTTCAATGGTGGAGAGTTTTACCTCCCGTGTGTCCTGGTCATCCGCCGTATGAGCGAAGGGGAGCGTCACGACAAGGTTGCGCTCAATAACATTCTGCGTGACCACGGAGTAGCGACATGAGTTTGCTAGACCAAGCCTTTGAGCTAGTAAGGATTGATTCGGTATCTAGGAATGAACGAGCTCTGGCCGACCTGATTGAGGGCAAGCTCGCCGCAATTAGTCACCTAGAGGTGTTTCGCATTGAAAACAACGTCGTGGCGCGAACATCGGGGAATCTACCCTCGAGAATTGTCATCGCCGGCCACATCGACACCGTTCCCGGACGTCCTGAAGAAGCGACAATCGACGGAGACGTTTTAACCGGCCTTGGCGCAGCTGACATGAAGGGCTCGATAGCCGTCATGCTTGACTTAGCGGCGCGAAGGCCAACGAAACACGAACTCACGTGGGTCTTCTACGCGAAGGAAGAGATCGCTCGTTCAGAGTCAGGATTACACGAAATCCATGGTCCGAATCCGCAGCTCCTCGAAGGCGATGTAGCGGTGCTCTGTGAGCCAACCGGGGGATCGGTCGAGGCTGGATGTCAAGGCAGTATTCGGTTTTCCTTGGCGCTTCGAGGAGAACGAGCTCACGCCTCGAGGCCCTATAAGGGCCGTAATGCGATTCACCGCTTGGGTGACGTGGTCAAGAAGATCGCTGATTTTGAGCCTCGTGTTGTGCTCGTTGACGGGATTGAATACGTCGAACAGCTTCAGGTCGTCAGCGTTGACGGTGGGATTGCCGCCAATGTGGTACCCGACCTCGCAACATTGGTCGTGAACCACCGCGTTGCGCCCGATCGGACTATTGATGAAGCCGTCGAGTGGTTCCGAGGTTACCTTGGGGAACTGCTTGAACCCGAAGACGGCTTTCGCGTGGAGGATGCCGCGAGCCCTGCCGCACCAGGCCTACAAGATTCGTTGTTGAAAGAACTGGTCGCACTCACCGGAAAGCCGGCGCGAGCCAAAGTGGGTTGGACTGACGTAGCGACTTTTGCTGAATTGGGTATTCCGGCAACAAACTTTGGAGCTGGCGACCCACTGCTCGCGCATCATGCAGATGAGAGAGTAACGCTCGAGGAGTTGCAAATGTTCGCCACGGTGCTTGGCGATTGGCTGTTTTAGTACAGGCCTAATAATTACGAAGTACTGAAATCACTTTGCCAAAGATGGTCACTTCACGGGCATCGAATTCCATGGGTTCCAGTGAATCGTTCTCGGGTTTCAACACAACTTGGGAACCCTGTGGGAAGTAACGCTTGACCGTTGCCTCGTCACCAGGAATTCCCGCTACAACTATCTCGCCTGTATTGGCGGTTGCTTGTCGTTGCACTACGAGGAAATCTCCGGGGAGAATTCCGGCATTGATCATCGACTCACCACGAACCTGAAGAACAAAGCTTTCACCTCGACCAGCAAACTGCTCGGGAATCGACATAACTTCATTGGTGGTTTCATCGGCAATCACTCCGACGCCGGCGGCCACGTCGCCAACGAAGGGGATTTGGCGGATCGATTGAATATTGGAGGGCGCCTCCGCATCCAGTCGCACGGTAAGGGTTCGAGGTTGCTGAGGGTTGCTTACGATGTAGCCAGCCTTCTTTAGGATCTCGATGTGATTGGCCACCGTTGCGGGGGAGGCCAGGCCAACGTGCTCACCAATCTCACGAATAGTGGGCGGAAAGTTTCTCTCACGCTGGCAGTTGATGATGAATTCAAGTATTTGGCGGCGTTTTGGGGTCAAGATTTCAGCCATGGGGACCTTTCACGAACAGTTGTTCGTAGGTTAGCGCAGATTCATTCGAGAAGCAAACACCTGTTCGTTTTCAGGTATTTCTCAGTTACTCGCTAGGAAATGTTGCAGTGCGTATGGCGCGCTGGTAGTTTTTCCCAACGACCAAGTTGGTCGCAGTTCGATAGTCGCTGGCGTGAGCCACCGGGGGGTCGACGATTTACACACAGTTAGGGAGAACGATGAAGATTCGTTTGAACAAGACCATGGTGGCTGTGGCT
>CAIJYV010000012.1 GCA_903825035.1 uncultured Actinomycetes bacterium | reverse complement strand
GACGGTTTCGTAGGAGATATCGAGCGCATCGAGGGCCTTGGCGGCGACGCCCTCGCCCTCTTTAATCAGGCCCAGCAAGATGTGCTCGGTACCAATAAAGGCGTGGTTGAGGTCTCGAGCCTCTTCTTGGGCCAAAACCAGGACACGCCTGGCGCGGTCAGTAAATCTCTCGAACAATGGAGTTCCTTTGTTTCTTTCTTGAAGTCATTGTATAGGTGTGTAGTGACCTCCCCAGCAGCCGAGTTTTGTGGGCATTTCCGCTGTCCTAAGGTGGTGAGGTGAATCCGCACGAGTACCTCCAACTCCCCCTCGTGGAAGCGGACCTCGTCTTGCTCGAAGAGAAGCTGGCCCAGTCGGTCCTGTTCGGCGATCCCTACCTGGACCAGGTCACCACGCACCTCATTTACGCCGGTGGCAAGCGCCTGCGTCCACTCTTAGCGGTCGCCTCGGCGACCGGTGGTGAGCGCAGTGCGACCAACGATGACCTCATGGGTGGCATCGCCCTCGAGCTCATGCACCTCGCTTCGCTCTACCACGACGACGTAATGGACGAAGCTCTCGTGCGTCGCAACGTTGATAGCGTGAACGCCCGCTACGGCAACTTGATTGCCATCGTGGCCGGTGACTACCTCATGGCTCGCTCGGCCGCTATCGCCGCTGACCTCGGTACCCAAGTGGCGAGTTTGCTCGCCCACACCCTGGCCTCACTCACTCGCGGACAGGTCTCGGAGGTGCGCACCGCCTTTTCGACCGATCGCACCGAAGCCGATTACTACGAAGCGATTGAGGGAAAGACCGCCTCACTCATGGCCTCATCTTGTCGCGTCGGAGCAATTACCGCGCGTCGCAGTCAAGATGAGATCGAGGCCCTCACGACCTTTGGTCGTTGCTTTGGCATGATCTACCAACTCCGTGATGACATCATGGATATGACCGCCACCGAAGGCCAGCTCGGCAAGCCCGCCGGTCAAGACCTGCAAGAGGGCATCTACAACTTGCCCGCACTCTTTGCTCTCGCCGACCCCGAAAGGGGTCCGGAACTAAAGGCCCTGTTGGGTAAGTCACTCGATGACAGCGAGCGCGAGCAGGCTCGCAACTTGGTGGTCTCAACGCAGGGAATCAAAAAGACCATCGAAGCGGCCGAGCAGTTCTTAGAAGAGGCTGAAGTTGCGTTGTCGAAGATCTCTGACGAGCGGCTTCGCGTTGGTTTCAGTGCGCTCATTGGCTCACTGCTCCAAGATTTGCCCGCCTACTAGTCGCGAATCGGCTTAAGGGTCGGGAAGGCAATGACCTCTTTGATGTTGGCCTCGTCGGCAATCAACATCGACAACCGGTCTATGCCCACTCCAAGTCCCGCGGTTGGGGGTAGCCCCCACTCCAGCGCCTTGATGTAATCCTCATCGATTGACATTGCCTCGTCGTCGCCGGCGGCCGCAAGTCGGGCCTGCTCTTCGAAACGTGAACGCTGATCCACGGGGTCGTTCAACTCAGTGAAACCATTCGAGAGTTCACGCCCAGCGCAGTAGGACTCGAAGCGCTCGGTGAGTTCCGGGTCCACCTGGTGACGACGCGCCAGCGGGGAGATCTCCACGGGATGTTCAGTCACGAAAATCGGTTCCCAGAGGTCCGCTTCAGCGGCGTCTTCGAAGAGTTCGCTCAAACAACGTCCCGCACCCCACGAGGCGTGAACTGATACCCCACGGCCCTCGAGCAATTTGGCTAGGTGTTCACGCGGCGTATGAACAGAGACCTCTTCGCCGATCGCTTCGCTCGCGAGTTCAGCCATGGTGCGACGCTTCCAGGGAGCGGCCAACGAGAGTGGACGGCCTTGGTACTCAATCTCAGTCGTACCGAGTACATCCATCGCCACGCCCGCAACGAGCTCTTCAGTGAAGGCCATCATGTCATCGACGTTCCAGTAGGCCGCGTAGAGCTCGAGCATCGTGAACTCCGGGTTGTGGCGAGGGCTTACGCCCTCGTTGCGAAATACTCGCCCTAATTCAAAGACCCGCTCAAATCCACCCACGACGAGGCGCTTGAGCCAAAGTTCAGGGGCAATGCGCAAGAAGAAGTCCGAATCCAAAGCGTTGTGGTGCGTCGTGAAGGGACGCGCCGAGGCGCCCGTGGCGATGGCGTTCAACATGGGGGTTTCTACTTCGACGAAGTCTGCGGCCCAGCACCGCTCACGAACCGAGCGTACGACCTGACTGCGCCGCTGCAAGTTGGTGCGGGTGCGCTCATTAGCCCAGAGGTCCGCCTCGCGGTGACGGTAGCGAAGGTCGTGGTCGGTGATACCGGCCCACTTGTCACCAAAGTTGTGCAGCGCCTCGGCGAGCCGCTCCCACTTGGCGACCTTGACCGAGAGTTCGCCGCGCTTGGTGCGCACTACTTCACCGGTAATACCAACCCAGTCACCGAGGTGCAGATCAGCGAATCCGGCGAAATTCTCAGTAACCGCTTCGAGGGCGAAGAGCTGAATCTCACCCGAGGAGTCGCGCATCGTCGCAAAGGCCAGCTTGCCCTGGGTACGCATCAGCATGACGCGTCCGGCGACCTTGACGACCGCACCCGTCTCCTCGCCATCGGCGAGGTTGGCGTAAGTGGTCTGGAGGGTTTTCGCGAAGGCGTTGTGATCAAAACGATACGGCGTACTCATGGTGTTCTTTCTAGTGATTCAGTTCGTGCACAATTCGAAGTCCGTGGAGCGTTAACCACGGTTCAACGTGCTCAACGTGCTTGGTAATGGGGGCAATCAAACTGGCGAGTCCGCCCGTTGCCACCACCGTTGAAGCACCGACCTCTTGTTGTATCCGTTCAATCATGCCATCTACCTGACTGGCAAAACCGTATAAAACGCCCGATTGGATGGATTCAACCGTTGATTTACCCACCACTGAGCGCGGAGCGACCAATTCCACACTTCGTAACGCCGAGGCTTGGTTGTAGAGCGCCTCGAGCGAAATCGCCACGCCCGGTGCAATCGCCCCACCTAAGTACTCACCCTTTTCACTAATCACGTCAAAGACGGTGGCTGTTCCCATGTCCACAATGATTAAGGCACCGGGATAGAGGTCGAAGCCACCGACCGCGTCAGCAATTCGGTCCGCTCCCACCTCTTTGGGGTTATCGTAGAGAATTGGCATACCGGTCTTCACACCCGGTCCAAGAACGGTCACTGGAATCTCACTAAACCAGCGAGTGGCCATGCGGCGCAGTTGGGTCGTAACACTCGGCGACGACGAAGAAATTGCGAGAGCGGAGATATCTCGCTTGAGATCTATCCCTTCGAGCGCCAGGAGTTGAGTGAGG
>CAIJYV010000011.1 GCA_903825035.1 uncultured Actinomycetes bacterium | reverse complement strand
TAACTACACAGACCGGTCGACGACCCGCCGGCTCACCCAAATCGGCCCAGAAGATGTCACCGCGATTCACCACGGGGGCAATGTCTGACTAGCCAATTTGGTTGCGGCTTCGACAATGCCTGGATCTTGGGGTACTGCGCGATAGGCCAGTCGAAATGCTTCGTCTTCCTCGCGACTCTGCTCGGCGGCAATCACCGCCTGTGCCCCTCGACGGAGAAGTTCCGAACGATTCGAACCACTTCTCAGGGCTATGCGATCTAGTTGGGTGACCAAATCATCATCGAGTTGAACAAGTACCTGGCGTCTACTCACGACCATATGTTATGCCATATCAATTAGATCTCATAAATAGTAAGTTTTCGCGAGATGGTTGGCTCGTTGCCAATTGAGCCACCAGCAGAACAAGATCTCCTGGCGCCTTCAAGACCTGCGACCAACCGTTGTGACCACCAAGACTCTGGAAAGTCAGACAATTATGTCGTACAATTTTGTAATGAGAAAAGTTGGTATCCGCGAGCTGAACCAGCACACCGCTGAGGTCATTGCCCGAGTTGAAATGGGCGAACGCGTTGAGATCACGAAAAACGGAACCACCGTGGGCATCATTGAGCCGGCCCACCCTTCGGTGCTGGCTGCACTCTTGGAGAGTGGCGAACTTCAACCGGCACGTTCTGCGCTCCCGACCTTCTCTGCGGACGACAAGACGGCGAATGATGAACTCGGCCTCGAAGCGGTAATTGCGGACCGCGACAACCCCAACCGGTGGTAACGCCGTGTTGATTTATATCGATACTTCGGCCGCGGTGAAACTCGCTCGTTTTGAGGTGCACAGTGACGAACTTTCCCAGTGGATCAGAGAACAGCCGAGTCCTACTTTCGTGTCCTCAGTTCTAATCGAAGTTGAATTACCGCGGGCCATCAAGCGCAGCGCTCCCCTACATCTGAGTCGAGCGAGTGAAGTGCTCGACGGCATTGGGACTGTCACCTTGTCTCAGCCCATAGTCGCCCGGGCCGCCGCTTTTGACAATCCCGACCTTCGCTCACTTGACGCGATTCACCTCGCCACGGCTGAACACGTTGCTAGCGCTGCGAAGAAGGAATTCCTCGGGTTCCTCGGCTACGACTCGCGCCTCCTGGAAGCTGCGCGAACAATGGGTCTGCCAGTATTTGCCCCAGGTTTACTCTAAAAATCAATCACTGACTACTTGAGAGCAGGGAGAGCTCTGATTGGAATTGAATGCAGGCTCGACCTAAGAGTTCGGCGGTCTCACCGGTGGCGCGGTCTCTTGCTTCTTCCAAAGTGGTGCGCAGTCGAGGGATGAACACAGTGCTCAGTAGGCTCATCATTTCGCCTTCGGGTCGAGTGAGCTCGCTGGCAGTATCGACAATCACTCGAAATCCAGCGTCGCCGATGGCTGATCGGAGAAGTAACGAAACTGAGCCCGCGACTCGCGCCAATTCGTAGGCGAATACCACCAAATGGTCATCATCGTAGGTGGGGGCGAGTTCGCCGAGTTCTTGGTAGACGGTGGAAAAAAGGTCGATGACCTGACGAACCTGTTCGCGCTCGACGCTCACTTGGCACCCGTCCGAAAGGCGTTGGTGATTGGCATACGCCGATCTCGTCCGAAGGCTTTGGCGGAGATACGAACCCCCGGCGGCATCTGACGTCGTTTGTATTCGGCGAAGTCCACGAGTTTCGTAATTCGCTCTACGAGAGCTCGGTCGTATCCACGCTCGAGTAACTGATCGGCCGTCACATCTTGTTCGACGTAGAGTTCGAGCAACGGGTCGAGTTCATCGTAGGGCGGGAGCGACTGATCATCTCGTTGTCCGGGGCGCAACTCAGCCGACGGGGCTTTGGTGAGCACGTTCTGCGGAATGGGCGCGAGGTCACCGAGTTCCAGTGCGAGGTCATTGCGGTAGTGACACAGCTCGTAGACGAGGGTCTTTGGCACATCTTTGATGACCGCGAACCCCCCGGCCGAGTCACCGTACAAGGTGGTGTAGCCCACGGCCATTTCCGACTTGTTCCCCGTGGTGAGCACGATCGCCCCCGAATCATTGGAGATGCCCATCATGAGAACCCCACGAATGCGCGACTGGAGATTTTCCTCGGTGAGCCCGACAATCTCGTGGTCTACCGCGCCGTTCATCATTGCCTCGAGAGCCAGGTGAGCGGGATCAATTGGGATAGTGCGAATTTCAACGTCTAACCGCTCGGCCAACTCCTGGGCGTCGCTCAACGAGTGCTCCGAGGAATATCGGCTTGGCAGGGCGTACCCCTTAACGGCCGACGACCCTACGGCGTCCACCGCAATGGCGGCGACTAACGACGAGTCAACACCACCCGACAGAGCAATCACTGCGGAGCGAAATCCATTCTTTCGCAAATAATCACGAGTACCCGTTACGAGAGCGTCATAGACCTCGGCGACATCACTGGGTGGATCGGCGAGTCGCGGAACCAAGAGTTCATCTCGGTTGGCCCGAGCGGAAGAGGCAATCGCGACGCCCGCCGCGCCAGCGGTGGCCTCGATATCAACTACCAAGAGTTCTTCACGGAAGGCACCCGCGCGAGCGAAGACCTCGCCATCTGCATTCACGACAAAGCTTTGACCGTCGAAGACCAGCTCGTCTTGTCCGCCCACCATATTCACGTAGGCGATCGGTACGTTGAGCTGTCGAGCGCGCTCGGCCAGCATGGCTTCGCGTTCGTTTCGGCGTCCCCTCGCGTAGGGTGAGGCGTTCGTTACGACGAGCAAGGTCGCGCCTTCGGCCACTAGCGCGGCGGCTGGTCCATTGCTCATCCAAACGTCTTCGCAGATCAAGACCCCTACGGCAATGCCGTTCACATTCACAATCGTGTGAGGCCCAATACCGGGCATGAAATACCGACGCTCGTCAAAGACGTCGTAGTTCGGAAGCAGGCGCTTAGTGGCGGTGGCGACCACCCCAGTTGAATCGAGCACCACCACCGCGTTGGCGATACGGGGCCGGTCTCGTCGGCGGTCAAAGGGGTCATCGTTATCTCGACTGTCGCCAGATGGTGCGAGGTCAAGACCCTCGGCGACGGTACCGACTAGGACTGGGGGTAGCGAATTCGAACGATCGAGACCAGTAACGCTGCGCTGCGTCGCGGCGATAAAGCCTTCTTTGAGCAGGAGGTCTTCGGGCGGGTAGCCCAACAAGGAAAGTTCGGGGGTGGCGACCAGGTCGGCCCCGAGCGAAGCGGCTTGGGTGCGCAGACGGGTGATGGTGGCCGCGTTGCCCTCGAGGTCTCCCACCGTGGCGTTCATCTGTGCGAGGGCGAGGCGCAGGGTTGGCACGAGTGAAGCCTACCGGCGCAACTTGGCGATGAAATTTCTGCCGATGACCACTTGAAAAATTTCACAAAGTTTTGGTCGCCACCGCAAAGTGCTGACGCCTACTTGCGAGTACAATTACAAAAACCAAAGGAGCAACGTGCCATACCAGGCTGAATATATCTGGATTGACGGAACCGAGCCAACTCACCAGCTGCGCTCAAAGACCAAAATTGTCAAGACTGGCCAAAAGCCACCAATCTGGGGATTCGACGGTTCGAGCACCAACCAGGCCATTGGTAAATTCTCCGACTGCGTCCTTCGCCCGGTCTTCACCTGCCCCGACCCACTGCGTGGGCCGAACGATCTACTAGTCATGTGCGAAGTCTTGAACGCTGACCTCACGCCCCACGAAACCAACCACCGCGCGGCGCTCGTCGCGGCGGCGAAGAAGTACGCGAGTTTCCAGCCCCTGTTTGGTATCGAACAGGAGTACACCTTCTTCCAAGATGGTCGCCCCTATGGTTGGCCCGCCGTTGGCTTTCCCCCCGCCCAGGGTCCCTACTACTGCGGCGTCGGCGGAGACAAGATGCCCGGTCGCGACATTGTCGAAGAGCACACCGTGGCCTGTCTGCGTGCGGGACTCGGAATCGAAGGAACGAACGCCGAAGTAATGATGGCGCAATGGGAGTTCCAAGTTGGCGTTCTCCCACCCGTTGAGATTGGTGACCAGCTTTGGGTTATGCGTTGGTTACTCGAGCGCATCGCCGAGGACTACAAGGTTGACGTATCCCTCGCCGCCAAGCCAATCCGGGGTGACTGGAATGGTGCGGGAGCCCACACCAACTTCTCCACCAAGCAGATGCGCGCCGTTGGTGGTTGGAAGCACATCATTGCCGCCTGCGAAGCATTGGGCCGCAACGTGGAGGGCCACATCTGGAACTACGGAGATGGCATCGAAGATCGCTTGACCGGTGCTCACGAAACCGCCCCCTACGACCAGTTCTCATACGGCATTTCGCACCGTGGTGCATCAATTCGTATTCCTGGTGGCGTCGCGCGTGAAAAGCGTGGCTACATTGAGGACCGTCGCCCCAACGCCAACATCGACCCCTACATCGTCACTCGCTTGATCATGGAAACGGTTTGCTCAGGTGGCTCTAAAGCCAAGCCTGCGGCCAAAAAGGCGCCAGCGAAGAAGAAGGCGACCAAGTCAACTTCGAAGACCATTAAGAAGGTTTCCAAGAAGGCTCCGGCTAAGACAGCGACTCGTCGCTAAGTCTGAAGTCTCGAGTCACTTTCGAATTGTCACGGCGCTCTCTAGAGGTTCTCTTTTGAGTTCAGTAGTCAGAATTCAATGTTGATTCTGTTAAGACTCTGGACGATTGGGTGACAGCATCAAGCCGTTGTCTAGAGTTTTCACTCGGTGGGTCCTTCTGAATTCTCCTTACGTAGCGTTGCCATAATTTCTGTAATCAGGAGCATCTTATTGATATCCGCTTGGTCGCTACTTGGCTCATAGATTTCCGCGACAACAGATTCCTCTTTTAGTATCTGTTTTTCGGTGGCTAGAAGCGCTGTACGAATTGCTTCGGACCGGCTAAGTCCTCTCTCGCCTCAAGTCTCGCCAACGCCCGATCCGAGCCATCCTTCAGTCGTGCCATTATCACGATTGCCATAAATAGAGTGCACGACCATGTCGACTTACATTTTTGAACAGATTCATTTGAAAGGTTGCGATTTCAATCTTGCGGTCTTTTTCTGAAAGAAGTGAGTTCAATCGCCCAGGGAAATAAGAGTCCATGTACCATCCCAATTGTCCGACAAACTTTTTGGCCAACCAGCTGCGGGGTCTGGTAGCGCTGGCTCTTTTCCAAATTCAGAGTGATTAAATTCAATTAATGGAGTCGAGAGGTCTGACTTAATGAATCTCAACGAGCCACTTTCTAGAACAATCTCGATTGCTGCATCATGGTCGAATTCTCCTGCTTTGACTCCGTCAATGATTCGTTCTAAGTGTGCGCGATAGATATTGATGGAGCGAATCGACTCATTCCGAAAATGGAAGTACGCACCGCCAACCACGTCGGCCTCAGCGCGGTTTGGATACCCATCTAAAATTGCAAACTTTAGATATTCGTTCACTTCACCACAGACGTTAGTTAATACGAATTCCTCAATTAAAGAAACAAGCAGCTCACCAGCTTCGACAAAGATTTCCTCGACTGCAATTCCTGAATCGATTCCCGGCTTGGACGTGCCATAGGCTGTAAGCCTCTTTCCGATTAGAGACCTTAGGGTTTCAAATTCGCTCTTGCCTAATTTTCCGTCATATTGCATCATTTTGAACTCCTAATAAAGTGAATTTCGTAGACTTCTTTCGATTGCCCATTTCGAATCGTTAGCGTCACGCCGGGCATATCAGGTACTGACTTGGTTGATTCTCTAAATGTAACGGCGGAGCCACCTCGAAAGTCTGCAATCCATCCAACATCCCTCAAGTCTCTTCTCACCCCGCCAGTTGCCAGTGCATCTGCCATATCAATTGCATCACCAATTGGGTCGCTACTCCTATATTCGTAGGTTCTTGCACCAGATCGTGTAGTTCCAAATGGTCCCGAAGTGTTTTGAGGCGATCTGATTTCTAGCCTTGCAATATTGAGTGCAAGGTCTTTGTCGCTTGGGAGCACCCTCACCCTGCCAACACCCCCTCATTTTTTAGCCATGTTTCTTACCTGCTAGTTCGGTAGCCTCGTAAATCCGAGGTTTGAAAAAATGAATTTCAGATAACTGCTTGGCCTCATCGAAAATATCTGGCCGATCGATGCCGTGAACCAAAATCTGCCTGGGTCTGACTTCTCGAATTATTCTGAGAACGCCGTCTCGCAGACATCTTCTCTGTTCTTTTGTTTTCGAAACTCCGAGCGTCGAGATTGCGATTGCAGAATTATGGGGAATCGTGTCGAGATAAAAGTTTAAATCGTCTTGAGCTATCCATCGCAGGTTTGGGATTACCGGAAGTCCGTGACGCTGCCAATATGCCGTGATTGCTTGTGCATACCAAATTGAACCTCCTCTCAAAAAGCTTGTATGTGTTGCATACGGTGAAATGTCGGGCCCAATGATCGCTGCAAAGTTGGAGAGGGAAGACATGCACGTCGACGGATTGATCATTACATTGGTAAACAGTTCATCGTTTATATAGAAGTGGACGACTTGAGTCTCTGGAGTCTCGGACTTAGAGATTTCGTCATACCTAATTAGCTGGACGTCAGTAGTATCCAAATGGAATGCTTCAAGTTTTGGGAACTTGTTCGCACCAACAAGCTCTAAATCTCCATCAGACCAATCATCGAATGTCCACAAATTAGCTATGGAATGAGCAAAGGGGTTCATTTGCCTCTTCATTCTTCACTCCCGCTTAAGGGTGCTTCTAATTCAACTTGGACTTGAGTTATATTCATGAAGTTCTCCGAAATGTGTTCGTGGAATTTGCAACCTGCGCTAACAGGTTGTTTGATGCCGGCGCCCCTTCACCTGTGTAGGGGCGCCGGTTTTCATCATTCCGCCGAAAGCCAATAATTGGCACTCGCACGTCTTGACTGCTAAAAGATTACGCCCTTGTAGTTTCATTTTTTATTGATCCGGTAACAGCGTTGGCAACTCCCCAGAGTTGAAAAACCCCAAACTTGTTGGAAAATATGCTGCTTATTATCGTTTTGTACAAATTTTTCTCCATTATGTACAATGTTGAAATGAGAAGAATATCTATTTCCCAAGGACGCGAGAAGTTCGCTGACACCATCGAGTCAGTCGAGGTTGAACCAGTCATTTTCGAACGTTACGGCCAAGACGTGGCGGTACTCGTGAGTGTGAAGGTCTACGAGCAGATGCTTGACGCACTAGAAGAGGCCGAAGATATCGCTGCGTTTGATGCCTCGCTAGCCGAGACGAACCCCAGCATCCCTTGGGATGAGGTTAGGCGTGAGCTTGGTTGGTAATGAACAAATACCAGATTGTTCTTCGCCCGGCAGCGCTTCGCCAACTAAAGAAGATAAATAAGAAGGAGCGGTTGAGGCTTTTCGCCGCAATCGAATTGCTTGCCCAAGATCCGCGCCCTCCCGCATCTCGTCAATTGAAAGGTCGTGATGGTTGGCGAGTCCGGGTCGGGATTTACCGAATCATCTACACCATCGACGATGGTGTTCTAATTATCACAATTATCGCCGTCGGCCATCGGCGCGACGTTTACCGATAGATGGATGAATTAAGCCTGAGGTGCGTACGCCCAGAGCTCAACTTCAGCGCGAGCGTTCAGTGGCAACTGCGCGACCGCCACCGCTGAGCGAGTGGGCCGTGGTGCGTTAAAGAATTCGATCCACACTTCATTGCAGGCTGCGAAGTCGTCCATTGAGACTAGGAACAAAGTTCCCTTCACCACTTGGTCGGGGGTAGCGCCACCTTCGGCCAGTACTGCCTTAGCGTTCTGCAAGGCCTGGCGTAGTTGCTCGGCGGCTGATTCGCCAACGAATCCAGAGGTGCCAGGAGCTACACCGAGTTGGCCCGAGATGATGACAAAGTCACCCGCACGGCGCCACGGCGAATAGGGGCCGAAGGTCTGCTCGGTCATCAGCTAAATGAGTTTCCGCAACCGCAGGTGCGAGTGGCGTTGGGGTTGGTGATGTGGAAACCAGCACCCTGCAACCCGTCCTGGAAGTCAAGGGTGGAGCCTTTGAGTAGCTCGGCGCTGCTGGCGTCAACGGAAACCTTCACGCCACCGAACTCACGAATGATGTCGTCAGCGGCAAATTCGGAGTCGAAGTACATGTCGTAGTTAAATCCTGAGCATCCGCCCGACTTAACGGCCACGCGCAGAGCGAGCTCTTCGTCGGCGGCGGCGTCCACGATCAGTTCCTTCACCTTCACGATGGCGGTTTCGGTCAGGGTGATGGGCGCCTGGTCCTTGCTGGTCAATTCAACGTTTTTGGTGTCAATAGTCATGATGAACTCCTTAACTTTCTCGTTCCATCGTAGCGAGCGATTGGGGTAGTAGAGCAAGTTAAATTTTGGCTAAATCTCAGCTGGGGGCCGGAAGAACCTGACTAATTGTCCAGTACGATTAGAACAAGTCAAATCCCTAGGAGAACTGTGGCTACCGTCCAAAACAAAAAGAAGCCCGTCGCAAAGAGCCGCCCCAGTGGGTTGCTGACTTGGATTGCCGTTGGTGCTGTGGTCGCGGTCTTGGCGGCCTTCGTCATCATTAAGGTCACCACGACAACTAAGGCTGGATCTGCCACCGCCGTGAGTGCCACCATTGCTAATGAGATCGGCAACGTTCCCACCTCAGTCTTTAACACCGTAGGAATCACCTCCCCAGCGGTAACCGTCACCCCACCTACCGCCACCAAAGGTGAGCCCCGCTTGAGTGCGGCTTCTGCCTCGGGTGCAAAATTGCCTCAAGTCATTTACTACGGTGCTGAGTTCTGCCCCTACTGTGCCGCACAGCGCTGGGCCACCATTGTGGCGCTGAGCCGCTTCGGTAAGTTCACCGGACTACAGACCATGGCCTCTTCGCCAACCGATACCGCACCTAATACCCCCACCTTTACCTTCGTCAAGGCGACCTACAGCTCGAAGTACTTGGTGTTCACCTCAGTTGAATCACAGGACGTGAACCACAATGCTCTGCAGACTCCCACGGCGCTTGAGAATAAGTTGATCGCCAAGTACGACACCTCGAAGTACTTCCCCTCCTTGGCGGGTATTAATTACAACCCAATTCCGTTCATGGACTTCGCCAACCAATTCTTGGTGTCTGGTGCGAGCTTTGACCCCGGTGTGTTGTCAGGGCAAACTCGCGAGCAAATTGCGGGTGGACTAAAGACCGCCACGAGCCCCATTACGCAAGCTATTGCTGCTTCGGCTAACTACCAGAGCGCCGCGATTTGCAAGTTGACCGGCGGCAAGCCGGGCAAGGTTTGCTCATCCAAGGGCGTTATGGCGGCCGCTAAGAAGATGGGCATCTAGTTGAGCCAGACACTCAATCCGGTAGATCGCTGGGTCATGCCCACGACCTGGAGTTTGAGTTTTCTCGGCCTCGGGCTTTCGATTTACCTGACGATTGCGCATTACGCCGGCGCACACGTCTTAGCCTGTTCGTCAACGGGAGTCATTAACTGTGGGGTGGTCATCACCTCGCCCGAGTCCTACGTCTTTCACATACCCGTAGCGGTACTGGGCCTGGTGGCGTTCACCGGCTTAATTGTCATCAACTCGCCGTGGGGATGGCGCTCGCCCCTACGCTGGGTCCACCAGTTTCGTTTTTACTCCATCGTGGCGTCAACATTCTTCGTGCTCTACTTGATCTACTGCGAGATCATCAAGCTCAACCACATCTGCGAGTACTGCACCTTTGTTCACATCGTGACTTTGGCGTTACTTATTATCCTGACTCGCGTGACGCCTCGCCAGCTCGGCTGGGGAGAGTAACCGCACGAGCGCGCGGCGCTCGTTTTCATTTTTGCCACCCCACACTCCGTAGAGTTCGTTGCGCAGCAGTGCGTCCGAGAGACACGAGTCCACCACCTCACAATTTGCGCACACCTCTTTGGCCTTAGTCTCACGACGAGCCCGCTCACCGGGTCGTTCATTGGACTCGGCCGGGTAAAAGAGTGTGCCGTCGGCTCCCCGACAGGCGGCGTGGTCAAACCACGATTCTTGATGCAGAGCCATGTACTTCCCCCTTCGGCCTGCTCTCAACGTAGTCAGGGAGGGTCCAATCGCGCCACTTTGCGCTCATCGAGAATTCTCGCCTGCTGGCTACCGTTCTGCCCTCCAGTGGACAAGCCACACCCTGAAAATCCAATACTTGTGAAAATTCACAGAATTTTGCCAAACTCCACTTTCCATTACGCTAGAGAGGTGGCTCACGTCCTAGTAGCAAGCGATTCACCAACCCTGCGTCAAGAACTTCGAAGCATGCTCGAAGGACCCGATGTCGTCGTTGAAGAGGCCGGTTCCGGCCCCGAAGTCATTGACCGAGTCCGCCAAAAGGGCGTTGATTTGGTTATCCTCGACCTCCAAATTCGCAATATGGGCGCCATGGCTATCACCCTGGAGATGCGCAACGACGAATCCTTTGGCGCAGCCGATCCAGTGGCGGTCTTGATGTTGCTCGACCGTCGCCCCGACGTATTTATTGCCCGACGCAGTGGCGTCGAGGGCTTTGTCATCAAGCCCCTCGATCCCCAGCGTCTGCGCAACGCAGTTCGCGCACTCTTGCGTGGCGAGTCCTATGAGGATGAAACCTTCCTCCCCGCCACCGTTCGCGCTCAATAATGGCCGATTTACAACCTCCCTCGACTGGTCTCGCGCGCTTCCGCGCGAAGCTGACCGAGCGCACCACTGAATCATCTCGCAGTCCCGAAGCCCAAGCTATCCACGAACGCGTAGACCAGCTGGTCGAACTCGAGATTCGTGACGTGATGACCCCTCGCACCGACGTGGCCTACCTGGTAACCCCAGTGACCCCCGAAGCGATCGCCGAAGCGGTCCGCGACACTGGACACTCCGGCTTTCCAGTGGTGAACGACGACCTCGATGATGTGATTGGCGTCCTATTCGTCAATGACCTATTTCGCTCTTCCACTTTGAAGCGCGCCATTGGAGTATCGCTCCCTTCGACCGAAGAGATCGCTCGCAAGGTGCGCAAACCTCTGATGCTGCCCGAAACTATGGACCTCCTCGAGGCCCTAGGAGAAATGCGCAGCCAACGCCGAACCTTTGGCCTGGCTCTCGACGAGCACGGTGGGGTCGCCGGAGTAGTTTCCATTCGCGACATCCTGGAACAACTTGTTGGTGACCTGAGCGATGAGTTCGACGAGGACGAGGACCCCACCATTGTCCCAATTCGCAAGGATCGGTGGCTCGTTGACGGGCAAACGCACATTGACGAGGTCAGCGAAACGATCGGAGTCCAGATTCCCGAGGGGGACTACGTAACAATCGCGGGATACCTCTTGTTCCTGTTCCGGGCCCTCCCGATTGCCGGAGCTACTGAGATCATTGATGGTTGGAGCTTTCGGGCGCAGTCAATTGACAAGCAGCGAATCTCAGAGGTAGTTATCGAACGGCTACCAGGGTCTGACAGCGAAGAGGCCGCCTCCTAAGCCCACCTGTCTGGCCTTCGATGTTCGACTGCGAGCTCTAACTCTGGGCTGAAATAAGCAGCGGACAGTGGCATCTACTGGGTGAGGAGTCGCGGATTCCCGCGAACCCTTCCGACTCTGCTATTCTCTAGTAATACACTAGATAATGTAGTAAATAGGAGGAATTGGAATTGGCAGTGCCGTAATCGGACTCTTAGTTGGCCTGACGGGAATGGGTGGAGGGGCGTTGATGACCCCCATGCTGGTTTAAGTATTCGGAATCAGCCCTTCGGCGGCTATCTCATCGGACCTAGTTGCCGCGCTTTTCATGAAGCCCATTGGTGTGGCCATGCACTGGCGTCGTGACACAATTC
The DNA here is from genome assembly GCA_903825035.1 of uncultured Actinomycetes bacterium. Lineage (GTDB taxonomy): Bacteria > Actinomycetota > Acidimicrobiia > Acidimicrobiales > RAAP-2 > RAAP-2. The sequence goes on along the minus strand of CAIJYV010000011.1, from coordinate 908 downwards.
AGTGGCCCATCGTTAGGTGCTTGTGTTATGGATCCGTTCCCGCTGCTTTTGCTGGGACCTACGTGATGCACCTACTTGGTTCTGCAAAAAGTTCCGAAGTTGTGCTGCAGAGAATCCTGGGTGGAGCTCTCATCATTGGCGCTGCATCAATCATCGCTCGTTCACTTTTCAAAAAAGATACGGTGGTGGGTGTTGTTCGGCCATCTCGACCCCTCGCGACAATTCTGATTGGCGCAGTCGGCGGATTTATGGTGGGGCTGACTTCCGTTGGCGCGGGTTCTCTTATTTTGGTGCTGCTACTCACCATCTATCCCCAACTCAAAAATCAGCAATTGATTGGGACGGACCTGACCCAGGCATTGCCCCTCACCTTGGCGGCCACTCTGGGGACTTTTCTTTTTGGTCAAGTTACGTGGGCGGTGACGCTACCCATCATCATTGGCGCCGTTCCCGCCGTGTTACTGGGATCGTGGTTTTCATCCAAGGAGCTTTCGAGCCACTTGCGACCAGTCATCTTTGCCGTAGTTCTCTTGAGCGGGCTTAAGTACGTCGGACTACCCATCCAAGCCCTCGGCGTCGCGGCTTTGGTAGCGATTGTTGCGACAAGTTTGATTTTGTTTCGCTCGCGCAAAAACAAGCACCAGGGCCAATTGGGGAATTTGAACAACGAGTCAGCCCTCTCTGGCAGTCCCACCACCTGAGCGGTTGGGCCGCGGAGTCGCCAGCCCTTCCACCGCAAATTTTTATTCAATTTGGCCCAAAAAGAGCCCAGGTAGTAGGCTTGACGAGCCACGGGCTGTAGCGCAGCTTGGTAGCGCGCTTCGTTCGGGACGAAGAGGCCCCGGGTTCAAATCCCGGCAGCCCGACTGCCCGGTCACAGTGTGTTGCGGTACAACATAGGCCCCCAT
>CAIJYV010000010.1 GCA_903825035.1 uncultured Actinomycetes bacterium | reverse complement strand
CTCCGATCATTTGACGGCGAAGTACCTCTACGGCGGCGATGCGCTCTGACGGGCTCTTCGCCAGCCAGTATTGCAAGTCGCTCTGCTGCTCATGCAACGGGCTAATCGACACAACGGGAATAATCATCACGGTTATTTTACTCCCTCGGGCCGGGGGTCACTCATCCTAAGAACTGCAGCCTCGGTCGCATGACTGGTAATTTCGTCCCCATAAGTCAGACGAAATCCCGTCTTCTTATCTCTAATCGATGCTGTCGAGAACTTATTGGAGGTGCCAGTAGTGGTTAAAAACTATCGCCTCAATGCTCCATCCCCGAGTTGTTGCGATTGAGTGTCAAACTGGAATCTCAGTAGCGCCATCGAAAGGGCCACGCATGAAATTTCCCCGTCTCACTCGAAACCTCAACGCAACGCTGCTAAATCAATTTCGTTCGGCACGGTCGAAAGGGCTATTCGCTTCAAGACGGCGAATCGCAGTAATCCTGCTCGGGTCAAGCTTGATTACGTCGGGAATGGCACTTCTCCCGACGATGAGCGCAACTGCTGGATCTCCAGTGAACACAGTGGCGTGGACTCAAGTCGCAGTGGACCCCATTGGCTGTGGTGGATCCACCGCCTGCACCACCGCGCCAACTGGCCTCAGCTACGGCAGTTCAATGGCTTACGACCCCGCTACGCAGCAGATGGTGCTGTACGGAAATTCTGGAGGAACGTGGACTTGGAACGGCACCGCATGGACCCAGGTCGATGGTCCAGGCACCCCCGGTTGCACCACAACGTGCACCAACACTGCGGGTTTCAGAAATACTTTCGCGTTGGCGTATGACCCCGAGTCTCACGCGTTGATCTTGTTTGGAAGTAGCGATCTCAATGACACTTGGGCCTGGAATGGCACCATCTGGACTCAAGTGGCCGATGCTGGCTCACCTGGGTGTACGGACTCCTGTCTCAACAGTCCCCCAAAGACCGTAGGAACTCAGATGGCCTACGACGACGCCACTCACCAGATGGTTCTCTTCGGTGGAGCTGAGCCTAGCTATGGACCAACTAACTACAACGACACCTGGGTCTTGTCCTATACGGCAGGCACCTACACCTGGGCTCAAGTGGCCGACTCTTCGTCACCAGGTTGTCTCGGTGACTGTCCCAATAGTCCCCCCGGACGCAATGTTTCCAAGATGGCCTACGACCCCGCAACGCAGCAATTGGTTCTGTGGGGTGGCGAGGTAACCGGTGGCGCTGCAAATGGAACCAACGCAACGTGGATTTGGACCGGCACCCAATGGCAGCAAGTGGATGATGGCAATGGCGCGAACGCTGGTTGTGGATCTACCTACCCGGTTTCCAACCCTTGTCCAACGAGCCCTCCCGGGCGCGTTGGCGAAGCGATGTCCTATGACCCCGCTTTACGAGAACTCATAATTTTTGGTGGAATGAATCGATTCAATGCCCAGGAGTACAACGACACGTGGGCTTGGAATGGCACCATCTGGACGCAGGTTGACAATGTTGGAAATCTCACGTGCGGCGATGGCGGTGCTGGAAATTCTTGCACCGATAGTCCCCCAACGAGAGACATCGCCGCGATGGCTGACGACCCAGCGACCAACCAAATTGTGCTCTTTGGTGGTAGTGATTACTCCAACGGTGGCTGTAGTTGCGGCCACACCGACACCTGGGTTGCCGACGCTACACCGGTGGTCACGAGGGTTTCGGGCACCGTTTACTTTGCTTCAGAGTCAGCGTTCCTAGATGTTGCGGCGAAGCACCGGCTCAACATCTTGGCCGCTCAAATTGTTTCCCAAAGCCAGTCTTCGGTGAACCTAAACGGTTACACCGATCCATTTGGAACAGCGGCTTCGAACCTCCGCCTTTCGACTCAACGCGCAAGCTCGGTTAAGAGCTACCTACAGTCAAAGCTGCGCTCATTAGGTGATTCTCACGTCACCTTTGTGCTTCACGGCCGAGGAGCCACCCGCTCGGGTTCTTCGTACGCGAAGGACCGCAAAGTCACGTTGTCCTAAGGCCAAGCCCAAAGGATTGACCTCGGTTGACTTAACGACAGAAGCCACGAACAATCTTGAGATAACCAAACAGAAAAATCGCCTCGCGTTCCAGATGTGGAACTACGCGAGGCGATTTCTCAGTGAGTCATCGATTCAATAATGGCCTTCAAATTTTTCAGATTTCGTTTCCAAATAAAGCGTAGAACGGGCGAAGCACATTGTGATCCAAGTGGGCCGAGCGCCCACCAAGGAAACTGGAGGCTCTCCTGCCACGTAATTATGGATCCTTCACCGTTGGAACCAATTGCAAAGGTTCCGGTTCCTTCAATGAGTCCGATGTGCTTGACGCCCATGACCTCATTCGCCCGCCACTCAGTGATTGTCATTACGTCACGCGTCTGGATGGGCCCAACTTTTGTGAGACAGAGGAAAGTCGTTCCGACGCCTTCGGTGGAATCTGAAAGAAAATCTATCGAAACAGCATCGTGCATCCAGTTGACGTGGCGCTCAATGTGGCGCATTTCCTCCCACACATCCTCTGGCGAGGCGTTTACAGCTATTTGAATTTTTATGGTGGCCACGCAACTCAGCCTATGGCTGCGCCTCGATTTTTACACTCCTAGGTGGCCAGTAGCCCTCGAAGCTTGGGGTTAGTCCTTGAATTTGCGAACTTCCTGTGGCCAGCCACACGCCTGGGCCACTTTGGCGCCCCACATCTTTGCTTCATCCTCGGTCTCTGCCGAAATGATGGTCAGCCCCCCAACAAATTCTCCATCGGTCGTAATCGGGCCCTTTAGATTTCCATTTTCATCGACGCCGATGGCTTCTTCGATTTCCTCAACCAATCCGCCAGCAAAGACGAGGACTCCAGCCTCCTTCATCTCGGCAACAACTGCTCGAGCTAGCGGACCACGTGACCCAAACCATTCGGCGCTGTGATCGCCAACCCATTGCTGATTGAAATAAATGATGTAGTTGCTCATTACTAAATCCTACGAGTCAAGTAGTTGGCGCTGAGGAACTAGGGGTCGTTCGGAAAATCTTTTCCAGGGGGCGTCCCTTTGCTAGTTCATCGACCACCTTGTCCATGTAGCGGACCTTTTTCATCAGCGGATCTTGGATATTCTCAATCTTCACCCCGCAGATTGTTCCCGTAATCAGCTCGGCATGGGAATTTAGCTTGGCACTTTTAAAGAGATTCTCAATTGTTGTCTTGTCTTTAACGTGCTTTTTTAGGGTTTTTGAATCGAATCCAGTGAGCCAGCAAAGTACCTTGTCAAGATCGGAAACGGTCTGACCTTTGCGCTCCACCTTTTTGACGTAGGCGGAATAGGCATCAGCGAAGGCCATGTTAAAGATTCTTTCCATAGGCAAAATTGTATTCAGCCAGACCACCCGATGGTTACTTGGCTTTGTTTCCCTTGAGCGTCCAAATCACTAAAGCGTTAGCGTGCCCGTGACCCATCCCGTGCTTTGTCTTCAGAAACTCGACAATTTCCATGTGCTTTTCTTTGCCGCACTTGGCAATTACCTCTTGCCACTGCTTGATGGTTTTGCCATACTTCGCCTCAATCGAGGGGAAGTACGAGGTGGGCCCTTGCTTTGACCATTCGTTTGCCACGATTTAACTAACCTTTCAATCCCTTCAACCGAAACGAGGAGGTGTCCAGCTTTACGATTACGGCTTGAAGCCAATGCGCTGGGCCGCTGCGGCAACCACGCTTCCATCCTTCGCAGACAGGATGCGAAAGACAATGGCCCCCGCAGTTGTGCTGGGCTTGATGAACGATAGGGACTTTGAAAATTCCGACATCGTCCCCATCGATCCGCCCATCACAACATCGCTGCAGAGTGGAGTCAACACTCCGTCTTCGCGAATAGCCACGTTGACTACCGCTTCGAATGCGGTACTCATGCCAGTGAGTATCACTGGAGAACTAATCTTTTCGAGAGTGGCTGGTTTGCTTAGTTGCGCATCGTGCGTGGCCGCGCCAAGAACCCACCAATTCTGCGCACTCGTGAGCTTGCGCACCATGATTGTGGTCACTGGACCCGAGGCGGTAGCTCGTACTGAGACTTCTCCCGACTGGTTATCACCAGCTTGAAAGCTCCCCACCAACGGATTAGTGAACCCTAAGTAGGCAACGGCGAAGGAGCGTGCCGCCGAAACCGGGGTGGTGAATCTAGTGCGGGAACTAGCGAAGGGCCAGATGGCGGTCTGCGGTTGGGTCGAGGGTGACGTCGTCGTGGTAACCAGAGAGGTAGTTGAGGTGGTATTCGGCGCGGTATATCGTCCGATAGTTATTCCGAGCGCGCCAACCACAACAATGATGCCGACCACGATGCTTAACTGCCGTTTTCCCATAGCACTCCCTTACCTAAATCCAACCTAACAGCCCTGCCTCAAAATTACGAATAAATTCGCTACATGGTCGAGGCAGCGTTGAGTGGCCACGGTGGCTTCGAAAGTTAAGGCCCACCCCTAAGGTTGCTAAGTGCTCGAAAGAATCCAGTTGGTGTACGACGGAGACTGTGGTCTGTGTCGTGCGTTAGTCAACCAGGTCGAACGATTTGATACCAAAGATCGAATCACTTGCCTCGCTTCAGATACTTGCCAGTGGCCCGACGCTGAAATTCAGCCCTTCACATCCACCGTCGTTGTTCGCTCCCCCGATGGAACTACCCATATGGCATCAACTGCCGTAGCGCTGACCTTGAGTGAATTGACTGGTGTTCTGCGCCTACTTGGTCGGTGGGTGCTCTTTTTAAATCGAAGCCCCTTGTTACGCTCCTACCACGACTGGTGGTACTACGCCGTAGCCCGACGGCGCGTGGCAATCTCAAATGGGCTTGTTCGCATCCACCTACTGGATCAGAGTTGTCGCATTTCAAAGCAGTAGGGAAGGCTGCATGACTTCACGTCGTCGCAGGGTGGTTCTCCGTCAAACCTGGGCCAATATCGTTTGGTGTCACTGGCCCGTTTCTGCCGAAGAGCTTCAATCCGTACTCCCGAATGGGCTCACTCCCGATCTCTTTGAAGGGCAGGCGTGGGTGGGGTTAGTGCCCTTCTCGATGGTGAACCTCCGTTTGCCTGGACTCTGGGGTTTTCTTACTCGATGGTCCCGCAGTGCCAACTTCGGCGAGGTCAACGTCCGCACCTACGTCAATGGCCCCGATGGTCAACGTGGGGTCTGGTTCTTCACTCTCGACGCCAGTAGTTGGGTGGGAGTAGCGACCGCCAATGCAGTACTCGGCTTACCTTACCGAGTTGCGAAAACTTCCTTCACCCAGACTGCCTCCTCTCGGCGCTGGACCAGCGCGCGGCATTCTGATCGAGCACAATCTGTTCTCGAAGTCGAAGTAAGTAGCGAGCCAGCTCGACCGGCGGCCCCCGGACTAGAGCGTTTCTTGTTCGAACGCTACGCCTTGTATTCTGTGTGGCATGGTTTCATTCTGCGTGGCGAACTCTCCCACCGTCCATGGCGGGTCAAACCAGCCGAATTGCGCTCTGTGAACGCTGAAATTGTGTCTAAAGCGGGCCTGACGGTTTCGGGATCACCCCACCTCTTTGTCGGGGAGAGTGTTGAGGTCTCAATACACCCCTTGCGCGTAGCGAGGCGACGTTGAGCGCCCTAGTCTTCGGTGACCTACTGGTTTTGGTCGGCTTGCTCGGTGGCAACGCCATGCTGGCTTGGCTTCACGTGGCCGAAACCAATCACTCGCCCCGTCATGATCTAATCAGTGCCTACGCTCATTCTCGATTCCCCCGCGTATACGCAATTCATAACCTCACCTTCGTACTTGCTGGCGTCGGCGCTGCCATCGTCACACACTCGTACGCGCCGAATTCAACTTGGACTCCATTGCTTTGCCTGTTGTATTCACTCGGCATTGCAATCTTGGCCATATTTCCAATGGACATCTCTGCCACGGTAAAGACCGTCGCCGGAGCTCTTCACGTCTTTGGTGTAGTACTCGTCTTCTTTGCGGCGACGCTCTATTCAATTTTGCTGAGCCACGTCGGCACCCTCGCTCGTAACTCGAGTGCCAAGTATCTTTTTGACCTCGTTAGTTTGTACCTGATCTCGGGCATTGCTGTTTTGCTGATCGCTCAAGCGCGGAGGTTGCCCTCCTTTGGTTTGATTGAACGCATCGCTGCCGCCGGCCTCAGCCTGTGGCTCATCGCAATCTTGATAGTTGCTCGTTAGCGCTAACTAATGCCTGCGGTTAGGCCGGAGTTTTAAAGCGCTTTTAGTATTACGTAGTTCGCAACTCGTGGAAGCACTTTCGCAGTTCGTTAGGACACAGATTTCCTATCTGTTCAGATTCACTGCGATCTAGCCCTTACCCCATTCGGTATTCAAATCAATCGACTGGCTCCCACCGGCTACTGATGAAGGCCCTGTTGTTACTTGAAGCATCACGTTCCAGTGGCCCCTGGTTGTCTGAGCGATAATCTCGTCTCTATGACGGATGACTATCTCGCGATTAATCGAGCCAATTGGGACAGTCGGGTTCCTCACCACCTCACCGCTTACGACCTCGATAAATTTCGAACCGACCCCACATTCATTTCTGGTGTCGTCACCTTTGACCTGCCACGCCTGGGCTCCGTTGAAGGCCTTGACATTGTCCACCTGCAATGCCACATCGGCACCGACACCTTGTCGCTCAAGCGGCTCGGGGCGAAGTCCGTTACCGGCGTCGACTTTTCTCCTAGGGCGGTCGAAGCGGCTCGCGCGCTCGCAACAGAGTTTGATCTGCCCGCCAGCTTTATTGAGAGTGATGTCTACGATGCCCCCGTTGCCCTTGAAGGAAGCACCTACGACATGGTGTACACCGGCATCGGAGCACTCTGTTGGATTCCCGACATCGCTCGATGGGCCCAAGTAGTTGCCGCCCTTTTGCGGCCCGGTGGACGTCTCTTCATTCGCGAGGGTCACCCTATGTTGTGGGCGCTCTCTGACGCCTACCCCGATGGCACCGTCCGCCTCGAGTACCCCTACTTCGAATCCGCCGGTATTGAGTTTCATGACGAGACTTCCTATGTTGAGCACACGGGAACTCTTGACTCACCCGATTCGGTGAATTTCAATCATGGGCTGGGTGAAATATTTACCGCCCTGCAATCAGCTGGATTAACACTGACGCACTTCGAGGAGCACCAATCAGTGCCGTACTGTGCGCTCGGCGAGCTGATGGAAGAAATCGGTGGTGGCGAGTGGCGACTGAAAGAGAAGCCCGAACGCCTCCCGGCGAGTTACACGCTGCAAGCCACCAAGTAAGTCACTAACCTCGTCGGGATGAGTTATCTATTAGGCGTTCACACTTCCACCCGCGGCGAAGATTCGTGGTCAACCAAGTTATTGGATGAATTTGAATCTCAATTCTTAGCGGCCCACGAAGGCACCGAGCTGCGACGCCGGTTCACAAGTGACATTCCTCACTTAAGTTTCGAAGAACAGCGTGCGGGCCGAACCCCTATTGCGAGTCAGAGCGACGCCGATCGAAAAGCCTTTGTGTTCGCCAACGAACTAACCGACGAATTAATCGGGGCGAGTGCACTCGTCATCGCCACGCCCATGTACAACTGGGGACCACCTAGTTCACTGAAGGCCTGGATTGACCGAGTCATCAACGTAAAGACCTTCTACGACAACTCTGAGGCATTGGCCGATCTCCCCGTCACCTTCATCATTGCCAGTGGTGGTTTCTACAGCGAGGGTGAAAACGCACAATACGATCATCTTCGACCTCTACTCAGAGAGTGCTTTACCCGGATTGGAGTGAAGGACCAGGTGTTTATTAATTGCGACCCCGCCGGACCTCTCGACCGAGGCATGGTGGCCCCCGATGCGCCAGACAGCGCTTACGTAAAAGCACTCGGGCAAATTCCCGCCGCGGTCCAGCGGCAGCGGTAGATTTCGTGCGAGCAAGACTGGGAGCATGACAATGGACGAGGGATTTGTCGAGGGGAAGCCCCGGTTGTGGCTGCGGCTAGATGGCGGAGTTCTGTTCGTCGCCTCCGTCATATTGTTCGCAGTAACCCATCAGCACTGGTGGATCTACCCTGCCCTGTTGTTTGTCCCTGACATCTTCATGATTGGGTATGTCCGCAATACCGCGATTGGGGCGTTCCTATACAACGCCGGTCACAGTTACTTCCTGCCATCGTTGTTGGTCCTCTTAGGTTGGCACCACCCGCTCACCTTGGCCATCGGACTGATTTGGCTCGGGCACGTAGGTTGGGATCGTCTATTTGGCTATGGCCTCAAGTACGACTCGAGTTTTAAACACACCCACTTGGGAAGCCTTTTCAAGGAAAAACCAAAGCGCAACTAAGCCGGGCGCCTATGAGTCGTAGGCGTTGAATTAACTACCCGCCACGCACCGTGGTGGATAGCACTTGTGACTTCCGCCCCTAGGGTGACTACATGGGTACATTCTTTGAAAACAAGTCAGTGGTAGTGATTGGCGCAAGTGGCGTCCTCGGTGCTGAACTAAGCCGAAATTTACTTGCCCAGGGCGCCAACGTTCACGTTGTCGTTCGAACTCCAGAAAATCTCGATTCGGAATTTTCCGCGCTTCCTTCGGCCCACGCTGAGATCGAAAATCGCGAGGCCTTAGCTAGGGCTCTCGATGAACTCGGCGGAAACTTTGATGGGCTCATTAACGCGGCTGGCGTGGTGGCCTTTGGTTCACTCGCCGATGTTCCGAATGAAGTCGTAAGTAAATTATTTGCCGTCAACGCTCAAGGGACCGTAAACGTGCTGTCACTCGCCAGTACGCATGTCAAAGAGGGTGGATTTGTTGCCTCCTTGACTGGGGTAGCCGCTGACGTCGACGTACTCGGTATGAGCGCCTACTGCGCCTCAAAGGCCGCAGCCAAGAAGGCGATGTCTATTGGTGCTCGTGAACTTCGTTCGAGGAAGATCACCGTGCTCGATATACGCGCGCCCCACACCGAAACGGGGTTGGTAAACCGTGCGCTTTATGGGGAAGCGCCAAAAATGCCCCAAGGTCTTACCCCCCAGCAGGTGTCGGCTCGAATTCTGCAAGCTTTAGAGAATGGCGAGAAGGACCTTCCCGCCGACGCCTTCAGCGCTTAAGTACTCGATTTCCCGCAAGCGAGGCGCTTCTACCTCCATGCGCGAGAGCTTTTGCGAATCGAACTTCGCGAGAAGCTTGCCTTCGAGATGCTCGGCGTGGAAATTGGCAACTCGGTCTGGGACAGAAGCACAGTGAGCAACCTGGTGCAATTTAAAGGACAGAAGATCAATTTCTTGTCCGCAGAGCTAACCTCGCTGCCTTGGCTCCGCTCGCCAGCGCCCCTTGAATGGATGGCGTCTCTAAATAGTCCCCTGCGTACAGCACACCATTAATTTGACGGCCCGACCTAATTATGAGGGGTGCGCCAGTTGTAGGCAACGCCTGCTTGACCACGGTGGTCGTGATTAATTCCACCTCGGAAGACTGAACATTGTAAAGTCGCGCCACGCTGTGGTGAGCACGAATTTGCAGTTCCGTATTCGGATGCTCTCCATTCATCGGAGCGGCCACGAGCGATCTGTGGGCTGGGCTTCGTTCTGGCGCCCGCGAACTCAAGTCCAATGCGCTTGATAAGAGTCGATCTCCCGTGTCAATGCGAAGCGCACCGGAGTTGGTCAATTTTGGTAGCGACCACCACCACGTTGTTTGGGGGCGCCACTGCACCGCTGGCGTTCCGAGTAGTTCTTGAGCCGAAGTTCCATCGCACGCAACCACCACCCTTTCGGCAACGAATTTACCCTGGTCGGTTTCCACCTTCGTTCCTTCAACCCGCTTCACTGCCGTGTTGAGTTGCACGGTGACTCCCTTTGAGTTCTGAATGAAGGCCTTCGCCAGCGCACCAATACCCTGCGGATGGGTTCCGGGGTTGGCCTTCGAAAAACTTTTTAGGACCATCTGTGCGTAGCGCCAGGAGGTGTCCAAATTGTCATCCAGGAAGGTCCCCCGGAGGAACGGCTGCAAAACATTGTCTACCGCCGCCGCCGAGAGCCCAGAGCGGAGTAACCCCTCACGAGTAGTGAAGTCCGGTTGGGTCATGAGCGACCTAGCCGAAGTCAGCCTCGCACGAGCGATGATCCAAGCGAGAGATATCCCTTCGCGTACCGAAAGCGGGCTTCGCGAAAAGCCAGTCAGAGATTGCAAGGGGAACCTCCTGGGGTCTGCCAGAGTGAAATTAAGTTCACCACCACTGAACTTGATTGCTGGATCAAAAGTTCGTAGGTCGAAACCATCGAGAACTCCAGATTTACGTAGCTCGGGGTAGGAAGGGTTAATTAATTGAAACCCTTCATCAATTACGAACTCATCAACCGAGAAGGAATGAAGCCGGCCCCCAACAAATGGGTTCCGGTCTATCAACAAGACTTCGCGGCCAGCGTCGGCGAGTATTTGAGCGCACCGCAATCCCGCCAGACCCGCGCCTACGATTACAACGTCGAACTGGCTGGTTTTAACCATATTTATGAGGTTACCCCCAACAATGAAAGTGGTCTATCCGCCTTATTGGTTCGACGTGGTGACGAAAAGATACTGGATCAGAGCGACGGCCAATCCAACTCCCACCAGTTGAGCAAGAATAAATCCTGGGGCAGAACTCGGAGCAATTCCCGCGAAGGAATTAGTGAACATACGTCCGATGGTTATTGCCGGGTTGGCAAAACTTGTCGAGGAGGTGAAGAAGTAGGCGCCAGTAATGTACGCCGCGACCGATACCGGAATGACCTTCGTGCTGCCGTTGCGTGATAGCCCAAAAATCACGAGGAGCAATCCAAGCGTTGCCACCACCTCGGAGACAAAGTGAGGTCCGCTCACTCGGTGATGATGCGACCACGAAATCAGGGGGCCGCTGAAGAGAAAGTTGGCCAAGAGCGTTCCGGATATACACCCCGCGACCTGGACTAAGGCGTAGAAGAGTAGATCGGTCAGTTTGCGCCCGTTAAATAAGGTATCGACGAGGGTCACAACCGGATTGAAGTGGGCCCCAGAAATGGGTCCAAATAGGGTTATGAGAAAATACAGCCCGACGCCGGTTACGAGGGCGTTTTCAAGTAATTCCAAGCCAATATCAGTGGGCGAGAGTTGTTGCGCGGCAATTCCTGAGCCGACGACAATCAGCGCGAGCAGGAGGCTTCCCAGATACTCTGCGGTGAGCCGTCGGTCTAGTGAAATTGTGGTGTGTTCAGCCACAACACGTAGGTTATCTCCCCCAGAATGGTGTTTTTGGTTGGTAGAGTTGCTTCGTCCCTTTTTCAGGAGTAATCATGAAGCACATTTTTTCCCGCGTCGCCGCTATCGCGTTGATTGTCGCGCCATTTGCGGTAATTAACTCGACCGCCCAGGCCACGGTCACCGACTCCTTTACCCCTACGGGCACCTCTTGGGTCTCGGTGCCAATGGCAGATCGCCATTACATGAACGAGTTTGGTCAATCAAATGGTTCCGGTTACGACGACTATTCGGTTGGCCTCGTTCCAACAGGCGCAACGTGCACCAGCAATAGCGTTACCGCAACTGCTGGCGACCTCGTTCCGAGCAACGGAAACGGCTACTCCGTAGACTGCGTTGACTCCAATTCGCAAAGCATCAACCAGGTTGATGCAATTCCACTTGGCTTCAACGTCAACTTCTTTGGTACGACCTATTCGTCCGGCTGGTTGAACACCAACGGTGGACTTACCTTTGACGCTCCAACTTCCGCTTACAACCGCACGTTGTTCAACATTGCAGCGAATCAGCACACCACGGGCATCTTCCCCTTGGCAATGGACCTGTTCCATGTTGTTGGCCAGTCCAACCTTTGGTACGCCCACACCACCATTGCCGGCAAGTCAGCCTTCGTTGCTTCGTGGGAAACCTACTCCCCTTGTTGCACCAACTCCACCAGTGACGGCACCGCAAGCTTCCAATTGGTGATTATTGACCAAGGTTTAGGCAACTTTGATGCGTGGTTCAACTACGACAACTTCACGATTACTGGTCAGGGCTACAGCGCATGGAAGTCCTACGTCGACCTTCACGCTGGTGTTACTGCTAACTCAAATGTCGTGACTGTTCGTAACTTGACGAACTTCCCAACAGGCTGTACATCCTTGGGAACCAACTACTACAGCTTTGCCAATACGACTATGCCCGACTGGCTCAACAACGACGTTTACGCTCAGATCCAATCAGAGCCAGATCGCACATTGGCGCTTTTCTCTGACAGTAACTGCACCACACCAATCAACGTGACTCCACAGGTTGCCGGTGACTATCTTGAGCTTCAGGCCAGCACAACCGACAGCATCCGTTCAGCAGCTGTCGGTTGGGACAACTACAGCACCACCACAGGTGTTTCGAGCTCGACCGAGTTCTTTTCGAACCAGTCAGTTCTTAACTTGGTTAACGCGGACCCATCACGCAGTGTTGTCGCTGGTTCATCCCCGCTCGACCACTTCTCATTGAATACCACCGTTCCTGGCCGTTTGGTAATTGGTCAGCGTGGCGGTGTAACCGTTGGTGACCCCACGGCCGTTGGCGCAGTTGAGCCATTAGTTCCAACAAGTGGTTCTAACGAAATCTCAACTGGCTCGGCTCAAGTAATCGAGTCCGACGGGACCACCACCGCAGTGCCACTCGTACTTTCAGCTGGTGGATCTAAGGCAACTGTTAGCGATGGTGGAATGACCATGACCATGGCCGGTCAGCCTGACTCGGCCTCTGGAACTATTGCCGTTTCGCCAACCACCGGTGTTGAAGTTTCGGGAACGGGCTTCAAGGCAAACTCTGAAGTGAATGTCTGGGTCTTCTCAGCGGCTACTCACTTGGGTGCCGTAACCACCGACGCTCACGGTAACTTCAAGCACCGCTTCGCAGTACCAAACACCTTGGCCGCTGGAATTCACACCCTTCAGGCACAAGGTAAGAACCCTGCTGGTCACACCCGTGCCATGGCCGCGAAGATTTCAATTGGCAAGGCCAGCTTGGCTCACACCGGTCTCAACACCGGTTTGATCGGTGGCATTGCCTTGTTCTTCATGGCACTTGGTGGACTCGCAATGTTCGAGATCCGTCGTCGCTTTTACAACTAGTCACTAAGAACAAAAGGGCCCGCCTTTTGGCGGGCCCTTTTTTGTTGCACATTCGCGTTAGCGCTCGCAACTACACCGGTCTTCCACGGCAACGTTAGCGAGCGCCTCTTCAATATGCTCTCCACAACCAGCCCAAGTTGGCTTTTCGCAGGTTGGGCAGATGACTTGACTACACATAGGTTTTCCGTATTCTCTTATTTCGAGGCTATCGATTTACGCATCTGGAATTTATCCAGCCAGACCAGTAGGGCAATAAACAGATACGCTCCCACAATTATTACGCCGATCGTGACCAGTACGGGGGCATATCCGTACTTCACAACGTTAAAGAAGGTGTAGGGGTAGCGGTGAGTGATTGCGCCCTTTACCAAGGTGAAGCCCAGAAAAATAATTGGGACGCCGTATAGCTTCCAAGACCCCTTGAAGGTCATCCAGCCACGTGGTCCGACGATAACCCAGACCATCACCGCTATCACTGGGGTCACGTAGTGCTCAAATACATTCGCCAGGATATTGAGTCCGTAGACATTCTCGTAGGGTGCAATAAGCGCTACGTAAAGAATGCCGGTCAAAGCAATCATCAGCAGAGTCGTATTGCGCATAACTCGAAACATCTTGGAGTCACGACTGGGGTTGAGATACAGCATCGTGACCACAATCGCCACACCAATGTTGCTCCAGATAGTGAAATAGCTAAGGCTGTCGAAGATCCTCGCTGGTGCTCCACTGATTCCGGCGGCATAATTGCCAAATAGCCCATGGGCAGGAACTTCATTCTTGGCCAAGTCGAATAGGTCAATAAGTAGTCGGAGGGCCATTCCCGACCACATGATTAGGGCAGAAATGCCAAATAGTTTTTTATTCATTCAACAAATGTATTCACCGAGGCCTCCGCATTGATGTTTTTCCCGCAAAGCCGTAGAATTTGGGGGTGACCACGCTCCCGAGAGACCAAACCGCACTCGTAATTATTGACGTTCAAAATGACGTGGTCGCTACCGCCTATCAACGTACCGAGCGGGTGGCCGCCATGGCCCAAGCGGTAGATCGAGCTCGGTCAGCGGGAATTCCTGTTATTTGGGTGCAGCACTCGGACCCGTGGCTTGAAATTGGCTCTGACGGCTGGCAAGTCGTTCCCGAGCTTGAGCCATGGGATGGGGAGCACCGAGTACGCAAAACATTTCGAAGTTCCTTCGTTGAGACAGATTTCGAAGAAGTTCTGTCCAAGTTGAACGTTGGGCATCTCTACGTGGCGGGAGCTGAAACAAATAATTGTGTTCGTCACACTTCACACTCGGCTCTTGAACGGGGCTACGACGTAACTCTCCTTACCGATGCCCACACCACGAGCAACTTCGATTGGGATGACGGAACCGTCGACGCGGCCGTAATCATTAATGAGATGAACGCCAACTTTCACGAATACCAATTGCCGGGCCGAGCTGCGAGAGCAGTGTCGGTTTCCGAACTCGCTTGGTAGTTGAAGGTTTGATCTATCTCTTAATCTTCGGTGCAGTCCTCGTGACTAACCTGCTCCCCGCATTCGCGCCGCCCACTTGGGCTCTCTTGGTCTATTTTAGATTTCACACCTCAGCGAACTCTTGGTCCTTGCTCGCTCTGGGTCTCGGCGCTGCGGTGCTGGGCCGTTATCTCCTGGCCAAAAGTTTCGCCGCACTTGGTCCGCGCCTCTCACAGCGCACACAGGACAACCTTCACTCGGCCGCTGCTCTAGTGGAACAGAGGCGATCTGTGGGCGTTATGACCTTGGTCCTCTTTGCCTTGACGCCAATCTCGTCGGCGCAATTATTTGAGGCGGCCGGACTAGCCAGAGCAAAGCTGCGGCCGTTGCTACTGGCCTTCACTATCGGACGAGGTATCAGTTACGCCGGGTACATATTTGGCACCGGCGCCCTCAAAAACGTTGGAATCACCAAAACCATCTTGGAGGGGGTCACTTCGCCTTGGGCCATCGGGGTGCAGATTCTGCTGATTGGTAGCTTGGTCCCGCTGAGTCGAATCAACTGGCATCGATTCCTCAAGAAGGAGCAAAGTGCCTAGAGACAAGCAGGTCTTCTCTAGGGCTTAGCTGGTCTCAGTACGCTGTACCTATGCGATACGAGGTGATTGAAGAAACGTTGATCGTGGGGCTATCAACCGTAACTGCGTCCTCTTTTTCTAGCGAAGCTGAGAGCGGGACACACGAAATTTTCTCCCTGTGGGACAAGATTCGTGGAACCTACGAGGAGGTTGCTCCCGCCGGGAAAGTTGACTTTTTCGGGGCCAGTCGTCCCTTCGATGAAAATGTCCCACCCCTCCAGGTTTGGTACTTCGCGGGGTTCCCCAACTCAGAAGCGATTGACGGACTGGACTCCTTCATAATTCCCAGAGGCAAGTACTTGGTCTATTCACACCGAGGTGAACTCTCGACATTTGATGATGCGGTGCGGGTGGCCTACATGGAGGAGTTTCCCAAATCGGGTAGCGAACTTCGAGATGGACCGCACCTAGAGCGCTATCGCCACCGTGGGCCAACTGACGGTGAAATTCTTGACGTCGACATCATGATTCCCGTCAAGTAAGCCCCCTCGGACTAAGAATTACAATTGTTCTGTGGAACCCAAGGTCATTCTCTATTACGGCTTCACGCCGCTCGCTGATCCTGAGGCCATTCGACTCTGGCAGTTGACCTTGTGCGAATCCCTGGAACTGAAGGGCCGCATTCTTATTTCTCGCCACGGTATCAACGGAACCGTGGGTGGCGATATGGCCGCGGTAAAGAAATACATCAAGGCCACCAAGCAATACCCTCCCTTCAAGGGAATTGAGTTCAAGTGGTCCGAGGGTACCGGTCATGACTTCCCTCGTCTGAAGGTCAAGGTGCGCGATGAGATTGTCTCGTTCGGCGCCCCCGATGGTTTACGGGTTGACGAGAATGGAGTCATCGGCGGCGGGGTCCATCTCAAACCCCAAGAACTGCATGCGCTCGTCGAGGCCAAGGGTGAGGAGCTGGTGTTCTTTGATGGTCGCAACGCCTATGAGGCTGAGATTGGTCGGTTCAAAGGTGCCATCGTTCCCGATGTCGCGACCACCCACGATTTTGTCAAGGAGCTCGACAGCGGTAAGTACGACCACTTAAAGAAGAGGCCGGTGGTGACCTATTGCACCGGTGGGGTGCGCTGCGAAGTCTTAAGTTCCTTGATGATTCAGCGGGGTTTTGAAGAGGTCTATCAACTCGATGGTGGAATTGTTCGCTATGGCGAAACCTTTGGTGATGACGGCCTGTGGGAGGGATCGCTTTACATCTTTGACAATCGAATGAACCAAGAATTTTCCGATCACACGGCGGTTATTGGCAAGTGCGAGCGATGCGAGAACCCAACTTCGAAGTTCTACAACTGCAATAACCTGGCTTGCCGTAAATTAATCCTGCTGTGCGAAGGTTGTTCGGCGAACCAAGAGAGCACCACCTGCTCATCGGCTCACGCTGAATACATTGCGTCTCGCCAAGCGAAACGCGGTATTTAACCGAGGCTTGGCCCGAGGGTCTTGGTAAATGAACCGCCGAGCATGCCATAGCCCGCTGGGAACTTGGCTGGCAGGCCGACCAGGCGTGAGGAGATGATGCTGGTCATGGTGGCACCGGTCATTACCGCTTTGGTCATAGTGCAGTGAACCAATGTGGCACTCCCGAAATACACGCTGGTCAAATTGGCCTTCGTGAAGTTGACGTTGGTCAAAGTTGCCTTATAGAAAATTGCCCCGGTCAAATTAACACCCGTGAAATTCAAACCAGTGAGAACCGCATTTTGAAGGTTCACCTTTGGCCCAATGAGGTAGCCAGAGATAACTCGCCAGCCAGTCGGAAGAGTGTGGGCTGCGCCCGTTACCCCAACGGCAATTAGCTGGGTAAAATTGGCCTTCGAGAACTGCGCACCGGTAATTGTCGCTCCACTCAAAGTTGCCGAGGTCAAATTGGCGCTTCCCACATTGGCGTTCGTAAAGTCAGCGCCCGTCGCGATAGCACTCGTCAGGTTCGCCCCCGAGAGATTCGTGCCCGAAAGTGCGGCACCGGTCAAAACGGCACTCTTTAGGTTCGCGCCATGGAGGTCAAGGCCGCTCAAGCTGGCCCCGCTCAGGTTGGCTCCCGGTCCAATTAGATAACCAGCACTCAAACGCCATCCAGTAGGGAGCGCCGATGGTGCGCCCGTGAGGTTGTTAGATGTCAACCCAGTCAAGGTCGCTCCAGCCAACGAAACGTTGGTCAAGTCGGCTCCCGAAAGGGTGGCGTTAGTGAGGTTGGCTCCCGGGCCAACGAGGTAGCCACCGTAAGCAATCCAGTGGGTGGGAACTGAGGTGGGTTGACCAACTAGTCCCGAGGTCGTAACGCCGGTCAAGGTCGCTCCGGCCAATACCGCTGTCGTGATGGTGGCTTGGCGGAAAGTAGCCGAAGTCAGGTTGCTCGAGACAAAAGTGGTCCCCGAGAGGTTGGTCGAGGTGATCGTGGCGTTGGAGAGATCGACGTTGGTCAGGGTTGACCCACTCAGGTTCGCCGAGGTGAGATTCGCGCCAGCCAGGTGCAAATTGGACAAGGTCGTATTTGACAGATTCGCTGAGGTGAGATTCGCGGCGGGACCAACCAAGTAACCCGCGGCAATACTCCAGTTCGCAGGAAGTGATGCGGGGACTCCCGTCACCGCCCCTGAGCGGACATTGGTAAGAACGGCGGTAGCGAAGGCCACTCCGGCCAAGTTGGCCCCCTGCAGCGATGCCCCAGGTCCCACCAAAAAGCCGGAGAGTTTTGCCCAACCGGTGGGCAAGAACCGAGGGGTTCCCACAACCGCCGACGAAGTCACTCCCGTCATTGTGGTGCCGGTGAAGTTTGCGTTAGTTACCGTCGCGCCCGTAAAGTTCGCGTTCATCATGCTGACGCTCGTGAAGTTTGCGTTAGTCAAGTTCGCGTTGGTGAAGTTGACTGAGTAGGACGAAACGCTCGTGAAGTTTGCGTTGGTTAAGTTCGCATTCGTGAAGTTAGCGCTCGTGAGTGTCGTTCCCGCCAGTGAGGCGTTAGCCAATGCGGCTCCGGTGAGGTTGGCCGACGGACCAACCAGATAGCCCGATATCAATCGGAATCCAGTCGGAAGCCCCTGTGGCGTCCCGGTAATCGCTCCACTCGAGACGTTGGTCAAGACGGCGGTTACAAGATTTAGTGAAGCTAAGTTCGCCCCGTGGAGATTTGCCCCTGGACCTATTAAGTAACCACCCAAAAAGAGATACTGGCTCGGTAGCGCGCTCGGAGTGCCGGTATCGTTACCCGATGTAACACCGGTCATGGTGCAGCCCGAAATGGTCGCGCCATCTAAGTTCACGTTCACCAGCGTGGCGCCGGTCATGGTGCTGCCCGTTAGAACTGAGTTCGAGAGGTTGGCACCGGTCAGATTCGAGTTAGAAAAATTAACTGAATTGAGCGTTAGGGAAGAAAGGTTTTGGCTCGAGAGGTCGGCACCCGTTAAGTTGACCGAGCGACCAACGATAAATCCATTAACAATCGAATATCCCGAGGTAATGGAAGCAGGGGTTCCAGTCAATCCGCCCGATTGAACCAGGGTGTACACCGATCCCATGAGGTGGGTGCCCGTAACAGTGGCCCCCGTCAAGATTGCGTGGGAAAGACTGGTATTGGACATAGTCGCAGTGCTGAGATTCGCATTTGTGAAGTTGACACTCGCGGCGTTGGTGTTTGTGAAATTAGCGCCCGACAGGTTCGCCCCCGAAAGGTTCGCCCCCGTCAGGTTGGCATTACTGAAGTTTGCTCCCGAGAGGTTGCTCGAAGAAAGGTCCACCCCAGTGAGAGCGCATCCCGAGAGGTTCACCCCCGCTCCGCGAAGGGAGCAGTCAATTGTTGCGCTGGCGGCTGATCCAGATAGCCCGAGCAAGAGTCCAGTCAAGAGCACTGGAGAGAGAAGGGCCTTAATTTTTGTTACGGACACCCAGCAAGACTACCAACCTACGAGTTGATTTAGCCCTAGCCCAGAGGGCCCACGTATCGCTTATAGGCAGCTTCCCAATTGGTGGCCATCGCTACTTGGGCCGTTTTCAGTGGTAATTGACCGGAACAAACCAATGCGTGGAGCCGATTCTCGAGCGTATCCTTCACCGACGCATTCCATGGGGTGTAAGCAGCATTGTGCCAAGGTTCGGGCCATAGATTCTTCACCGAGGTCGGGTTTCCTCCAATTTCGAGGGCAACAAGGTGGTCTTCTTCGTAGTCGTGGGTCGACGTATCTCCATTCACCGCGTAACCGCTGTGAAGCTGTTGCACCTTGAGGTTATAGGTGTAGGACTCGGGGGGTCGAATTCTCTGGGTGTACCCTGATACGCAAATCGTCGAGTGAATGGTCGCTTGTGAGACCGCGGGGTTTAGTGCCCCCGGCGTACGCGAGGCGTTAGGTAGACCACTAGGCGTAGTAGCCCCGACCGGCAAGCCAACCATGAACGAAGCGGCTGCCGCGATCAGTACTAGTGGGGTTCGACGCATGATTCTCCTTGGTTATTCCTAATGCTAGTTTCTCTCATCATTGTTACACGCCACAAACTTTCCCTACACTGAAGAGATGACTTTTAGCCGTGGCCCTTTAGCTCTGGTTGGCTCGGGTGAGTACCTTCCCTCGATGCAGGATATCGAGGCTGACCTTATTGCGGGGCGTGGCCGGCGGTACGTTCAGATTGCGACGGCGGCAGTTCCCGATGGCGACGATGTCGTGGCGAAATGGGAGCGACTGGGACGCGAACAAGCTGACCGGATGGGAGTTGATGCGGTCACAATTACGATTCGCACCCGCGACCAAGCAAACGACCCCGAGGTAGTTCAGCAACTCGATGGCGCCGGGCTCATCTACTTTTCCGGTGGCGATCCAGGCTTTCTCGCCGACACCGTCCGGGACACCTTATTTATAAAACGAACTTTCGAATTATGGCAAGAGGGCGTTGCCCTCGCGGGCTGCAGTGCCGGCGCGATGGCCATGACCTCGTGGATTCCCTCACTTCGTCACCCCGTAAAGGGCGGCACCGAGGGTTTCGCCTTTCTTCCCAACTTGCGCGTGCTGCCCCACTTCGACAAATTTCCTAAGTGGATTCCGGACGTGGTGAGTCGAATTATGCATGACCTGCCCGCTGGTGTCTCGGTCGTGGGGATTGATGAGGAGACGGCGATTGTTGGTGGCCCCTCCGAGTGGAAGGTTGTTGGACGTCAATCCGCTTGGACTCTCGACAATGGCGAGCGTACCGAGCATGTTTCTGGAAGTACTTTCTCGACCAACAACTAGGTCTGTCTAGTGTCGGACCTAAACTACTTTTCATGACCCTCCCTCGCCTGCGGCTTACCGCGCTCGACTGTCCCAACGCACTGGAACTCGGTTACTTCTATGAAAAACTGACCGGCGGAACCCTCGAGCCCCTCGGTGACCTGTTGCCCGAAGAGGTCACGTGGATTGAACTCGACACGGGCCATGGCACCTTGGCCTTTCAGCAAATCGACGATTTCGTTTCCCCCACCTGGCCCGGGGGCGACAAGCCCCAGCAACTGCACTTGGAATTTCTCGTCCCTGACCTCGACGCTGGCGAAGAATTCGTGCTTTCCCTTGGGGGCACCAAGGCCGAGCACCAGCCGGGCCAATCTTTCCGTATATACCTTGATCCCGTGGGCCACCCCTTCTGCTTAATCAAGCAGCCCTAGAACCAAAAATGGGGCATCGCGAGGCGGTGTAGAGTGGTATCTCGCGTCTTGGGCTTGCCCAAGAACACCGAGGACCTGTGGTGCAGCTCGGAGTGCACGCCGCCCTGTCAAGGCGGAGGTCGCGGGTTCAAATCCCGTCAGGTCCGCTCGGCGCCGTAATTGGCGACGAGGTTTGGTCGAGTAGCTCAGTTGGTAGAGCACACGCCTGAAAAGCGTGGGGTCACCGGATCGACGCCGGTCTCGACCACCAAAAAGCGCCCTTCGGGGCGCTTTTAACCTTTACGCCCCTTCGTACTCGAAGCCGAGATCGGGGGCGCTAAAGAGTGCGCGAAAGGTCCAGCCCTCTTCAGCAGCCATCGCCGAGACCGTTCCACCGCGATCCACCACCGCGATGAGACCAACTACTTCGCAACCAAATTCCTTGGCGACGTATGCCGCTTCCATCAGACTCGTCCCACGCGACACCGTGTCTTCGGTGATGACTACCTTGTCGCCGGGTAAGAGTGAGCCCGCTATGCGACCACCCGCTCCGTGATCCTTGGCCTCTTTGCGAACGCTAAAGGCGCGCAGGGAGCGGCCCTCACTCGCGGCCACCCCGGCCGTGATGAAACTCACGCCGTCGGCGCCCATGGTGAGACCTCCGATAGCGGTGGCCTCGGCGGGAATTTCGGCCAGTACCAACCGCGCCACGCTCAACATTGATTCAGGGGCACAGATGGTTTGTTTCGAGTCAATGAACCAGCTCGACTTACGCCCGGACTTGAGTGTGAAGTCACCTCGGCGAACCGAGTGATTCAGAAGGTGCTCTTTAACAATTTCGCGGTCGCTGGCCATGGTGTCTAGTCTCGCACGCCAATTTGCCCAACTGGTGTAGTTCAATGAAAGGACGCCGAGACATGACACCCACTCGCTACTCTTAGTGGCGTGATTGACCTCCATTCCCACTCCACCTTTTCTGACGGTTCGGAAACCCCCGAAGAACTCGCTCAGAAGGGGGCGGAGGTGGGTCTCTCGGCAATTGCTCTCACCGATCACGACACGACCGCCAGTCACGAGTCAATGGCGGTGGCCTGTGACAAAGTTGGCTTAGAGCTCATTACCGGCTGTGAGATCTCGCTCGCCGACAGTGCCTTCCCGGTTATGCGTGATGGACAGTTGAGCCCTCGTGGTGTTCACGTCTTGGTGTACTTCCTCTCCATGGATCCCGCCTCTCCGGTCCAGCGGTTACTCACCCGACTACGTCAAGATCGGGTCAATCGCAACGTGAAACTCGTCGAACTTCTGCACACCTTGGGTTTCGAGAAGTTGACCCACGAAGACCTCATTGCTCGAGCCCACGGGGTCGACTCGGTGGGTCGTCCCCACTTCGCCCAAGCGATGTTCGAACTACACCCCGAACTAGTTGGCACCGAAGATGAGCTCGGCGCCTGGGGTCGAGTTTTCTCTGAATATCTCGGCAGCACGGGTAGGGCCTATTTACCCAAAACTGATTTAAGTATCGAAGAGTTCGTCGCGGCCGCCAAGGGGTCGGGGGCAATCTTCAGTGTTGCTCACCCTTTCTTGAATTACCTCGAAAGCCCTTCCCCCGAAAACATCATGAAGCAGATGCCCGCAGTTATTGACTCCCTTAAGCAGCGGGGGTTCGCCGGTATCGAGTCTCACTACGGCTCACTACCTAGTGAGACTCGTTCACTGATGGTGAAGCTAACCCGTGATGCGGGGATGATTCCAACTGGTGGGTCGGATTACCACGGAGCCTTCAAGGCCGACGTTCGCTTGGGATATGGACTGCAGGGTGACTTAAATGTGCCCAACGAGATTCTTGATGAGCTTAAGGACGCCTCTAGGCTCGCCACGTCAGCGCGCTGAGGAACCGCTCGCGGTGCGCTAATAAGCGGTTGAGCGAAAAAACCTGGTCGTAGGTGGCCTCGGGGAGGTCTAGCTCGTAGGCCAACTCTTGCAAGGTGGAATTAGTCTCCAGCGCTCGAGCGCTCAATTCTTGGACGGTGCGATAGGCCAACTCGCGCTCTTCGCCCATCGAAATGAGCGCCAGGAGCAGTGACTGGGAAAAGACCGATCCGTGAGAATCCTGCAGGAGGTTCTTCATAGCTCGGTCACTATGAATTACCACGGTATTAACCAACTGAGCAGCCCGCCGGGCCATGTAGAGCACGAGCGAGATGGCGTCGGGGAAGATAATCCGCTCGGCGCTCGAGTGGGAAATGTCGCGTTCGTGCCATAGGGCCACATTCTCCATGCCGGTTGCCGCATAGCCCCGTAGTACTCGTGACATTCCACAGAGCCGCTCACTCATAATCGGATTGCGCTTGTGGGGCATGGCGGAAGAACCTTTTTGCCCCTCGGCAAAGTACTCCGACATCTCCCCTACGTCACTGCGTGACAAGAGTCGAACCTCGAGCGCAAATTGCTCAATCGTCCCGCCAAACTGCGCGATGGCGTTGAGGGCTTGGGCGTGGGCGTCGCGAGCAATCACCTGGGTGGAGGGCAGTGGGCGCAGTCCGAGTTGCTGGCACACGATCTCTTCGACTCGGGGGTCAATATTGGAATAGGTACCCACCGCACCGGAGAGCTTCCCTACGGCCAGTGCATCTCGGGCGGCCTCTAAGCGAACCCGGTCCCGGTCGGCGGCGAGGGCCCAGAGGGCGAACTTGATGCCAAAACTCGTTGGTTCGGCGTACATGCCGTGAGTTCTACCCGCACAAAACAGGTCAATGGTGGCGTAAGCCCGATCGGTGAAGGCATCACGTAGTTCCACCGCTGATTCAATAACTAGGTTCAGCGCGTCGCGCAAAATTACCGATAGTGCGGTGTCCACGACATCATTCGAGGTGAGCCCGTAGTGCAGCCACTGGGCGTGTTCGCCCCCAATGTGCTTTTGGGCCACATCGACGAAGGCGGCGGTGTCGTGATTGGTAATTGCTTCGCGCTCAGCAATTTCGAGTACGAAGGCGTCATCAATTTGGGGTGCGTGGGCGCGTAGGTACGCCGCCGCCTCTGAGGGCACGGTGCCGAGTTCAGCCATTGCTTCGGCAACCAAGACCTCGACCTCGAGCATGGTGGCAAAGCGGTGGCGCTCAGTAAAGAGGGCGGTAGCGTCGACGGGGGCGTAGCGAGGAATCATGCGTGCGTGTCGGGTCGAACAAACTGCTCACGACCCGGTCCTACCCCAACAATGGAAATCTGTACCCCAACGGTCTTCTCCAAGAAAGCAACGTAGGACTTGGCGCGCTCGGGTAATTGGTCGTAGGAGGT
>CAIJYV010000009.1 GCA_903825035.1 uncultured Actinomycetes bacterium | reverse complement strand
GGTTACCGGATCGGGTACATACGGTACCGGTGAGATTGAAACCAACACGAACTCGACCACCAATCTCTACCAGGATGGTTTGGGCAACCTCGTCATCAAGGCGATTTGCACCCCAACCTCAACTCCTTGCACCTCAGCACAACAACCAATGGGTGCGAACTGGACCAGTGCGCGCATCTGGACAATGGGTCTTCGTACTTTCCAATACGGCCAAATCGAGGCTCGTATCTGGATGCCCACCGGTTCCTGGAACTGGCCAGCATTCTGGATGATGGGCGAGAACTTCCTGCACAAAGACACGAACCTCAACTACAACTGGCCAATGATTGGTGAAATCGACATTGCTGAGGGTCTTGTAAACAACACTAAGGAGCAGGCAACAATTCACTCGAACGTTCCTGGCACCCAAGCTGACTGGCTGGGCGGCAGTGGATTCACACAAACCGCTCCAATCACTGGTGCGAAGATGCGTGCCGGTTACCACAATTACGGAATTCTTTGGAAGCCAAACTCAATCGCCTACACACTCGACGGCAAGATTTGGGCCACCGACACCTACATCCCAAGCACCGGCAACATCAAGATCACCCAGCCCGGTAAGCCCGCATTCATTTACGGTGAGGGCGCTGGCGCTCAGATTCCAGTTCAGGTCGGCGGAACCTGGCCCTTCAACAACAAGTTCTTCTTGATCTTGAACAACGCCATCGGTGGAGTTGTCTCACCGGTAGCGCCAAACGGAGCTACTTCAACCATGAAGGTCCAATGGGTTAAGTACTACACCTACCAGGGCTACGGTTCAACCGGCACCGCCCCGTAATTTCAGTACTCCGCAAGGATTAACTACAAACCCCGCCTCCAAGAGGCGGGGTTTGTTTTTTGCCTAATCCGGTAATCGTCAATACTTACTACGTGCGATGTATTGGACTTGATGCTTGCCCAACGGGTTGGGTTGGAGTTGAAATTCATGATGAGCTTGTTACAGCGCATTACTTTTCACACGTAAGCGAGATTCAACAGCTCGGTACTTTTGACGTAATTGGAATCGACATTCCGATTGGGCTTTCAAGTATCGGGCACCGCGATTGCGATGTCGAGGGTAAGAATTTGCTCGGCCGGCGGTCAAGCACCTTGTTTCACGTACCTGTTCGCGCCTCACTCGAAGCGGCGAGTCCCGAAGAAGCATCGGTAATTTCTAAGTCCATTACGGGCCTCGGAGTAAGTCGGCAATCATACGGACTGCGCGAAAAGATTTTTGAGGTTGAGGGCTGGATGGAGAGCACTGGCATTACTGCCTTTGAGGTGCACCCCGAACTTTCTTTTCGTGCCTGCACCGGGGCACCGATTCCTGAGTCAAAGAAAACCTGGGCTGGAATGGTCGCACGCTCGACTGCGCTAGGCAAAGTTGGAATACGACTCGATGATGCTCCTTCATCTGTTGGGGCTCGCGCACAAGTTGACGACATGCTTGATGCGGGGATTGTGGCGTGGAGTGCAACCCGAATCGCTTCCAACACAGCTCAGCATGTTGGTGCTGAGTTCAAAATCTGGTTTTAGTTGGGTCGAAGCCTTCGGATGAATTGAGCCGTGAGTTGAATTTTCCGACCGATTCTCCATGCCCGCGAATTCAAGAGAGTGGACAATTCATTACGGTGTTCTGCGGTGATTCGGAGAATCTCTTGATCTGAGCCCTGCTGAATCGTGGACGCCACCCTTCTGAGGTGGACAAAGCGCTCGAAAATTTGGGTGGCGATAGTGGGTTCGATTGCGTAGTGGGGAACGCTTGATAGTGACTTTATTTCTAGGGTTGAGCCAAATCTGGCCTTGAGCGCTTCAACCGTTGGCCGGAGCGCACCAGCGAAGGTCTCCGACTGTTCGGTGGACACCCCAGGGGACTCACTGGCTGGCGAAGAGTGGGCTTTCCAGAAATCTTCGAGTGCGCCAAGTTCGAATATTCGAGCAACCATTTGGCTTTGCCACGCGAAGTCCGGGACGGCTCCCGAGGCAATAGTTTCGAGTCCGCGCTCTACACGTAAACGCAGGCGCTCTTGCGATGCGAACGGCAGATGCGCTGCTCGCAGAGCAGTGCATTCCGCACCAGGGTTGGCTTGTGCGGTTACTTCATCCCGTAAGAAATGAGCCCCCTCGGTGTACCACTGCCCGGCCCGAAATCTATTGATGACTTTGGGCTGAAAAGCAAAGTCAAAGTAATTGGCTCGAAGTTCTACCAGTTCCGTTATTTGTTCATATGAAACAGTGTGCTCATTGGCCGGGAGCGACTTAGTTGTGATCTCTAAATAATCGTCCAAGTTGTTGAGATTCATCGTTGACGGTACCAGCCAATTTTCAACCCGATAAGAGATGACATCGGATGACTGTGCTTCCAAAACGTCAAGCAATGATTCCCCAGCGGGCAGCATGAGGAATTCATCTGCATCAACGATGTAAATCCAGTCTTCGGGAGCGGGTTTGAGGACCAACAGCCCAAGTTCGTAAACCGACCTTTGACGCCAACTCGGAGATGTAATTCGCACAACTTGAAGGCGATCACCATAAAGCTCTTGCAAGGCGGCCAACCCATGGGTCGTGGTGCTGTCGCTGCCGTGATCAACAACCACCATTCGCGAAACAAGGTTGTCGAGTGCATACGAAATCGAAACGCCACAGAGTGGCCATTCATCTTTGAGACCCATTAATCCGAGCACGGCGCTCATACGATCCCCGCAATTTCAAGTATTGAGCTGTTAACCCGCAAAAGACTTCCAAGTCTCGCGCAAACCATCTCGAAAACTCCATTTTGCCCTGAAACCAACCTTTTCGGCAGGCAGAGGATCAATGACAACATGGGACATTTGGAGTGGGCTCTCCTCGGCAAATGTGAGGTCAGGAGTTATGCCGGTAAATTCACTGACCGTCGCAATAGTTTCCAAGATGCTCGAGGAGCGTCCCGATCCGGCAATGAAAGTCGTTGGGTTCGTAACTCCCAAGCCGAGAACAAGTGCGTCGACAGCATCTTCCACGTATAGATAGTCGCGGCTAGTTGAGCCATCGCCGTAGATTTCGATGCCACGACCTTCGAGGGCCCCCTTCATCAACCTAGAATTCAGCGAGTCTTTCTCCGCAAGTCCGGGTCCATAGATGTTGGTGAAGCGAATGTTGGCGGTATTCATGGCAAATGAGTTGCCGTACGCATTAATCAGTGCCTCGCAAGCCGACTTAGTGGCTGCGTACGGACTGATTGGCCTCACGGGGAATTCGGGAGTAATCGGCAAAGCTCCGACCTCCCCGGTGGTAGCAGCAGAGGAGGCGAAGACAAAGCCCTTCACCTTATTAATGCGACAAAGTTCCAGCAGTTCTTGCGTGACCATGACATTGTTTTCGAAGAATTCGGCGGGAGACTCTGCAGATCTAATGACCGAGGTTGAGGCGGCCAAGTGCACAACGGCTTCAAGCGGCTTGGCGAAGCACTCGGCGCGCAGCTGAGCATCTTGTAAGTCACCAAGAATGTACGAAACGCTCGGGTGGCCCTCACCTGAAATTGGTCGACGGTCGACGCTGACGATTCGAAATCCATCAGTAGCGAGTCGAGAAACAACATGTTTCCCAAGAAATCCTGATCCCCCAGTAACGAGGATGGTTTTGGCAACCTCTTCACTTGCAATCACTTGTTTCACGCTACTCGCGCAGTGTTGGCAAGTTTCGTGCTCAACATTTTTAACTTGATTGGAAACACTGGGGTAAAGAAGACGAACTCGTATTGACAGCCACTCTGCGTGTGCTATTCTCTACTTAGTTAGTAGAAATAGTAGTAATTAACCCAGGAGATCCCATGAAGCTTTTCCCCTCTGCCATCAAGAGTTCAGTGCTTGCGAGCTTGGTTGGCGCCCTCATGCTTTCACCCGCATTGGTCGGTGAAGCTGGCGCGACTGGACCAACCGTCAACATCGTCGGCTACTCGGTTGCCGGAGTCGGCATCAAGGCCCTCGAAGCAGCCTTCCAGGCCACCCCGGCCGGCGCGGGCGTCATCTTCCACAACACCTTCGGGGCATCCGACACGATGACCAACAACGTGGCCAACGGACAAGCTGCCGATTTTGTTAACTTCTCCTACACCCCTAACCTCACCACCTTGGTGGCGGCCGGCAAGGTACCCGCCAACTGGGCCAGCCAAGAGCTCACCCTCGGAGGCATCAACGTAAACCTCACCGGCAAGCGTCAGCAGGCTGTCTACAACACCCCCGGAATCCTCACCGACTCAACGGTGGTATTTGTTGTTCGTCAGGGTAACCCTCTCAAGATTAAGAACTGGGCTGACCTAATTAAGCACGGCGTCCAAATCGTCACCCCGAACCCTGCTTCGTCTGGAAGTGCGCGTTGGAATTTGCTCGCTGCTTACACCGCTCAAATTGCTCTGAACAAGACCAAGCACCAAGCAATTGACTATCTGAAGAAGTTGCTCTCCAACGTTGTAGCCCAACCAACGAGTGGATCACTCTCGATGAGCGCCTTCGTAGCTGGTACCGGAAATGTTTTGCTAGCGTACGAAGACGATGCCAAGGTTTCAATCGCCGCCGGCAACAACATCCAGTTCATTACACCACCACAAACAATGTTGATCGAAAACCCTGCCGCTCTAACCAATACTGGACTGACCAACCCCGCTGCCGTCGCGTTCTATAAGTACGCCTTCTCAGCGGACGGCCAAGCCATTCTGGCTAGCCAGGGCTATCGCCCAGTATTGAAGAGCGTGGCCACCCAAACGGCCGCAATCTTCACGAGCTTTAAGAAGGCAAACTCTCTCTTGCGCGTCACCGACATCAACAAGAACGGCTGGGCCTCGGCCAACCTGCAGTTCTTCTCGCCCACGGTGACCTTCCCAGCGGGAACAACCACCTATCCGAAGTTCGGCATAGTTACCTACCTCGAGCAATTCGTTGGCAGTAACGGCTAATTCCCCCGAAGTCTCAACGAAACTGCCGCTCCAAACGGGGCGGCAGTTTCGTGCTGTACCGGCACTAACAAGAAATGCCGCTCGCGGAGTAGCGGTCACCTTCTTGAGTTTGATTGTTTTAATCCCCTTCGCCGCTCTCGTAACCAACGCCTTCAATCAAGGGCTCAGCGGATTTTGGGATGCGGTTGTTGCGAAGGAATCACTCCATGCCATTGGCCTTACCTTGTTCTGCGCCACGTTGGGGGCTGGACTTAACGCGGTAGCGGGACTGGCTACCGCTTGGGTCTTAGTTCGCGATCGCTTCTTTGGGCAAGGCTTATTAAACGCCTTGATTGATTTACCATTCGCCCTGCCAACGGTGGTAGCCGGTGTCACCCTTTACACCCTCTACGGGCCACTCTCACCCGTGCACATCTCACTTACTGGCACTTGGATTGGCATCACCGTGGCGATCATGTTCGTCACCCTGCCTTTCACCGTTCGTGCGGTACAGCCTGTTCTAGAAACGATGACCTTCACCGCCCAATCGGCGGCCGCAACCCTAGGCGCCAGTCCAACAAGGATTTTTAGAACTATCACGCTGCCAGCGCTCGCCCCCGCCTTGTTAGCTGGAACGGGACTCGCCTTTGCCCGAGCCGTTGGAGAATATGGCTCGGTGGTGTTTATTTCTAACAACCTTCCCTACAAAACTGAATTAGCGAGTGCCTACATCTTCTCGCTCACCTCGTCCAATCAGAACACCGCTGCCTCAGCTGTCTCGCTAGCGCTACTCGTTGTTGCCCTGCTCCTCCTGGGTCTGTTCGCAGCGCTCAGCCGCTACTTCTCTCGGGGTGCTCAATGAAGCGTTCGCGCCAAGCCCTTCGAGTCGCGGTCCTCACTTATGTCGGGCTGTTAATCGGACTCCCCCTCTTTTTTGTCTTTCAACAAACATTTGCGCACGGTTGGAGTGCACTCGGGCAAGCACTTAACGAACCTCAGATGGACGCCGCGATTGTCCTGAGCATCAAGGTGGCACTCTTGGCGGTTCCGCTGAATGTCATTTTTGGAGTTGGCACATCGCTTTGGATTGTTCGACACCCCTCGCGCTTTACGGCAGTGTTGGACCGGCTCATCGATATCCCACTGGCTATTTCTCCGATCATCGTCGGGCTCGTGTTGATGCTGGCTTACGGACAGAACGGATGGTTTGGCAAAACCTTTGCCGCGTGGGGCTGGAGCATCATGTTCTCCTACCCAGGAATCGTTATTGCCTCTATCTTCGTTTCCCTTCCCTTGGTCTCTCGCCAAGTAATCCCGCTCTTGCGTGAAGTTGGCACCCACGCCGAAGAGACCGCCGCCACCCTCGGGGCGGGACCAGTTCGCATCTTCTTCACCATTACCCTGCGCTCCATAACCTGGGCCACCGCGTATGGGGTAACCCTCACGCTCGCTCGTGTCATTGGCGAATATGGCGCCGTGCTGGTTGTATCGGGGAACATCGCCCTCGTTACCCAAACCTTGACGTTGAATATTGGCGCCAATTTCGACAACTTCAGCAACTTCCAAGGCTTTGTCGGGGCCAGCGTTTTGGCACTCACCTCAATCATCATTCTCTCAATGCTGAGCATCGCTCGCCATCGCGAAAGGAAACGCCATGAGTATTTGGCTTAAGAATATTTCGAAGTCTTTTGGTTCAGACCTCGTCCTCGATGACATAACCCAGGAAATTCCCCAGGGCTCGCTGACCGCATTACTCGGGCCATCAGGCTCGGGAAAATCCACCCTGTTGCGAATCATCGCTGGTCTCGAACAGGCTGATTCGGGTCGTGTGGAATTGAATGGTCGTGATGTCACATCGGTAGCGATTCGTGATCGCCACATTGGCTTTTGTTTTCAGGATTACGCCCCGTTTAACCAACTCAATGTTTTCGAAAATATTGCCTACGGGTTGAAGGTCCAAAAACTACCTAAGGCGCAGATTCGTCGAGAGGTCGATGACCTGCTCGCCCTGGTTCGTCTTGAAGGTTTTGCCGACCGTTATCCCCGACAGCTCTCTGGTGGTCAGCGCCAAAGAATGGCCCTCGCTCGCGCCCTCGCGGTTAAGCCTGAAGTGTTGTTGCTTGACGAACCCTTTGCTGCACTCGACGCCCAGGTGGGAGCCGAAATGCGTGAATGGGTACGCTCCCTACAGCACCAGCTTGGCATCACCACAATCTTGGTTACCCACAATCAAAGTGAAGCAATGGAAATGGCCGATCAATTGATCATCTTGAACGGCGGAAAAGTTGAACAGTCTGGCAAACCGGCCGATGTCTACGAAGCTCCAGCCAATCCCTTCGTTCTTTCATTTCTCGGCCCGCTCACGACCTTGAACGGCGTTTCGCTCCGTCCGCACAACATTGAGTTTTGTGAGGTCGGACAAGGCTCCAAGGTTCAGGTTGTCGACGTGCTGCATTTAGGGTTCGAAGTCCGGGTCACTGTTACCAACCAGGACAACGACCGTACTTGGGTGCAACTAACCCACGACGAGGCCCGCAAGAAGAACTTGCAAGTCGGAGAAACTGCCGCCATTCGGCAACGAAGCAATTCCTAACACGACGACTGTTTAGATCTTCTGACTAGTTCGGCTTGAATCCCAAGGCTTTTTGATTGGCAATGTCGTTTCGGAACTGCACCGAGTTCAGCATCACCACAAAGTTCATGTCCCACTGCGGGTAATAACTCACATTAATTTCTGGTGCGCCGAAAGTAGTTATTGAGTTAGGGAATATTGCTGGCCAATAACGCAACACGGGCACGGTGTTATTTGTCACGTCAGAGAAAAGGAACACTTCATATTGGGCATTTCGTGTGCCGGTTACCACGTTTGACCCCAGCGACACACCGGCGTGGTGAGCTTGAGCTCTGAAGTTGCGACTGACAGCGAAATGGTCTGTTGGGTGCGCGTCCATGAAACTCGCCGCACTTTTGATCGCAGAACTTATTGAGTTGCTTCTAATCTCATTCGCCGTTCTAAGTCCCAAGGCAGTATTAATCAGCGCCATACCGACAAGAACGGCTACCACCACGTACCGCCAGCGCAGCTTCAAAGTCGAAAGCAGCCAAGCACCCCCGATTCCCGTTAAGAGCGCCATGAAGGGTAGAAAAATCAAGAAATTTCTGACAACAATATTCACGTAGGTTGAATATGAAATCGTGAGTAAGGCAACTGGAGCGATTACTAAACCGCACAGCCAACGGTCTTGGTGAAATAGACGCCATAACCCAATAGCCGCAATCGCCGTTATGCCGATAGAAATCAGAACGTAGTGCGATGGTAAGTACAAAAGCACGTAGCGCATCATTTCGACGAAGTACTGCAAGTGTGAACTGGTTGCTTCGGGGTTAGGTGCCCCGTGATAATTCGGCCATCCAGTGAGTGAGTGATACTGGTGGTTCATCATTCCAAATTGGTGAAGCAACAAGTGTGGTTGCAACACTGCGCCAGGAGTAAGTAGTAAAAACCCACCAACGAATGCGCAGCCTGTTCCAAGAAGTCGTATCGTTACTTCCTTCCAATGCTCAATTTTTGGCTTCAATTGGACAAGCGCGAGTATCACTGCTGGGATCAGGAGCACTACGCCCTGGTATTTGATACTTGCGGCGAACCCGGCGACTAGAGCGGGTAGTAAGTAGGCCCATCGAGATTTGGACTGCCAACTCCAAACCGCTGCTCCTAGAAATACCCCCGCGACTGAGCACAGTATGGCGTCTGGGGCAATCCAACGAGAGTGATATGAAAGTTCCCACGAGAGGAAATAGACCCCGCTGGCGATCACACCGCCCTTCAAACCACTAATTCGACGGGCGGCAACATAGACTCCGAAACCACCTAGTGAGGTTGCAACGACAAAAATCTGCCTGGTGTGCAGATAAAACCGCGACGACGTTTCGACCACATGAGACGAATAGTGATGGAGAATGAATCCAAGATTCGATAAAACACTTAGGTCGTAGACCCCTGATGGGTAGTAGTACCAATCGCGCGGATACAGGATTCCATAGTGAATCGACTGATTTATAAGGTCCAGCTGTAAATGCTCGTCCCAATGCCGTCCAAAATTTACGCCCATGATTCCAGAAATCACGAACACGGCCCAGAAGGAGAATGCGAAACCGGGCGAAATGAACTTTCTCGCCGGAATGATTGATTCCAACTTCTTTAAGTTGTTCTTCATTACCTTCGCATGCTTATTAGGATGATCACTTTATCAAGTTGAAACTTTGACGTCGATTGACGGTGCTGTTGATACGCCAAAGCCGAATGCAAATAGCTGATCGCTTATTAGCTCAGCTGTACTCCGCCAATGTTTAAACCGCCACCCGAGCGTTCATTCTGCGGAATGTACGGCGCAATTGCGTGAGCAAGTCCCGGCAAAGTCAAAGTTTGAAGATAAATCTTTCCTGGGCCAGTTAGTTTGGCGAGGAAGATGGTATCGGCACCAAAGAGCATGTTCTTAATACCCTTGACTGCTTGAATTTCCAAGTTCACCGAAGCTTCGAAGAGTCCAATGTGTCCCGGGTGCACCATCATGACTTCACCGTCGGCCAAGTCATATTCAACTAATTCGCCCGAAAGTTCAACCCAAGCAGTCCCCTCTCCGCCAATTCTTTGGAGGATGAATCCATTTCCAGAAAATATTCCAACTCCTAATTTC
The DNA here is from genome assembly GCA_903825035.1 of uncultured Actinomycetes bacterium. Lineage (GTDB taxonomy): Bacteria > Actinomycetota > Acidimicrobiia > Acidimicrobiales > RAAP-2 > RAAP-2. The sequence continues at coordinate 557 of CAIJYV010000009.1, read as the reverse complement.
TGCTGGAAGGCCACGTCGAGTGTGATTCCCGAAGTGCCCGCCATGAAGCCATGGCGAGAGACCATGTATTCCTTCTCTGCACTTACTGAGATCGGTTTAATGTGTCCGGGCATCTTTGTCGCAAAGGCAACAATTCCAGTTTCACCTTCGGCGGTGTACTCAGACATGAATATCGATCCGCCAGCAAGGGCTCGCTTGAAAACTCCACCGAGTCCGGAGCCACCGGCTCCAGAGGTTTGGGTGCTCATAGAGATGGATGGCGACATCCACGACATTTCTCCACCTTGAGAAATGACGGATTGGCCTGATTGAAGTTGTACCTCTAGCACCGGCATCGTTGTACCGAGAACTCGATGTGAGACTCCCGAATCCTCGGAGTCTGCAAAATTTGGCATGTTGTCTTCGGTGTGCTCCGTCATGGAGAATCCTCTCTTGAAACTATAAGAATCTTAGGTCTCACAGAAAATGACCTGTGTGAAGAGGTCCACGCCAGGAAAGTTAAATCGACAAAATGGTGCGGCTGGAGGGATTCGAACCCCCGACCCTCGGTTCCGTAG
>CAIJYV010000008.1 GCA_903825035.1 uncultured Actinomycetes bacterium | reverse complement strand
GTTCCGTAGACCGATGCTCTAATCCGCTGAGCTACAGCCGCAGTGATGCAGTGTTAAATCTTACTCGACTTCCCTATTTAACGTCCAATGACTTTGGGATTGGCGAAAACCTTGGCTGCGCCCTGAAATGGGGCATCATTACCCGCAATATGAAGTGGGAACGGAAGTCCTTCAAAGTCAGTGGGCTTCAGACGCTTGGCGTTTCCACCAACCAGCCAAACAACGGACGCGTTGTACTCTGCTCCCATCTGACTCACGGCTTCGCCGAGGTTGTCGCGCCAAAGGTCTTCATCCCGACGCCGTGCGCCTTCTCCCAATAATGAATCGTAAGTTCCTTCTTTGAAGGGTCGATTGCCCCGATCTTCCACATCTTTGAGAACACCATTAGCGACGAGCGCCACCCCAAATCCAGTACCAAGAGCCAGTACTAGCTCGTTGCCGCGACCAGTGACGCAACCAAGAGCCGCCAGAGTGGCGTCGTTGAGCACTACGACTTCCCGACCGCTAAGAGAACGAAGTTCTTGCTCAAAGGGGAATTGCCTCCACTCCCTTCCGATTGCCTCGTCACGATCAGAGTTGACTGACCCCCCACGGGCCAAGTTGCCACTGTCTAGAGCAACTCCGTTGCGACATTCCACTGGGAGACCCACGACAACGTGTTCTGGATTATCAAGCGCAACTCGCTCCATCAATACGGCCAGAAGTTGTGCAGGGGAGATTGGCCGTAAGGTCTTCCGCTTTCGAATTGGTTGAATCCGCTCGCCCGCTAAATTTATGACCGAACTCTTAATAGATGTGGCTCCGACATCAATGACCAAGACGTCCTGGGGAGTCGAAGCAGGCATCTCCGAATCGTACTTTCAAGTCCAATCCTTCCTGAAATTTGGACAACCTTCTCCCAATTCGACTGATTTGTGTCATAAAACTCAATAACTCTGCGAGAATGGCAGCATGCTGTTTGCCCTAGTTCAGAACGTGGCTCAACACTGGTCGCCCCTGGTGTTTTACGCCGCCGTCCTTGGCCTTTTCCTATTCGGAATCCTCATGGGCGTTCTGATTAATCGACGGCGAGGACACCGGGCAATTGCCCAAAGAATTTCATCATTGGCTTCACTTTTGGGTGTCGAGCCGCGTGACGACCACGGAAAAGTTGAAGAGGCTCTTGGCTACCTCGAAGCCGCTACTGGAGAAGCCTCCAGCACCGTTTCGGAGTCCTCAGCAGACTCATTGCGTTTGCGTCGTTCGCTCGATGCACTCCCCCTAGGACTAATTCTTTGTGACGAAGCTGGAAGTGTGGTCTTCCGCAATGCCCTTGCTGAAACACTCATGGCCTCTCGGTATGGAGATGCCATTGCCGCTCAAGCGGTAACTGATGTTCTCGCTGAGGGGTGGTCTGTCGGAGTAGCTGAACGAAGCATAGATATTTATGGTCCCCCGCGCCGGACTCTCGCGATCAAAGCGACCGTTATTGACGATGGGCGAAAGCCACTGGGCGTGATTGCCGTGATTGAAGATGTGTCTGAGCGTCGCCGCCTCGAAGACATTCGCCGCGACTTCGTGGCAAACGTCTCCCACGAACTCAAGACTCCGATGGGTGCATTGGGGCTCTTGGCGGAAACACTTCAGTTTGAGCGTGATCCAGTTGTTGCCCAACGACTGGCCGAGCGAATTCATAACGAGTCATTCCGCGTTAACCGAATTATTGAAGACCTTCTCGACCTCTCACGTATTGAGGGCGAAGGTTCACCTACTCGCGAACCAGTACCAATCTCACTCATTGCCGCCGAAGCCATGGAACGAATCCGTACCTCTGCCGAACAGCACGATGTTGTCCTCGAGTTCGATGAGCCCGAAAATAATTTGGTGGTCTTTGGCGATCGCCGGCAATTGGTATCGGCTCTCCACGCTCTGTTGGAGAATGCCGTTGTTTATTCACCTCGTGGAGGCAAAGTTCACATCAATACGGCTCGAACCGAATCACGCATTAACTCCGATGGCGACACCGTCGGTCCATTTGTGAGTGTCAGTATTTCCGACCAAGGCCAAGGAATCCCCGCCAAGGACTTGGAGAGAATTTTTGAGCGTTTCTACCGCGTTGATCCAGGTCGGGCTCGCGAGACTGGCGGAACCGGACTCGGCCTGAGTATTGTTCGCCACGTGGCCGAAAATCATGGAGGAAGCGTGTTAGTGGATTCCCGCGAAGGTGAAGGCTCGACCTTCACCCTTGAATTGCCAATGAACCAATAATGGCAAAGGAAAAGGACCGCACGAAGAAGGCGGCTCAGCAAGCTTCCAAACTCATTCGACTGCTCGTCGTAGAGGACGAAGAATCTTTCATCGATGCTCTTGAAATTGGCCTAGGCCGCGAAGGATTCGAAGTTACCGTCGCGCGTGACGGGCAAGAGGCTGTTTCAAAGTTCGAATCTGGCAGCTTCGATTTAGTTCTCCTCGACCTAATGCTTCCCAAGATGTCTGGGTTGGACGTATGTCGCGTTATTCGATCACAATCTGATGTCCCCATCATCGTGGTGAGTGCCAAAGGCGAAGAGGTCGACATGGTTCTCATGTTGGAAATTGGCGCTGATGACTACGTCCAAAAGCCATATCGCCTTCGCGAACTCGTCGCTCGAATTCGAGCAGTGTTACGCCGGCGGGAGCGCTCGACTCAGGTAGTCGAGAGTGAAGAGAAGATTGAGATTGGTCCCGTAAAACTCGACATAGAAGCGCGTCGCTGTTTTGTTAAAGGCGAAGAGATCCAATTGCGCCGTAAAGAGTTTGCGCTTCTACAAGAACTCTTAGAAAACCCTGGTCGAGTGCTCACCCGCGAAACACTTATCGATCGCATCTGGGGCAGTGACTACGTCGGCGACACCAAGACCCTTGACGTCCACATCAAGCGCCTGCGAAACCTCATCGAAGATGACCCTAAGGCACCCCTGCACATCTCCACGGTACGTGGAGTTGGCTACCGCTACGAAGTAGTTAACTAAGGGCGAATTGTCAGTTGGTTGCCCATGAAGGGTGCCAGAACTTCGGGCAACTGAACGGTGCCATCGGCCTGACGATAAGTTTCGACCAGTGCGGCCCAAATTCGAGCCCAGGCCAGCGCTGAGCCATTTACCGTGTGTACGAAAGCGGTGGTTCCCTCTTCGGTCCGGTACCGAACATTTGCTCGGCGAGCTTGGTAGTCACGGAACCATGAGACCGAAGAAACTTCCAACCACCGATCTACGCCCGGGCTAAACACCTCGAGGTCTATGGTTCGCGCCGAGGCGGAACCGAGGTCACCGGTGCACAGTTCGAGCAAACGATAAGTCAGGCCAAGTCCCTGCAGCAACGACTCGGCTCGCTGCAGGATGTCCGTGTGCGCTTCTTCCGCCTGCTCGGGCAAGCAGTAGGCGAAGAGCTCCACCTTGTCGAACTCGTGGAGACGAAGAACGCCACGCGTGTCGCGTCCAGCTGAACCTGACTCGCGGCGAAAACAAGAAGTTTGAGCAGTCATGCGAATTGGGAAGTTCTCGCGTGGCAAAATTTCGCCGCGGTGCATAGACGTCAAGGGCACCTCGGCCGTTGGGATTGCCCATAAGCCGTCTCGTTCCATGGCGTACATGTCATCTTCGGACTTTGGTAGGTGGCCGGTTGACATCATTGTCTCGGTCAGAGCAAAGTGCGGCGGACGAATCTCTTCGTACGCATCGAGGTGCGCATTCAACGCGTAAAAGCCGAGTGAACGAATTAGCCGTGCGCCCGCTCCGCGGTATAGGGCAAACATGGATCCCGCAAGTTTCGCGCCCGATTCCAAATCGAGAATACCCAGTTCTTGGCCGACCTCCCAGTGAGGCTTCTTCTGGTGGTCTTCAAAGGTAGGAAATGGCTTGCCCTCGTCCTTACCAACCCACCACTGTGAAATCTCAACGTTCTCTGTTTCGTCCTTGCCGTCAGGAACTCGGGCGTCGGGGAGGTTGGGCACCATCAACAGTTTTGAGCGAAGGGTCTCACTTGCTTGGCTCGCTACCTCACTGGCCGCACTCTCTTGTTCACCGAGCTCGCGTGAACGCAGACGCAATTTTTCGGCCTCGTTCTTATTTCCGGCTTTATTGGCCTCACCCACCTGTCGTGAGAGTTCTTTCACCTGGGCGCGCAGCGCTTCGGCTTCTTGTAGACGCTGACGGTGTTCGGCATCGAGGGCGATGATTTCGTCCATGGTTGAGGGAGAGACACCGCGGCGGGCAAGCTGAGCTTTGACAAAATCAGGTTCTTGGCGCAATTGAGCGATATCAATCATGGGTTTAAGCCTACCGAGTGCGCTTTAGGTCTTTAGAACGGCGTAACTTGGATAACGGTGAGTAACGCGGTCGACATTTCAAATCTTTCGGTGAGTTTTGGCCCGCTTCAAGCGGTCCGCGATGTCTCCTTTTCGCTCCAATACGGAGAAGTTCTCGCCCTGCTTGGACCCAACGGAGCCGGCAAGACAACGATTGTTGACACTCTCCTCGGTTTTCGCACACCTGATTCTGGATCTGCCCGCATTCATGGGTTGGACCCAATTCGCGATCACCAGGAAATGACCTTGCGGACCGGCGCTCTTCTTCAGCGTGGTGGTGTTTGGTTTCCAATGACCCCCCGACAGGTTCTCGACCTCACCGCTACTTATTACGAATTCCCTCGCCCCGTCTCTGAACTCATCGAGTTGCTCTCTCTCGGTAGTGCGCAAAACACCCCTTGGCGTCGACTCAGCGGCGGAGAGCAACAACGCACTTTGCTGGCTCTGGCGCTCATTGGACGTCCCAAGGCCCTAGTCCTCGACGAACCCACCACGGCGGTCGACCCCGAAGGGCGCGCAGCCATTATCAACATGCTCGAAGTAGAGCGTGCACGCGGAGTCGCAATCTTGATTACGACACACGAGTTGGATGTCGCCGAGAAGGTCGCCAATCAAATTGTGATCGTTCATCGTGGCGCGGTTGTTGCCTCAGGGACACTGGATGAGTTAAGTGGGGCACCTGAGATCGTCGCAGAAACGACAACTCCAATCGACGCCACTGAAGTCGCTCAAGTCCTGAATTGCGAAGTCCGCAGTGACGGACCCAGAGTTCTCCGCATCTTGTCTGCGCCAACTCCGCAGCTTCAGTCAACGCTGATTAACTTTCTCGAGTCCCGTGGTAATTCTTTGGCCTCCATGCGAACTCGAGCATCATTAGAGCAGCGGTACTTAGAGATCATCGACTCGGAGCGTTCTGCCAAATGAAAGCACTAATTGCACAAACCAGGGCTGAAGTTCGCATGACTCTTCGTCGGGGCGAAACCGTACTTCTTACTTTGGTAATTCCAGCGCTCTTGTTGGTATTTCTCAGCAAAACACACTTCACTCAGAGCACTGGTGGACCACGCATTGACTTCATGGCTCCAGGGATAATTGCTTTGTGCGTTATCTCGACATCCCTTGTGGCGCTTTCAATTGCCACCGGATTCGAGCGTTCCTACGGAGTCTTGCGCCGTCTTCGAGTGACTCCACTGGGTCAGCGACGTTTGCTGGGTTCCAAAATTGCGTCTGTTTTAGTCACCCAAGCAATTCAAGTTGTCCTGCTCGGCGCGCTGTCGTTGCTTCTCGGTTGGAAGCCACACGGCGGTCTCGGTGGTGGAATTCTCACCGCAATCTTGTTGATCTCTGGCTCGGCGGGTTGTGCAGGAATCGGGCTCTTCCTTGCCGGACGTTTGCGGGCTGAAGTCAACCTTGCTGCAGCGAATGGCCTTTACCTGGTGTTGCTTTTGGGTTCGGGAATTGTTGTTCCGCTAAGCAAAATGCCAGGTCTTGTTCGCCACATTGCAGTACTGACACCTTCAGGGGCGATGACCGAAGGGCTGCACCGAATCTTGCAATTTGGTTTGATGCCTACTTGGCGAGACTGGGCAAGCGTCCTTGCTTGGGCGGTGCTGTCACCATTACTGGCGGCACGCACTTTCCGTTTTGATTAAGACTTTTCGAGCTTCTTCAACTCTTGGTTTAGATATTTCGCACTTATTGCGCCGAATACGACGTTCTTTACAACACCCCTCTTTGAAACAAAAACCGTTTCTGGTAACTGTCCAAATTTGAATATCCCCGTCACCACCGAGTCGTTGGGATCAAACCCAACGGGAAATAAGACCTTGCTCTTCGAAACGAAGTTCTTAGCGTCACTCAGACCGCTTTGAGCACCTTCGGCATCCACGCCAACAAGCTCAACTGAACCATAGGAATGACTCTTTAAGAATGCGGTCACTTTCGGAAGTTCATGCTGGCAAGGTGTGCACCATGATGCAAAAAACATTACTGCGCCCGCATGCCCGGTCTTCCACGGAGCGCTTACCGTCGTGGCGTTAACTCCGGGAATTGAAAAACTCGCAACCTTTGTTCCAACCAAGGCAGAGGTTGGCAGTTGCGTTTTACCCAGTGTGACCGGTTTGCCAGTCAGCGCTGAAACGGTAACAATCAAACTGATAGCTATGAGCGCGCCAATTCCTAGCGACACGAGCATCATGGGCGAGGGCCCACGTCGGGAATTAGTGGTATCGGACAAGGACATCAACCGCCATTGCAACAAAGAGGGCTGTGAGATAGGTGATGGAGAAGTGAAAGAGCTTCATCGCTTCTTTGACGTCAGCCTTGTCGTGATGGGCGTCCGAGTAGAGGCGGTACGCGTAGAAGGTAAACATAAAGCCCAGTACCGTTGCCGAAATTGCGTAGATCCAGCCCAGTCCCGCAAATGGTCCAATCAAGATTGTCAACGCCCACATGATCACCGAGTACACCATGATTTCGAGAGTGGTGCGACGAAGTGATGTCACTACCGGCAACATTGGCACGTTGGCGGCCGCGTAGTCATCGCGGTAACGAACGGCCAGCGCCCAAAAGTGTGGCGGGGTCCAGATGAAGATAACCAGAAAAAGCAAGACCGGCGCCCAGGAGAGATTGTTGGTGATTGCCGCCCAACCAACTAATACTGGGACAGCTCCCGCAGCTCCACCAATAACGATGTTCTGCTTTGATCGACGCTTTAGCCAAATGGTGTAGATGATTACGTAAAAGAAGGTACCCGACAGCGCTAACAACCCGGCCAACTGGTTGTCCCAGTGTTGCAACACCAAGTAGGCCGCGAGTTCTAGGAGCACGGCAAAAATTGTCGCGTCACGCGGTGAGATTAAACCCGTTACGAGCGGGCGCTTTTGTGTGCGCTTCATCACCGCATCAATGTCACGGTCATAGACCATGTTCATCGCATTGGCTCCGCCGGCAGCCAGGGTTCCCCCGGCCAAGGTCGCGAGCATTGAACTAAGGCTTGGAATTCCCTTGTAGGCCACCACCATTGGAGGAATGGTGGTCACGAGGAGCAATTCCACAACGCGCAACTTCATAAGTGCGATGTAGCCCTTAAATACGTCCTTCGTTGAGAAGGTCCTCTGGGGGGCTTGAGTCATGGGTTCTATTCTACGAGTCAGAAATAATCCCTAGGCTGGGGTAATGGCAAAGAATCGACGTACCTTGTCCGGCCCTGTCTTTAGGTGGTTCGCACTGGCTGACTTTGTGGCCATGATTGTCATCATTTTGACCGGAGCGGCCGTCCGATTGACCGGCTCAGGACTTGGCTGTCCCGACTGGCCCACCTGCTTCCAGCACCGGATTTCTGGCTCCTGGAGTCTCCACCCACTCGTCGAGTACGCCAACCGGATGGTTACGGGATCGCTCATCATCGTCACGGTCGTTACCTTCGTAGCCGCACTTCTGCGTTCGCCCAAGCGCAAGGACCTAGTGCTGCTAGCTGGTGCGCTCATTGGTGGCGTCTTTATGGACGCCATTCTTGGCGCAATCGTGGTTTACACCAAGCTGAATCCATGGCTGGTTTCCCTACACATGATGCTTTCGCTGTTCATGGTCGTAGTGGGAGCAACGTTGTACCACCGCTCTAAATACATTTACGGCGAAGGCGCTCGTGCTGAGGTGAGAGACCCCTTCTTTAAGGCCATCGCCCGTGCTACTTGGGTTCTCCTGGCCATACTTCTCTACACCGGAACATTGGCCACGGGGAGTGGCCCGCACGCGGGTTCCGCTACCGGTCAGCTGGTAGCGAAGCGACTACCAATTGCCTTCTCGTCTGCCGCGTGGATGCACTCGGTTGCCGCAACACTCTTTGTCGGTGTTGTCGTTGGCTTGCTCGTCGCCATTTGGAAAACTCCGGTTCCACAACCAGTCAAGTTCGGGGTGCGCCGATTGCTCCTGATTGCAATTGTTCAGGCGGCCATAGGAGTAATTCAATTTCTCACACACGTACCTGTTTTATTAGTTGGACTGCACGTAGCTGGTGCAACTTCCCTAACAATCGGTGTTACTCAATTCAACTTGCGTCAAACTGCGCGCGATCGTGAACCTGGAACACGTCGCGAGAAGGTTTCTAACCCCGCTAGCAACTAATAGTTGTACATTGGACACGAGGGCAACTTTGCTCTTGTTTTTAAAGCGAGGTCATTATGGGGCTCACCGAATTCTTCGGCGCAGTTTTTAACCTAGACCACGTTGGTAAATACATTCACTGGGGATTTATCCAGCTCAGCGTTTCCAACGCGATCCTTATCGCACTGATGATTGTTACCTTCATCTCTGCACTCTTGTTGCCATTCCCCGGGAAACGCAACCGCAAGGAGGGCAAATGACAACAGAGATTGACCGTCAGTGGACGACTCGACTCCGCAAGACCGTTGTCGAGAAGCTGCCACCAGAGAAGTTGCTTCCCGATACCCAGCCGGCCTACGTGGCTTCATGGATCTATGTTTTTGGTGTGACCACTTTGGCCGCCTTGGCCATTGTGATTGCGACCGGTTGTGTACTGGCAATGAAGGGCCCACTTTGGTGGCATCTTTCAAGCACTGGCCACTTCGTGAATTCACTCCACCTGTGGAGCGTTGAAATCTTCTTCTTCGCCATGGTGATTCACCTTTGGGGCAAGTACTTCATGGCCGCTTGGCGAGGAGGTCGACAGCTTACGTGGGTAACTGGAGTGGTCCTCTTCCTCACCTCGATTGGTGCTGGATTTACCGGGTACGTCTCCCAAACAAACTACGACTCACAGTGGATCTCCACCCAAGCCAAAGATGGCATCAACGCAACCGGTGGTGGTGCATTCTTCAACGTGTTGAACCTCGGGCAAATGCTCATGTGGCACATTGTCTTGTTGCCATTAGCTGCAGTTGCGCTCACTGCCGTTCACGTGATTTATGTACGTATCAAGGGCGTCGTTCCTCCATTTGAAGAGGAGAAGTAGTTATGACCAAGAAAGTATTCAATCCAGATGTCGATGCTCCGGTCTTTAAGGGGAAGTACGCCCCCTATGACATCATCAAGGAAGGAACAATCGCCGTTGTCGTAGTCGCGCTACTTACGGTTGTCTTGGCAGTTCTCTTCAGCTCCCCTGACGAGAAGGCAGTGACAATCAAGAGTTGGTCGAATGCAACCCCTATGGACTTTGTTGCCACCGCGATAACTGAACTCGACGGCACTTCCGGAACAGCCACCTACGGGCCTCCCTACAACAACGCGGCCACCGGTCAGCAAATCGGTCCATTCACGTTGGCAAAGTGGATGGGCATAAACGTGAAAGTCAATACCGCAAGCGACTTCGTCGTAGCGCCGCTGTCTACCCTTGCTGATCAGCCTGCGTTGAAAACTGCCCTCACCGCATTTACGAGTGCGAGCTCAACTCAAAAAGCGAGTTGGGAGGCAAACTATTCCAAGGCACTGACTACAGGGCGATTCAGCAGCGGAACTCTTCAGGTTCCAGCGACTAATGCGGGACCGGTTCCGGTGATGATGAGCGCCCTCACCGCAATGGCACGCTCAGGTGCGCTCGACCAAGCACTCGTAACTGCCAAGGGTTTCTATACGACTGACTACACCAAGCCTCTGTTGTTTATGGCAGATGGTTCATTCCTGGCCAACAAGGCACAGGCGCAACACCTTTCTGGTGATCAGTGGGGAATGATGAATGAAACGGGTAGCTACCCGGGTCAAGCGTGGTTGTGGCTCTACACCATGTGGTACCAAGTACCACCATTCTCAACAAGTTGGGGTGCCAACGCTGATGCATTGGTCTGGGCCTTCATGATGATCTTGACTTTGCTGCTAGCCCTCATGCCTTGGATTCCGGGTCTGAGGTCGATTCCACGCAAGGTGAAGGTTTATCGCCTGATTTGGCGAGAGCATTACAAAAGCGTGTGATCTTTTACGAACGTGACAACATACTTAAGCTTTCGCTCGGCTAGCTAACCGCTCTACCAATCCACTCGCACGAAACGTTCGGTGTGAGATGGCCTTGGCCAGGGCGTCGTGTGATCCAAGGATGACCACTTTTTTCCTTGCGCGAGTTACAGCGGTATACAGCAATTCCTTAGTCAGAATTCTGGAATTGGAGTTCGGCAAGGAAACCACAACAGTCTCATATTCGCTTCCCTGCGATTTGTGAATAGTCATCGACCACGCTGGCTCGCTTGCACCAATTTCTGCCTCGCGTCGAACCCGTGGGCTTGAAACTGGTCCGAATAAAACTTCATTTGCCCCCTCTCCGGGAACAACAACCCCGACATCACCATTGGAGAGCCTCTCATTATTCTTAAGAACAGCAGACTGCTCGTTGGCTGTGACTAAAACTGGCATACCAACAGGCAGTTGGCCAAAATTATTGCCTTCGGCTTCCATTAATCGGGAAATTGTGTCTCGCCACCAATAGACGGAACCCTCCCCTACGTGCGTCGCACATAGGATGGCCCGACTGTTAAGAACCTCACCAAGAGGTTCCATGGACTTCTCCGTGGATTGGGAATAGGCCAGTGCGGTGTTTTTCAATTCAGTGGCCCACGCAAGATTTGCGGCAACTTCCGAATCGTAGGTCGTTTCCCATCTCAAAGTGCCAGGGTGTTCTTGGATGATCTTGGTGGCCTTCGGTAAATCACCCTCATTGATTGCCGTCGCTAAATCATCAATTTCCTTGATTGACCGATAATTGGTAACCAGTTCACTCACTAATCCAGGAAGTGCCGCACTCCTCACACCGTCCACAATGTCCCTAAGTGCCGCACCAACGTTCACCGAAGTCAGCTGGTCTGGGTCACCAACTAAGACGAGGTGGGCTCGTGGGGAATGCTCGATAACTTTTGCCAGCAATGAAATATCTAGCATTGAGACCTCGTCAATGATTACAAAGTCGTGATCGAGGTTCCTCAGTGACTTCGTGTTATCCGGCCGGATTCCAAGAAGGCGGTGCACTGAACCAGATCGCTCATCGATATTCACGAAACTTTGTAGGTCATCCCAAGTTTCACCCGCCCTGGCGAGTTCGCCCTTGATTGCTTCTTCCATGCGAACTGCTGCCTTGGCGGTCGGAGCACACAAAGCTACCGAAAACTTCGTATCTTTTGCTTCACCAACCAACCGCAATCCGAATAACAGTGAGGCGATTACCGTCGTTTTACCCCTACCTGGCCCTCCGGTGAGGATTGACAGGTTTCGCTCGATTGCTTGCTTTACCGCAAGACGGCCCTCGTTGTTTAATATCGAGTTCTTGAGTGAATCCAGGACTTCATCTGAAGTTACTGACTCGAGCTGCTCAACACTCTTTGCTGATGCCAGCAATCGTTGTGCCACCACCTCTTCCGCATACGCATACCGTCGGAATGCCAAGTATGCGAGGTCTTCGGATATTTCACTTATCAAAATCGGAGAACCCTCGATTTTGACCGGCTGGCTCATTGACTGTCGCTCCACTAGTCCGCACTGGAGCGCTTCAATTGCTCGAATGCCTTCAACTACAAAGTCGAGATTGGGAACTTTGTCAGCCAGGACAAAATCGCCATCTTCGTCGCGATAGGTCCACAACTGTTCCTCGCAGAGCCGTCGAAACTCATCTTCAATTAAAGGAAGAGCCACATGATTGAGCCTCAAAGATTTAGCTAGGAGCAACAGCGCGAGTGACGTTGACTCGTTAAATTGAAGATCTGCCACGAAGCGCTCAAGTGAGGCCACCATAAGAAAGTCAACGTCGCTGAACAATTTGCGCCAAAGGACTTCACCCTTCCAGATCGAGTCAAATGTCACGACACGGCCCCTCTGAGTAGTTTTGAAACTTCAGCAGTAAGCGCTGGAGGTATATCCCAATGAAATATTCCATCACCCGAAGAGGCGTCGGGCAGACCAGCACCTCGAACGTAGTAGTACGTTGCTCCGCCTAAATGCCGTGCTGGCTCGTAATCTCGCATCCACACTGAAAGGTGGCGATGTATTGCCACGGAATAAATGAGAGCCTGAAGTGGATAACCAGACGCGGCCATCTCGACCGCCAGAGAAGTCGCTGAAAAATCTCGGGTGATAGTCAAGGAGTTTGACTTGTAGTCAAGCAAGATGTACTTCCTATCTCCTTCTAGGGTTGGCGCCACGAGGTCGATGCTTCCCGTCAAGAACCCCTGCATTAAGCGCCCAGGATTTGTCGACTCTTTGAGTCTTGAAAAGTGATCGGTAAAAGGACCATCCACATCAAGTTCCGTAACAAGTTCGCAGATTTGGACCAATAAGTCATTGCGATCTCCCACGGAATGCGGATTTAATGGCATCGTGAAGCGCATCTCAGGTGACACTGCAACACCAGCTTTAAAGTAGTCGGCTAATGACGCGCCGCCCCATGCTGGACCAAGACTTGCGTTCAGAAGTCTCTGAAAAACCAGTCGGATACCTTCAGGCGGAACGTACCCGTTCGCTCGGAACTCACGGTCAATAATTCGTTGTAGCTCCTCTTCGTCGTCTTTAGAAATTTTGCCAACCACATGTTCGAAGACTCCGTGGACTGCATCACCCAAGTTATTTCCTCGAAGGTGTCCAAATGCCATGTATCCACGTCTACCCTTAGCCGACTCTTGTCCTTCTGAGCCGGAGTCCTCAGCAGCAGTTCGCGAATCGGTGTAGTCCTCGGAATAGGTTGGCGTCGTTCCGTGCACATTCAGAGACGAGTACGACCACCGGTGGTTCGGCTCAAACGCCGAACGTTTAATTGGGCGCACTTCCACTCCAACTAACCGGTTCGGTCCACCCTTAATTCTTTGCGGACGATTGCGTTCGAAATCCCCTTGGCTAATGGACACAACTTTTGGTCCATCAGCTGCTACTTCAGTTGACTTCGGTTCGGATTCAGATTCCTGACTGACTAGCCAAGGACTTACCAACCTGCTCCATGCTGGGCTTGAGGACTCGTCTAATTTTTCAACCCAGCAAGTGAGTACATTTGTCGCGCGAGTCAGGGCAACATAAATCAATCGGTCATTTTCCTCAATAACTTGTGGTCGCACAGCACTATTCCTGTCCGAGCTCTTGAGAAATGCACTTTCCAAATCAATCGATTTTCCAAGCTTTGTGTTCACAGAAAGCAGCTTGGGGTCTCTTCCCATCCCCTCAGGATCAGCCACCAAAACAACGGGGAACTCAAGTCCCTTGGACGCGTGGATCGTCATCAATTTCACAGCGTTCTCATCGCTTTCGATTCTCCGTTGGCCGTCAATTCCGTCATCGGCCTCATCAGCAGTCGAAATTGCGTCTTCGAGCCATCCCAAAATTTCTGGAGCAGTTGCACCCTTCGGAAACTCAGAAGCGAGAACCCCGAAAATGTGTTCGACGTCTGTAATATCTCGCTGCCCGCTGCGGTGGCGAAGCTGTTCATTGAGAAACCAACCATTAGTAATTTCTCGATGGACGGAACTAACACCTTGAGTTTCGAGAAGGGATGCGAGGCCTGTTGCTGTTAAGTCCGAATCAATGACCCACGAGAACCAAGTCGCCAGAAGTGTTCGCCAACGACGCTGATCTCCAGGACTACTCAAGGCCCAGAAGAGAGCTCGAACTTCTTGGGCAGCAATTGATGAGAATACTGAAATTGATTTCGGCGTAACAAATGGGATTCTGAAGTATCTGAGTTCTTTTTGCAGCCCTCTAATCGAACCGTTCGTTTTACAGAGAATTACAATGTCGGAATAGTTCCAGCGTTTAGCTGGGTTCCCTTCGGGAAGCTCCCTACTTTCGCACGAACTATTTTCAGTGGTCAATCGCTGAATTTCAGCTATGAGGTCAAGAAAGATTGGATATTCGTTACCTTTTCCTTTCTTAATTTTCGTCAGATCTCGAATTTGGAAAAGGCCAAGGCCATCATCAAGATGATTCGGTGAACTTACCGGCTGATAGTCGATGACCGAGTCCACGTCGCCATTTAAGAACACGTGTGGGCTGTCATTTGGTGTGTAAAAAGAATTAATTTGAGTGAGTAATCCACTATGCGACCGCCAGTTCACCGGCAGAGTTGAATGCGCATAGTTTTCCGTCGAGGCGATCTCTTTTTGAAGCGCCTGCATAATTGTTACGTCACCGCCACGAAATCCATAGATTGCCTGCTTGGCGTCTCCAACAACTAAAACTGGAACTGGATTACGAGTTTCAATGAATAATTGCGAAAAGATTCGCCACTGTGCGGAATCAGTGTCCTGGAATTCGTCAATTATCACCAACTGGAATTGATCACCAATTCGGTCTCGAACAGTATCGGGATCTCGATTGATTTCTTCAACCAGCTCACCAATTACCGCGTCATAGGTTTGCAACTTGGAAAGCTGTCGGATTCTTGACTCTCGGTCAGCGGCTTCAATAATTAAGCATCGAAGGAAATCTAACTTCTCTACCTGTTCTACCTCCTTATCTTCACTCAGTTCAATGAATTGGACCAACGAGTGTGTTCCAAAGCCACCAAGAGGTAAACCGACCGAAAGCGCCACCGCAAGCATCTCACCCAACCGAGAGACCTGGTCACCCGTAGTCTTCATCTCTGACAAGAGATTTTTGAGTTCCTCAGGACTTCGATTGGCTGCCGCAACCAAAGTCTCGTTTATGGCTCGAGCTCGAAGCAACTTGGCATTGCTGACGAATGATTCA
The DNA here is from genome assembly GCA_903825035.1 of uncultured Actinomycetes bacterium. Lineage (GTDB taxonomy): Bacteria > Actinomycetota > Acidimicrobiia > Acidimicrobiales > RAAP-2 > RAAP-2. The sequence goes on along the minus strand of CAIJYV010000008.1, from coordinate 2,261 downwards.
TCGTTTCGCATCAACGCAGTCGCGAAAGAGTGGATGGTTCGCGCATTGAGGTTGTCAATTTCGTTTAATACTCGATTGATTCGGCTCTTGAGATTCTCATGTCCGATTTCTGACGCCAATTTTTGCAGTTGTAAAACCCAGGGAATAGAGCTTGACTTCTTATCGAGTTCAGAGTTCATCTCTTCAAGCCGTTCTCTCAACCTACCTTTAAGCTCGCCCGCGGCGTCACGAGCAAAGGTAACCATGAGAACGCTCGATGGAGAACGACCCTCGGCCTCAACCAACCAACGGGCTGCTACGTGTGTGACAGTCCATGTTTTGCCGGTGCCAGCGCTTGCGCTGATCATGGTCAAAGGCGCTAAATCGTTTACGGAATCTTCTATTGGGTCAAATGTTCTGCTCATTTATTCCCGCCCTCAGATTCCGTATTAATCACTGGTTCGAATTTCGCGAGTTTGTCGTCAGTTCCGATTCGACCCAAAGTTCGATCTTTTGCCGTCTCACGTGAATAGGTAATGTTCGAACACAATGATTTGAAGAAACTAGATACACCCTGGGCCGAACTCAGTGCGGCAAAGTCTCGTGCATCCTCACCGAATATCAAATTGAACATCGGTTCGCTTATATCTTCAACAAAGCCGTCACCGGGGGCGCCATCGTGTAGTTCAAGTGGAATTGAATATCTTCCAATCGCCATTGGGGTCTTAGTACCCGCCTGGTAGAAATTAACCAAACCTTGCAAATCCTCGATTGCCTGCTCCCTTGTTCCTTCATAGCGATAAGACAATTGAGGATTACCGTTTTTGAGTCCTTCATTCGCGAAAAAAATCGTTGCAACAGGCATCTGGTTTTCAGATTCAGGTTGATTAATTTTCATTATCAAAAGGTCTAATAACATGACCAGCGTTGCTCTAAATTGCTTTGGCTTCTCCATCTTGCTTGGATGGAATCGCCTAGTAGCTGGTCCCCCGCCATTCCCCGTTTGTCTCTTCGAGAAATCTCGATAGACAGTCCACTTATTCAATTCATCAGGTTGGCCACTTCTCAGATTAATTACGACGCCATTCTCGAGATTGATGTCTCGATACCAGGATGGATCTTCATCGGAATCAATCTCTGAGAAACATGAATAATCCTCGCGAAGTCGCTTTACAATTCTCACAACTCCCTCAAGGTTTATTTTCTCGGCAATAAGGACCCTAGGGATGTCTGCCGCCATCGACTCTCTTGCCAAAATCTCATCGAGCATTTTTATAGCGGTTGTTTCCAGCGTGCTGGGGTCATCAAATGTAATCAACCGTTCAATGAGTTCCTCGCGAACCTGATAGACCTCCAAAGAGTTGAGCGACTTGCGTGGTGAAATCTCGTCGCTCGAAGCTCGATCCATTCCCGCTCCAAGTAGTCCTCGAGTAACAAAATGTTTTGCCGAGTTATTCAAAAATGCACCTAGGTTTCGAACTGAAATCAACTCCGGTGCTGATGAATTAACAGCATTCTGTTCGAGTTGCAGGACCTTTGTACTCAAGCCTTCTGTCGAAGAGTTGGCTTGCTTTATTAAATCGCTCGCACCTCTATACCTAACGTCAAAGGAATAAGGTGTCGAACTTGCATCAACCAATGACACAAATCCATGCCTAGCTCCCTCGATGAAGGCAGTCTCGGGATGGAGGTGCTCATTGAGCTCGGAAAGCACCATTGACCGATCTCGGTTTTCCCCAGTCAGTTCATTGCGACTGTTATAGGTAAAGGCGAGTCCCTTTCGGGCTGACATCACTGTTAGGAGTAGTGACGACAGAACGGCTCGTCGGGGATTCGGGTCACCGACCCTCGGTGGGTCGAAAGTAGGGCTAACAATCGAAGCATTCGGAAGGTTCTCTTCATCGAGGCCCAAAATGACGACATAGTCGTAAGAAGCACTAGTGAGTGCAGAAATTGGAGCAACGTGCACTCCATACCTTCCAAAGTTCCGAGCCTTGGTCCGAGATGCAATAAGTGAGTTCCAGTACTCCCTAAAGAAATCAAAAGGAACCAAGATCTCGGTCCCGCCCCATTCAAAGTCACGATTCAAACTTTCGATTACTCGCTCGACGGAATCATCTCTCGATCGTCCACGGTCAATAACTTCATCGAAACAAGATTTCAACCAATCAATCCATTCCGAGATCTTCCGAACACCTTCTAGACGGACAGATCTTTGTGCATCTTCGATCACAGAGGTGAGTCGAGAAAGCCCTGCAACCATTTCCAAGTCTGAACTAACT
>CAIJYV010000007.1 GCA_903825035.1 uncultured Actinomycetes bacterium | reverse complement strand
GTAAAATAACCGTGATGATTATTCCCGTTGTGTCGATTAGCCCGTTGCATGAGCAGCAGAGCGACTTGCAATACTGGCTGGCGAAGAGCCCGTCAGAGCGCATCGCCGCCGTAGAGGTACTTCGCCGTCAAATGATCGGAGGGCCCAGTGGAACTGGATCAAGACTTCAACGAGTTTGTTCAATTACTACTCGCTAACGACGTCCGTTTTCTCATCATCGGGGGATACGCCCTCGCCGCTCACGGTGCCCCTCGCTACACCGGTGACCTCGACACCTGGCTCTGGGTTAACACCGACAACGCTGACCGGACGCTTGTCGTTCTAGAAAGTTTTGGATTCGGCTCACTCAATATCACCCGTGAAGATATTCTCAATCCCGATACCGTTATCCAGTTGGGATACCCACCACATCGAATCGACCTCCTCACGGGAATCGATGGGGTTGAGTTTGATGATGCGTGGCATCGGCATGTGAAATTCGAAATCAATGGTGTACTAGTGCCATTCATCAGTCGCGAGGATTTAATCACAAACAAGAAAGCGGTGGCTCGCCCCCAGGACTTGGCCGACGTGGCCAAGCTTGAGGAATAAGCGACCACCAACAAATTTTGGCACGCCACTCGGATTCTTCCTGCAACCGATTGGCACGCTGGCATCGCATAATTTCCGCGCTTTCGGAATAGGCCGGTGCCTAGGAGGCGATGGTGCGGGTGTTCGGAGGCAGGCGGTCCTGAGCCCGTCTTCCCGATCCCGAGGGTGCACGGATATCCGTATAATTAGGCAAAAGAAACAGATGCTCAAATATTCGTGCAAGTTGCACTTTTGCTATACTGCATGGATATGCGTGCAAATGACATAACGGGCAAGAGACAGCCATTCCGGGTCTACAGCGCTTCGACGCTGGGGGCGGCGATCCGCCACTATCGCAATGCGTTAGGCATCTCCCAGAAAGAGCTGGCCGCCCGTGCGGGGATACCCCGGAACTACGTCAATGCCCTTGAGAACGGGCTTGAAACCGAGCAACTCAAGCGCACGATCGCCGTTCTTCGGGAACTGGGCGTTCGAATGACCTTGGATCGTGAGGATTGGTAATGGCGGACCAGCTGGCCATCTGGCTGTACGGCGACCGGGTCGCCACAGTCTCGCGGGAGGCAAACAATCGACTTCGACTTCGGTACACACCGGAAGCACTGTCGAGGTACGAGCTCGGCACGCCGCTGCTTTCGATTGCCCTTCCCCTTACTGACGTTCCCTACCCCAATGCGAAGACTCGATCTTTCATCGACGGACTGCTTCCGGAGGGAGATCAGCGGCGGGCCGTTGCAGAACAACTCGACCTCAATTCCAATGACACCTTTGGGTTGATTCGCGCCCTGGGACTCGATTGCGCTGGTGCGATTGTCGTCCAACCGGCCGAAGACGGTGCACCGCGGCAAGCCACGACGCTGACGGCATTGCCCCTTACCGATGACGAGATCATCGAGCGGGTCGCGAACCTAAGGAGCGCTCCTCTTGGCGTCACAGATCGGGTGAGGATCTCTCTAGCCGGTGTTCAGGAGAAACTCCTTCTCACACGCAGGCCCGACGGTCGTTGGGGTGAGCCAGTTGATGGAACGCCATCGACACACATTCTCAAGCCCGAAATTCGAGAGTTCCCTGAGACCGTCGAAAACGAGGCGTTCTGCATGCGAGTTGCGCGCAACCTCGGGCTTCGGGCGGCATCAATCGAAACCACGCAGTACGGCGGGAGAAAGCTCATCGTCGTTGAGCGATATGACCGAGTCGTCACGGGCGCGGGCGACGTCGAGCGTGTGCATCAAGAGGACTTTTGCCAGGTTCTTTCTCTCTCCCCGAAGACTAAGTACCAGAAGGAGGGTGGCCCATCGCTCAAGCAGATCGCGGCCGTCCTACGACAGTTTGCTCGCCCCGACTCCCTCGGCAGGCTTTTGCAAGCAACGTACGTCAATGTGCTTGTTGGAAACAGTGATGCACATGGCAAGAACCTCTCGCTCTTGCATCACCGTGACGGATCTATTGAGCTAACCCCCGTATATGACGTTGTGTCGACGTTGTATTACGTTGACGGTGAACTCTCCATGTACATAGATGAAGTCCGCAAGACATCGAAGGTCACCCGCGACAGACTGATCAGGGAGGCCGTCTCGTGGGGAATGCGAGAGGAGTCAGCCCAGCTGATCGTCAGCGAATTGAGCGAGCGCGCTCCGGAGGCGATCGAGGCAGCGAGGGAGGCAACTCCGGAGCTCCCGGTGAAGATACCCGCGATCGTCGGTTCGCAACTGAAACTGCTCGCCCCGTAGGGAAGGCTCGCCTCAGGGGTCTTAGCCTTAGGCCGGGTCCCCTAGCGCCCAGTCGGGCCAACCACGGTTGGCTTCCAAGTACCTGTACACACTGAAGTCGTGCTGAAGAAGCCGCCTGCGGGCAGTGGAGATCTCCTCCGCCGTGAAGTGGTCGCCCCACCAGAGGAGGATGACCCGAGCCTCGATGCTTAGTCCGAGGCGACTTCGAATCAGCTGCCGTCGCTTAGTGGCTCAGTGCAAGGGAATCTCCGCAGAACCGCGGAAACCCTTACTGCGATTAGGGGAATCCTCGCCTACGAAGAGGAAAAATTTCAATTGGCACCCCCAACGGGATTCGAACCCGTGCCGCCACCTTGAAAGGGTGGTGTCCTAGGCCGCTAGACGATGGGGGCCTATGTT
>CAIJYV010000006.1 GCA_903825035.1 uncultured Actinomycetes bacterium | reverse complement strand
GCCTACGCCACTATTTACTTCACCAAGAGTGGCTTCTCTCTTAAGCAAAATCAGGTCCAGGCCGTTATGACGAGCGCGAGCAAGGTAGCTAGCAAGGACCTGACCGTTGACTTCGGTGGTAACGCAATCGCACAAGCCGCTGGACAGCCCGGCTCTTCGAACTCGATGTACGGGCTCTTGACAACGCTCATCATTTTGCTCCTGGCCTTCGGCTCGATCTTGGCGGCCTTGCTCCCGCTCGGCGTGGCGCTGTTTGCCATCGGTATCGCTACGGCCGTTACGGTATTGCTGAGTCACGGGTTGACCATTGCGAACTTCGCCCCAATTCTCGGTTCGCTTATTGGGCTGGGTGTGGGAATTGACTACGCCCTTTTTATTGTCACGCGCACACGACAGGAACTCAAGAAGGGCGCAACCTCCGAAGAAGCCATCGTTACCGCCATGAATACCTCCGGTCGAGCGGTTATGTTTGCCGGTTCGACAGTTGTCGTGGCGCTGCTCGGAATGTTCGTCCTCCGTTTGAGCTTCCTCAATGGCGTCGCCATCTCAGCCTCGTTGACAGTACTCATCACAATGATTGCCGCTGTTACCCTGCTCCCCGCTCTTCTCGGCTTCCAAAAGAATCGTGTACTGAGCCGTCGCGAACGCAAGGCGCTCGCAGCGGGAGCCGCTAACGGAGAGTTCGAATCGCAGGGTTGGCTCAAGTGGGCTCAGACCGTCGCGAAGCGTCCCCGCATCCTGTCAGTCTTGGCCATTCTTATTATGGCCCTCGTTACCGTCCCCTACTTCTCGCTGCACCTCGGAAACGCCGACCAGGGCACCGACCCCGCTACCTCAACTACCCGTCACGCCTATGACCTCTTGAGCCAGGGCTTCGGTGCTGGATTCAATGGTGACATCACGGTGGTGGCGGCCATCAAAACCTCCGCTGATCTCACGACCCTGCAGGCTCTCGAAGCCAAATTGCAAGGAAAGCCAGACATCCTGGCTGTTAGTCCAGTTCAGTTGAGCAAGGACCAGAGCGTGGGGCTCATTGCCATTGTCGCCAAGTCCAGCCCACAAGACTCGCGCACGACAACCTTGATTGATTCAATTCGCAACAATTACATCCCGTCAGTTGACATATCCAATACACAAATCAATGTCACTGGCGCTACCGCAATCTTCAAGGACTTCTCAACAACCTTAAGTTCGAAGATTCCTGGCTTCATTGGAATCATCGTGTTGCTCGGGTCCCTACTTTTGATGGTGGCCTTCCGCTCCATTGTCATTCCACTGGTAGCGGCCATTATGAACCTGCTCGCAGCTGCTGCAGCCTTTGGCATTGTTGTGGCCGTGTTCCAATGGGGCTGGGGTGCATCGCTTCTCGGAGCAGGTACTGGTCCCGTGGAGCCCTTCTTGCCGGTCATCATGATTGCGGTTCTCTTTGGACTCTCCATGGACTACCAGGTGTTCTTGGTGTCACGAATGCACGAAGAGTGGGTACATACCGGCGACAATGAGCTTTCCATTGAGCGCGGTCAGGCAAATACCGGTCGCATCATTTCGGCCGCGGCCCTGATCATGATTTCAGTCTTCGTGTCCTTCGCATTGGGTGGCCTACGCGTCATTGACGAATTCGGTGTTGGCCTTGGTGGAGCCGTCTTGCTCGACGCCTTTGTTATTCGCACCATCTTGGTGCCAGCCCTCATGCACTTCATCGGTAAGGCGAACTGGTTCATGCCCGCGTGGCTCGAGAAGATTGTTCCTCACGTCGCCGTGGACGCCGCCGACTAGGTTGCACCTAGAAACCCCGCCTCGCTTCGGTGAGGCGGGGTTTTTTATTTGGTACTTGACTAACCTCCACCTTGCCGCTCTTCCGCTAATTATCAAATGAAATTGACTAGCCAGAATCACAAATTTCTGGATGGTCATCCGGAACTGCACACACCGGTGGCGCCCCTTTGCCGCCGGTGTGAGACCACTAACAGAAAATGTTAAGTAGGGATGAGAATCTGTGAACTTCCCACAGCCCGAACCACACTTTCCTGGCGATCCGAACTACCCGCTCGATGGAACTTCGCTCCTTGGCTGGTTACAACGTGGCGAAACTGCCCCCGAGCGGAGCTTGCTCTGGCGAACTCGCCGACAGGCTGCAATTCGCCCGGGTCCCTGGAAGCTTCTATTAGAACGAGTCGCAACGCCATATTGGGGCGACGAGACGGCGGTCACTGAGTCACGAATTCGCCTCTTTCACGTCGCGACTGATGGACGCGAGTGGGCAGATGTTTCGGCGCAGAATCAAAACATTGTCGCCCAGCTATCAGGCGAACTTGAGAAATTTGATGCCTCGATGCTTCCCTGTCCTGAGAACACGCCAGTCTCTCCTCGGGTCTACGGGGAAGCAGACTAATTTTCTTCCCGAGGTTAAAGGGCTGCAACTTTAAGTTTCAGTTCCAACTCTTGAGCGGAGATGCTCGTCGAAGCTACTTCAATCATGAAGTCGAATAACTCTCCTTGGCTCATTGCTAGGTAGTAACCGTTCATTACTAGAAACAAATAAGTGAGCGACAAAGCTAATCGTTTGTTGCCATCAATTAACGAATGGTTGTTCACAATAGAGTGAAGCAAGGCAGCCGCCTTTAAGTTGATAGTGGCGTAGACGTCCTCTCCAATTGCACTTGCTTGTGGTCTAGCGAGGGCTGAATCGAGTAGGCCGGCGTCGCGGACTGGCCCAAGGCCATTCCTGCCAATTACCTCGAGCGCCTCTTCCATGGAAATATAAAGAATTGTGATCAGTTGTCCTTTAAACGCTCGAGGACCGGAGCCAGATCATTCATCACTTGCTCATAAGCCGCCTCGAATCGAGCTCGTCGATCCAACTTTTCGCCAGCTTCCAGAACCAGGCGTTCCAGAACCTCTTGCTTAGACCTCTGCTCGACCGCCGCAAGGTCTTCAAGTATTTGGTCGATCTGTTCGTTTGTTCTGAATGTAAGGCTCATGTCTGCAATAATACCATTTTGATACCACATTGTCTACCTCTGTTTCACAACGGTCGCGCATTCCACTGAAAAAGCAAAACCCGGGCCAATTAGCCCGGGTTCAGCTCTTTCGCGGGAGGCGAAATTACATCATGCCGCCCATGCCGCCCATGTCAGGGGCGCCAGCACCTGCAGGTTCAGGCTTGTCAGCGACAATCGCTTCGGTCGTGAGCAGAAGCGCGGCAATGGAAGCAGCATTCTGAAGTGCTGATCGAGTCACCTTGGCGGGGTCGATTACTCCGGCCTTAACCAGGTCAACGAGTTCACCGGTGGCAGCGTTCAATCCAATCGAACCCTTGGCGTCAGCAACCTCGCGGACCTTCACGGCACCTTCAAAGCCAGCGTTGGCTGCAATGTGGCGAAGTGGTGCGTCAAGTGCCTTCGCAACAATGTTGGCACCAGTCGCTTCGTCACCGGTAAGTGACTCAATCAACTTCTCCACTGATGCACGAGCGCGAACAAGTGCAGTTCCACCACCAGCGACAATTCCTTCGTCGATAGCGGCACGGGTTGCACTCAAGGCGTCTTCGATGCGGTGCTTCTTTTCCTTGAGCTCAACCTCAGTTGCGGCACCAACCTTGACGATGGCAACACCACCGGCGAGCTTGGCGAGACGCTCTTGAAGCTTCTCGCGGTCCCAGTCGGAATCGGTGTCTTCAATTTCGCGCTTGATCTGAGCAACACGTCCGGCCACGTCAGCTGAGGTGCCAGCACCGTCAACGATGGTGGTCGTGTCCTTGGTAACAACGACGCGACGAGCTGAGCCAAGTAGATCGACCGAGGCCGAGTCCAACTTGAGGCCAATCTCTTCGGAGATGACGGTTCCGCCAGTCAAGATGGCCATGTCTTGGAGCATTGCCTTGCGGCGCTCTCCAAATCCTGGGGCCTTCACGGCTACTGAGGTGAAAGTGCCACGGATCTTATTGACCACCAGGGTTGCGAGGGCCTCACCGTCAACATCTTCGGCGATGATGACGAGTGGGCGACCTGACTGCATGACCTTTTCGAGAACGGGCACGAGGTCGTGCACGGCCGAAATCTTGTTACTGGTGAACAAGATGTAGGCGTTCTCGAAGACTGCCTCTTGGCGCTCCTGGTCGGTGACGAAGTAGGGCGACAGGTAACCCTTGTCGAACTGCATACCTTCGGTCAACTCGAGCTCAATACCAAAGGTGTTGGACTCTTCGACCGTAACGGTGCCGTCCTTGCCGACCTTGTCAATGGCGTCAGCAATGGTTTCACCAATCATGGCGTCAGCAGCCGAGATCGTGGCGACCTGGGCAATCTGAGTCTTGTCGTTAACCTCTTGCGCCTGTTCGTGGATGGATTCGACAGCAGCCTTCACTGCCTTTTCGATACCCTTCTTCAAACCTGCGGGGTTAGCGCCGGCGGCCACGTTGCGCAGACCCTCTTTAATGAGGGCTTGGGCCAATACCGTGGCGGTCGTTGTTCCGTCACCGGCAACATCGTTGGTCTTGGTCGCAACTTCCTTAACGAGCTGTGCACCCATGTTTTCGAATGGGTCCTCCAGTTCAATTTCACGAGCGATGGACACACCATCGTTAGTAATGGTTGGCGCGCCAAACTTCTTGCCAATAACTACGTTGCGACCTTTGGGTCCCAACGTCACCTTTACGGCGTCAGCGAGTTTGTCGACACCAGCTTCGAGGCCGCGTCGAGCGTCCTCATCAAACTTCAACATCTTTGACATATGGTTTCCTTAGAGTGAGTTACTTAGTAATGGTGGCGAGTACGTCACGGCTGGAGAGGATCAAGAGGTCCTCACCATCGACGGTGATCTCGGTTCCGCCGTACTTGGAGTAGACGACGGTGTCGCCGGCCTTTACGCCGGTGGGGATTACTTCGCCGGAAGACTCGGCACGGCGTCCTGGGCCAACGGCCAAGACTTCACCCTGCTGGGGCTTCTCTTTTGCGGTGTCGGGGATAACGAGGCCGGAGGCGGTCGTAGCCTCTGCCGTGTCCGGACGAACGACGATGCGGTCCTCAAGGGGTTGCAGCTTCATACTTTTCCTCTCTGGTGCCTTTTTGGCACTCGAATCTTACGACTGCCAATTTAGCAGAAAGACCCCGAGAGTGCTACCGGACCAGCTTTAGGGGCAGTGGCGCTCCCGGCGCCAGCCGTCACCCTCCTGGGTATAGAGAATTCGGTCGTGGAGCCGGTCTTTGCGGTGCTGCCAGAACTCAAAGGCCGTCGGGGTCAACAGATACCCACCCCAGTAGCCAGGGCGAGGAACTTCGGTTCCCTCGAACCGCAGAGCCGCCTCTTCGACCTGCTCTTCGAGCATTTTGCGAGTCCCAATGGGGCGACTCTGCTGAGAGGCGTGAGCGCCTACCTGGTGACCGCGAGGTCGAGAGGCGAAGTACTCGTCAGAATTAGCGGCGATCATCTTGGCGACCGTTCCCTCAATCCGAATCTGGCGACCGAGCGGTTCGCAGTACCAGAGAATCGCGGCGTTGGGATTTTCTTCTAAATCTCGACCCTTACGCGATTCGTAGTTTGAGTACCAGCCGAATCCACCGTCGCCAATGTAGCGAAGTAGAACCATGCGAGCGGTTGGGTGACCATCGGCGGTAGCGGTAACGAGAGCGATAGCTTCGCGCTCGCGCATCTCACCCAGGGCCTCGTTGTACCAAACAGAGAATTGCTCGAATGGATCTTCGTGCGAATCAATCATGTCAAAGGGAATCCACCGTTCGCTCATGACACATCTACTAACTGCCAGTTGGGATTGGCTGAGAGATTCATTGGGCTTGCTCCTTGGTGTTGAAATCGATAAAGTCCCGCAGCAGCGATCATCGCCGCGTTGTCGGTGCACATCTCCATTGTGGGAAGTAGTGCGGGGATGCCAAATTCCTTCGCTAACTCCGCGATGCCGTGGCGCAGCGCGGAATTCGCGGCGACTCCACCAGCCAACGACAAGGCTCCCACCTCATTTTTCTCGAGAGCTTGGCGCACCTTGCGCAGTAATTGTTCCGCCACCGCACCTTGAAAGGAGGCCGCAACATCTTCGATTGCAAGATCACTTTGCTTTTCGGTGGCTCGCACCACCGCCGTCTTCAATCCAGAAAAGGAAAGATCGTAACTATCCCCCGACATGGACTTGGGAAGGGACAACGCTTTGGCGTTTCCACCTTGGGCGAGTTTGTCAATGGCCGGACCTCCGGGGTACCCGAGTCCGAGCCAGCGCGCTACCTTGTCGTACGCTTCGCCGGCCGCGTCATCAATTGTTTCACCCAGAATCTCGTGCTCACCCGGCCCAGACTGCAAAACCAGCATGGAGTGTCCGCCCGACACCAGCAGAGTCAGCATTGGCCAGGGCAGGTTTGGGGTCTCTAACAAAGGGGCGAAGAGGTGGCCCTCAAGGTGGTGGACCCCCACAAAAGGTTTGTTCCACGCCAACGCATATCCCTTCGCCGCCGCCAAGCCAACGAGTAGGGAACCAATGAGACCGGGACCGCTAGTGACAGCAATCGCGTCAATGTCGGGATGGTGCGGATCGAGGCCCGCTTGAATGAGTGCTCGCTCGACAACCGACGAGATCGTTACGACGTGGGCTCGACCAGCCAATTCAGGCACCACCCCGCCAAAGGCGCGGTGCTCATCGAGTGAGGTTTCGATGATTGAAGAGTGGACGTGAAGTTGCTCGTCGACCACCGCCGCGGCCGTCTCATCACAACTGGTTTCGATACCTAAAACTTTCATGCTTCCGCCAGCGTAGAGGGGATTTCCGCCACGAGTACGAGCGCGTCTTCTTTGGTGGCTTCGTAGTAGTTCTTTCTTATTCCCACCGGGGCGAAACCATAGGAGTAATAGAGGGCAATGGCCGCAGCGTTAGATACCGCGACCTCCAGCGTCGCTTGCCTTACGCCGCGGGCAACGAGGTGGTCCCAACAGTCGTCCATGAGCGTACGCGCTATGCCTCGGCGTTCATGACCAGGGACCACTCCAATGGTGTTGATGTGCATGCCCTCGTCGCTAAACATCACGCCGAGGTAGCCAACCACGACCCCCTCCTCGGTACACACCGTGTAGCGACGAGTATCGGTGCGCTCGAGTTCATCCAGCATCATTCCAGTAGTCCACGGTTCGGGAAATTGAGTCTTCTCAATTTCCATGAGCACCTCGAGGTCACGTCGCTCGGCCAATCGGACTTCGAACCCCGTCATTACCGCTGCTCACGAGTAGTGAAGTTTGCAACTGCGTCGGGGTCACGCAAATAGAGCGGCACCACTGCCCCGTCAACCTGAGCCTCCGCACCGAGTTTTAATCCGGCTTCGAGGGGTGGAATTTCAAGTGGCATCAAAGTCGCATTGCTTAGTAATTGGAACTGCTCGAGGTACTTAGCCACGCCATCGCCCCCGAGGGTGAGTGAAGAAAGCCCCTTCACTTGTTCAATGACCTCAGCGGGAGTGGCCACGAGGGGGTCGGCGAGAGGTTCCACGTGACCGTTCAAGAGGAAGTGTTGAGCGAAGACCTCGCCTCGACGTCCATCAATCAGTCCAACGTAGTCACCCCGTACCCCTTCGTCGAATGCGCCACGCGCCAGCATCTCGAGTGAGGTGACACCCACCAAGTCAATACCGAGGCCGTTCGCGAGGCCAATGGCTGTCGCAATACCCACACGAAGCCCCGTGTACAGGCCAGGACCGCGGTCGACCACAACTTTGGTCAGGTCTTGGGTGGTGAGTCCGTGAGAGCTCAGGATGCTTTGAATTCCGTCGGTGAGGAACTCGGTGTGATTTCGATTGCGATCAACAATCAGAGTGTCGGCCACGCCAGCAACCATGAGTCCCACTCCGCAGGTGGTGGTGGCGGTTTCGATGAAAAGGATTGTCATTGGCTCGCCCACTTCGTAAACTCAGCTCGTCTCGCATCATCGACGATTCCGTGCACGCTGAGAGTGCGAGACTCGTCTTCGTGAACTTCAAAGTGAATAGAAATGGCTCGGGGACCAAAGACCTCGGCAGCTAACTCGCCCCACTCAACTAAGGCCACCCCTGCTTCTTCAACGAGTTCACCGAGCGCGAGGTCAGCAACTTCGCCCGCACTTTCAATCCGGTACATATCGCCATGGTGCAAGGTTTTAATACCCCCGCAGTTGTGGCAGTCATGTTGGCGAACCATCGTGAAGGTGGGGCTCGTCACCCGTTCTTTGACACCGAGGGCTCGAGCCACTCCCTTCGTAAAGGTTGTTTTGCCGGCTCCGAGCCGGCCCGTCAGGAGAACGATGTCGCCTGGGCGCAGTAGCGCGCCAAAATCCTCACCTGCCGCTTGGGTGGCCTCATCGTTGACACAGGTACGAGCGATCGTCATTGGGAGTCCAGCTGGCTCTTTAATTTTCGTAAATCTTCTCGAATCATAGGTATTACCGTATTCGGACTGCGCAGTCCCGCCGCGGGGTGGTAGGTCGCCATCCCGGGAACTCCGTTTAATTCGAACCAGTGTCCGTGAATTTCACTAATTCCCTCTTTCACCCCGTACAACTGGCGGGTGGCGGTATTGCCCACACTCAAGACGACTCGAGGGCTCAAGGAGTCCAGTTGCTCCAGTAGCCACGGACGACAGGCCTCACATTCTTTCGGTGTGGGCGGACGATTATTTGGGGGCCGACACTTAGCGATGTTCGTCACGAAGCAATCCAACCTAGTAATGCCCACTTCTTCTTCAATTAATTTGAACAGAAGCTGACCACTCCGCCCAATAAACGGTTCGCCACCTTCGTCTTCAGTCTTTCCGGGCGCCTCGCCAACCACGAGCACGGTTGGGCGATTAGGTCCAGAGCCAACAACAACTCGTTGTCGGTTCTCGGAGAGTTCGCACCTAGTGCACGACAGCAGAGCTTGGAGGTCCACTGCTATTGAGTGGCGACCCGGGGCAAGCGAGCACCAATGCCACACATCACTTCCCAAGTGATCGTGCCAAGTCGCCGCGCCCACTCTTCGGTGGTAATCGTTTCAGCACCTTGCGCGCCCATCAAGATGACTTCCTCACCCCGCTGAATATCGTCCTGGCCGCAATCAATCAAGAGCTGATCCATTGTGACCATGCCCGCAAGTGGGTAGCGCTGGCCACGAATGAGTACTTCGGCGCCCGCTTCAAAGAAGCGTCGAGGAAATCCATCGGCGTAACCGAAAGGAACGGTGGCGATAACCGATTCACGCTCTACCGCTCGACGGCGCCCATAACTTGGACGTGACCCAGCGGGAACTCGGCGAACCGCCGATACTTGGGCGCGAATAGTCATAACTGGCCGGAGACTCTCACCCTTTGCGGCGAGCTTTCCAACGAGCCACTCGCTGGGTGCGTAGCCGTAGAGCGCCAAGCCAGCGCGAACCAGCGACTGACGAGCCTCGGGGTAGGCCAGTGAGCCAGCACTATTTGACAGATGGCGAACGGGAGGGCAGAGATTTTGTTTAGTGAGTTCTTCAATGATTCCATCGAACAGTTCGATCTGAGCTTTCGTGAAAGCCCGATCATCTTCGCTCGCGCCATCAGCCACCGGAAAGTGAGTAAAAATGCCCTCAACTTCGAGGTGCTCACTCTCATGGAGGACCTGCATGGCAGCTACTACCTCCTGAGGTTGCACGCCCATGCGACCCATGCCGGTGTCGACCTTTAGGTGAACCTTGTGTCGGCCGCCCACGGTGGCCGCAGCACTAACGGTTTCTCGGGCGCCCGCCAGCGAACCAACCGTCAAGGTCAGTCCGTACTGAAGAGCTACGGGAAGCGCAGCCCCATCGATTTCGGCAAGCACCAGAATTTCGGTGGTGAATCCACTTTCTCGCAGCTCAATTCCCTCGTCCACGATCGCTACCGCTAGGGAGTCGGCCCCACCAGCCAGCGCAGCTCGAGCGGCCACGATGGCGCCGTGTCCATACCCGTTGGCTTTGACGACTGCGCAAATTTTTGAATCACTCACGAGAGAGCGAAGAACCGCAATATTGTGCGCCATCGCCGAGTTCGAAACTTCAACGTAGGCGGGACGGTGAATTCCTTCGGCGGTCACTTCCCCTCCTCATCGGTCGCTACGACGTACGCAATTGCGGTCGAATCAGAGTGGCTCAGCGAGAGGTGCCAACTACGAACCCCGCGGGCCAGAGCGAGTTCTTGTACCTCGCCAGTGAGAACGAGAATGGGCGCACCACTTGGTAGGCGGTGCACGACTATGTCATGCCACGCATGACCTAGTCCGACACCCAGCGCCTTTAGGGTTGCCTCTTTGGCGCAAAACCGGGCGGCGAGACGCTCGGGAGCTTCGTTGGCGTCTTCACGTTCTTGGGTGGTGAATAGTCGGTCAGCGAGCCCATCCCGGCGCTCGAGCAACTCGCTAAAACGCACCACATCAACTACATCGACGCCAATGCCAACGGTCGCCATTATTCGACCGTGACCGTCTTAGCCAAATTGCGTGGTCGGTCAACGTTGCGACCGAGTCCGCGAGCCATTGCGTAGGCGAATTGTTGCATCGGAATGATGTCAACAATCGGGGCCAAGAGTGGATCGGTCGATGGCACCCGCAAGACAAAATCTGCGACGGCATCGATGATTTCGTCGTCATCCCTGGCAATCGCGACCACCGAGGCCCCGCGGGCCTTCACCTCGGCGAGGTTGGACAAGATCTTTTCGTGCAAGTTGGCATCAGTTACCACCGCAACCACCACCACACCAGGCTCAATGAGCGCGAGGGGGCCGTGCTTGAGCTCGCCCGCGGCGTATCCTTCGGCGTGCAGGTAGGTGAGTTCTTTGAGTTTCAGCGCACCTTCGAGCGCGGTCGGAAAGCCAACGTTGCGCCCCAAGTAGAAGAAGTCGTGCGTATCGCGGAGTTCATTGGCCACCAACGAAACTCGTTCCACTCGAGAAAGTACGGTCGCGACGTGATCGGCCACCTGGGTAAGTTGCTCGAACAGCCCCTCAACAACAACCGCGTCGAGAGTTCCGCGAAGTTGGGCTAAGTGCAGGGCTAAAAGTTCGAGGACTGCAACCTGGGCGACGAAAGCTTTGGTTGAAGCGACCGAAACCTCGAGTCCAGCGCGGGTATAGAGCACGGCATCTGATTCGCGCGCCAGCGAGGCGTCCACAATGTTGGAGATGCCAATTACTCGAGCCCCACGGCTCTTCGCCTCGCGGCAGGCTTGGATGGTGTCAATGGTCTCACCACTTTGTGAAACTCCGATGACCAAGGTTCCGACTTCCACCACGGGGTCTCGGTATCGATACTCCGAGGAGATTTCTACGTCAACGCTGAGTCGAGCCCACTTCTCAATGGCGTACTTAGCGACCAGGGCCGCGTGATAGCTCGTACCCGCCGCCACGAGAACAACTCGGCGAACCTCTTTAAGTTCTTCGTCGCTCACGCGCATCTCGTCGAAGGTGAAGGTGCCATCAGCGCGTCGGCGGTCCATCAAGGTCGCACGGAGGGCTTGTGGCTGTTCAGCAATTTCCTTGGCCATGAAGTCGTCGTGACCACCCTTTTGGGCGGTCTCTAAGTCCCAGTCCACGGTCAATGGTGACAACTGCACGCTGACCCCTTCGAGGTTCACGGCGTGAAAGCCTTCGGGGGTCAACTGAACGACTTGGTCGTCGTCGACTCCGTAGAAGGAGGTTGCGCGGTCGAAGATGGCGGGAATGTCACTCGCGAGGTAGGTCATCCCTGGCGCGACTGCAACAATGAGCGGCGAAACTCGTCGAGCGGCAACGATCGTGTTGGGTTCATTGGCGTCAACGACCGCCAAGGAGAAGGCCCCTCGGACGTTGGCGAGGCTGAGGCGAACGGCATTTAGTAGGTCGTGGCCCTGGCCTCGGAGTTCCTCGATTTGGTGCGCAAGCACCTCGGAGTCGGTGACTGAGGTAAAAATGTGGCCTCGTGCGGTGAGTTCTTCTTTAAGGGCCAAGTGGTTTTCAATAATTCCGTTATGGATTATGGCGAGGCGGCCGGAGCAGTCGACGTGCGGGTGGGCGTTCATGGCCTCGGGAGCACCGTGGGTGGCCCAACGAGTGTGACCAATTCCGGTTGTTAAACCGGTGGGTGCCTCTTCGCAGGCCCGAACCAGTGCTTCGACCGATTCGGTTCCGCTCGCGGTGCGAGCACGCCAGGTTTCACCCTGTCGCACCAGGGCCACGCCGGCCGAGTCGTAACCTCGGTATTCGAGACGTGCGAGTCCCTCGAGAAGCGTTTCGAGTGTGGTGGTTGAGCCGACAACCCCAATAATGCCGCACATAGGTACCAGCCTACTCGGGTGGTGCTTTTAGCTCTCGGAAGAGTCACCAAACAATGCGGAGAGTTCTTGGCTAAATGTAGTGACAAACTCGGCGTTCAGTGCTTCAATCATCACGCGCACCACTGGTTCGGTGCCCGAGGGGCGAATCAGTAGACGCACGTCGGCGGGGTCGATCGCGAATTCCTGCATCAGTCGATTAAAGATCGCCTCGACTTGGGAGTTGTTGAATTCGCCCTTGGCGATGTTGATTAGGGCCTGGGGAACACGGAGCCAAGCGCGGTCAGCTTGTTCGGCGAGTGGACCATTACGTTTCACTAGGTCGGCAACGAAAAGTCCCGTTAGGAGTCCGTCACCGGTAGGCGCGAGCTCGCGGAAGATAATGTGCCCACTCTGTTCGCCACCCAAAATCCACGCGCGCTCTTCGAGCGCCAACAAGACGTTGCGGTCCCCCACTTCGGTCTCGACGACCTCGACGTTCGCCTTGCGCAGAGCGCGGTGCAGACCAAGGTTGCTCATCTGGGTAACGGCCAATCCTCCACCCAGAGTTCTCGAGTTAATCCGGTCTAGCGTCAAAAGCACCATGACATCATCACCATCGCGCACTACACCCTGGGCGTCAACGGCAATGAGTCGGTCGGCGTCACCATCGAAGGCGAGTCCGAGATCGGCTCCCAATTCGAGTACCTTCGCACTCAAGATCGCGGGCTTGGTTGAGCCGCAGTTCAGGTTGATGTTCTTGCCATCGGGCTGATCGTTGATTGCAGTGATTCGAGCCCCGGTCGCTTCGAAGAGTTCGTGGGCCACGTAACTAGCCGCGCCATTGGAACAATCGATAACGATGTGGAGCCCCGTTAGGTCATTGGGAACGAGGTTTCGCAGATGGTGGGCGTAATCGTGCTGGGCGGATTCATCGATGGGGACCTCGAGAAAATCCAGCGTGGTTGGCGCATCAGTATTGCTCAGCGCATTCTCCACGGCCTCTTCGGTAGCGCGATCGAGCTTGCCGCCACCTAGGTTCAGCACCTTGAGACCATTGTCGTGGTAAGGGTTGTGCGAAGCCGACACCACGATGCCCACACCACTTCGTTGTTGGGCAATCACCGCAACACCTGGGGTGGTGAAGATCCCGAGATTAACGCCACTCGCTCCACCATCGGCGAGACCCGCCAAGACGGCGTTAGCTAACGAGGGGGAGGATTCCCGAGTGTCATAACCCACGTAAACGGGGGCCACAAAGACTTCAGCGACGGCACGACCAAGTCGGTAAGCCAACTTGACGTTGATTTCGTCGGGCACCAGCCCGCGAATACCGTCCGTGCCAAAGCGCACGGGCATGGACAACTACCGCTTCGAGTACTGAGGCGCTTTACGTGCCTTCTTGAGACCGTACTTCTTGGTCTCTTTCTTGCGCGCATCGCGGGTCAACAGACCGGCCTTCTTCAAGGTGCCACGAGACTCTTCAGCGATCTCGAGCAGCGAGCGGGCAATGCCCAAACGAAGTGCGCCAGCTTGACCGGCCGAGCCGCCACCTTCGATAGTGGCGTCGATGTCGTAGGTCTCCTGTGCGTCGAGCAAACGAAGAGGCTCCATCACCATCATGCGGTGGGTTGGCGAGGTGAAGTAGTTGTCGAAGGCACGAGAGTTAATCGTGATGGTGCCGGTACCGGGGCGAAGCCTTACGCGAGCGACTGCCTCTTTGCGACGTCCGGTGGTCTGAGTAATTGGGCTAGACACGAATTTTCTCCTTAACCGCGACGAACTGCCGAGGTGTCAAACTTCTTGGGCTGCTGAGCGATGTGTGGGTGCTCTGGACCCTTGTAGACGAACAACTTGTCCATCTGCGCGCGACCCAAACGGTTCTTTGGAACCATGCCGCGAATTGACTTGGTGACCAACTCAACGGGGTCTTCGTCAAACATCTTCTGCCACGTAGTTGATCGGATACCACCGGGGTAACCCGAGTGACGCCAGTGCTTATTCTGCGCGAGCTTGTTAGCGGTAACGACGACCTTGTCAGCGTTGATCACGATGACATTGTCACCGGTGTCAATGTGTGGAGCGTAGAAGGTGCGGTGCTTGCCACGAAGCAAGGTAGCGGCGAGGGTCGAGAGACGACCGAGGACAAGTCCTTCGGCGTCAAGTACATGCCACTCGCGTGTAATCTCTTCAACTTTTGGTGTGTAGGTGCGCACAATATTTCCTTCAGCGAACTGTTCGGAATTCCCAGTGGGTCTTCCGAAGGGATAACTATCTTAGGATTTCCGGACCGGTTTAGGCAAATTTGGATATCCCACCGCCACCAGGGCTAAGCCCTGTGGAGGGGCTGGCGGGGGTAAAAAGTCCCGAGAAAGGCTCTCTAGGCGCTCAGCAATGGTGTTTTCCGGTAATTCTCCCAATCCAATCCCGACCATCGTCGAGGTCAGGCAACGAACCATATTGTGGCAGAAGGATTGGGCCCGAATGGTCAATTTGGTGACCTCCTCTGAATTTGGGGTCATTTCCCACCTATCAGCGATTCTCTCCCACTTAATCGAGAGAACCTTGCGAATAATCGGGTCTTCGCCGCTGGTCCCCTCTTTCTTTCGACAAAAGGCCCGGAAATCATGGGTGCCCACGGCGGACTTACCCGCACGGTTCATCGCCCGCAGGTTCAAGCTTCCCGGGATGGACCAGGACCACTCCGAGGCGAAGTTGAGGTTTGGTCGAGCCTCTTCGAAAACGAGGTACCGATACTCGCGCCAGGTGGCCGAGTACCGAGCGTGAAAATCCTCGCTCACGGGCTCGGCGCGAAGAATTTTGATTCGACCCCGCAGCTGCTTATTCAATGACTTAATGAGGCGATCGGCCTCGGGCTCGCGAACTGACTTGAATAGTGGTGAGGGCAAATCCAGACTGATGGTCTGAGCGAGAGCGTGCACGCCCGTGTCCGTGCGACCGGCTCCGACGATTACTGGGGGCTCACTGAGTTGCAGGGTTGTCTGAAGCGTTTCGCGTAAAAGCCCCACCACAGTTTCGTGGCGGGGCTGATAGGCAAAGCCATTAAATCCACGACCGTCATAAGCGAGGTCGAGGCGCCAGCGTTGGCTGGCGACTGGAGTTGGTTTAGACGAACTCAATGCGCGCCATTGGAGCGTTGTCGCCCTGACGCGGTCCAAGCTTCAAGATGCGGGTGTAGCCACCAGGACGCTCCTTGTAACGAGGAGCGATCTCGGCGAACAACTTGTGAGTCATGTCCTTGTCGCGAATCAACGCCACAACGCGACGGTGAGCGTGAACTGAACCCTCGGGTGAGTTCTTCGCTGCCGTTACGACCTTCTCCAAAACTGGACGAAGGGCCTTGGCCTTGGCCTCGGTGGTGACAATGGCTTCAGCAGCGATCATCTGTGCAACCAGGTTGCCAAACATGGCCTTCTGGTGAGCACTTGATCCACCGAAACGCTTGCCCTTAGTTGGTGTTCCGCGCATGGCTTATTCCTCTACTCGCAGTGACAGTCCGCGCTCGGCGAGACGGTCGGTGACGTCCTTCAATGAGGTCTGCCCGAAGTTCGTAATCGAAGTCAGGTCCTGCTGGGTGGCGTTGACGAGCTGTGCGATGGTGTTGATTCCAGCGCGCTTCAAGCAGTTGCGTGAACGCTCGGTTAGTCCCAATTCTTCAATGCGAATGTCGAGTTCGCTAGCAGCTGCCTGCGCGGTTCCAACGTCACCAAGCTCAAGCGCTGGTGCTGCGGAGTCCATTTCAGCAATCAAACCAATGAGCTGACCCAAGGTCTTTGATGCCGAAGCCAGGGCCTCACGAGGAGTAATGGTGCCGTCAGTCTCAACTTCGATTAACAGGCGGTCAAAGTCCTTGCTCTGCTCAACGCGAACTGGCTCGATTTCGAAGCTCACACGTCGAACTGGGGTGAAGATTGAGTCCAAGGGGATAACACCAATGGTGCCCGAACCCTTGTTGCCCTCAGCGCCAACGTAACCCTTGCCGCGCTCGATGGTGAGCTCGAAGCTCAGGGCGCTCTTGGCACTGGTGAGTGATGCGAGGTGCAGAGTTGGGTTCAAGACTTCAACATCCGAGCTCAAGACCAAGTCAGCGGCTGTTACGTCGCCTTCACCCTTCTTGTCGAGACGAACAACAACTGGCTCGTCGCTAGCTGAAGTGATGAGTAGATCCTTCAGGTTCAAGCAGATGTCCTGGACATCTTCCTTGACGCCTTCAATGGTGCCGAACTCGTGGACGACGCCACCCTCGAACTTGACGCGAGTTGCCGCAGCGCCAGGGATCGAGGAAAGCAGGGTGCGACGCAGGCTGTTGCCCAGCGTGTGACCAAATCCTGGGTCGAGTGGGCCAACCGCGAAGCTCTGACGGTTCGAGACCTCATTGCCTAGTGCTTCGATGGTGGGGCGCTGGATAATCAACATACAAACTCCTCGGGGGTTTCTTTCGTTTTATTACTTGGAGTACAACTCAACAATGAGCTGCTCTTTAATCTCTTCGGCAATCTGCTCGCGCTGTGGCACGACGCGAACGGTAACGGCGAAGCCGTTTTCACCGGTCTCGAGCCAGCCAGGAACGGTGCGGTCAAGCATGTCCTGGTTGCGCTTCACATTGAAGTTCTCACGGGTGACGGGCTTAAGGGCCACTACTTCACCGGGGCGAACGCGGTACGAAGGAATCGTTACGCGCTTGCCGTTAACGGTGACGTGACCGTGACGAACAAACTGACGGGCCTGAGCGCGTGAAGCACCCCAACCAGCGCGGTACGCAACGTTGTCGAGACGGAGCTCGAGGAACTGCAACAGGTTCGTACCGGTCATACCGGGACGACGGCTGGCCTCTTCGTAGAGGTTGCGGAACTGCTGCTCGAGCAAGCCGTAGATACGACGAGCCTTCTGCTTCTCACGAAGCTGGTTCAAGTACTCAGATCCCTGACGCTGACGGTCACGGCCGTGCATTCCTGGTGGGAAGGCGCGCTTCTGACGGTCTGAGTTTTCAGCTACTGGGCACTTCAGGGTGAAGCAACGCTCACCCTTCAAGAACAATTTGGTGCGCTCACGACGACAGAGTCGGCAAACGGGTCCGGTATAACGAGCCATTTCTTCCTCTCCTTAGGCGCGCTTGCGCTTCTTGGGACGGCAACCGTTGTGTGGCAACGGAGTCACGTCTTTGATGGCAACAACTTCGATACCCGCAGCGGCGATGGAACGAATCGCGGTTTCGCGACCTGATCCCGGGCCACGTACGAGGACGTCGACTTTCTTCACACCGTGCTCAATGGCGGCGCGGGCGCACTTCTCAGCAGCGAGCTGAGCGGCGTACGGGGTTGACTTGCGTGAACCCTTGAAACCAACCTGGCCCGATGAGGCCCAGGACACAACGTTGCCCTCAGGGTCGGTGATTGAAACGATGGTGTTGTTGAAGGAGCTCTTGATGTGAGCCACGCCGAAGGCAACGTTCTTACGTTCCTTCTTACGTGGCTTACGGGCAGCTCCAGCAGCGGTCTTGGTAGCCATTACTTAGTTACTTTCTTCTTACCGGCGACAGTGCGCTTTGGTCCCTTACGGGTACGTGCGTTGGTGCGAGTGCGCTGGCCGCGTACGGGCAGGCCCTTGCGGTGACGGATTCCCTGCAAGCAGTTAATTTCCATCTTGCGCTTGATGTCTTGCTGGACATCGCGACGCAAGTCACCCTCTACGGTGACGTTCTGGTCAATGTACGCACGGATCTTGTTGACATCAGCTTCGGTCAAGTCCTTGACACGAGTTGACTCGTCAATGCCAGTTGCAGCACAAATTTCTTTGGCGGTGGTTGGACCGACGCCAAAGATGTAGGTCAATGAAATCACCGTGCGCTTTTCGCGCGGGATGTCAACACCGGAAATACGGGCCATCTTCTTTTCTCCTAGCCCTGACGCTGCTTGTGGCGCGGGTTCTCACAGATCACGCGGACGTGACCAGCACGACGAATGACCTTGCACTTTTCACACATGGTTTTTACGCTGGCGCGAACTTTCATGTTTTTCTTTCTCGATCTCTCAGAACCTGATTATTTGTAGCGGTAGGTGATGCGGCCACGTGTCATGTCGTACGGTGTGATTTCCACTTGGACTTTGTCTCCGGGGAGAATACGGATGCGGTGCATGCGCATTTTTCCTGAGCTGTGTGCGAGGACGGTGTAACCGTTCTCGAGTTCAACTCGAAACATGGCGTTCGGTAGTGGTTCGACAACGGTACCTTCAACGGTGAACGCGTCTTCCTTTGGCTTACTCAGGTTCTTTCTCCTTGTTGCGTACTGCGGGGGCGTGAAAGAGGAGGCCTCTTCCACGGGTTCGACCGAAAAGCCTGGCTTTAAGGTCGGGTGACTATTCTACCGAAGTTTCCAAAAAACGCAAAAGCGACCCCTTCACGGGGGGCATTGGGCGAATCCTTGGGCCAAATCTCGATTTAGGGTGATTTTTGAGCATTCGGGTAGAGGTGTCGTAAGCCCTAATTTCTCTTAGAAATTAGCCAATAGGGACCAAAGTCCCTAGTTCACCGAAATCCTGAGGTGAAACGCTTCAGTCCGTGAAAGTAGCAATTCCGTGAGCCGCTCCCTCAGAATTGCCATTGTTGAAGGGCAGGTGCTGGTTCGGCGAGGCTTAGCCGCCATTATCGAGGACCATCTCTCAATGGAGCTAGTCCCTGAGGCCTCCTCTATTGCCGAGGGACTGGCCCTCAATACCAAGGGCCTGGATCTAGTCATCGTGGGGGCCAAGCTGCCCGACGGCAACGGATTCGAACTCGCCCGCCAGCTACTTAGCAATCGGCCAAAAATGAATGTCGTGCTACTCGTCTCACGGTTTGATGACTTCGCTCTCAGTAGTGCCATCGACACGGGGCTGCGGGGCCTACTCGTTAAGACCATGAGCCAAGCCGAACTGATTGAAGCCATTACCCGCGCCGCGCAAGGTCTCTCACTCGTAACGAAAGACCAACGCGATCGAGCCAATATTCGACAACTGCGTCATCTAGATAATGATGTCCGGGTTGAGAGTCTGAGCACTCAAGAGGCTCGAATTCTGGCCCTGATTGGCGAGGGCATGTCAAATAAGGAAATTGCGGCTGAGATGTTCCTCGCCGAAAAGACGGTGAAGAATTACGTGACCAAAATGCTTGCCAAGCTCGGGTTTACTCGAAGAACTGAAGCAGCGCTTTTTGCATATAGCCGATACATGAGTATGCGCGAGTTGGAGTAGAGAACGGTGAAGAACTCAGTACCATTTTCGGTAATGGTGATCGTGTGCTCGACGTGAGCAGAGAGAGCAGTCTTCGGTCGTCAATCTCCTGCCTCCCTTAATTCCAAATCCATACATTTGCGTTACGGGCGACTTTAAGCAAAAGGGATTTAGACCGGAAAGCGACTAGATATCTGCTTCGAAAATTAACGTGGCGGGAAGCCCTGAAATAGGACTTCGCACCGTTTAAGGCCGGGCGAGTTAGAAAACTGGCACATGACGCCCTCCTGGCCGATCAATGGGGACGAATGCCTAACCCCACCCAAATTCCAGTCAAGAATGGCCTCGGAAAAGCTTGCCAACAAATTTGATGCCTTGAACCTTGCAAACACCGCGATACTGCTTGAGCCTTTAGGAATTAGAAATTGCGTTTGGTTGCTCACGCTAGATCCGACTGACCAATTCATATCTGAAGTCGTTGTGGACCCCGAGAGACCCCGATGGGAAAGCCCGACCACTTTGACGACTATTGGTGTGGGGAAATTTAAGTACTTCCGAAAAGATACGCCATCGAACCGGACAGCACTTCCAGATTTATTTGAAAGACTTAGGTAGAAAATCGCTTGCTGGCCCTTCAAGACAGGCACGCTCGAGATTGCGCTTCCAGTTGAAAACCCAGAGTTGACTTTCCCGTTTTCACTTTGTCCCCCACGGTAATGAATTGACACCGCGAGTAGCAGTGCTCCCACCAAGCCAAGCGAAATCAGCAATTTTGGCGACTTTTTCATGGCGTATTATAAATTCCCGTGGTCATGGGGCTCCCATTTCCGCAAACATAGGTTTTGGTGGTCGATGTTGCCCACTCAAGTTTCACGTTGTTGTCGAAACCAAAAGATGCCGAGGCGCTGAATCCAAATGCAGTAGCGGCTGCTTGAGTGACACTCCCTACTCCTTGACTTCGCCAATAATCACCACCAGGATTTACAACTGCGTATCCGTTCGGGTCATTTAAGCAACCACCATAGGGATTCGCGTCAGGCGCCTTCGTGCCAGAAATCTGGAAGAGATCCCCTACCGACGAGAGTGGGACTACCTCAGTGGGATATTGGCAATAGCCAAAACCCGTTTCTTTCGCGAAATAGATATTGTCGAACAACCAATCCAGTGTTCCGGCCTTCATTGTTACGCGAGATCCGCTAGCGATTGAATTATTGATAGAGACACTCCCCCCAACAGAAAACTGACCGGACGTATCTTGGAGCCCCACATCAATCGATCCATTTTGATAATTAGTCATGTATAGAGTCTCGGACGCGCCCAGAACATTGGCTACGTGGACTTGCAATGCCTTCGTCGCAACTTCTTCCTTTGATGAAATCTGATATTGACAAATCGGTCCGACCAACATGGGGGCCGACATGGTCTGGGTCCCGCGAGGTTGCTGAGCTTGGGTGAAGTTCAAGTTGTACTCTGGGCTAAGCAATGTTGAAGGAATCACCGACTTCACCGCAATGAATTGCTCGCCCGCCGAAGTTGTAGCTATCACCTGAATCGGAAGTGCTCCATTTCGTGTTTCACTAGTGACTAGCTGATTGGCCGGAACCACCACGGTGAAATTACCCCCTAGGCCCGATTGTGTCACTAGTGGAGTTAGCAAATCCGTTGGCTGCGCATTCGTTGCGAGCAAATCGATGTTTAAGGCGAAAACACTCACGGTCAGTTCGTTCCCAACAACCTCGGGGATCTGTCCCTTAATTGAGAAGGCCACGGGCGGGGTATCGGCTCGCACACTTGGTGGCAAGCATGTAATCACACACACCACGGTGGCGAAGGCTGTAATCGCTTTAAATCGACGTTGACTAACCTTTTTCTTTGTTGTCATACCCTATTTATAGCACTCTCTGCTCTCCCGCTACAGGCAGGGATTACTTGTCAGTAGGAACTTTGGGAGCTTACGCCGTGAAAACTTCAGGACCGTTTTCGGTAACGGCGATGGTGTGCTCGAAGTGTGCTGAGAGAGAGCCGTCTTCGGTCATCACTCCCCAACCGTCTTCCAGGACGTAGGACTCAATGCCCCCGATGTTGATCATGGGCTCCACCGCAAAGACCATGCCCTCTTTGAGCGTGGGTCCAGGGGTGCCGGGCCAGTAGTTGGGTACTTGCGGCATCTCGTGCATCGCGGTGCCAATGGCGTGACCCACGTATTCACGAACTACGCCATACCCCGCAGCCTCGGCCACGTTTTGTACGGCGCGGCCCACTTCGTGAAGTCGATTACCAATGGTGAGTTGTTCGATCCCGGCCCACATCGAGCGTTCGGTTACTTCAATGAGCTTTTTCGCTACCGCGGAAATCTCGCCGACGCCCGCGGTATAGGCCGCGTCACCG
>CAIJYV010000005.1 GCA_903825035.1 uncultured Actinomycetes bacterium | reverse complement strand
GCTGGTGCACCCGCAGCAAACTCATAAACGTGGCCGTCACTGGCGCAAACAAAGAGATTGCCGGCACTGTCCATTGTTATTGTGCCGGGTGTTGCGCCACCGAAGTTTGATGTAGTTGCATAAACGGTAGCTGGGCTCGACCCATTCATCGGGGCCTTAACAATTACACCGGAGTTGTTAATCGATCCAACTACGTAAAGATTTCCTGAGCCGTCGGCCACCATTGCGTTATTCATCCCGGCGGTGAAACCGGCGAGTGATGTTCCATCCAAAAATAGGCTTACGTTGACACTCGCGGTGGCTACGAGTGTGTTGGCAAACAGCACTGCTCCCACGACCAGTCCGATGGTGGCAATCTTTAGGCGAAAATTTGTAAGCACGAATGGGCTCCCACTAGACAACGAATTTATATAGAAAATCCTTACAAATTGTAGTTGCCCAAGTACTGGCCGCTCAGTGAAGGTTCAGCCGTGCTGAAGCCAGGGGCCGAATTCCCAGTATTTACGCCCGTTCTGAGTTGTCTTGATCAGACCTTTTCTGGTTTTCGAAGAATTCACCCTTAGCGATTCGAGCCCCTGCGCTGCGCTTCATTCGGGTATTGGAGGTTCCGAGCGAGAGGTCCGAAAAGGCCAAAGCCGTTCCTCGCGCGTCGGCGCGGAAGTTGGATGTCGAATCGACTTCAAATCCACTCTGACGCCCAGCGGCGTAGGCGTCTTGGTTAGCACCCATGTACACGAAGGTCCAACCTTCGTCGTCTTGTTTGCGCTGGACTAATTGAAAAATTGACTCGCGGGTGTACTCACTACTCGCGTTCTCGTATCCATCGGTGAAGGTGATGAAGATGACTTCGGGCTTGAACTTACCTTCGGCTTGGATCTGCTCCACCCAAATGTTGGCGTCGGTCACCACGTGCCCCATGGCGTCATAGAGCGGTGTGCCGCCTCGTGGTTGGTAAGTTTGGCGGCTCAGTGCGGGCACATCTTTCAGCAAGGAATTAGCGAAGCTCACTTCGTGTGGCCCTTGAGTGTCGAATTGAACCAAAGTCATTCGCGCTTCGTCGGGACCGCTGATCTGGCTCTGGATATAGGAGTTGAACCCACCGATGACGTCGTCGGCGATACTACCCATTGAACCGGAGCGGTCAAGGAGGAAGAAGATGTGTGTGGTGGGTGGCAACTGCTTGGTGTCGGTACTCATTATTTGGTTCCTTTCTGTGGGGCTCTCAGTCCCCGGGCTAGTACTAAGCGAATGGTGTCGCTCATTGATAAACCTTGTTCATTGCCAATTTCGGCGAGTTGTTCGAGCAACTCTGGAGCCAAGCGAAGGCTGATTAACTCCGAGCCAGACCCAGAAACCTTCCGGTTGGCCTGTTTAAAGCGCTGTGAGGGGGTTGAAGCATTCTTTTCACTCATGTAATACATTGTAATACACTCGTATGACATTTGTCAAGAGGGCCACGTATATATGGTGCCGCTGGGTTGTGACATGGCAACAAGTACCCAAGCAGCACTAACCTTGAGACCGCTGGCGGGCGTAGTTCAGCGGCAGAACATCAGCTTCCCAAGCTGAGAACGCGAGTTCGATTCTCGTCGCCCGCTCCACACCAGTCCTAAGTGTGCCCCAATCTATTGGGTATTCTTATATCTGAATATTGCGTACAAGAACAATCGCGAAAGATATATGACAAAAATTAACCGCCTTAAGACCAGCAATCTCCCACTAAATCTGGCGACTGCTTTCGTCGGGATGCTCTTTCTCTTCCTTTTGGTGACGACCGTAATCACCCCTGCTAGTAACGCAACTGGGCCTGCGGTTACGCTGAGCGCCGACAACGGCTCAGTAACGAGTGGCGGCGCAGTTGTCTTAACCGCTTCAATGCCGCTCTCTGAGTACAACGGTAACGTCGCCCAAACACTGGTCCAAGTAATCAATCCCGCCTACACCCACTTAACCTCGGCAGAGGACATTGTGTCCCCCGCTGGCTGGACTGTTGAATACTCCTTTGATCAAGGAGCCACCTGGACTGCAACCGCACCAACGACCGCCACCGGTTCACCAGATTCGTGGGACATGGTGAGTGCGGTCAAGGCCGTCGGCACCGTGATTTCCGAAGGCTCTTCAAATGGTCAGCAGAAGTTAGTAGGTCAAGGTTCGCTTTCAACCCCAGTGTCGGGAAGTTTTACTTCGACCAGTGCCGGCGGGGACGGTTGGGGTGTGACCTTTGATGACGCCGGCAACGTGTACAACGTAAACCACCACACCACGCTTCGTGTCTTGTGCCACACACGGGCCGGTGCGAGTTGTGGACCAGGTTGGCCAGTTACCAACGGAGTATTGAATACTTCAATGAATTCTCCAGCTTGGGTCGACAACACTCACCACCACCTGTGGACGTCAGTT
This sequence comes from uncultured Actinomycetes bacterium, assembly GCA_903825035.1. Taxonomy (GTDB): domain Bacteria; phylum Actinomycetota; class Acidimicrobiia; order Acidimicrobiales; family RAAP-2; genus RAAP-2. The sequence continues at coordinate 45,584 of CAIJYV010000005.1, read as the reverse complement.
AAAACTCTTACCGGATCGACCTACGGTACTTCAACGGGCTTTGTTTGCATTGATGTTTCGAACCTCGCGGCTGGCCCCACCTTCTGCGGTGGCTCAATTACTACGGCTTACCAAAACCTTGGCGCTGGGTCGAGTGCCAATTTTGCCGGTCCCATGGGCCTCACCAATGTCGGTGACGAGCTCTACCAGTGGTCACCCACTGGACAAATTGAGTGCCTGAATATGTTGGCTAATAACGGCGCCGGTGCCCCATGCGCGAGCCAGCCCTACACCTTCTCGCAGATTAACTACTCGGGCCTTTCCTACAACTCCTCCCAAACCTCGGCTTGGGCGGGCAAGATGATCAACGTTGACGGCAAGGTCTACGGAGATGGCGCTTCGGATGCACCTTTTGGTGGCCCGAATGGTAGCAACCCCACCGTACCCACTATTTATGCCATCTGCTTTGACCCGGCAACCCACGCCGCCTGTGCTGGTTGGTCCACCCCTAAAGCGCTCCCCGGGGCTACTCTCACCACCCTCGCCGATTACGCCTATCGACTGCCCGATTCGAGCGGAGTCACCGCTGGTGTCTGCTTCCAACGCTTCGATGGCAATGTCAACAACGCCACCTGTTACGCGGCTGATGGATCAACAGTGAGCCAAGACTCAGGTCTAGCCAACGCCATGGTTGCCGGTACTTGGAATGGCGCCTACACCTCCGACGTTCCCGTTGAGGTTGGCTCGCGCGTGTATTGGACCGCTGGGGTTGGGACGCTAGCGGCGAACACTATTAACTGCTGGGATACCGCAACTGATGCGGTGTGCGATGGCGGTTGGCCAATTTCTACCGCCAATCCGACCTTTGGAAACGCTCGTGGCGACGCCTACACCATCGCCATTGACCCCCAGAACTCAAGTTGTCTATGGAAGAACGACAACCAATCAGTCATTGGTTCTTTCAACGTGTATTCAACGAGCGGCACCGTCTGTGGTCCCTCCCCGGATGCGGTATTCACCGCTGACTCGATTGTTCCTCGCCTCGGTTGCTCAGCGGATAGCGCTTTATCAGGTTGGGGAAACTTCACGCTGACCTCTCCACCTCCAGCGGGCTACTCCACAGCGACGTTGACTGTCTTTGACACGGCGGGCAACCCAATACCCGGTTACTCCAACATCGCCCAGTCAGGAACTGATGGTTCTGGAAATCCAGTATTTGATCTCTCGGGACTCGCGATAGCAACCTCTGGACAGCGTCCTGAGTTCCATGTGAACTTGGCTGGGCGCACCTCTACCGCAGACATTGTCGCCACGCTCGAGGCAATTGGTTCAACACCGCAGCTATGCCTAACTTTGCAGGCTCCAACTACCGTTTGCCAAGCAACACTGGGGCCACTCTCTTCGAATGGTTGGGCCTACTCCGCATCCGCCTACGGTGACTACACCGAAGGCAGTGGCGCGGTACAAAACCTGGCCAGCGTCACAACCGACCTTTCCACTACGGCGCTCGCTAATTCAGTTTGTGGCAATACCCTCGGCGGGACAGCTCTCACCTCGGGTTCTGCTCCACTTTCAGGAGTTACGGTTTCGCTCTTAGACGGATCAGGTAATCCCATTACCGTGAACGGCTCACCAGTCACAACCACTACTGACGGCAGCGGTAACTACACCTTTGGTTACGTCGCACCCGGTACCTATCGCGTCTCCTTTGCCGATGGATCCTCAGACACCGTGGACTCCGCCAATACCGTCTCGGGCGCTACAGGCACTGTGACCGGAGTTAGCAACGCAAATAACGCGGTCGCCCAGTCTCTCGATGCCTCAGTTGACGTGGCCACGCCTGCAGTCGTAGATGCTGTCTACACCCATGTCGAAGTAACGACTACGACTACGACTACGACTACGACTACAGCTCCTACAACAACAACCACAAAGCCAGGTTTGGCCTTTACCGGTAGCAACCTGCCTCGACAACTAACTTCGATGCTCTTGTTATTCGCAGCTGGCGGACTCTTCCTCGCCCTAGTGCGCAGACGGATTCTCAGAGGTAACTAGACCTTAGAGATTGAAACCCGCGTCGGTTAATTCCGGCGCGGGTTTTTTCTTTTCTAGCAACTTCGCTGAGGTGCTTTGCCTAACATGATTACATGAACAAGTCACCGGTTCCCGAGGGCCTAACTCCAGCGCAGCTGATTGACTTCCGAATCAAGGAGCTTGATGATTGGCGTGGAGCATTGTTGGCCGAGATCAGGTCCCTCATCAAAGTGGCCGACCCTCACGTGACAGAGGACTGGAAGTGGAACATCCCGGTCTGGAATCACGATGGGCTCATTTGTACTGGCGAAACCTACAAAGAACACGTCAAAATCACCTTTGCAAAAGGGGCCAAGATTCCTGACCCTAAGGGAGTTTTTAACGCCAGTCTCGACGGCAACGCTCGGCGAGCCATTGACCTCTACGAAGGCGACAAGGTTCCGAAAGTTGCGTTCAAGGCACTAATTAACGAAGCCCTTAAATTGAATCAGACGAAGACCGTCAAAAAGAAGTAGCGCACCAAAGGAAAAGAGGGCCGGGTTGCCCGGCCCTCTATCTCTTGAGTACTGCTACTTAGAACAGGTCAAAACGATCCAAGGTCATGACCTTGTCCCAAGCATTGACGAAGTCGCGAACGAACTTTTCCTTAGCGTCATCCATGGCGTACACTTCAGCCAGTGCACGAAGTTGTGAGTTCGAACCGAAAATCAGGTCAACGCGAGTTCCACGCCACTTAACGGCACCCGACTTGCGATCCTTACCCTCAAAGGTTGATTCTGACGAATCGGTCGCCGACCAGGTAACTGACAGGTCCAAGAGGTTCTTGAAGTAGTCGTTAGTCAAGGTCTCAGGGTTAGCGGTGAATACTCCCAGCTGAGAGTGATCGAAGTTCGCACTCAGGGCACGAAGTCCGCCCACCAGCACCGTCATCTCCGGCGCACTCAGAGTCAACTTCTCAGCGCGGTCCAGCAACAGTTCCTCAGCTGACTGACGGTGACCAGGAGCGAGGTAGTTGCGGAATGCGTCGTGGGTTGGCTCAAGCACAGCGAATGATGCGACGTCGGTCTGCTCAGATGTTGCGTCAGTGCGGCCTGGCAAGAAAGGAACCTCGGCATTGGTTCCAGCGTTGCGAGCTGCCTGTTCAATTGCGGCCGCTCCGCCAAGAACGATCAAATCAGCCAGGGAGACCTGCTTACCCGTTGCTTCGAAGTCCGCTTTCACTTTTTCAAGAGTCGTTAACACCTTGGCGAGAATTGGCGGGTTGTTAACCGCCCAGTCCTTCTGTGGGGCCAAGCGAATGCGAGCACCATTGGCACCACCACGCTTATCTGACCCACGGAAGGTGGCCGCTGAGGCCCACGCTGTTGAAACCAGTTCAGCAATGCTAAGTCCCGCCTTAAGCACCAATTGCTTGAGTTCTTCGACATCCTTGGGCTCGAGGTTGTAACCAGCGTTCGACGGAACCGGGTCGGTCCAGATGAGCTCTTCCTGAGGAACCATCGAGCCCAGGAAGCGTGAGCGAGGACCCATGTCGCGGTGCGTCAACTTAAACCACGCGCGCGCGAAGGCGTCGGCGAATTGGTCGGGGTTCTCGTGGAACCGTTCGGAGATTGCTCGGTATGCGGGGTCGGTGATCAGTGCCAAGTCGGTTGTAAACATGATCGGGGTGTGTGCGACACCCGCAACGTGGGCATCAGGAGTTGTGTTCGCCTCCGCACCATTCTTAGGAATCCACTGCGTAGCGCCCGCTGGGCTCTTGGTCTGCTCCCATTCATTGGCGAACAGGAGATCAAAGTAACCATTGTCCCAAGTGGTTGGAGCCTTAGTCCAAGAACCTTCGAGACCGCTGGTGATTGTATTCTCGGCATTACCCGAACCCAACGTATTCTTCCAACCCAAACCTTGTTCGGCAATTGGGGCGGCCTCAGGCTCAGGACCCACGTATTTACCGGGGTCTCCCGCACCGTGTGCCTTACCAAAGGTGTGACCACCGGCGATAAGAGCAACGGTTTCTTCGTCGTTCATCGCCATCCGAGCGAAGGTTTCGCGAATGTCGCGAGCTGAGGCCAAGATGTCGGGGTTACCGTTGGGTCCTTCCGGGTTTACGTAGATGAGCCCCATTTGAACTGCACCGAGCGGGTTCTCTAAGTCGCGGTCACCGGTGTAGCGCTGATCGTCGAGCCACTTCTCTTCCGGTCCCCAGTAGACATTGTCGGAAGGCTCCCACACGTCGGTACGCCCTCCGGCAAAACCAAAGACGGGAAGACCCATATCTTCCAGTGCGAGCGTTCCCGCAAAAATCATGAGGTCGGCCCACGAAATCTTGCGGCCATACTTTTGCTTCACTGGCCACAACAACAAGCGCGCCTTGTCTAAGTTCACGTTGTCGGGCCACGAGTTCAGTGGTGCGAAGCGCAAGATACCTTCGCCCGCTCCACCGCGTCCGTCAGCGATACGGTATGTTCCCGCTGAGTGCCAGGCCATACGGATGAAGAAGGGGCCGTAGTGACCGTAGTCCGCTGGCCACCAGTCCTGCGAAGTCTTCATGACCTCGACGACATCCTTCTTGAGTGCTTTAAGATCGAGACTCAGAAATTCTTCGGCGTAATCAAAGTCAGGGTCCATTGGGTCCGACTCTGGCGAATTGTGGTTCAGGGACTTGAGGTCCAACTGATTTGGCCACCACTTCGCGTTCGCCCGTGAATGGCTAAGCGTCTTGTGGTCGCCGACTGGGCACTTGTTGTCATCTGACATGTGAGGCTCCTCTGGGTTTGAGTACTCGCCCAGCCTAACGGCGGGACTAGAACTATCTCCGCGTCGGAGACCTTAAAAGGTGTGGCGGCGGCGAGCCCGAGCGTTTAGCCACAGGCAACCCAAAGTGGTCAACAGACCAATGATGCCAGCGGCCGCCAAGCTAGAGCTTCCCGAAGAGTTCGAGAGTGCACCAGCGGTCATGTGGCTGCCCGAGGCGCTCTTCATTGAATAGGCAATGATGTCGGTCGGTACGATTGGACTCCAAGTTACCGAACTAATGATTGGCATCTGGCCATCGCTAGGCGTTAAGACGCAGTCGGCGGTTGCCGAGGCTGCGACACTGCTGGTGCAAACATCACCAGCGGTTGTCGAGAAGGTGTACGAGCCAGAATCTTGCTGAACGGTGTACGCCGGGATGGACAAGGTAAATGTACCGTCGCCATTGTCACTCACGGTGGCGTTGGTGGTGTCCAGGTTGACTGGGGTTACATCAACGGTCGTCGTAGTGACTCCGTCGGACAGGGGCATGATCCCACCATTGAGTGTTCCACCGAGTACGCCACTCGCCATTGCCACAACTGGTTCGTAGGACACTGTGCTGATCGCCGGAATAACCGAGGGGTCGTTGTTGACCAACGAGAGAGTGCAGAGTTCTGGAGCGCCCGAGTCAGCGGTCAACGTGGTACAGCTATCACCAGAGTCGGTGGTGACCGTGTACTGTGCCAATAGCCCCGACTGGTCGTATTGATTAAAGGCAATGTCCCAACCGGTGGAGTCAGCGTTAAGTGTTTCGGTCAGTCCAATGTTGGTTACGTCCATAGGAACAGCTGAGCCGTAGATGGGACCACCCGAGGGGTTCGCTACCGCCGAGGAGGTGAGCAGGAGGGCCGGCGCCAAAGCGGAGACCAGGAGTATTGCGGCACGGTTACTTTTCACTACTCGATTCTCCCACAATTTTTTTCTGTCCGCAACGCTGAAATAATTATCGCTAGTTACGGTTATCAAAGACGAGTGAGGGGTTTTTCGTCAGAATAATGATCGCCTGGCAACTAGTTGGGTAGTAACCCCGTGGGTAGAAGCGAAAATTGTCTGACCTGGCGATGAAATCACTCAGGGCTTTACCCTTGGCTAAAAAGGCCCAGTCTCGAGTGGCAATTTTGGCCCCAATTCCATCAATCTGGACACCAAAGCAGTAGGTCTTGATTTCGGGGTGTCGATCGGCGAAGTCACTGACCTGGGTGACTATCCCGTGCGCAGTCGCTCCTTGGGGGTTGGCGTTCCAATAGTTATGCAGGGGACTGGGGTTGACGAAGTAGAACGGTGTCAGGACCGCGAGGGTGAGCAAGGTATTTCGGATGGGCTTGGTCTTACCAAATAATTCGATGGCTGTTAACAACAGACCCATGAAAAAGGTTGTGCTGGTCAGGCTCATGTATCCCTGGGAGCGCTGCGAGACCAAAATTGCGTACGGGGCGAAGCTCGCGATGCAGAGCAATGCCACTGTCGTCACGTAGTGATTTTCTCGACGCCAACCAACAATCAACATGATGGCGAGCGCCAATACATACTCCCATAAGTGGTTTTGGAAGTAATAAGTCAAGTTGCCGTGAACCACCGACCAAGAGAAACTGGTTGCGTACGGTCCCACCGCGAAGCGATGCGCCTCGACTAGGGCGATAAGTGAACCGAGCACTGCGAGTACGACAAAGAAGCGAAACTTTCGATCACGACGCAGTTCCTTATTTCGCAGAGCGAAGTAGAGCGGGAACACGAGAGCGCCTATCGCAAAGATGTTCCCCGAGATTCCTAACGCGAGAACGGCAATCATTTTGAACGCGTCGGTACCGGTCCACTCTTTCTCGACTCGGTCAAAGAACATTCCCATGAAAAGGAAAATGAAGAAGATTGGAATGAGGTGCTGGGAGAAGGAGATCCAACTGTAATCCTCGACGACATTGATTGATCCGAAGTACAACAGGGCCACGGTCGCCGATATCGCTCGGTCGTAGGTGGCGCGAAAGGTGCGGAAAATAACAAAGGTGGTGCCCGCAATGGTTAAGAAGTTGAAGAGAAAATAGTACGCAGCCTGAGCGCCAAAGATTTGCCATAAGAAATGCCAATAAACATTTCGCGACAAAAAGCGACCGAAGTCGTTAAAATTCCACAGGTTCGAAGTGTGCAGCGAATGCTGGTACAGATATATGGAGCCGAAGTCGTCTTGCTGGAACCAGCCGTGAAAGGCATAGTTCAGGTACCAGGCGCTCATCAGAGCAAACGGAATTACGAGGAGGGCAGCCCCAGGAAACCGAGTTTCGTTTTGCTCTTTCATGGTGAAAATAGCCTACCCTTCTGGGTTTTTATCAGTCGCCCGCAGTTAATGCGAAAGATTCCCATTAAGGTGGTTCCATGACCGTCACCGGCGCCCAGCCCACCAAATCGCGAATAATCGACAGCTTTAGTCCTTCTGAACGCCGATCACTATCAAGCATGTTTGGCTTCATCGCCCTGCTGCACATTATTGGCTGGGGGCTGTTGATCCTGGCGAGCGCTCACCATTATCAACTTCATACCAAGAGCGTTCTTGGCATTGGCACCGGAGTACTCGCGTACACCTTAGGTATGCGACACGCTTTTGATGCCGATCACATCGCCGCTATCGATAACACCACCCGAAAGTTCATGTCCGAAGGTAAGCGACCAATGTCGGTGGGTTTCTTCTTCTCGCTCGGACACTCCTCGGTCGTCTTCGTTCTCACGGTCTTGTTGGGCTTTGGCGCTCACGCTCTCGGTGCTCAGGTACGCAATAACCACTCGGCTCTCCACCACTACGGCGGACTAGTCGGAACGATTGTGTCAGGCAGTTTCTTGTACCTCATCGCGATTCTGAACCTCGTCATCTTGATTGGCATTATCAAATTGTTCGTTCAGATGCGTCAGGGTCGCTTTGATGATTCCGAATTAGAAAAGCACCTGAACTCGAGAGGGCTCATGATGCGTTTCTTCGGACCGATTGCTCGCTCCATCGATCGCCCGGGCAAGATGTACCCACTGGGTATTCTCTTCGGTCTTGGCTTTGACACCGCCACCGAAGTTGCCTTCCTGGTCCTCGCGGGAACCTCAGTCGCCAGCGGATTGCCTATTTGGGCGATTCTCTCTCTGCCCATCTTGTTCGCCGCGGGCATGAGTCTGCTCGACACCATTGACGGATCATTTATGAACTTTGCCTACGGATGGGCTTTTTCTAAGCCAGTGCGCAAGGTTTATTACAACATCACGATTACCGGACTCAGCGTGGTAGTCGCGCTGTATATCGGCACCCTCGAAATCATGCAGGTGTTGACCACCCAGCTGAAACTGCACGGCGGCATATGGAACTACGCCGCAAACTTCAATATCAACGGAGCTGGCTTTACCATCGTTGGCCTCTTCATTGTCATCTGGGCTTTCGCCCTGCTCTACTGGAAGTACGGCAAGGTTGAAGAGCGCTGGGAGCGCGCAGCTCTAAAGGCTCAGAAGGCACGTGGGGAAAACCCTGACCTGCACTCGGCTGGAATTACGTTAGGACAGGTCCACAAACCTTTCACTATTGACTAAGTGGAAAATGGAATCAAACTGTTATCTGTTTCTTAACTGAAACAGAATACTGACCGGTACAATCAAGAGTCCCAATTACAACTATGAGGAGCGCCTTATGCGTCGTATTACGAATTTGATTGGTTCATTCGCCTTGCTCGCAAGCGTCTTTACCGTCGCCGCCACTGGCTCGATCGCGTCAGCATCCACCACAAACAAGTGTGGACAGCTAACTCTCTCGACCATTAAGTCGTATGGCTTCACCAAGGCCACCGGACCCACGATCACTCAGTACAACTTCACGAAGTCGTCGGCGAATGCCGCTAATGCACTTGGTGAGACTATTGACTTCGGCGCCAAGGCGCTGGTTATTAGCTGTGTCACCCCATCGGACATTGCCAAACTTTCCGTTCAGGCTGGTGGCAAGAAGACCTGGACCGCTCAGCATTACATGAACTGGATGGTCAAGGACTCCGCGGGAGCCATGAAGGCCACCCCAACTGCGGGAACCACCAGCTATCTCGACTTTGGTAACGGAAAAGAAGATGGTTTGGGCTCGACCGTGAAGTCGTCCAGCGTGCGTCTAGACGCCTTCGTCTTCCACAGTTACATCATCATGGTTCAGACGGCTCCCGTTTCTGCCAAGCCTTCAGCCGCATTGACCAAGTTCATCAAAGCTGCGGGGATGCTGTTCTAAGCCCAGTCGGCTTACACCCTTTCTTCAGCAATTGAATTTCCGCCGTCGATAACGATGGTCTGTCCAGTTATATAACTTGCACCCGATGAGGCGAGCCAAGCGACTGCCGAAGCAATTTCGTCAGCTCGTGCGGATCGCCTCATCGGCGATTCCGTGCCCTGACGAGCCTCGTCTTCAGTTTGTGAGTCAGTAGCAATCCAACCTGGTGCAATCGCGTTCACCGTCACGCCTCCCGCCGCCTCATCGAGTGCGAGCGCACGCACCATGCCCACCATGGCAGCCTTAGAGGTCGCATAGGCCACCTGATGGCGCATAGCCATTAACGGGCCGGTCACGCTCGCCATCATGATGATGCGACCTTGGGAGGACCTTCTAATTTCAGGTATGACCGATTTTGTAAGGGAGAACGCCGAAGTCACATTCCGCAAGAGTGAACTTTGAAATCCGTCCACGTCCATCGTGTCAATGCCGCCACTCTCCCTCTCGACAGTTAACTTTGAATGAACCGAGGTCATGCCGGCGTTGTTGACCAAAATGTCCAAGCCGCCCATTGCCGAAATCGCTTGACTAGCGACCTCTTTTGCCGCCGCCTCATCGGTTAAGTCAACGATTGAGCCGAAGGCAGAATATCCCTGAGCACTCAACTCGGCTACGCGTTCGTGTATGCGTTCGGTAGTGGATGTTACATACACGACAGCCCCGAGGGAGGCGAGAAGATTCGCACTAGCAAAGCCAATGCCATTTCGCGCACCGGCACCAGTAATCAATACTCTTTTTTCATGAAAGTCGAACATGGGGGAAGGCTACTTTGCCGAGCCCAAGAGAACATTCAGGTTGCGCGGAGCTCGAAATTCCCAACCCCGGGTAACTGGAAGTCTTGATGCATCGATGGAAATGTTTGGGTATCTATCAAGGAGTCGGGTCAGGGCGATGCGCATTTGCGAACGACTAAAGGCATGACCGGCGCAAAAATGAGGGCCAAACCCAAATGCGGCGTTAGGACTTTTGGCTCTAAAGATGTCGAACTGATGAGGGTCGGAGAATATTTCCGGGTCCCGATTGGCCGCAGAAACCATTGGGGCGACCGCCTGCCCCACCTCAAGGGACACTCCCCCAAGTGTCAGTGGTTCGGCGATTTGACGGGTCTGAGAGCCAATGGGGGCAATCCATCGAAGACCCTCTTCGACGGTTTGATTGATTAGTCCGTCCAGGTCTCTAGTCAGCGCCTGGAGTTGTTCAGGGTTCTCGAGTAGCCCCATCATTGTCGAGCCGGACCCGTGCCCTGGTTCTTGCATTCCACCCAAAAGAATTACTTTCAACGATGGCAGCACTAGATCACGACTGCGACAAGCACCCTCCGGCATTCCATTGTGGAGCATGTGGGAGATCGTGGAATCATTTGGATTCTTCTCGAGTTCGGCCAGCTTTGGCATTAATTCATGTGAGATTTCAGCTGAAACTTTTTGTCCAACTTCGCGACGTGCGGGGTTGTCTTCAAAGTTGATAACACCTTGATGGAGTCGCCAGAACCAGTCACGCAGGGTTTCCGTGGAAAGGTCATCCACACCGAGTACTGCCGCGAGGGAGCGAACAGAGACTGGTTCGAAGAATTCACTCATGAGTTCCGCGTGTGTCTCGCCACTTAGATTGTCCAGTAGTTCATCACAAATCGGATTGACCAAGTCATCAATGTAGGAGCGAACCTCGCGAGGACGATATTTGGCGTCGAGACTTCTCCGCAATTCGGTGTGAATTTCCCCATCAATAGTGATAATGGTTGGAGAACCAAAGGTTGCGTCGACTGGTGAACCATCCAGTTGTGCCGAGAATACTTCGGGGTGGATGCCCGCAAATTCCACGTCGCGATACTTCGTGACTAGCGTGAGGTTTATGGCCGGAACGAAGGCGACGGGCGCCTCTTCTTGGAGCTTGGCGTAGATCGGATACGGATCTGCTTCTAAATCGTCGACCGTAATCTGAGACAAGAAGTGGTCAATCGACTTTGCTTTGGCTAACTCTTCTCTCATAAGCCCCCTAACGCCGACTATTCGCCCTGACTACTTTGACGCAGCCTCCACGAAATCGTCAAGAATCCGCCTTAACTCAATCGTCGTTTTGTCCGCACGCGTATGGACTTCGGTGGTGATGTTCAAAGGAAGCGAGAGGTTCTTAAAGGTTCCTTGTAACGCCAAGTCCTCTTCGACCACCGCAATCTCAAAGTCCACCGCCTCTTTCATTCGCTCTTCTGAACCATCAAGATCATCTCGCCACAGCGACGAATAAATCCGAACAGTGTCCGCATCTTGTGGCGTGAGGAAGAACCCAATGACATTGGTACCGCCCGCATCCAAGAACTCAATGGCGAGCTCTAGGTGGAAGGGCGCAATGTAGCGATAGGTCAGACGACGGCGCTGGATTAATGGGCGAATGCCTGCTTCGACGCCGGGATCTTCACGATTGGCAAAGTCGTGCTCATACGCCGCTTCAAAGGTAAAGCCGTCGCGAGTAACAGTGTAGGGAGGAACGAGGCGTTCAGACTCCGCGCCAAAGGTAGCGGCGTGCACAAAGGGAAAGTGTGCCATATCCAAAAAGTTGTCGGCCAGTAGGCCGGCCGAGGCACGCGTGGTGATCACCGGCAGATCGCCAATTTGGAAATTTGAGTTGTCCATAACTGACAAGGTGGGAGCAGGTGTGAGTGGCTCTTCTGGGGCGATGAAGACCATGCCGTGTGATTCGTGTACTCCAGCCGGACCAGTCAACTTTGCGCGAGGTGGAATTGTTGCGTCCTCGCCCAGGGCGGGGATTTCAACGCAATCCCCGGAAGTGTCAAAGACCCAGCCGTGGTAACCGCAACGAATGTTGTCGCCTTCGCACTTTCCAATAGAGAGCGGCGCTAAACGGTGGGGGCAGAGATCGCGAAATACATTTACCTGACCGTTCGGGCCACGCCACACCACCCAGTCTTCGCCCATCAAGGTTTCTTTGTGGGGAACGGCCGTCGCATCACTTGAGCGACACAGTGAGTGCCACGCCTTCTTCAAACTTGGGTGCGTGTTGGTCAAAGTGGCCATGCCACGAGATTAGTTCGAAGATGACGGCTCATTGATTTCATGAAACACCCCATCTGTATTTTCGAGTCAGCCCTCGGCCATGTTCAGCCCAGGATGACCACTAATGCGAAGTTCGAACTCCGACCAAGTGCAGGGTGTCGGTAATTTCTTTGGTGACTACCTCAGGAGCGCATTGCCGCAAAATTGCGGAGCGAGCGTTGTTGGAGAACTTTTCCCACGTTGCTTGGTCCTGGTATAGCGAAACGACTTCGTTCGCGAATTGCTCTGCGCTTTCCGCGCACAGCAAATCCTGGCCCGAGATGAAGTAGGTACCTTCGATTGCCATCGGGGATGCCACGACCGGCACGCCGTGCACTGCTGCCTCGCCCACCTTTCCCTTAATACCCGCACCAAAACGGAGGGGGGCCACGACGACTCGAGCTTGGTCGTAGAAGGGTCGTAAGTCCTTCACCCAACCAACAATGTCAACCCCATCACCCGCTAATGCGGCCAGGCGATCGGGCAAATTAGCTCCAACTACCGATAGGGAGATTTCTGGCAACGTGCGACGAATTATCGGAAGGATTTCGGCCACGAACCACTCCACTGCGTCAATGTTTGGCAGGTGCTCGTAGTTTCCAACGAAGAGCAGGTTGTGGCGACCCTCGAAGCCAGGGCCCGGCGGGAGGTCGCGATGGATGTTCGACACCACTGAGATTGTCTTTCCTGGAACGAGTTCTTCGAGCATTGTCTTTTCCGCTGGGGTAACAACAAAAGTTGCGTCGCACTTCTCAACCAAACCAAGTTCGAGTTTGCGATACGCCTCAGCAATCTGCGCCACTGCGTTGTCGCCTTCGAGTTCGGCGCGGCGCGCCTCACGAACAAAGTGCAGATCCACCGTGTCGTAGATGAGTGGAACCTGAGGTCCAAATTCCCGCATCAAGTCGTAAGTCAATTGGGCCTCATCTGGTCGCGACAAAATCGCGGCTGATAGATAGGGAGCCAGTCGAGCAATTTCCTGAGAGAAATTGATTCGCCCGTCGAGCACTTCCACGCCCATCTCTCGCAACGTCGACAGATAGGGTTCGCTGGGAGCCAAGCGCAGGGCCAGCACGGTAACTCCGAAACCCATTTCAACCAGGATTTGAATAATGGCCATCATTCGAATAGACCCTGAATCATTGTCCGGCTGGGGAATCTTTTGGTCAATAATCAAGAGACGGCCAAGCGGCGAGGCCCAACTCTCTCCGACCTGATTCTCCACGGTCGGTGACCAATGTGTCGCCAGTTCCGACTTCCACTTGTCAAGGAACCGTTGGCGATTTCTTTCCAGCAAGGCCTGGCGTTCGGGTGAGAGTTCAGTGCCGTAGCTCGCGCCCTCTAAGTGAAACAGTCGTGACGATGGTTCAAACCAAACTGAATAACCCTTGGCCCGCAGAGAAAAGCAAAAGTCATTCTCTTCGTAATACGCCGGGGCAAACTCCACGTCAAATCCCCCAACCTCTTCCCAGGCCTTCTTGCGTACGAGCAGGCTCGCGCCTGAGCAATAGTCAACTGGGCGAGGAGTTTGGTACCAGGGACGCCGAGGGTCGTCACCCTTGCCAAAGTTAGCCCCGGAGGCATCATTGAACATAAGTGAGCCGGCCTCTTGCAACGAACCATTGGGGAAAAGCAGCATCGATCCAACTGCGCCAATTTTCGGGTCTTGTACACGAGCGAGAAGCGGTTCGAGCCAGTTGTCGCAAACGACCACATCGTTGTTCAAGAGCAGGACAAATTCGCTGTTGGACGCCGCCACGCCCGCGCGGATGGCGTACAGGTAACCGGCATTTTTAGGTTGTGTTACAACCCTGACGCCTGGGATCTCCTGCAGCCGTTCCGGCGTCTCGTCCGATGAACCGTCATCGACGACCACTACCTCTACCGGAACGTTGAATGTCTGGCGTGAGAGTGAGCGTAAGCAGTTCTCGGTGATCTTCCAGTTGTTATAGACCGGGATGATGATGGTAACCAGTGGGTTAGTGACCACCGGAAAGGACAATGGTCCGGCGGTTGCCAGCAAGTGTTTTAGTTCTTCGGCTTGCGCGTGAGCCCTTTTCGAAATTCGTTTGCGGAAAATCACCTGTGTTTTCAGCACTACGAGGAGCAGTCGAATCAAGACTTTGTACCGAAATGAACCCGGGCCCATGAGTCGACGCAATCGAACTACACGCCATGACGGCGTGGTGGTCAGATAATTGCGAATGAACAATCGAACGAATCGGCCTGATAGGTCGAGCGTTTCAAGCTCGACCAGCATCGACCATCTCTTGGGGAGAGCGGTAAGGTTGTCCGCGAGGCCACTTTTCACTTGTTTAACTCAAAATTCCGCATGTAGACCTCCGAAGAACTTTACTAAACCAAGTGTCAGTGCAAGAACCCCACGAGAGATACCTTTACCTATGGTGAAAGGAGCCAATATGAAGAGTAGGTGGCTCGAACAGCCCGAAGAGCACGATTTCCCAGCAGCGGCCAACTATCTATCCCTCCTGCTTCCCCCGCAACACGCCGGTGCGCTCGCCGAGGCACTCAAGCAGGGCGATCTGGTTCGATACAAAGCGAAGGATCTCCTGCGGGCCTCAAGACTTCCCTTGCTAGAGCGGGACAACAAGTATGTTCGCAACAACCTCAAGAAGGTTGAAAAAGGCGAAAAGCTCTCTCCTGTTCTCCTCGTGCGAGGGAGCATTGAGGTCGACCGGCCATTGCTTGTCGCTGACGGATATCACCGAATTTGTGCGAGTTACTTCATTGACGAAAATTCGGAAATCCCCTGCCGAATTGTTGACTGGGCCTAAGCGTTTCGCCTCACACCTTTTAGACTGGCACCACATCAAAGGATTTTCGTGAAACGACTTCGCAACCTACTTCCAGCGCTACTCGCACTTAGCACTCTCTTCTCCTCGCCGGCTTCAGCGACAGCTCCAACCTGGTCGGCGGGAACACTTTCCATACCCTCAAATCTTGGTATTGCTAACGGGCAAGTAACGCTTCTCGCGTGCGTCAGTGTTAATAATTGCCTGTCCGGTGGTTGGTATTACCAGGGAGGTTCAAACAGCGTTGAGACCTTCCTCGCGCGCGAGGTAAATAGGAATTGGGAAACGGCGTCAATGGTGCCAGACAATTCCGGCGGATCAAACTTTGAAGTTAATGGCTTGAGTTGTGGCACCTCTGAGTGCGCTGGTGTTGGTAGCAACTCACTCGGCGCGACAATCGTTCGTTACAACTGGAACACGCAGGTAGCAACCTCATTCCCAGTTACTTTTGCCGACCCTTCACTCGATACTGCGCACTCGATGCTGAAGGACGTTTCTTGCATCTCCGACGGTAACTGTGTCGCGGGCGGGTATGTAAATGTCACCGCCGGATCCAACTCAACCGCTTTATTGGTTGACTCGGAGTCGGCCGGTACTTGGTCCAACGCAACTCGAATTGCCTTACCCGCTACCGTGGGTGCAAACCCTGGCGTAAATCCCGGCCAGGTTGGCTGCATTTCGGCTGCTCGATGTGTTTTTATTGGAAGCTTCAACACTCAAGATGGACAGGCTCGGCCATTCATTGCTCTTCGCCAGAACGGGACATGGCAGAGTGCCATTTCTCCAGTCATGCCGAGTAACGCCAGTGTTCTGGGGTCACAAACACTCACTGAGCTCTCTTGTGTAAGCGGTGGTACCTGTACTGCAGTGGGTGCGTACCACACGACCACCGGAACGCTGGTGCCCTATTCCGTGACAATCACAGCAACCGCCGTCGGTGCCGGCATTCAGATTCCACTCCCGGTGAACGCGGCAGCCGCACCCAAGACATTCCTATTCGGCTTTCACGGACTCGATTGTGTCTCGGTTGGAAACTGTTCTTTCGGGGCTCAGTATTCGTATCAAATCAATAGCGTCAAGCACTTTGGCGGCTTTCTCACCAGTGAGGTAAATGGCGTTTGGAATAGCCGATCTCAGGCCACCTTCATGCAAGTTCCCGCCGGGGCTGATTCGGCGGGTCAATACGGTGGTGTTGTTGGAATCTCTTGTTGGAGTGCGGGTAATTGTGCGGGCGCCGTTGCCTACGTGGATTCCCTGAACCGGTATCAAGTGGGCGTTGAAGTTCAGACCGCTGGAATCTGGGGAGCGGTAATGCCAGTAGCTATGCCGTCGGGACGTCCCGCCGGGGCCGCTGGCGGGTTGTACGCCCTACGCTGCTTCGCGGCCAACTCCTGCTCGGGAGTCGGCAGTTTTCAAGGTTCTTCAACCTATGCACCTTTTCACCTGAACTCTAATTAAGTTTCATCAATCGAACACGTTTAGAAAACCGCATTTTCACACGCTCGCAACCTAACTTTCTTAGGTTTTCGTCGTGGCACGACGATTTTCTACTTCCCCCCTTGGTGCGCATCGTCGTGCTTCCAATCGACTCGGTTCATCAGATATCAATGGTTGACCCCGAAGGCCGTTCGGTCATCTTGGTCGTTGAGGATGAACCCTCCTACCAAGACGCTCTCAACGTAGGGCTAACTGTTGAAGGCTTTGTCGTTGTAGCGGCTCACAGTCTCGCTGAGGCTCGACAACTCTTGATGAGTTCTAAACCCGACCTGATCCTCTTGGATGTGATGCTGCCGGATGGTTCCGGCGTCGACTTCTGTCGTGAAATTCACGACTCCTCCACCGTTCCCGTAATCATGGTGACCGCACGAAGTTCCGAAGTTGATGTCGTGCTCGGCCTCGAGATTGGTGCCGCGGATTACGTCACGAAGCCCTACCGCTTGCGCGAGCTGGTGGCAAGAATCCGCGCCGTATTGCGTCGACCCGCTAGCGAAGCCGCTACAGATGAACTCATCACCTTTGGACCGCTGCGCATGGACCTCCTACGTCGAGCCGTATCTCGTGATGGCGTTGATATTGAACTCAGCCGTAAAGAGTTTGATCTCTTGGCGCTACTGGCGTCCCGACTCGGTCAAGTTGTTACCCGTGAGCATTGCCTCGATACCTTGTGGTGGGGACTGGAGCTTTCCGATACTCGTACGTTGGACACTCACGTCAAGCGACTCCGTCAAAAGATTGAGCTCGATCCAGCTGACCCGAAACACTTGGTCACTATTCGCGGTGTGGGTTTTCGCCTCGACCAATAGTCTGGGGATATGAACCCAGGCGACCTCGCACCAGACTTTTCTCTTCAGGACCAAAGTGGCACGACTCTTTCGCTAAGTGCCCTCGTTGCCAACGGACCAGTGGTGTTGTTTTTTTATCCAGTGGCGCTCTCAACGGGTTGCACTAAGGAAACATGCCACTTCCGTGACCTCCACGGAGAGTTCAAAAAACTCGGTGCCCAACCAATTGGTATCTCAATGGACGAAGTCGAAAAGCAGTCGGAATTCGCTTCATTGAACAACTTGGATTACCCACTGCTTTCTGACCCTGATGGAGAAGTAGCGAAAGCGTACGGAGTTAAGCGAGGATTCGACCTCTTGAAAACTCGTCGGTCAACCTTCGTGATTGGACGTGACCGACGCGTCATCAAAGTAATTAAGTCGGAAATCAATATGAATAAGCACGCCGATGAAGCGTTGGCGGTACTTAGCCAGCAATAATTGCGGCGGCTGGGTCGTTCAAGAAGTTCCCAATGTGTGCCAACACCTTCGAAGCCAAGGCGCCGTCAATCATGCGGTGGTCGAAAGACAAGCACAACTCAACTACCTGACGAACAACGATTTCGTCGTTGACAACCCACGGCGCCTTCGCCACCTGACCAACCGCCAAAATAGCGCCTGATCCTGGCGGAATGATTGCCATAGCCGCGTCGACACCCATGGGGCCAACGTTGGTAATTGTGAACGATGTGCCAGACATTTCGGCCAACGAGGTCGTACCGGCACGAACCTTGTCCACCAATACGTTGAGCTCTTGAGCCATACCCACAAGATCCAACTTGTCGGCTTCCTTGATGTTTGGAACAATAAGGCCCTTGTTGGTATCTGCGGCTATGCCCAAATTCATCGAGCGCTTGATAACCACTTCCTTGGTTCCATCATCCCAGTGCGAGTTGATTCCCGGGAAGTGTCGCGCTGCGTCAGTTACCGCCAGGGCGATAACGGTCAACGGCGAAAGGCGAATGCCTTCGAGACTTGGTTGCTGCTTCAGTCCAGCAATCAACTCCATCGTCTTGGTGGCATCAACCTTGAGCCAAACCCCAGCGTGAGGAATCGTGGTCTTTGATAGCACCATTGCTTCGGCCATCGCTTTGAGAACTCCCTTGGCAGGAATTCTCTCTTCCTTGGGACCGGTAGCCCACGGGGCCAGATCGTTTCCAACGAATCGAGTTGGCTGCAGTGGTCCCGTCTTTGGAGTGCTCGCCTTACGAGGAGCGGCGACAACGGATGTACCCCCACCTTGCAATGCACGCTCGACGTCGGCGCGAGTAATGATTCCATCTCGACCGGTTCCTGGAACCGTTGCCAGGTCTAAACCATTTTGCTTGGCCAACAGGCGAACCGGTGGTGTCGTGCGAACCGGTCCCGAGGTGATCGGCGCAGCAGGAGCTGTCGATACGGGGGCGGTTGCCGATGAGGAGCGGCGGTTCTTGCGAGTTGCCAATCCGTCTTCGTTTGCCACACCGTAACCAACGAGAACGGCCTCACGACCTTCAGTGGAGTTCGAAACCTTGGGTTCTTCGACCACCGGCGCGGCGGCGGCTGGCGCGGCGGCTGGCGCAGATCCATCTCCGCCAACTTCGAAAGTAATCAGAGGTTTGTGGACCTCCATCATGTCCCCAGGATTGCCGTGCAGAGTAACAACCACTCCGGCGTAGGGACTAGGCAATTCAACGGTGGCTTTGGCAGTTTCGACGTCGCACAATGGCTGGTTCAAAACTACGGTGTCACCAACGGCGACCTTCCACGAAACAATTTCGGCTTCGATGAGCCCTTCACCAACATCGGGGAGGAGAAAAATTTCTTGACTCATGAACCAAATCCAATCACTCGGTCTACACCGTCAAGAATACGGTCAACGGTCGGACGGTAGTCCTCTTCGATTCGAGTTGGTGGGTAGGGCACGTGATATCCGCCAACGACGAGTCCGGGCGCTTGCAGTGAGTAGAAGCACTTCTCGGTGAGTTGGCGAATGATGTCGCTACCAATGGAAGCAGTGAGCGGGGCTTCTTGAACAAACACCACGCGTCCCGTCTTTTTCACCGACGTTTCGAGAGTGGCGGAGTCGAAGGGCGATAGTCCACGAAGATCAATAACCTCCACTGAAGTGCCTTCCACCGCCGCGGTGTCAGCCGCACGAAGTGCGGTCTTCACCGTTGCGCCGTAGGCAATAACGGTGACGTCGGTGCCTTCACGACGAACCACGGCGTCAAAGATGTTCGCTGGTGGATTGTCGAGGTCAACTTCGCCTTTTTCCCAGTAGCGACTCTTCGGCTCGCAAAAGATAACCGGGTCATCGTGCTTGATGGACTCTTGGATCATCCAGTAGGCGTCGTTCGGGGTCGAGCAGGACACAACTCGAAGTCCCGCCGTAGCGGCGAAGTACCCCTCGGGGCTTTCGGAGTGGTGCTCAATTGCACCAATGCCACCCTGGAAGGGCAGGCGGATAACCATGCCCATGGTGTAACGACCATCGGAGCGCTTGCGCAGCTTGGCCACCTGGGAGACAATCTGGTCGAAAGCGGGATAGACGAATCCATCGAACTGCATTTCAACCACGGGGCGATAGCCACGAATGGCGAGACCGACTGAGGTTCCCACGATGGCCGATTCGGCCAAGGGGGCGTCAATTACTCGGTCTTCACCGAAGTCCTTTTGGAGTCCGTCGGTAATGCGGAATACCCCGCCGAGCTTTCCGATGTCTTCACCAATCAAGAGAACCTTCTTGTTCTCTTCCATCGCACGGCGCAACCCCTCATTGAGGGCCTTGGCCATAGTCATAGTCTTCGTGGCCATTAGTGGGCACCTCCGGTAACACCGAGGTCAATCATCTCTTGACGGCCCTCTTCAATAAGTGGGTGGAAGTCGGCGTAGACGTTGTCAAACATCGAGAGGGGGTCTGGTCGGTCCATCGCCAGAACATCCTCGCGTAATTGCAGGGCGAGCTTCTCGGCCTCTTCAGCAACCTCGTCAAAGCGCGCCTGCTTCATCTTGTACTCGTGAACCAAAAGAGACTTCACGCGCTCAATGGGGTCGCGGTGACGCCACACTTCTACTTCGGCGTCAATACGGTACCGAGTTGGGTCGTCGGAGGTGGTGTGAGCACCCAGACGGTAGGTGTAGGCCTCAATCAAAGTTGGGCCACCACCGACGCGGGCATTCTCCAACGCACGCTTCGAGACTTCGTACATAGCGAGGACGTCATTTCCGTCCACGCGAATTCCGGGGAAGCCGAAACCGTGGGCACGGTGGTAGAGAGGAATCTTGGACTGAACCGACATTGGAGTTGAGATACCCCACTGGTTGTTCTGGCACAAGAAAACTACTGGGGCGTTGAATGACGCCGCCCAGACGAACGATTCGAGAACGTCTCCCTGGGATGACGCACCGTCTCCGAAGAAGGTGAGCACGGCCTCTTCTGCACCGTCGCGTTGAATACCCATGGCGTAACCCACAGCGTTCAGAGCTTGGTTACCGAGCACGATGGTGGGCACTGAGTGGCGATACTTGTACGGATCCCAGCCACCGTTAGACACCGCACGGAATAGGCGAAGCATCTCTTTGGGCTCAACACCGCGGCACCAGGCAATGCCGTGTTCACGGTAGGTGGGGAAGGTGAAGTCCATTGGCGCGAGCGCACGGCCCGGCCCGATCTGACACGCCTCTTGGCCCTGGATTGGTGCCCACAACGCAAGCTGACCTTGTCGTTGCAAAGAGGTGGACTCGTTACAGAGTCGGCGAACAATCGTCATATCGCGGTAGAGACCAAAGATCTCTTCTCCGCTCAATGTTGATTCGTACTCAGGGTGAACAACTCGTTCACCCTCTGGTGTAAGTAGCTGGACTAGCTCCTCGTCGATCATCGACACTCCTTGGTCGCTATCCCCCGAAGGACACTTTACACCGCTCCCTAACCCGTGGCGCCAGCGAACTTTGTACCCACGAGTAAGCCCTCTACGCCCTTAGGCTGAAAGAAATGGCCAAACTTTTCCTTGACCTCGGGCCACTACGGAGCAACCGTAACTTCAGACTCCTCTACCTAGGTCAATTCGTCTCTCTCGTGGGTTCCAACCTGACTTTGGTCGCCGTCCCTTACCAGGTGTATCGAGACACCCACTCAAGTTTGTGGGTCGGTCTCGCCAGTCTGATTCAATTGCCCTTTCTAATCTTCGGCGCCCTAGCTGGAGGTGCTTACGGTGACCGCTTCGACAAGCGCGCCCTCTTTGGCTATTCAACCTTGGTGATGGCGGCGATCTCGATTGGCCTCGCGTTAAACGCCAGTCACAACAGTCACTCCTTGTGGGTGCTCATCGCGCTGGCCGCATTGTGGGCTGGTGTCGGTGGGTTTTCGGGACCGCTACGCAGTGCCGCTATTCCGTATTACGTCGGTCAGGATAAATTACCCGCCGCCTACGGCTTGATGCAGCTATCGATCAACGTTGGCACCATTGCTGGCCCCGCTCTCGCTGGATTTTTGTTGGCCCTCGCCAGCGTTTCGAATCTGTACTACATCGACGCACTGACCTTCGTGCTGCTCGCCGTCGCGACCGTGTTCATGACTCCGATTGCGACGACCAAGACAGGTTCCGCCCACGGACTTTTTCGCGCTATCGCCAATGGCTTTGGGTACATTCGACACCATCGATTAGCGCAAGCAATCTATCTTGTTGACCTCAACGCGAACTTCTTTGGACTTCCTCGCGCCCTCTTCCCCGCGGTTGCCCTTGGCCTCTACCATGCTGGTCCGCAGGTACTTGGACTGCTTTATTCGGCGCCAGGTGTTGGCGCGGTACTCATGGCTCTAGTGACTGGTTGGCTCCAGCACGTGACGCGGCCTGGTCGATTAATCGCTCTGGCGGTAATTGGGTGGGGTGCGGCGATGGCGCTCTTTGGTCTCGTCCATACCGTTTGGATTGGACTGGTGTGCTTGGCGGTCGCCGGTGCGATGGATGTAATTTCAACGGTCCTGCGAAACGTCTTGCTGCAAGGGGCCATCACCGATGAGTTCCGAACGAGAGTCTCTTCGATACAAATGGCGGTAGTTACCGGTGGACCGCGCCTGGGGGACGCGGAGTCCGGAATCATTGCCTCACTCTTTACAACTGAAATATCAATTGTTTCAGGAGGTCTCGCATGCATTGTTGGTGTCTTCGCTTTGACAAAGTGGCGACCCGAATTATGGCGTCAGACCAAAGATCACAAAGACGCTGTTGTATAGTTTTTCCACGAACATCGCTACGCCAAAGTTGAGGGGCCGTTGTTGAAATCCTTGTCGTTACAACGTGGCACCTTCGGGGAACTCTTTGATCCCAAGGACAATGCGCTAACACTTTCTCGCTTCTTATTGGCGATTGCGGTTGTCGCTTCGCATTCTTTTCCCCTCGGCCATATTTCCTTCAGTGAGCCATTAGTTCATCTTTCCCGTGGGCAGATTGATGCGGGGGCTTTGGCCGTGGACGGCTTCTTTATTTTGAGTGGAATTCTTATTACTCGCAGTTATGAATCCACGAAGAACTTTCTGTCATTCGCTTGGCGCCGCGCCTTACGCATTCTCCCCGCCTTCTGGGCATCGTTAGCCCTCGTGGCCCTAGTTTTTGCCCCCCTCGCTTGGGTTCATGAACACCACACCTTCGCTAGCTACTGGAGCATCACCCAAGATTCACCGTGGCACTACTTAAGCTCAAATGCACTGATCAACATAAATCAGTGGAACATTGGCCACTTGCTCTCGGGCACCCCCTTTGCTAAGAGTGGGGCGGTGACCGCCTGGAACGGTTCCCTCTGGACGTTGATCTACGAAGTCAAGTGTTACGTGATTGTGGGCGTCCTGGGATTTTTGGGATTGTTAAAGCGACGTCAGTTCGTTGCCGGTATGGCGCTGTTCTTCTTCATCTTGAATATCGTTAAGTTGCTCTTGCCAACTTCCCCACCTCTACTGTTTCCAATTTCACCCTCAGCGACCGCTTGGTTCTTTATGTTTTTCCTCGGTGCAACCGTGTGGTTGTATCGCGAAGTCGTTCCCTTGGATGATCGCTACGCAATCGCCGCCTTTGGCTTAATGATTCTCACCCTGCGTCACCACGGCTTTGAACTCGTCGGCGTTCCCGCCTTTGGCTACCTCCTCGTTTGGTGGGTTACGCGAATAAAGGTCAGTGCTTTCGAGCGGTGGGGCGACCCAAGTTACGGAACCTACGTTTACGCCTTTCCCATTCAGATGCTGCTCGCCGAATATGGCTGGAACCACCTCAGTGGCTTCTCCCCCAAGGTCGGCTCCTATCTGTACATTGGGATGAGCGTGGGTTTCGCCGTTCTCGCGGGTTATCTCAGTTGGTGGATCTTGGAAAAGCAGGCCATGAAGCTTAAAAAGCTCTATCCACGGTTTGCTCGGCGCTTCGCAAAAACTTCAGCGCTCTTTGACGAACACCTCTAGTAGGGCAAGTTCAACCACACGAATGCGTGGTCTTGCTTGATTGGGGGCTTGCCCGTTATTCGGGTAAAGAGCGAGACCGCACATCCAATTTGCTGAGTTGAAAGTGGCGAGTCGGGAGCCACAATCGTGCGCACGTGCCAACTCTTCATGTCCGCCCTGTCGGCGGCGTACGTTGGCTGAAAGGCCACATTCGCTCCAGGAACCAATGCTTGACAGGCGTTGAGGTCCAGTAACAACGGAGCTGAGTTAATGGCCTGTCCCCCGGCTTCAGCCCCAGGAATGTTGAACTTGAAATCGCTCAGTGCTTGCCACATCATGGGCCAGCCCGTACCATCGTGAGCCATGGGAAAGGTCAGCAGGGTTGAGCGCACCGGCACGTGACTGAGATTTCTAGAGTTGAACCAAGCTGGTAGAGCAATCTTGGAGCCATTGAGTGGCCACGGAGGCAGCAGCGTTAATACAGTCAGAATCACCGCGGCAGCGGCTAATCCAAACTGTTTTGAACGCAAGCGGTAACGCTTGCGCATTTCGTCTAATCCAGCCGCGACTAGCAATCCAATAATCAAGAACGCAAAATCCATGTAGCGAATAGCAATCATTGAGTTGAAGAAGACGGCCTTATGCCGAGACATGAAGAAAAAAGGCAGAATCAATGGCGTCTTATGTCCACCGATACGCAGATAGGCGCCAAGCGCAATGATGACACTCACGCCAAGAGCGCTCACCATATAGCGAACAAATTTTTTGTTCCACAGGAGTTTGATGCTGATCCCGAGCAACAAGAGCAACGGCAACCCCACGTAAGCGCCGTTTTCCACAAAGTCAGGGTGATTTCCACTACTCACGGTGAAGTTCACGTAGTTATCACCCGAGGCGTGAATTCCCCAGTGAAACAACTGATTGGCGCCCGGCAAAATAAATGTCGCGAGGTCAGCCGACAAATTGGCCACCGTGAGCGGTTCACGAGCAGCCCCGAGTCCGGCTCCTTGAAGGTACAACAAGCAGTAGCCGAGCACGAAGGGGCCGGCGTATAACGCCAACCACGGCAAGACACTTCGAATGTATGGCCACTTCGCCAGGGCTTCTTTTCGCTTGACGAGTGCAATACCAATCGCTGTAATTCCAATCACGACTACGGCGTCGGCCAAGAGTTCAATGGAGACACCAATTTCAAACACCACCGCAATGGCGAGGATCGCTGCGAGTTTCTTTTTGCTCCACTCTTGACGGTTACAGAGCTCGTCAAAACACAACAGGAGGATCGGAAAAGCGACTCCAGTGGTGAGAAAAATATGTCCGGTGTTTTGCCCCACGACGTAGGGGGAGAAGCCAAAAATAAGACCCGCGAAGTACCGAGCGGGTTTCCACTCCACCCAACGCTTGGCGACAAAATAGGCCGAGGTGGCCGAGCCAAAGAAGGCGAGGGCCGCGAGGATGTTGTAACTCAACGCCGCACCAAAGGTGAGCGTGATTGGCGACATCAATAGTCCCAACAATGGCATTGAGGTCAAGCTGGCCAGTGTTACGCCGTGAGGCATGTTCAGATACATGCTCTGATTCGGGTTAAGCCCGTGAACAATCGCGTAAGGAATCCACTTCAAGAACCAAATGAATTGGCCCCCGTCGCCACCCATGCCACTTGGCAGGTAGGTGGTTGGACCGTGAATCCAAGTACCCCAGGCGGCAAAGAGTGAGAGAAAGAGATAGGTCCCGAGCACCAACCACGTCGAGCGAGAAACGCGAGAAAGACGTGAAATTAGCTTGACCATAAAAAAAGGCTACCAGTCACTCTTAAATTACAGAGGCTTAGGACTCTTCCTTATCGCGAATTGTCACCGATCGACGTTTGCCGTTAGTCACCGACGCCAGTTGTCCACAAGCCGCAGCGATCGAGCGTCCACGAGTGGAGCGCACAGTTGCGTTTACCCCTTGTCCTTCGAGACCATCACGAAATTCCATGACTCGCTGCAAACTGGAGCCCATAACGAGGTACCCCGGAGTGGGATTCAGTGGAATCAAATTCACGTGTGCGTTTAAGGGCAACGCAAAGTCGGCGAGTTCATCCATTGCTTGGTCGGTGTCATTGACCCCGTCAATGAGCGCCCACTCAAAACTCAAGCGGCGGCCGGTGGTATCAATCCACTTTTCGCACGCAGCATTCAACCGCTCGAGTGGGTATCGCTTGTTGAGGGGCACTAGCTCATCTCGAGTTTTGTTGTTCGCCGCGTGCAAAGAAACGGCCAAGGTAAGCGGCAATCCCTCAGCGGCGAGTCGCTCAATAGCGGGAGCAACCCCAACTGTCGAAACGGTGAGGTGTCGAGCGGACATTCCCTTGAATTCATGCAATCGACGTAATACCTCAACGGTGACGTTGTAATTAGCCAACGGCTCGCCCATGCCCATAAACACGACGTTGGACAGTCTGCGTGGTGCGGCCGTGCGCGCAGCGAACATGACCTGCTCCACTACTTCGCTGACCGTTAAGTGACGAGAGAACCCCGCCTGTCCGGTCGCGCAAAAGGTGCACCCCATGGCGCAACCCGCCTGCGAAGAGACGCACACGGTAACGCGATCGTCATAATTCATCAACACGGTTTCGATAGTTGCACCGTCATGAAGCCGGAAGACCCACTTGCGGGTGGCTCCGCGATCGGTCTCGACGTCATTGGCAATTTCAAGAGTGGGCGGAAATTCTGTCTGAAGTTTTTCTCGCAGTGACTTCGGCAGAGTTGTAATTTCACTCGCCGGTAACGATTCGCTCCAGAGTCCTTGCCACAATTGATCGACTCGATACTTGGGCTCGCCCGAAAGCTGGCTGCCGAGTTCTTCGCGGGAGAGTTCATAGAGCGAAGTCACAAAAACACGCTAGAGGATATTTGTCGTCTCCATTTGGAAACTTTTAATTTGGCGTTTAGCAACCTCTTAAAAAAGGCCCAATTTCTTATCTTTCATTAGAAATCTTCATGATTTCTTCTTGAACTCGGTGAGTTAACTAGTTGACATCAACCTAGTGAAAGGAGCATCAAATGTTGGTTGTAGCACTATCAGCAGTACTCGTAGTTGTCGGAGTAGGAATCGCACTGGGGGCGCCAGCGGTGGCACTTATTCTCGAGAGCGAAGACCGCGCCAAGAACAAACAAGAAGAATTGGTCGCCACGAGCGCCTAACTCGAGATCCCCTCTCGTAGTTCTTCTCATAGACGTCCAACTCGTTGCAGCGAGGAGGGCACAAAAACCAGGAGCATCCGCTCCTGGTTTTTTGTTGGTGGAATTAAATCTGAGCCTCAGCGATGTTGTCGAAGCGCGTAAATTCTGGACGCCAGTTCAAGAAGGCCGAACCAGTTTCTCCGTTACGGTTCTTTCCGACGATGATTTCCGCCTCGCCCTTAGAGGCGTTATCGACCGATTGGCCCCACATCTCAGCACGGTGGATGAACATAACAATGTCCGCGTCCTGTTCCAACGAACCCGATTCACGCAAGTCCGACATCAAGGGTTTCTTCTCTTGGCGCTCTTCGGCCTTACGAGACAACTGAGAGAGTGCCAACACCGGGGTTTCAAGTTCACGAGCCAGCATCTTCAAGTTACGACTCATGTCGGCGACCTCGGTTTGGCGACTTTCGTATCGACCGCGAGAAGACATTAGTTGGAGGTAATCAATAACCACGATTCCTAAATCGCCCTGTTGTTGTTTGATGCGCCGCGCTCGTGCTCGCACGTCCATAGTGGTGAGACCCGGGTTGTCGTCGATGAAAATCTGCGCTCCACCCAGGTACGTAAAGGCATCGTGTGTGCGATTCCAGTCTGCTTCATTTAGGTCGCCCGTGCGCAACTTGGTCGAATTAATACGCCCCGTGGAGGCCAGAATTCTTTCGGTGATCTCCTGTCGACTCATTTCGAGGGAGAAGAACAGCGCCGGACGCTTCACGACCGCACCGACGTGGGTCAGAATTCCTAACGCGAACGCGGTCTTACCAGCACCCGGGCGAGCACCGAGGATGTTCATCGATCCCGGCTGCAAACCTTGGACGAGTTTGTCAAGGGCGTGGTACCCGGTGGTCACGCCATTGAACTCGCCACGAGTCTCACCTCGAATCTCAAGAATGTTGGCCTCATTCATCAACAGGTCACTGATGTGTGAAACAGTGTCGAATCCACGAGCGTCGGTAATGGCGTTAATGCGTGCTTCGGCGTGGTCGATCAACATGTCGACGTCGTCAGTTGGCTTATAGGCCTCGTCAACGATTTCACTCGCCACGCTGATTAGTTTGCGTTGCTGAGACTTTTCTCGAACCAGGTTTGCGTACTGCAACGCGTTAGCTGGATTACCGGTATTCATCGAGAGCGCCGTCAGCACTGAGAGCTCTACGGGTATTGCTCCGTGTTCAGCTATTTGGTTCTGCACGGTGACGTAGTCAACCGGCTCACCGCTCGTCCACAACGTAGTGATCGCGGAAAAGATTTGCCCGTTCAGCGGGCGGTAGAAGTCTTCGGCGCGAACAGCTTCGTAGGCCATGGCAATCGCGTCAGCACTGAGAATCATTGCGCCCAGCAGTGACTCTTCGGCCTCGATTACCGATGGGGGTACGCGGGGTGTGCCCTGGGGTGGTCGGTTGGATCGGTCGTCAATGTCGCTCATAAGTACCTCAAAGGTTGTCTACTTTGCCTGTGTGACGCAAGAGCAACAACGTGGGGAAAAGCCTGTGGATAAAGGGCATGAAAAAAGGC
Source organism: uncultured Actinomycetes bacterium (assembly GCA_903825035.1). Taxonomy (GTDB): domain Bacteria; phylum Actinomycetota; class Acidimicrobiia; order Acidimicrobiales; family RAAP-2; genus RAAP-2. Next base: position 17,167 of record CAIJYV010000005.1, on the reverse strand, counting down.
GCACCTTGCGGTGCGCCTTGATTCAAAAATAGGCGAAAACTACTTCGCAACGACCTCAACTTCAATGCCGGCAATAACGCCGTCAAAGAGGTTCACCTTAACCTGGGCCTTGCCCAGTTCCTTGAGGTGCTCGGCCATAACAATGGCGTGGCGGTCAAGGGAGATGTTGGTCGCGGTGCGGATGGCATTCACGATGTCGGCTTCGGTTACTGAACCAAAGAGGCGGTCGTTGGCACCGGCGCGAGCAGCCACCACAATGGTCGCCTTCTCGAGCTCGCCCTTTTGCACTTCAGCAGCAGCGCGGCTGGCCTGGTCGCGAAGATCGCGAGCCTTGCGCATGGCGGCTGACTGTGTTTCGGTGGCGTCGGTGGCAATAACTGCCGAACCCTTGGGAAGAAGGAAGTTGCGGGCGTATCCAGGCTTGACCTGAACAATGTCACCACGACGTCCGATTCCCTTGATATCTGCACGGAGTAGCACCTTCATTATTTAACCTCCTCGGCAACTGCTTCTGCCTCTTCGAGTTCGGCGGCGGCTTCAAAGTCAGCCGCTACGACGCTGGCGTCTTCAAGGACTTCGCGCTGTGAAATCACGGCGCCATCGTCACCAACAACGTCTGCCAAGGTCGCCTCTTCCTTGTCACGGTCACCACGGGGGCGACGGTCGTCGCGACCACCACGGCCACCACGCTTCTCGGTGACGGTGCGCTGAGTGTAGGGCAACAGTGCGAGTTCACGAGCCGTCTTAATGGCGTCGGTTACGTCGCGCTGGTGCTGCTGGCAGTTGCCCGACACCTTGCGGCCACGGATCTTGCCGCGGTCTGAGATGTACTTGCGCAACTGGGCCAAGTCCTTGTAGTCAACTGTGGCTACACCGTGCTGGCAGAAAGCACAAGGCTTCTTCTTCAGCCCACGGCGTGGGTCCATCTTGGGAGCGCGCTTAGGCGGCTCGGGCATATTACGACGTGGCATTAAAAGGGCTCCTCATCAAAAGCGTAGGTAGGGGTTGATTCTTGTGGGCGGCTGGAGGTTGGTCGCTCAGCGGGAGCTGAGAAGCCACTTCCTTCCGCACGGGGGGTGCGGGTAACTACGGCGGTAGCCCACTTCAGCGAAGGGGCAATCTCGTCGGCACTGATCTCGAAGGCCGAGCGCTTGTCGCCACTCTCGGTCTCCCAGGTGCGTTGCTCCATGCGGCCGGACACAATAACGCGGGTGCCCTTTTGCAATGAGTTCGCACAGTTTTCGGCGAGTGATCCGTAGGCCTGGACGTCGAAGTAAGAGGTCTTCTCCTCCCACTCCTGAGTCTGGCGGTTCTGCCAACGACGACTAACCGCAATGGAAAACTTCATTGCGGCGTTGCCGGAGGTCAAGAACTTGAGTTCAGGGTCGCGGGTGATATTCCCAACGACGGTAATTTGGTTATCTGCCATAACTATTCTCCTAGTTTCGCTAAGCGAAAGTTAGGCCTGTGCCGTGACACGAGCCGGAGCCTTCGCGATTCGACGAAGAATCTTGAAGCGCATGACCTCGTCCGACAGCGTAAGAATACGGTCGAGCTCGGCAACGGTAGTTGGGGTTCCGGTGAACTCTGCGAGTACGTAGTAACCCTCCTTGCGCTTGTTGATCTCGTACGCCAAGGGGCGCTTGCCCCAACGGTCGAGAGCACCAGGAGTTCCACCATTGTTTTTGATGGTCTCGAGCGCACGGTCGAGTGCTACTTGGATGGATTGTGCGTCGACGGTCGTGTCGAAGACAATCATTGATTCATAAGGCCTCATGGCCACTGTCCTTTCCCTCTGGTCCGCCGCTTGCGCGGTGGGCTCGTAGGACTACGAGCAGGGTTTGCTGTGCTTCCCCACATTTGTGGGATTTCTATTGTACCGAAGGCTCCACCAGTATTCCAATTGGCTTTATTCCTCTGGAACCATGGGGGAATCTATTTGAACAAAAAGGACGTTTATTTGGACAATTTGAGGCTGCCGGTCATGCTTCGTTGGAGGATTCATTAAAAACCTCAAGACTCACTTGAAAAGCCCCTACTCGTAGTACTCCGACGAATTCGGGAAGTGGCCATTCCTAACGTCATTTCCAAAGTTCTTGAGAGCTTCTGTCATCAGTTCGCCACCGTTTAAATACTGTCGAACGAACTTGGCCGTCTTTCTATTACCCAGGCCCAGCAGGTCATGAAAAACCAACACCTGACCATCGGTCGCTGGGCCAGCCCCGATGCCAATCACTGGGACCGGTACCGCAGCGGTTATTTCTGTACCCAACTCCGCGGGGACGCCTTCGACAACAATGGCGAAGACTCCAAGATCAGCAATCGCCTTTGCGTCAAGGACAAGCTCCTGAGCGGCTTTGTCGTCACGACCTTGAACTTTGAACCCACCGAACTTCATCACACTTTGTGGCGTTAATCCGAGATGGCCCATAACCGGAATTTCGGCACTCAATATGGCCGTGATTGCTTCAGCGCGAATACGACCACCTTCGAGCTTCACCGAGTCGGCACCCGCGCGAATAATTGCTGCAGCTGCACGAACAGCGTCGGTGGGATTGGTGTGGTAACTCATCCAGGGCATGTCACCAACGATGTGAGTATTTGGTGCACCCTGGCGGGCGGCAGCAATGTGATGGCACATTTGGCGAACGGTTACGTGCAACGTGTCTTCGTGACCAAGCACCACGTTGGCTAGCGAGTCGCCTACCAACAAAAGATCGGCACCGGACTGTTCAACGAATCGCGCACTGGGCTCGTCGTAAGCGGTGACCATTACGAGAGGTGTCGCACCACTTGAAACTTTGTGTTTAGCAATTTGAGGTGAAGTGAGTTTCATCGACTGGCTTTTTTCGGCACCGGCTTCGTTTGCTTCACACCACCGGCCTGCCACTTTCGTGCGAGGTGGTGGAAGTGACACTTGGTGCAGACTTCGACGGCGTAACAAAGAACTGGATCGGCACGGCGTTCGAGAGCGAGCAACTCAGCACGAGTGTGAGGGCAGGTGCCACCGGCGGGAAGTCGAGCACCGAAGACGTAGGTCACCTCGACGAGTTCATTCTCGTCACAAACTGGGCAGTTCTCTTTGGTCGATCGACCGACATTTTTCGCGGCGCGAAGGAGCTCAGGGTGGGCATCACAGATGTCATCTTTTTGGATCTGTCCCGAGGCAAGGCTCGCGAGCAGAGAATGACGGACGAGCCCGAACTCGACGACGGCACTAACCGCGGTGGTGGATCTACCTTTGCCTTTCATTGGTTTGAGGCTACCCGCTTGGCAGTTCGGGCCACTTGGCCTAAGTTTCAAGGTTGTAATTTATGTTGTCATCGATATATCGAACTGATACTATGTTTCATATGCTCGACATCGCCATCCTGGGACTCCTAATGGAGCGTGACCACCACGGTTACGAAATCCGTACCCAATTGCGTGACCGTCTGGGCTTTGGCGCCAATGTTTCCTTTGGTTCGATCTACCCCGCCCTCGCTCGCCTCGAGCGCCACGGCGAAGTCGTGGCCGTCAGCGTGCCGAGCACCAAGAGCTCGACGTTGTCGACCGGTTCGCTCTCGGGCGAACGAGCCAGTTTGCGCGCTCTGCGCGCCACTCAATCGGGCGGGCGCCGTGGCCGCAAGGTCTATTCGATTACCGAGCGCGGGCGTGAGCAATTTGCCTCCTTGCTCGAAGATCCCTCGACCCTGGACGACTCCAAGACTTTTTCTCTTCGCGTAGCGCTCTATCGCTACCTGACCCCTTCTATGCGCGTGCGCCTCTTAGAGCGTCGCCGCGCTGACCTCGTGGAGCGACTCGCCGAAGTTCAGGCCGGTTCGCATAACGAAAGCCTCGACCCGTATGCGCGAAGTGTGATGTCACACGCCGCGCAGGGTGTCGAGTTGGACATCAACTGGATCGATTCCATGTTGTCCGCCGAACGCAATAATCAACAATCCTTCGCCGAAGAAGCGAAGTAGGAAGGAAGCTATGGGAAACATTCGTGTCGCCATCGCTGGTATGGGTAACTGTGCCAATTCATTAATCCAAGGTGTGACCTTTTACAAGGACGCCAAGCCGGAGGACCACGTTCCTGGTTTGATGCACGTCGTTCTTGGTGGGTACCACGTCCGTGACTTAGAGTTCGTCGCCGCCTTTGACGTCGATGCCTCCAAAGTTGGACAGGACCTATCCAAGGCCATCTGGGGTGGACAAAACAACACCATCAAGTTCGCCGATGTGCCATCACTCGGTGTCTTGGTGCAACGTGGGCCAACTATGGACGGACTTAACAAGTACTACCGCGCCGCCATCGAAGAGTCGCCCGCTGAAGCAGTCGACGTCGCCCAAGCACTCCGTGACGCCAAGGCCGATGTCTTGGTTTCCTACCTCCCCGTAGGTTCCGAAGAGGCCCAGCGTTACTACGCTCAGGCCGCTTTGGACGCCGGTGTGGCATTTGTCAACGCAATCCCCGTCTTCATTGCCTCAGACCCCGTCTGGGCCAAGAAGTTCACCGACGCCAAGGTGCCAATCATTGGCGACGACATCAAGAGCCAGGTGGGCGCCACTATTACCCACCGCGTCTTGGCCCGTTTGTTCGAAGACCGTGGTCTGACTCTCGACCGTACCTACCAGCTCAACGTTGGTGGAAACATGGACTTCAAGAACATGCTCGACCGTGACCGCCTCGAGTCAAAGAAGATCTCAAAGACTCAGGCCGTTACTAGCCAGCTCGAGATCTCGCACATGGAAGAGGGCACCGTCCACATCGGACCGAGCGACCACGTGCCATGGTTGGAAGACCGCAAGTGGGCCTACATCCGCATGGAGGGACGCAACTTCGGAAACGTTCCGTTGAATGTTGAACTCAAGCTCGAGGTGTGGGACTCCCCCAACTCAGCGGGTGTCATCATCGACGCTGTTCGTTGCGCCAAGGTTGCGCTGGACCGCGGTATTGGTGGACCAATCATCGCTCCATCGGCGTACTTCATGAAGAGCCCACCGATTCAGCTCCACGACGATATTGCGCACAACGCAGTAGAAGAGTTTGCCGATAAGGGCGCCGACAACCCCGTCTGGCCATAAGAAGCTTTTAATCAAAGATGCCCGGTGCGATTGCACCGGGCATCTTTTGTTTTCGTTACCTTGATCAGCACCAGTTGTAGTCAAAGAACCTTGAGTTCAATTGAACTGTCGATGTAGTGCCCAAAGTAACTGGGACGGTCTCGATTGAAATGCTGGTGATTTGACAGTCGTCCCACGGGGCGTTTATGCGAGATGCGCTTCCGGGCGTACCATTTACCTGTACATCGCCGATGTTTCCGGCAAACATCGTGTACTCGCCATAGGTATTAGGTGCAGTTCCACGAACCGGTGCGGTTGAGTTGTAGTCCAATCCTGCGAAATTCACCTGAATGGAGTACGAACCTGCCGGTAGGTTCGTGAACGAGTACGCAATACCGCCTGATAACTCATAATTAGATGAAGTTGGAGCACGATCAACGACATTGGGATTGAGGATTGCTGTGTAGGTGGCCCCTCCAGTTGCAAGCTGTGCAGTGACGCTCGAAACCCAATAGCAAGCTTGAGTGGCAGCACAACCATTCAGTGTTGGAAATACGAACTCGTTATCTTCTGTCCGCATACTTGTCTTGGTGGCATCAGCCGCTCTCGGAATACCGGTGATGAGACCCGTTAGGGTACCGCCGGCAACGTAGCTAATAACTAACTTGCGTGTTGTGGCTAAACCGGCCAGAGTGCGCGGCTTGCCTGCAACGGTGGTTGCAGCGATGGTGACTGTTGCTCCGCGGTCGTTGTCCTTCTTCAGTAGCGAGTAGAGGAATTGCTTTACGGCGAAAGCGCGCGCGTGGCCAATGTACTTGTTGAACAGCAGTGGGCCGTAGTTATCGGTGTAGGGCGTAACCGTTACGGACTTGGCTCCGGTACTCACAATGACGCGCTCGGCGGCCTTGACCTGCTTAAGAATTGCTGGATTCATGTATTCGCTGTTGACCGACCAACCAGCAACATTGAAACTCGTGGGAGTTTGCATGGCGCTAGCGGGTGAAACGGTGCATCCAAATTGGACCAACGATCCGACGGTGAGCGCGACAGTCGCGAGGCTCAAAATTTTTCTCATCAAGTGTTCCTTAATATTGCATGGGTGATCATTCACCCACGGACGCTCAGAACTAATCCCAATTGGGAACTCAATTGACCATGGAGTGGCGATTTAGTGCGACTCTTCCCACCACTCTTTTAAGCGGTGAGTCGCTTCAGCTTTAGAAATTTCACCTTCGTTGAGACGAATCTCCATGAGGAAGTTGATGGCTCCCTTAATGGCTGGGCCAGGGGTGAGTTCCAGAATCGCCATAATTTCGGTACCGTCGAGTGCGGGCCGCAGTTTCGCCAAGTCTTCGCGTTCGCGCAGGTCCGCAATCCTGATTTCCAGTTCATCCATCCGAGCCGAAAGTTCTTTGGCTTTTCTCATGTTTCGGGTGGTGCAATCGCATCGCGTGAGTTCATTCAAGTCCTCGAGTAGGTGTCCCGCGTCGGTTACGTATCGGCGAATCGCCGAATCGGTCCAGCCCAGTTTGTAGGTGTGGAACCGAAGGTGAAGTTCCACGAGCTCGGAAACATCGTCAATCATCTCCTGGGAGTACTTGAGCTCCTTCATACGCTTGCGGGTCATCTTGGCCCCGACAACTTCGTGGAAACGGAAGGTCACCCCTTCTGAGGTGATGGCGCGCGTAACGGGCTTACCAATGTCGTGGAAGAGCGCGGCGAGGCGAAGCACCAGTCGTGGACTTGTCTTATCGACGACGGCCCACGTGTGGCGCAGAACGTCCTTGTGTTGATGGATTGGATCCTGCTCGAGTTGCAGTCCGGGCAACTCTGGAAAAAAGTGATCGGCGAGACCGGTGCGCGTAATGAAGTCGAGACCAATTGAAGGAAGCTTGGTCATCATGAGTAAATCAAGTTCACCGCGGATACGCTCGGCTGAAACTTTAGTTAACTCGCTCGCAGTTTCAACGGCCGCGGCCTCAACCTTCTCGTCAATCTGTAGTGCGAAGCGTGCAGAGAATCGCGCTGCTCGCAGCATGCGCAGGGGATCGTCACGGAAGAGAGTGACTGGATCAATCGGAGTTCGAAGAACACCTTCGGCTAAGTCTCCGAGCCCCCCGAAGTAATCGAAAATCTTTTGCACATCCGGAGTATCCGAAACCTCGGCAATGACGTCGAAGGCCAGCGCGTTCAGAGTGAAATCACGACGCGAGAGATCCGCTTCGAGAGAATCGCCCCACTCCACCGCGGGCTTGCGTGAATGGTCAACGTATTTTTCTGAACGGAAGGTGGTGACCTCGGCTTCAATGCCCGTTTCTTTCAAGATTCCGCCAATGGTGCCAAAGGCGCGTCCTTGTTCCCACATGCCTTGGCACAGAGGATGCATGATGCGAGCTATATCGTCGGGGCGAGCGTTGGTCGTGAAATCAATATCGGGGCCAAGCTCGGCTCCGATGAAAGCATCGCGCACACAACCACCGACGGCGTACAGCGAGAAGCCCTCTTGGGCGAAGGCTCGGGCGAGCGGGGCGGAGAGTTTCGCAATCTCGCTCAGGCGAGTCATTGCGTTTTCATTTAAATTCATTGCCCTCAACGGTAATATGCGACCGCTTTGGTAGCGGTGCGCTTGTAGCCTAGTGAAGCATGTTCCACCGTTTTTCTTCCTGGTGGCGGGCGCTGTGCGTGGTACTCATGAGCCTCGCGACGATCACGTGGCCGCACGTCAGCGTGGCTGCGACCACTCTCGACTTGGTTTTGAACCACCAAGACACCGTGGCGACCATGAATTCGAATGGAATAGCCCGATTCGACGTCTCCTTCACCTCCACCCGCACCGGTCAGTCCACCCTCCAGGCGGTTCTCTATCCGCCGCTCGTGGGCACCTCCCAACTCATTGGGGTCGCCTCTGGTACTGGCCCAGGAACCCCCCAACTCAGCACCTCGAATACCATCCAGCTGGGCTGTACCAAGGGAGGGGTCACATCGGTACTGCTCGTTCTTCAATCGGGCCAAAAGAGTGTGGGCCGGGGACCTTGTAACGCCGCACCACTCGATCTGCACTTGAACTGTACGAAATCGTATTGTGACGGCGTCTACCCAATTCAATACCTTGCATCACAAGGGCAACAACAAGTTTCAGTCTGGGCGTTAGCAACTATTTCCAACGGCAAAATTCTTCACCCCGTTGACGTTGTTCCGCTTCTCACGATGGACGCTGGTGCGGTGAGCGACTCCAAACGTCTCGAGTCACTACTGAAGGTAGTGGCAACACATCCAACGAGTCCCATAACCATCGCTACCAACTACCAGGCCCTCGCGGGATTCTCACTTGCCCCTCGCGCGGTGCGCAACGACTTTCGTCTTGCGCTTGATTCACTCATGCACCGAGTGGTGGCAACCCCCTCGACACGAATCGACTTTGGTCAACTGTCGGCGAATGGGTTGGATTCTCAAGTTCAACAACAGCTCAATCTGACTAACGAGTTTCTCTATGCCGCAGCCAACCGGAACCTTGACGCGCCTCTGTACCTGCGGGGCACAACCTCAGTAGCATCGCTCAACGCATTCGCGAAGGCCGGCGTGCGCTCAGCGGTCATTGCCGAGACCTCTTTAGTCACCCCACCGTCACAGACCTACACCTGGGGGTCCCCTTTCACCTTGGTCCAAACCCCGACAATTACTGCTATTCCAACCTTTGGACCTATTAATCAGCTCATGGGCTTGGCTGGTCTGAGTCCAGCCGGCCGTGCCAACGCAATACTCGCGCTTCTTTCGTTCCTGCACTTCGAAGCACCAAATTTTCCCGAGGAACGCTCAGTAGTGGTGCCAATCAATGCTCGTCATGCTGACTCTCATTTTTTAAATGAACTGTTGATCGGACTGGCTAAAAACCGAATCATCTCCGCCACCCAACTTTCCACTGCCCTCTCACCAGCTCGCATTGGGGCCAACGGCGCATCCCCTAGTCAATACGTACTCGACAATCCCACCACGCCGTGGAATCAAAGTTCTCTCGCCTACCTCGATCAGCTCATTTCTGAAGTGAGCTCATTTAATCAGTCAATTAGTTACCCCTGGTTGAGCCTGACTTTGTTGGAGCGACTCGAAAACGCCGAACAGAGTGGTCCGCCCGAAGCGTTAAATTCCGCACTGAGCCAAGTTGGAGTTTCGCTCAGCCACCAATTCAAACTTCTGAGCATTGACCCCTCGAGTATCACCTTGACCTCACGGCACACGAGTATTCCTATTACCCTGCTCTCCAAAGCGCACTATCCACTCACCGTCCAAATTCAATTGGCGGCGGGTGGACTCACTTTCCCTAAGGGCTCAGCCCAACTTGTCACAATTCATTCGCAAACCAAGTCTCTGCGCATCCCCGCGGTTGACACGCGAGGATCGTCGCTCACCTTGCGAGTCAATGTACTTACCAAGGACGGGCAGTTTGTCATTGCTCACGAAGTAATCCAGGTTCGATTCGCGGGTGCGTCGCTCGCGGGGTATCTCTTGACCTTCCTCTCTGCCTTCGTACTGGCCCTCTGGTGGAGCAGGACCACCTGGCGACGCCATAAGCAACAGCGACTTCGCCCATGAGTACACACGGCTCTCGAGTGCTGTCGCTCGCCAGCGGCACCCTCGCCTCGCGACTCACCGGTCTCCTTCGAGTGCTCGTTCTGGCGTGGGTATTGGGATTCACTCCCTTGGCCGACGCCTTTAACCTCGCCAACACCGTGCCAAATATGGTCTTTGACCTTGTTTTGGGTGGAGTGGCTTCAGCCACCTTTATTCCGGTCTTCGTTGAGCGCCTCGCCGTGGCCAGTGAGCGTGACGCCTGGGAATCAATCTCTTCGGTGGTCACTGGGGCGCTACTAGTCCTAGCCGGTACCTCGTTTGCCGCCTGGATAGTTGCTCCCCAGATCATCCAGGGATTTACTTCCATGCAGCACGGGGCTACTCACCACCTCGGGATGCAGCGTGATGTCGCGGTTCAGTTACTTCGATGGTTCATACCCCAAATCTTTTTTTATGGGGTGATTGGAATCTCCACCTCACTACTGAACATACGCAGCCGATTCACCGCTGGCGCGTGGACCCCGGTGGTGAACAACATTGTTTGCATCGCTGTTCTAATTTGGTTCCATCAAGTGGAGCCTCACCCGACTCTGTCGTCAGTTGCGTCCACCCAACACCTGATGTACCTCGGCGTGGGCACCACCTTTGGTGTGGCCCTGCAGTTTTTATGCCTGCTCCCCTCGCTCAGCGCCACCGACCTGTATCGACTTCGGTTGCGAATTAACTTCGCCGACCCCGCCATCGCTGCGGTTCGGCGACTCGGTGCGTGGACGTTGGCCGTCGTCCTCGCCAATCAGGCTTCGCTCTACGTGGTGTTGGCTGTTGCTTTTTCCCTGGGAGGGAGTGGACCGGTGTCTGCTTACACCTACGGCTGGAGCTTTATGCAAATGCCCTACGCAGTAGTGGTGGTCTCGGTGATTTCGTCCCTCACTCCACAACTCGCACGTCTCGCTACTGAATCAAACTTTGAATCCTTCACTTCACGTCTCCGATTTGGCATGCGTCAATCCTTGGTGATTATCATTCCCTGCACCCTTTTGCTCGTTGTCTTGGGTTCGCCGATAGTGGCGCTGTTGTTGCACCACGCCGATCTCCGTCACCCCCTCTTGGCGGGGACCGTGTTGAGGATTCTCGCCATAGGCCTGCCTGGATTTACCGTGTTCCAACTGGGAATTAGGGGACTCCAGGCGATGCAGCGGGCCAAAGAGGTCTTCGCTCTCTACGCCATCGAAAATGTCATGAACATTGCCCTGGCGTACGCCATTGGTCGCCACTCAATGGCCGGACTCACGGGATCAGTCGCTATTTCGTATTCCCTCTGCGCCTTCTTGGTCCTATTGGTGCTCTCTCGACACCACGTTTCGATTTGGTCGGAGTTGTGGTCGGTTCACGTGCGGCGTTCGCTGATTGCGTCCATTGGCTCACTCTTTGTCATGACCTTTATCTACTCGGCCATGACCGCCCAGGTTGGCCTTGGTCTCTTTGAGCGATTTATGGCTTCGGCCATAGGTGGGTTTTTGGTCTATCTCGTAGTACTTTTAATTGGCCAGAGCCGCCAAGGCTCTCACCCGAAGGAGCACCATGGCGCCAGTACGCATAATTACCGATAGTGCCAGTGACCTGCCTCGGGCTGAAGCCGAGCGCCTTGGTATCGATGTCGTCTCGCTCACCATACGATTTGGCAGCGAAGAGTTTCTCGACCGAAATCTAACCCCAGAGGAATTCTGGTCCAAGTGCGCGCAGTCGCCCACCTTGCCCGAAACCTCCGCGCCTTCGCCCGGCGCTTTTCAAGAGGCCTTCGAGCGAGCGATTGCTGACGGGTGCGACGGCGTGGTCGTGGTATGCCTGACCTCACTATTGTCGGCCACTTTCTCATCGGCCACTCTGGCGGCTGAAGCGGTCAGGGACCGAATCGCAATTTCGATTATCGACACTCGTGCGGTAACCATGTCCGAGGGTCTGTTATGTATTGAGCTTGCCGAAATGGCTCAAGCCGGTAAATCAATGGATGAAATTGTGGCTCGTGGAAATGAATTGGTTCCCGAGCTCGGCGTTATCGCGACGATCGACACCTTGGAACACTTGATTAAGGGTGGTCGACTGGGCGGGGCGAAGGCGTTTCTTGGACAGATTTTGTCGATTAAGCCAATCGTGGCCTTGCGTGAAGGCGTGGTTGCTGAGGCGGGTAAGGCCCGCACTCGGTCAAAAGCACTCGCTACTTTGGCCCAGGTTGCGCGTGACGCAGGTCCTCTTCGCAGAATTTCCGTAATTCACTCACAGTGTGCCGATACCCAGACTCTCATTGACCTAGTTTCGGACATTCCGACCAAATTCCCACTCGTGGTCGCTGACATGGGATCAACCGTTGGCACTCACGGTGGTCCAGGAATTATTGGTGTCGCGTGGATTCGCGACACGAACTAAACAACTAAATTTTGGTAGTGAGCAAAAATCAGTCTTCGCGTTGGGGCCAGTGGGCCGAATCATTTGTCGAGGACTTTATGGAGCGCAAATACTCCAAGGCCAAAGACTCGGTGGACCGGGTTGTTGACAAAGCCGAGGGCTTCGTAGACAGCGCCGTCGACCAAGTTCAGAGCAAGGTTGTCCGTCCAGCGACCATCATTTCTCGCGCGGTGGCCTTCTCAATCATTCTGGTTGTTCTAGCCCTCTTTTCGATGATCTTTCTCACCATTGGTCTTTTTCGTTTTGTCGACACCTACCTCTTCGCCTCTCACCAGTGGCTTAGCTACCTAGCTATAGGGGCCTGGTTTATTTTGCTTGGCCTGTTTATTCTTCGCTTCCGTCAATCAAGAAAGAGCCGGCGTTCATGACCACTCACACTCGAGTACTCATTATTGGCTCTGGGCCCGCGGGACTCACCGCCGCGATTTACACCGCGCGCGCTCAATTGAACCCAATCGTGATTGAGGGCGAACCTTCCTCCACGACCGATCAACCTGGCGGCCAGTTGATGTTGACCACCGAGATTGAAAACTTTCCTGGCTTCCCCGAGGGCATTACTGGCCCTGAACTTATGGCCAACATGCGCGCCCAAGCCCAGCGCTTTGGCGCAGATTTGCGAGTGACGAAGGTTCAGAAGCTTGATGCCACCTCTCGCCCCTTCAAGGCCTGGTTGACCGATGACGTCGAGCCCAGCATCAGCGCTGACTCGGTGATTTTGGCCACCGGTGCACGGTCGCTCATGATGAATGTTCCCGGTGAGGAACGATTGCTGAGCCACGGACTTTCCACCTGTGCAACCTGTGACGGATTCTTCTTCCGCGGTCAAGATATCGCGGTAGTGGGTGGTGGCGACTCCGCTATTGAAGAGGCCACCTTCTTGACCCGTTTCGCTTCTTCGGTGACCTTGATCCACCGACGTGACTCCTTGCGCGCCTCAAAAATTATGCAGGAACGAGCTTTCGCCAACGAAAAGATCAAGTTCGCCTGGAATTCAAAGGTCACTGAAGTATTAGGTGAAGAGCGTGTTGAGGGGGTTCGTCTCGAAGATACGGTCACCGGAGAAGCTCGAGTTCTACCCATCACCGGAATCTTCGTGGCAATTGGCCATATTCCGAACACAACCTTGGTTACCGACTCGCTGAACCTAGATGAAGCAGGATACGTAAAGACGATGCATGGTTCGTACACCAACATCGACGGACTATTCGCCGCTGGCGATGTTCAAGACCACGAGTACCGCCAGGCAATTACGTCAGCCGGTTCTGGGTGTGTGGCGGCGATTGACGCCGAACGCTGGTTAGAAGCGCAAGGTTTTTCTCACTAGTCGCTACGATAGAACTCGCGGCATCTGAGGCCGCTAGGAGGAAATCATGGCCACAATCGCACATCTCACCGACGCAACTTTTGACGAGGTTGTTAAGTCATCTGACAAGCCCATCTTGGTGGACTTCTGGGCCGAATGGTGCGGCCCCTGCAAGATGATTGCCCCAATCCTCGAGGAATTGGCTGACGAGCAGGCGGATAAGTTCGCCATCGCCAAGCTCGACGTTGACTCCAATGTCGCTACCGCCACCAAGTTCTCCGTCATGAGCATTCCCACCCTCTTGCTCTTCAAGGACGGCGAAGTCGTCGCTCGTTTGGTTGGTGCAAAGCCCAAGGGTGCAATGCTCCAAGAGATTACCGACAGTCTGTAAGTCGGAGTTTTCGTTTTGCCCACCGCCCTCGAGGTTCAAGCGCTGCTCAAGGACTTGACCTCGAAGGGCGTTGGTCGGCAGACTTCTTCACCGGTAGACATAGACCCCGCTACCTCGAAGCGAGTGGCTGCCTTTCAACACGACCGCGGCCTACCTATGACCGGTGTGGTTGACTCGCTCACGTGGGATCGTCTCGTCGAGGGTTCATGGGCGCTAGGGAGTCGCTTGCTCTTTTGCGCTAAGCCCTTTCTGCGGGGCGAAGATGTTGCCAACCTTCAGGTTCGCCTCGCTCGCCTCGGTTTCAATCCGGGAAGGCTCGATGGTATTTTTGGCCCCAAGACGGAAGTTGCGCTGAAAGAGTTTCAGACAAATACTGGGCTTGAGGTCACTGGTGTATTGAGCAGGAGAGCCTTCGATGAGATACTTCGCCTTTCCGCTTCCACCGAGGACCGCACCCCGGTGACAGCACTATTCGACCTCGGTGCCGAAGGAATTTTCGGAGAGATACTTCTCGGAGGATTCGGATCTCTCGCCACTGGACTTTCACAAGCCCTGGCCCTCCCCCTCCACCAAGACCACGAGACCTTGACGAGCGTCGCAATTGCTAATCAGGTGGGACTAGTCCTGTTATTTAGTCCGCTCGATGGGATTGAGGGCTTCCATATTCATTTTTGGCAGGGATATCTCGCCAAGTCCCAGGCTGGTGAAGAATTAGGTCGAATGTTGGTGGCAGCTCTAGAAGAGCAGCACATCGCCGTCGAAACAACTGGTATGAGTTTGCCTGTTTTACGCGAAACTCCAATGACCGCCCTGGTGATTGAACAGGGCAACCTGTCTGAACAGGAAGTTCACGCAGTTGTCACCGTATTTGAAGAGGTTCTTCGCCAAGTTATCCACAGATAACACCCTCAATAAAACCCTCAAAATGGCTCTATTTATGGGTTATAGCGATTCATCAGGAAAATTGCATGGTTTAACCACAAGTTCCTGCACAGTTTGGGGATAACTTCAACCTGAAGGTTTAGTTGAAGGATTAATGCAGCCCGCGCTTAGCAACTGCCTTATAGATTCTCTCGAGGTCATCAAGATCCGCAAAATCAATCACGATTCGGCCGGTCTTCGAGTCACGAAGATCGACATGGACCCGGGTGTCAAGATATGCCTCAAAGAGGTTCTCGATTTCAGCTACCGCTGGATCTGGGACTGGTCGCAAAATCGGCTTAGGAGCGGAAGTACCAGGAGTGGCGGTTTCCGGCTTCGGATCTTTAGGTTGGAGTAAGGTACGAACCGCCGCTTCAGTGTCACGGACGGAAAGTTCACCTGAAATGACTCGCTGAACCATCTTGGTTTGCATTTCAGGGTCCGAAATGGCAAGTAGCGCGCGAGCGTGACCAGCCGAAATTTTTCCTGAACCCAAGGCTAGTTGAGCAGACTCGCCGAGAGCCAAAAGCCGTAAGGTATTTGTAATGTAAGCGCGACTCTTGCCCACTCGCTTAGCAATTTGATCGTGAATCAGGCTAAATTCATCAATCAATTGCTGATAGGCAGCGGCTTCTTCGAGTGGGTGGAGGTCCTCGCGGTGGAGGTTTTCAACAACAGCTTGCTCCAGTGAGAGTAAGTTGTCCACCTGGTCGGCGACCAGAACCGGGATGCTTTCCAGTCCAGCTAACTGTGAGGCACGCCAGCGGCGCTCCCCAGCAATAAGCTCAAAAGTACCCTCGTCGTCGGCGTCTGGGCGAACAATAATTGGTTGGATTACTCCAATTTCTTTGATCGAAGCCGCTAGAGAGGCGAGTGATTCCTCGTCGAAGTGCTGTCGGGGCTGATACTTGTTTGGACGGACAGCACTAACTAACACTCGACGGTATGGTGAGTCATTCTCGCCCTCAGGGGTCACTCCCCCATCGGGAATGAGGGCTCCGAGGCCCTTTCCTAGTCCGGGCTTTCTAGCCATTGTCAATCTCCTCCGCTAATGCCTTATAGGCCTTGGCTCCCTTAGAAGCTGGGTCAAACTGCGTAATTGGTTGTCCAAAGGATGGAGCTTCAGCCAAACGAACGGTTCGTGGAATGGTCGTTTTGCATAGTTCATTGGGGAAGGCCTTTTGGACCTCTTTCGCTACGTCCCCAGACAGGGCGGTGGCGGTAGCCATGGTCAAAACCACCTTAGAGATCCGCAAGGATGGGTTTAAATTCTTCTGAACCAAGTCGACAATCTTGGTTAGTTGGCTAAGTCCTTCGAGAGCGTAAAACTCGGACTGTACAGGAACCAAGATATCAGTAGCTGCGGAGAAGGCGTTAATGGTGATCAGTCCCAAGGAAGGTGGGCAGTCGATCATAATGTAATCAAATTCACCGTCAACTGACTCTAGAGAGCGCTTTAGTCGAGTTTCTCTTGAGATCACGGCGCTAAGTTCCTGTTCGACTCCCGCCAAATCCAGTGTCGCAGGGGCTAGGAAGAGGTTCGCGAATCCAGTAGCTTCCACTACATCGGCCATTGGCATGTCATTTAGCAAAACGTCGTACATTGAGTGTTCAAATCGTCGGGCATCTACACCTAGCCCAGTTGTAGCGTTTCCCTGTGGATCTAGGTCAATAATTAGGACCCGGCGTCCCATCTCCGCTAGGGCAGCGCCCACAGAAATAGTTGTTGTGGTCTTCCCCACTCCGCCTTTTTGGTTCGCTACAGCGAAAATTCGCATAATTTATGGCCTCCGACAGGACCCGAACTCAGAAACTGGGCGAACGGGAATGTTGCTCGGTACATCTAACTACGTTTTTAGGCCCACGTCAAGTATGAATTGTTTCACGTGAAACAAATTAGAAGTTCGGCCAGAATTGTTTCACGTGAAACATACGAACGGTCGGTGCTGGGGATGTTTCACGTGAAACATCCCAGACTTAGAACAATGGCTTCTTCTTGGGGGTTCCCGACTCCCGGGGATACAGACTAGGGGTGGGGGAGGTTTTACGGAGAATCTGGAATGCTGCCCCGAAGCGATGGCGACCCAGGCTTTCTAAACCAACCTTCCGCAAACCTTCAACCGGCCAGCGATTTGGGGCATCGTCGTCAGGCGGTTCAGAAACGATCAGGTATCCCCCAACTTTCAGGAACCTTACGGCGCATTCTGCTGTAACCGCGGGAGGACCGAAGCTCCTCGCTGTTACTAGATCAAAGGCTTCTTGGTAGTCAAGGTCCCGTGAGAGCTCTTCGGCACGCGCTTGAAGGGCGATAGCCTGTCCGGGCGCATCTGGGAATTCAAGTACTTCCTGGAGGAAGAATACCCGCTTTTCCATGGCATCCATTAGGACCGCAGGAATAGCCCACTCCTGCAAAAGAACTAGTCCAGGCAGTCCACCACCACTTCCAAGGTCTAAGAAGTTCTCTGGGGGAG
>CAIJYV010000004.1 GCA_903825035.1 uncultured Actinomycetes bacterium | reverse complement strand
TTGCGTTAGCGGCGAGTTTGGCCCGGCAAGCCGCCGCAACACCAGGCATCAGGCTGGCAAAATGTGCGGACTGGTATTCATCGATGGCCACTAATACGTGATTTTCATTCGAGACGGTCATTCCGCTGCGTTTCGTAACGGCAACGGCAAAATCTTCAATTAGAGACAACAGATTCTCTATTTTGTTTGCTTCACTCAAGCACTACTTCCTCTCCATCACGGGTATAAGTGTGACAGAGGGGTGTGACAAATGGACTCTCACTTTTTGACTTGAGAGGGGCTTATCTCAAAACGTATCGGCCGCGAGATTCGATCCTCGATTCTGACAAGTGCCACGATCTCTAGAGAGATCCACCAAGAACTTGCTCGCAGCTATTTCCAGGTCCATTGGCTCCCGCCACTCAAAAAGTCCATCATCTAAGGTCGGACGTTTACCATCGGCCACCGCTTGTTTCTCAAAGTCAACATCTTCCCATTTGGCAGAATTTGAAACCGCCTGGGACTTGCCCCATTCTCTCTTCCTTAGAAGCGCTCCGCCATGAGTCTCACTGAAGGCAGCAATAAATTCATGAGTGGGCTCAGTCGGGATTAGGTACAACAGACGAGTGAGCAGTACATAGGCCCTTGCAATATTCACGCGACACTCTACAAAAGGTGTGTAAATCGGACCAGTCGAGATTTGCACCAAGACGGCGACACCATCCATGCCCACGCTTAAGGTCAAGACATTGGAGTTGTCTCCGTGGCCGATAGCTCCCACGAAGAAATGTGGCTGAATGCCATCTCGGCAAAGTAACTCAACACGGGGAGTAAACATATAGGCCTGCAAAGTATCAATGGACTTATCCGTGCTGTACACCAGTGGATCAAGCCGCTTTAAATCCGCAACGAATCTCTCCGGAATTGGAGGAATAAAAATCTGATTATCAATGAATTCCCTCTCGAGTTGCTGCAAAACTTGGTGTTCGCCCATAGCCAAATGGTAGCCAACAATGCTATTTATATACGTCAATCAAAAAAAGGACTACTTTGTCCGTGTCGCAAGACTTTGAACCCGGTCGGGGTTCAGGATGGTTAGCGGTCCACATGGAGCCTGAGAGGGGATTCGAACCCCTGACCTACGCATTACGAATGCGTTGCTCTACCAACTGAGCTACCCAGGCGCAAGGGACAGATTACCCCAAATTTCTAAAGGACTACTTGAGAGCCAAGAATCCCCCAACGGGCGTCTCGAGTTCGAATTACACGTGAGCTAGAAGCCCTCCGTCAACCAAAATCGTTTGACCGGTGATGTAGGAGGCATCCTCTGAGGCAAGGAAAGAAACAACTGCTGCCATCTCTTCGGGTAGTCCTTGCCTTCCCATGGGAACAGTGCGTTGAATCTGTTCTTCGATCTGTGCTTCGCTCAAGCTGTCGTGTTCAAACTGGGGATTGTTGAAACCGGTATCAACCCAACCGGGGCACACACAGTTAACTCGAATGCCATCTCGGGCAAAGTCAATAGCGAGTGAACGGGTCATGTTCACAATCGCCGCCTTCGACGCGGTGTAGGCGAGAAGAGCGGGTTCGCCGAACATCCCAGAGATAGAACCAGTCGTCACGATTGCACCCTTGCCCCGAGCCACCATGGAGGGAGCAGCGGCTTTAATCACGAGGAACATGCCGGTTACGTTGACGGTCAAGGTTCGGTTCCACTCTTCGAGGTCAGTCTCCAGCATGGTTCCCGTGCGAAATCTGGTTGCGTTTACGTGCAACATACCGATAGTACCGAGATACTTAATTACACGATATGGTTGTGGCCACTCACTCCCGGCTTTTTGGTTCGACAACCTAGCAATATTTCGATAGAGGAAACAAAACCAACTTTTCTATTTACCTAGAAGTACCTTAAGAATCGTCACCGAGAGTTTCTAGAATATCTGAATCAAGCGCCATCCAAAATATTCACTTAACTGGTCGATTTCAGTTACTGGCGCGAGAGAGAAACAAATAGATCCGTGAGAAGCAATTCCTCTTCAATGTTGGTCTCAGCAAGTCGTTCGCCAGTATGGGCCATGATCTCAAGAACAGTTATCACCGAGCGAAGTCGAGCGTCGCTCTCACTACTTGGACTTGCTTCAACGAGAGCTGCCAATCGTCCCCGGTAGATCTCCGTGAGGACGCGCAGTAAGAAACCAAGTTCTTCGGCTCTAAAAAGTCGGAGTTCGCGTCGCTGCCGGCTATCGATGTCATCTTTGGACTCGGTGCGGATCTTGAGTTCTTCACGGTTTCGTTTCCAGGTAGCCAGCTCTTCGGCGTGCTTACCCTTCAATACCGCAATGGCCGAATCCACCTCAGCCCGCACGACCGTAACAAGGTCAATTGCGGTCGAGATATCCCCGTCAATTTGATCAGGTAGCCCTCGCCAGAGCGCAAGCCGGTCGACGACTCCTTGGTCGCGCAGTAATACACGGGCGCGCCGTAACGAGCCAGACGAGGAAATCGCCGCCGCTCGGGCCGACTCGTGTTCAGCACCCTCTTGGATCAACATCCTCTCAATTTCATCAGTATTTAGAGCGTGGAATCGAATCAGTACACACCGTGATTCAATCGTGACCAGCTCTTTAGGAAGTGAATCGGCGGTGAGGAGAAAAATTGTCTTTTCGGCCGGTTCTTCCAAAACCTTCAACAGTGCCGCGTACGAAGCGGCCCCGGTGACGGTCCGTTCAATGTGATTGACAATTTCAATGTGCCACGAGTCCTGACGCGGACGCAGCATAGATTCTGTGCCGATGGCTCGAATCTCATCAATCTGCCAATTGCCCCCGTCCGAGCGATGGAGGTCAACGTCCGGGTGTTTTCCCTCGATAACTAATCGGCAAACCTCGCAGTGTCCGCATCCATTCTGCTCACACTGGAGAGCCGCGGCTAAGTGCACAGCGGCCATTTCAGTTACCGCACTGTCACCACCAACTAAGAGATAGGCGTGAACGGGCCGTTCGGCGTGAGCGCGAAGCGCTTGGGCCACCTCTGCTTGGCCAATGAGTCGGTCGAAGAGGTCAGTCACGGTTCCAGGGCAGGAGAAGTAGTTCTTGCTGCACTCTCGCGACTACCTCATCGACTGTTCCGGCGCCATCGATAACCACCCACTTTTCGCTGGCGGTAGCGGCCATCTCCAAGTAACCCTGGCGTACTCGTTCGTGAAAGTTCTCATCAGCTGATTCAAAACGATCCTTTGTGTCGCGCTGGCGTCGCTCGTTGGCCGCCTCCACCGAGAGGTCAATGAGAATCGTCAAATCCGGCAAGGTAGGACCAATAGCGAGGTCGGTCGCGGCGCGCAGTTCCGCCAAATTGAGACCCCGCCCGTATCCCTGGTACGCCAGGGTCGAGGCGTAGTACCGGTCAGCCACGATGTGCTTTCCCGCAGCCAATGTTGGTTCTATTAATTCAAAGACGTGGTGCGAGCGGTCAGCGAGCATCAGCAACGCTTCGCTCTCGGGCTTCATTGGGGTATCTGCGTCCAACAACCACTTCCGTAGCTCTACACCGAGTGGCGTGCCGCCTGGCTCGATGGTGAAGGTTGCGTCAAAGCGTTCCGCAATGATTTTGGCGACCGTACTCTTGCCACTGGCGTCAATCCCCTCGAAAGCGACAAACACCCCGCGGTTCACAGTGCCTCCTTCGTGGCCATGGCGGTAATAGCGGCGTTGGCCTTGGCACCTTCAGCAACAGCGGCGCGCTTTTCCGCCGCGGAACCCTTTACCACTACCCTCTTGGTCGTTTTCTTGGCGGCCGACTTGGTCGCCTTCTTTGCGGCTTTCTTAGTCGTTTTCTTCGCTGCCTTCTTAGTGGTCTTCTTCGCGGCAGACTTTCGGGGTTTGTAGGTTGAGGGGTCGGCGTTTCGACGCTCGGCCAAGAGTTCACAGGCCCGCTCCAAGCTAATGAGCTCCACCGTGTCGCCGATGCGCATAGTTGCGTTGACCTCACCATCGGTGACGTACATTCCGAACTTGCCATTTCTCACTACTACGTTGCGCTTAGTTACCGGGTCTTCGCCCAATTCCTTCAGTGGTCCCGCTGCAGCGCGGCGGCCCTTGGGTCGTGGTTGAGCCAAGAGGGCCAAGGCCCCATCGAGGTCAATCGAGAAGATTTGCTCCTCGGTTTCAAGGGTACGGGCCTCTTTATTCCAAGTTATGTAGGGGCCGTAGCGCCCATTTTGAGCGGTGATGGGTACTTGGTCTTCGGGGTGAAGCCCAATAGTGCGAGGAAGAGACAAAACGCTCTGGGCCTCTTCGAAGGTGATGGTTTCGGGAGTCATCGTTGAAAAGAGCGAGGCGGTCCGTGGTTTGTTCTTCGGGTCGGTCATCTCCCCCAACTGGATGTAGGGACCAAAACGACCGGCCTTGATGAATACGGGCAAGTTAGTTTCGGGGTCAACGCCTAATTCACGGTCGTTACTCGGCGCGGCCAGAATCTCAAGGGCGCGCTCGACCGTTAATGAATCAGGTTCGGTGGCCTCAGGAATCGACGCGCGATCTTCACCGTGTACCAGATACGGACCATAGCGACCGGAGCGAACTGAAACCGGGAGACCGTCGTCGGCGGTACCAATGACGACTGAGTTAATAGCGGCGTAGTCAAACTCGTGCTTTTCTTGGGTCATGAACTGCAGACCCAACTTTGAGAGTCGTGACTCGGCATCAGGGTTACCAAAATAGAAACGACTGAGCCACGGAACGAGTTCCATCTCGCCCGAGGCAATCTCGTCGAGTTGTTCTTCCATTAGTGCGGTGAACTGATAGTCAACTAGCTCGGTGAAGTACTCCTGCAAGAGATTTACAACCGCGAAAGCCTTGAAGGCCGGCACGAGTGATTTGCCCTTCTTCCACACGTATCCCCGGCGGTCGATGGTCTTCATCACCGAGGCGTAAGTTGAGGGCCGACCAATTCCTAAATCTTCGAGTTTCTTAATTAGCGTTGCTTCGGAGTATCGGTCGGGTGGTTGCGTGTCGTGTCCCTTGGCCTCGGCACTTTGCACGGGCACCGACTCCCCCTCTTTCATGGGAGGCAGGATGCGTTCCTGGTCGGCGAGCTCGGCCTCGGGGTCGTCACTCCCCTCCACGTAAGCCCGGCGAAACCCGGGGAATTCAATACGCAGACCGGTGGCTGAGAGCCCCAGTTCCACCGGACCCGTAATATCCGCCACCACGGTCAAGGTAGCGGTCATCTTGATCTTGTCCTGCGTTAACTTCGCGTCCACCATCTGTGAAGCGATAGTGCGCTTCCAAATCAGGTCGTACACCGCGAATTCATCGCCAGATAGCTGAACTTGCGCCTCGTCGATTGAGCGAAAGGATTCTCCCGCGGGGCGAATTGCTTCGTGGGCCTCTTGGGCGTTCTTAACCTTGCGGTCATAGCGACGAGGTTCGTCAGCGACGTAGTCGTCGCCAAACATCTCGGCGGCCTGACGTCGAGCGGCGTTGATTGCTTCACCCGAGAGAGTCGTCGAGTCGGTACGCATGTAGGTAATCCAACCCTGTTCGTACAGTCGCTGCGCCGCGCGCATAGTGCGCTCGGGGTCGAAGCGGAGTTTGCGACTCGCCTCAATCTGGAGCGAAGAGGTCATGAAGGGTGGTTGCGGGCGCTGCGTGCGAGGCGACGAGGTGATTGATTCAATCTTGGCGGACTGTCCGGTTAACTTCTTCGCGATGTCGGTTGCGCTCTGTGTACTTAATACCTCAACCTTGGCCTTTTCATCTAACTGCCCATTCGTGTCGAAGTGCTTACCGGCCGCCAACGCTTTTCCATTAAGCAGGTCTACCGTTGCGTCAAAGGGAATTTCTCCCGCCAACAACTTCGCTGACACGTCGAACCAGGTCGCCGAGGTAAAGGCCATACGTTCGCGTTCGCGCTCGCACACCAGTTTTGTGGCGACCGATTGCACGCGACCGGCCGAGCGGGCCTTGTCCACCGCGCGCCACAACACGGGAGAAACTTCGTAGCCGACGAGACGGTCGAGGAAACGTCGACCCTCTTGGGCATCGACGAGTCGGGTGTCGAGGTCGCGGGTATCCTCGACCGCTTTTTGAATGGCGGCGGGGGTGATTTCGTGGAAGACCATCCGCTTGACCGGCACCTTGGGTTTTAGGACCTCCAGGAGGTGCCAGGCAATAGCTTCACCTTCGCGGTCTTCATCGGTGGCGACGTAGAGCTCTTTGACCTCTTTTAAGGCGGCCTTTAATTCAGAGACGATTTTTTTGCGGTCGGGGCTCACCACGTAGACCGGCTGGAAGCCGTCATCTACGTTGATCCCTAAACGGGCCCACTTTTCCTTCTTTATATCGAGCGGAACTTCGGCGGCCGATTGGGGAAGGTCGCGAATGTGGCCAATGGAGGGCTTCACGATGTAGTCCGGGCCCAGCATTGACTGAATGCGGGTCGCCTTCGCGACCGATTCAACAATGACGAGCGCACGTGCCACGGGGTTGCCTTTCGGGGTATTTAAAACGGGTCCTGCTTACAAAGTAAATACGATAGGCGAGATGGGACAAAACTCTCCGTCACCTATTTATATGGTGCGAATATGGCCCTCTCTCAAAGATGTAAACCCCAGTCAATCAGGCAATTCTTGGCCCAAATGACAGTAAATATGAACAATCTGCAAAAGTGATTTGAATTGGCCCTAGCCAAGTGGTGAGATGGTACCTATGCATGTTGTCGTTGTCGGCTGTGGCCGAGTTGGTTCGGACTTAGCAATGGGGCTATCTGAAGAAGGGCACAGCGTCGTTATCATCGACAAGCACCGTGATTCCTTCCGGCGCCTCACCCGCTTTAGTGGCAAAACAATCGTGGGATCGGGTTTCGACCGCGAAATCCTGGTTCAAGCGGATATTGCGAATGCCGATGCCGTGGCGGCAGTGACGAGTGGTGACAACACCAACATTCTCTGTGCGCGCATCGCGCGCGACACCTACGGGGTAAAGAGCGTTGTCGCTCGAATCTATGACCCCGCCCGCGCAGAAATTTACTTGCGCCTCGGAATCCCCACGGTCGCCACCTCAACCTGGACCAGCCTCCAGGTACGTCGCTGGATTTTGCCGAATGACTCATCGGTGCAGTGGAAGGACAACTCGGGAACCCTGCAGGTCGTCGAGCGTATTCTCCCCGACCACCTTGCGGGAAAGAAAATCGAAGAGTTCAACATCTCCAACGAGGTTCACGTAGTTTCTCTGGTGCGTGGTGGGGTTGGTCGAGTAACAATCGACGGGCTCTTCGCTCAAGAAGATGACATCTTGCAGTTCATGGTGACCAACGAAGGCTTGGCCCAGCTGAACGAGTTCTTGAAGGAAGAAACCAAGTGAGAGTAATTATCGCCGGAGGCGGATCAGTCGGCACCGCCATTGCTCAGGACCTTCAGAATCGTCATCACGATGTAGTCCTCATCGAACAAGACACCGCCATTGCCGAACGTTTGCGTAGCTTTTTGCCGGGGG
Organism: uncultured Actinomycetes bacterium; assembly: GCA_903825035.1. Lineage (GTDB taxonomy): Bacteria > Actinomycetota > Acidimicrobiia > Acidimicrobiales > RAAP-2 > RAAP-2. Next base: position 2,679 of record CAIJYV010000004.1, on the reverse strand, counting down.
TTTCGGTCATCGCCGCGGACGCCTGTGAATACGCAGCCCTCTCCCAGGCCGACCTTCGCAACGCGGACGTGGTCATTGCCGCTACCGGCGATGACGAGGACAACCTCGTTGTTTCTTGGCTCTCCAAGCAGGAATTCGCCGTTCCTCGCGTAATTTCACGTATTAACAACCAGCGCAACGAGTGGCTGTTCAACGACAGTTGGGGTGTGGACGTATCGGTCTCGACTCCAGCGCTTATCACCTCGCTGGTCGATGAGGCAGTGGAGGTGGGTTCGATTGTAAAGCTCATGGACCTCGCCCACGGCAAGATGAAGTTGATTGAGGTCACTTTGGCCGAGAACTCCCCCGCGGTGTCGGGCCAATCAACCCTCGAGGACTTGAACCTCCCCGATGGGCTCCGTGTCGTAGCAGTGGTTCGGTCCGAACAGCCCGTTGCCCCAACGGCCAACATGAACTTCTACGCCGGTGACCACGTGGTCCTAATGACCCGCGACGACTGCACGCCCGCCTGCGCGGCCGCCTTCGTTGGCTAATTTGCTACCGCGTCTAACATACTGACGTGCCCGCTGCATTTTTCGATTTAGATAAGACGGTTATCGCCAAGCCCTCAATGGTGGCCTTGGGCCCAGAGTTGCACGCTCGTGGTTTCTTGCAACGGCGAACCCTGGTGCGCGCAGGCATCAGCCAAGTTATCTTTCAGCACTTCGGAGCCGACGACACTAAGTTGCAGAAGATTAGAGACACAGTCTTAGACATAACTAAGGGCTGGGACCGCGAAGAGATCTTGCAGCTAGTCAGCGAAACTATCAACGAGGTGGTCGAACCGCTGATTTACCGCGAAGCGTTAGAACTCATTGATTTCCACCTCTCTCGAGGTGACGAGGTCTGGATTGTTTCGATGGCACCCCAAGAGATCGTCCAACCCTTCGTCGACATGCTGGGTATCACTGGTGCTATTTCTTCGATCGCCAAGGTGGACGAGAACGGCAAGTTCACTGGCGAGATGGAGTTTCTCGCACACGGGGAATATAAGGCTATTGCGATGCGCAATTTGGCCCAAGAGCACGGGTACGACCTGGCCGATTGCTACGCCTATTCGGATTCCGAGACCGATATCCCGATGCTGCGAGCGGTGGGCCATCCCTTCGCGGTGAACCCTGATCGTCAACTAACTAAGGACGCTCGAAACTCGCTCTGGCCCATTCTTCAATTCAGCCACCCCGTGCGGGCGCACGACCGTGCCAAGTCCCACACTCCCTTTGTTTTGAGTGCGTTATTGCTGGGCTTTACGGCCCTACTGGGCCGCAACAAGATGAAGGCTCGCTAGAGCGTCAAGAGGTCGCGAGCGCCGGTGTCAGACGACGGGTGACGAAGTTTGGACATTGCGCGAGCTTCAATCTGGCGAATGCGCTCACGAGTCAAGTTCATGTCCGCGCCGACCTCTTCGAGGGTCCGAATCTCACCGGCTCCGTCAAGACCAAAGCGCTTGCGCAAGATGGCGCGTTCACGCTCGTCGAGTGGACGCAAGAGTTGCTCGATGGCGTCGGGCATCATCTTTACCGCCGCAACGTCAAAGGGTGATTCGGCTGAGCGGTCCTCAACCACGTCACCGAGTTCAGCGTCGCCATCTTCACGAAGTGGTTCGGAAAGTGAAATTGGCTCCGAGCGAAAGCGCAACGCCTCAATCAACTTGTCTTCGGGCATTTCACACTCATCGCAGAGTTCTTTGATTGTTGGGGGACGACCAAACTTCAGTTCCAGACGCGACTGTGCTTTTTGCACGCGGGCCAGCGTGTCACCGGCGTGAACCGGGAGGCGAATGGTGCGGCCGGTATTCGCGATACCGCGAGTAATGGCCTGGCGGATCCACCAGGTGGCGTAGGTAGAGAATTTGAAACCCTTACGCCAGTCGAACTTCTCAACGGCGTGCATCAGTCCTAGGTTGCCCTCTTGAATGAGGTCGAGCAGGGGCAGGCCGGAGGCTTGGTACTTCTTCGCAATCGAAACAACGAGCCGAAGGTTCGACTGCACGAAGTCACGCTCGGCCGTTTCGCCACGGTGAATGGTGCGCTTGAGTGCGGCCTTCTTCGTTGGGGTGAGCTTGATCTTCTTGTCGGTCTCGGAGGCGTCGAGTTCCGCTTGGGCCTCGCGACCCTCTTCGATGGTTTGGGCGAGGTGGACTTCGTCGTCCTTGGTCAAAAGCATGTACTGGCCAATGTCACTCAAGTACAGACGTACGAGGTCTTCATCATCCCGATCTACACGGTCTTTTGCCATTTGCTTCCCCTACTTCCACTGCCAATTTCCGGAAACTCCGGTACTAGTAGTTATACGGGGGGCCGCAACCAATGAGCCCTGATGAGGGCTATTTTCTCGATCTACACCACTTTTTTATGGAATTGAGGGGTTTTCGAGCCAGCTCAATACAAGATGCCCAGTGAGTACCGCAAGGCGCCGTCAAGTTGTGCTCGCTGGGGCAAAGTGAGTGCGCCAATAGCCTGGGGGCCAAGTACTGACTTGGAGATGGTGATTAAGTTGTCATAAGAAACGACACAGCTTTCGGGTAGCCCTTCGGCGGCCCCAATCTCGACCTCTGAACGAATTCCCCGAATTGTCCTAGTGATTGGGGCACAGGTCACAGAATTCAGGACCTCGATTGCTGTATTGCGAGTAACTACA
>CAIJYV010000003.1 GCA_903825035.1 uncultured Actinomycetes bacterium | reverse complement strand
GTCCAAACCAACGGTAGCCATTGGGTCGGTGTTCCAACCAACGAAGCTGTAACCGGTGCGAGTTGGGCTAACGGGTGCGGAGTCAATAACGTCCGTGCCGTAGGTCTCTGAGGAGACAACCGTTGTGTCACCGTTCGCGGGGTCGTAGGTCACTGGGTAGGAGTTGATGTGCCAGATTGCGTAGAAGAACGTGTCGCCGGTAACGGTGTAGTTCACCAGCCCCGAGGATGCGTACTGGTCGGTGTTCCAGCCCAAGAACGTGTAACCCTGGTAACTAGGGGCTTGAGGCGACTGCAAAATCGCATCGGAGTTGTAGAGCTCTCCCGTGTCGACCTGCTGGTCGTTGTATGCGTCGTAGTAAGAGACGTTAAAGGTATTGAGTTGCCAGATGGCGTAAACGGTGGTGACACCACTCACGAACAGCTGATTCAAGCCATAGCCCGAGTTGGCGTTGGGATCGGGATTCCAGCCAACAAAGTTGTAGCCCGCCCTCGTCGGATCGGCTGGTGCGTTATAGATAATGTCCGAGTCGTAGTTCTCGGCGTAGGTCGCCAAGGAGTCTCCATTATTTGGAACGTAGGTGATGTTGAACGAATCCGCACTCCACGAAGCGCTCAAATACAGGGTGCCGTCATACGGGTTAACCGAGTAAGAGGCTGGCCCTGGAGTTGGGTAGAAGTCCCAGCCCGACCAAAGATCCCAACCTGTGAAGCGGTAACCCGTGCGAACCGGGACATCGGTGAAATTGATAGTTACAGGCTGCCCGGCGTAGTAAACACCTGAATCCGTTGGCGCACCACTTCCGCCATTCGCGTCATAGATCACACCAGCGGCCCACGTTGCGTACAGGGTTACATCCCCACCCGTTCCCATCGTGAAGTACTGCCCAACGGTGTCGTAGAAGGTACCCGGAGTGTTGTAGATGGGGTCTTGACACGCTGTTCCGAAGAGTGGCTGAGTAGTGCACCATCCAGTGAACACCATCCAATCCTGGCTTGGCGGAGTAGTGAGATTGACATAAACGGTCTGGCCATCAAGGTAGACATTTTGATCATAGATTGGTCCACTCAAACCACTCCAGCTAGGAGAGTTCAGGTCGTACCGCACCGAGCCACCCCACATGGCGTAGAAGGTCTCACTAGTGCCCGTACCAGTGAAATTTTCTCCTGGCTGGTAGACATCACCGGTGCAAGTCTGCCCAATCGCGGGTTGGTAATTGAGGCACCACCCGTAGAGCGAATAACCACCCAAACTTGGGTAGTTAAGGGGAAGCTGAATCGTGTCACCCGTCGTAGCAATGACCGGGTTCGGAACGGTTCCGCCATTGTTGGAATTGCCGTCGAAGCTGTAATTGGCAGCCCAAACGGCCCACAAAGTCACATTGCCCATTCCATCCATCGTGAATGAGTCAGGCCAACCAGACCAGTAGTAACCGTTAGGGCAGGGATCGCCAGCCGCTGGCTGAGCGCCCACACACCAACCATCGAAGATGTAGTTGTCAAGGGTTGGGTTGGGACCAGATGGAATGTTAACCATCTCGCCATTTACATAGAAATACGAGTCTTGAGGAGCTGAAGACTGATCGCCGCCGTTGGCATCGTAAGTGACAGTTCCACCCCAGACGGCGTACAAGGTCACATTGCCCATTCCATCCATCGTGAATGAGTCAGGCCAACCAGACCAGTAGTAACCGTTAGGGCAGGGATCGCCAGCCGCTGGCTGAGCGCCCACACACCAACCTTCGAAGACGTAGTTGTCAAGGGTTGGGTTGGGACCAGATGGAATGTTAACCATCTCGCCATTTACATACACAGTCGTGTCTTGAGGAACCGATGACTGATCGCCGCCGTTGGCATTGTAAGTGACAGTTCCACCCCAGACGGCGTACAAAGTCACGTTGTCACTCGGCATGATGAATGATGTGAAATCTGTTGCGGAATAGAAATTGCCGGAACAAGGATCCCCAACATTTAGCTGTTGATCACACCAGCCCAGGAATTCGTAGTTAGTGAGACTTGGGTTGGATGCAAACGAGACATTTACCGTATCCCCTGGATAATAAGCAGTGGGGTCACTGGGGGGGGTTCCGCTTCCCGTATTCGTGTCATAAGAAACGCCAAATCCCCACCATGCATACAGAATTGCATTTCCGGAATAATAGCCTCCATTGAACGTAATTGAGCCCATACCTGGATTCGGATATGTGAAATAGTCCGAGCCATCCCACAGATTCCAACCACCGAAGGTATAGCCGGTTCTGGTTGGCAAGTCGGTGAAGAGAACGGTGGCGGTATCACCCATGTAGTAATAGCGGGTGTCCACCGGTCCCCCAGATCCGTCATTTGCGTCGTAATAAACCTGCTGGGCCCACGTGGCGTAAAGCGTTACGTTGCCTCCCAAACCCAACTCAAATGTTGATGGGTCCGTGTAGAGGTTGCCAGTACAGCTTTGTCCGTAGTCCACAAGCTGCACATCACACCAGCCCATGAATTCAAACCAATACTGCGATGGATTGTTACTGAAGTCAACAGTGACAGTGTCCCCGACGAAATAAACGCCGTTGTTGGTCTGTCCACCGTAGTTATCAATCGGTCCACCGGTAATTGTGCCCCACCCATAGTCATTGAGGTCGTAGGTAACTGTCGCGCCCCAGACTGCGTAGGCAACCATGTCTCCGTACGGCATGAGTACCTTGTCGCCCGGTTGAACCCAGGCGTAGTCGCTCCCCGAACACGAAGAGCCAACGGCGGGCTGATAACCAAAGCACCAACCATCGAAGGTGTAGCCATTCAACGTTGGAACGGGCGAACTAGGTACAGTTACGGTTTGGCCTTGGTAGTAGACGTTGTTGTCGACAGGGACCGATCCGCTGGTGCCGGTGTTCGCGTTGTAGGTGATTGACCCCGCCCAATTTGCATAGAGGGTGATATTTCCGGCATCGGGCATGTACGTGTAGTCGGTTGGGTAGACCCAGTCGTAAGCAATTCCGAGATTACATTCGGTGCCTGCCGGCGCGGCGCCACCAACACACCATCCATCGAAGGTATAGCCAGTCCGCGTTGGGACTGGCGTACTAGGCACAACGATTTGATCTCCATTGACGTACACATTGGTGTCGGTTGGAACAGCTAGTCCATCTCCACCATTGGCGTCGTAAGTGACGGTGCCACCCCAAACGGCATAGGCCGTGATATCGCCATACGGCATTGTGGTTGAGTTGCCGTTAAGGGCCCAATACCAGTTACTGCCCCCGTCACAGGAAGTACCGGCTGCAGGCTGATAACCAAAGCACCATCCATCGAAGGCGTAGCCGGTCCTAGTTGGCGCAGGCCCACTCGGAACGGTGACGGTATCGTTATAGAGATACACGGTTGTGTCCGTTGGTACGCCATCGCCGCCATTGGCATCGTAAGTGACCATTCCGCCCCACATCGCATAGGCGATCGCGTTTCCGCCAGCGGGCATACTTTCAGAAGTTGTTGGCACCTCGACGTTGCAAGGCTCTCCTGGGGCAGGTGCGTAATTGAAGCACCAACCATAGAAGCTGTAACCATTCAATGTGGGCAGCGGTGAGTACTGAACTGTGATCTCATCACCGGTGACGTAAGAGCGCGTGTCGGTTGGGACCGAACCCCCATCCCCACCATTGGGGTTATAGGTGAGGCTCCCTGCCCACAAGGCGTAGAGCGTAATGTCTCCGCCGGCTGGCATAAAGAAGTCTTCAGGTGCACCATAAGAGTTTGCTGAGCAGACATCCCCTGGGGCTGCCGCCGCGGTGCACCATCCCGCAAAGACGTATCCGTCAAGAGTTGGCGTTGGAAGACTAGGTATTGAAACAGTCTCTCCGGTCAGATAGACAGATTGCGTGGCGGGAATGTCGCTACTCCCACCGTTTGAATCGTAAAAGACTGAGGCTCCCCACATCGCGTAGAGAGTTACATTTCCGCCAGAAGGCATTGCGAACGAACCACCCGCAGCAACTTCCACCACACCATTGCAGGGGTCACCGGGGAGAGGGTTGTCCCCTACGCACCAGCCGTAGAAGGTGTAGCCATCGAGAGCTGGCTTAGGGGTACTTGGGACCTGAACGGTATCGCCGGCGTTGTAGATACCGGAATCGGAGGGAAGGCCCGCGCTCCCACCATTCGCGTTATAGGTGACCGATCCGCCCCAAATTGCGAACAAGGTTGAATTTCCGGAACTTGGGAAGTTAAAACCAACAACTGGTGAATTATCACACGCTGCGCCCAAATCTGGCTGGTGGTTCAAACACCACCCGTTGAATTCGTATCCATTGAGTGTCGGAGTAGGGCTTTCCAGGATGCCCGCTGACTGACCACTCACGTAAATACGATTGTCGGTAGGTATGGCACCACCGTCGTAGCCGTTACCGTTGTAACTCAAGGTGTACCCCCACACCGCATAGAGAGTCACGGGGTAGTCCGGCATACTGAACCCATCACTAGCCTGGTAGTAGTCATTGTTGCTGCAGCCGTCACCAGGATTTGGATTGTATGTGCACCAACCATCGAACTGATAACCATCAAAGGTTGGGTTCGGGGCATCGAGGACTGTGACTGAATCGCCGAGGTTATAGCTGTTGTTATCTACAGGAACCGGGCCCACCCCGCCATTCGCGTCATAGGAAACTCCATATCCCCAGTCGGCCGAGAACAAGAGATTTCCGCCATAGGTGCCGCCATCCAACGTGATCGTACCGGCACCAGGAACTGGGTAAGGGTAGTTGTCCCACCCATTCCACAGCGTCCAGCCACCGAAGACATAGCCCGAGTTAGTCGGAATATCAGTGAAGTTTATGGTTACCTGATCGCCCGTGTAGTAGTAGGTGTTGTCAGTTGGCCCATTTGAACCACCCGCCCAGTCATAGTAAGCCTGCTGCGCCCAAACAGCGTACAGAACCACATCTCCACCGGAGCCCATGTTGAATTGGTCAACGCCGCCAGTGAATTGAGTTGGATCTTGATAAAAATTTGTCGAACAGCTCGCGCCGAGGTCTGGCTGCGAGTCGCACCAACCGGTGAATTCGAACCAATACTGAGAAGGGTTATTTGAGAAATCGACTGGAACTGGGTCGCCAAAGGTATAGACACCTTGAGGGCTCGTTGGCCCACCAGAAATCGTGCCCCAGCCGTAACCGAGGTTGTAGTAAATCGTTCCACCCCATACGGCGTACAGCTTGAGATTTCCGCCAGCGGGAATCAAGAACGAATCAGAGTTCCACGCCCAGTACGGTGAGTCTGAGCTGCACGGGTAGCCAAGATCCGGCGCAAGACCTGCGCACCAGCCATCGAATGTGTACCCAGAAAGCAGTACTCCGGGGGTTGCGGGAGTGTTGACGTAGTCACCCGTGTAATAAATACCTGTATCAATGGGTACCGTGCCAGTGCCCGTGTTTGAATCGTATTGAACTGAAGCGCCCCATACGGCGTAAACATTGGTGTCGCCCGCCGGTGCACTTGTCCAGTCACCTGGCTGCACCCAATCCCAGTTGAATCCCGCATCACAGGAATCCCCAACTGCGGGCTGATACCCGAAGCACCAACCACCAAAGGTGTAATTAGTCAAGGTTGGAACTGGCGTCAATGGAACGTTGATCGTGTCGTTTGTGAAGTAAATGGTTGAGTCTGAAGGCAGAGACCCACCATCACCAGTGTTGGCATTGTAAGAAACGCGTGAGCCCCACACCGCGTAGGCAATAATGCTGCCGCCGTCAGGCATGGTAGTTGAGCTTCCGGGTTGCACCCAGTCCCAGGCGTAGGCCGGGTCACAGTTCGATCCCAGAGTGGGCTGATAACCGAAGCACCAACCATCAAAAGTGAAATTAGTCAAAGTCGGAACTGGCGTCACGGGAACGTAAATCGTGTCGCCCAGGAAGTACGCCGAGGTGTCTGTTGGCACGGAGCCGCCATCTCCGGTATTCGCGTCGTACGAAACCGTTGAGCCCCATATTGCGTAGAGGTCCATGCCACCAATTGGGACCGTGTAATCACCAGGCATCGCACCAGCGATGGCGCTCGGATCTGTATTCCAGCCCAAGAAGGTGTAGCCCGATCGGGTTGGGTCAGTCGGTGCCTGGGTTATGGGATCCGAACCAACTAGTTCGGGGACGGTAACCGTATTTCCACCATTTGCAGGGTGATAGACCACGTCGACGCTACTAACGGTCCAGATTGCGTAGAGTGTCATTCCGTCGACCGGGACCGTGTAATCACCAGGCATCGCACCAGCGATGGCGCTCGGATCTGTATTCCAGCCCAAGAAGGTGTAGCCCAATCTCGTTGGGTCAGCCGGTGCTTGGGTTATGGGATCTGAGCTGTACTCTTCAGAGCCTGTGGTTGTGGAGTCACCATTAGTCGGGTCATAAACCACGTCATAGGAAACTAAATGCCAGATGGCGTAGAGGGTCAGATCGTTAATAAACCCGAAGAGTCCACCGTCTTGGTAGACAACTGGTCCATCGGTGGTTGTGCTCCAGCCCACGAAATAGTGTTGATCGAAGCTGAATGTATTCGAATTTAGATTCGCCGCAAGGTCAGAAATCTGCTGCGCCATATCCCCTGATCCATTATTCGAATCAAAGAGCAGCACGGCAAAGCTTTGGGTGAGTGACGTATCGACTGTATTCACCCAAAGGCTCAGCGTGACAAAACCGCCAAAACTGGGGCCTGGGGTGAAGGTGGTTGTGTAGGTGCCGTCCGAGTTGTCAACGACTGAGGTAAAGGAACCCATTCCTGCATTCGCGTAAACAACTACTGAATCGCCGCCCAATGTTTGGTTACCCTCAGCATCGAAAAGGGTGGCCAGACAGGAAATAGTCGCGTTGGAATTTGCCGTACACGTAAAGGTGGAGTTACCCGGAACGGCTGCCCCAGGAACCACAGTAAAGCTCTGGTTCGCAATACCTGTAGATACCCCATCAACTGAGCCTGAGACGGTGACGAGGCCCGTGAAAGCTCCTCCTGGAGTCCAGGTCGCAGAGTAAGTCCCGTCCCCATTGTCCGTTACCGCCCCGAAACTTCCATTGTCTGCGCTAAAAACAACAAGGTTTGCGTTGCCGCCCGTGGTAATTGGGTTACCGTACGCATCAAAAAGCGTTATCGTGCACGTTTCGCTCTGGTCTGCAGTTATCGAACTGATGTTATCGGGACAAAAAAGCTGCGAATACGCTGCATTTGGAGGACCGACGGTAACAACAAAATTATCCGCGACGGAGTCCGCCTCGGCCACTGCAAAATAACCATCGTTGCCGCTGTAACTCGCGGTAATAACCTTCGTGCCTACGAGGTAAAAGGTGACCCAGCAAATTGCTGATCCCGTCCCAAGAGCCTGAACATTGCAAGCACCTAATTCAACGCCACCTTCGTAGAAGGTGACGGTGCCAGTTGGGGTTGCCCCGGCGCCCGTTACGGTTGCGGTGAAAGTTACGGGACTTCCTGTCGTCGTGGTCCCATTTGAGTCATCGGTGACCGTTACGGTCGGAGTTGCCTTACCAATGGTTAAAGACAGGGTTTCCGAACCAGAGGTGAAGTTTCCGTCGGTGTTGGTTGACGTGATAATTACCTGACAGGTTCCAGCGCCAGTTTGGGTGAACCCCGAACCATCTGAATTAATCGAACAGCCCGCAGAATTTCCCGTTGGGTTAATGGAGTAACTAAAAGTGTCGGGTGACCCATAGGTGATGTCGCCGTTATTCCAAGCGACAATATCTGCATCCGACGGGGTTGGAATTGTGTAGTTGGTGCCGTAGGTGAAGCTATCGGTGTATGCCTGAGGCGCAGTATTGGCGAGCCCGTTGGTTCCACCAGGTGTGCTCAAGGTCAAGTTCGGGGCAAGCAAAGTTCCCGAATTCAGGTTGTATTGGTTTACAACCTTCGAGAGAGTGGAAGAGCTAGCTGAAGACCAGTTTGAGTCTCCGGGGAAGTAAACCCAAACAGTATCTGCGCCCGCAGGCATCAATGAGGTCGTGACGGTGCACTGCGCAAGGGTTCCGCTCACCTGGTTAAGGACACAGGTCCCAACGAGGACGCCACCGCTTCCAGTATTTGAATTTGATGCGTACAGGTCAACGGTGTCCCCGCCGACGGTAGGGCCGGTCGCATTGTGCAAAGTGATGTTCTGTACGTTGGCGACATACGAAAGGCTGTCACCATAGGTTGGCGAAGATGAATTTGAGCCAACTTCCGAAATGGAAACCTGAACTGGGTTGATCACTTCAATATTTGTGGTCGTACTAACTTCGGCAACATAGTTTGACTCTTCGGGAATTCCAAGAGTGATGCTGTGATTACCCAATCCAGTTGGAACATATGAAATCGTGCAACCAACGTGATAGTAATCCACTACGCAAGTCTTGCCACTAATCGCGACCCCGTTGTCATACAACTGAACGGTCGCACCGCGCGAATAGTCCGTTGAGGTACCCGCAGCGAACTGCAAGGTATCGCCAAGTACAGAGGTGTAGTCCGGCGCACTACCCGACCAAGCACCGCTGTTCAAAGTACTGGTCAATACTGGTGAAATTTTCTGGACCGTCACTGGGACTGAGTTGGACACAGCTTGATAAAAGTTCGAGCTCGTTTGCACGACCGCATAGACATTCTGCGAACCTGCGTAAATTGGACGGCCACTCGCCGTCTGGCTCACCGTACAGGTGGAGGACATCAATGTGCACGACGTGATGTAGGTGCCATTGGCGTAATAGAAATCAACCTGCGTTCCATCATCTCCCGCAAGCGTCACGCCATCATTGGGGTCATACTCGGTCACCGTCAAGTTCACAGATGAATCGCCATAATCAAACGTGGATTGCGAAACGGAAAGCTGCGCTATCGGCGTTGGGTCCTGGGTCCATTGAGCGTACAGAGTTATGTCTCCGGTCAAGCCATCAATAACGTCGTTTGGTGTGTACGAGGTGCCACTGCCGTCGTAACTCGTGTTCCAGTTAATGAAATAGTAACCATTGATGTTGTAGGTCATTGGCGAGGTAAGGAGTGAAGCCCCCGTATAGAAACCAGTGGGGAGCGAGTAGGAATTGCAATTGTTTGCATTTGGTGGGCAATTCATGTCATAGCTCACCGCGTAAGGAACAAAAACGTAATAGGTATAGGCATGTGTCGTGGTTCCGTTACTGGCAATCTCAACGAACGAAATCATGTTCTCACCAAAGGAAAGTCCACTCACGCTCAATGTGACCTGAGAACCGATTTGTGAGTACGAACTAAACACAAGGTTGTCTGAAGTTCCGTTTGTTCCAGAAGGAGCGTTCGCACTTCCTGGTTGACCAACTCTTTGCAGCGAGCTCTTCAAGGTGATTTTAAGAGTCTCGGTACCGGGATCAGGGTTAATTAAGTGAGGTTGCGAGAAGGTCGAGGTAGAAATACTGACGTTATTGAGTGTGACACTGACGAGTGTGGCGTCCGTTGGGGACAATGCTGCCGATGCTGGCCCCATGAGGGTCAATAATGCAATCACGATCGTGATCAGCGTAAAGAAACCACCCATCACGGTGCGGAGAAGTGATTTGGTGAGAGCAAGATTCATTTGATTCTTCATTGCCGTTGATACTACCAAAAAAAGTGATAAATGTTTATAGGCAATTAAGTTTAAATCCCAGTGATGCAAGCTTGGGGACGTAGGACTTTCAGACTCGCTAGTATTTCTGTACCCTCGTGCCCTCGTAGCTCAGGGGATAGAGCATTGGCCTCCGAAGCCATGTGCGCAGGTTCGAATCCTGCCGAGGGCGCCACATTTCCGCTAACGCTGACTTTCTGGGCTCAGAATCATTGATTTTCGACCAAAAAATCAGATTTTTTTCAAAAATTCAATATATTTCCGTAAAAAAGTCCGAATTATTAACTATTTCTTCAAAATTTTCATAATTTACTCACTTTGGCCGATTTCTGAACGATGGCCTCAATGAGCCCCAAAGGTTGAAATTGCAATGGTTTTCGCTATTTCCTCGGTGCTCCGACGTGCATACAGGTGCGTTCTGCCCTATATTTTCATAAAACCAAAAGGGCAGAATGCAAAGTAATTACTTCGATACCAGGAACCAGCCAGATTCCTTCTCAGGAGGAGTTCGGATGATTCCGATCAATACCCAGAAGGGAACTTTCAACGTTTGGACGAAGAGAATTGGCCACAATCCAAAACTAAAAGTCCTGCTCCTCCACGGCGGTCCCGGGGCAACCCATGATTACTTCGAAGCCTTCGACAGTTTCTTGCCTGCAGAAGGGATTGAGTACTACTACGACCAGTTGGGTTCAGGACGCAGCGACAACCCCGCTGACCCAGATTTCTGGGACCTTGATCGCTACGTCGACGAGGTGGAGCAAGTTCGTCAAGCTCTCGGGCTGGGCCCGGACAACTTCATTTTGCTTGGCCACTCCTGGGGTGGCGTACTGGCCATTGAATACGCCCTCGCCCACCAAGACAAACTCAAGGCAGTTGTTATCTCCAACATGATGTCAAGTGCGCCGGCATACAACAAGTACGCCGATGAGGTCTTGAGTCCGTTGATGAACCAAGACGACCTGAGAGAGATTCGCGCGCTGGAAGCTGCTGGTGACTTCGCGAATCCACGTTACGAAGAGTTACTCGTTCGCTCGTACTACGTTGACCATATTCTCCGACTGGATCCAAGCGAATGGCCCGAACCAGTGGTTTACGCCTTCGCCAACATTAACCATGACTTGTACCGCACGATGCAAGGTCCAAGCGAGTTGGGTATGTGGGACGAACCGAAACTCGTCACCTGGGATCGCACTGAGGACTTGTCACGAATCAACGTTCCGGCCCTCGTGCTTGGCGGACGTTTTGACACCATGGACCCCGAGTTTCTCGTGGACATGGCCAGCCGCATGCCCCATGGGCAGTCCTATATTTGTGAAAAGGGCAGCCACATGGCCATGTACGACGACCAAGTCGCGTACTTCAAAGCCCTTACCTCGTTTTTGTTGAACTTAGACAAATAGGGATTTCAAATAAAAATACCCGTGAGCGATCGCTCACGGGTATTTTTGCTCTACTGAGCCAGTTCAGGCTTAGTTAATGACCACCATGCGAACGGTATCGGTAATGGATGCTCCACCCGACTCCGAACCGGCCATCACCACGATGGCGTCACCGGGCTTGGCTAGTCCAGCGGCCTTCACCTGCTCGGCGGCGTAGTTACACAGGCTGTCAATATCTTGGAGGGGTGAGACGAAAATCTTCTCAATTCCCCATGAGCTGTGGAGCTGACGAGCAGTGCCAACCTGTGGAGTGATAGCCACAATCGGCATTGGCGGGCGGAAGCGAGAGATCGCTCGTGCGGTAGTGCCTGAACGGGTGCACGCAACAATCGCCACGGCGTCCTCTTCCATCGCGGCTCGCCACGCGGCGCCAGTAATCGCGGCGGTAATGCGCGCGGTCTTTCCTGAGTTATTGGATATTTGCTGGACGTCGAGGTTGGTGCCCCAGTCTTGGTAGTCAAACGACTGCTCAGCGCGGCGAACGATGCGGTCCATTGTCTTTACCGTGCCGATGGGGTCTTCACCAATGGCCGTTTCACCCGAGAGCATGACCGCACTCGCGCCGTCGAGCACCGCATTCGCGACGTCAGTTACCTCGGCTCGAGTTGGTACCTGAGCGTGAGTCATTGATTCGAGCATCTGGGTCGCCACAATTACTGGCCGCGCGTAGCGAACACCCAGTCTTACGATGGCCTTTTGGAGGTGGGGCACCTCTTCGATGGGCATCCGCACTCCGAGGTCACCGCGAGCCACCATGATGGCGTCAGAGTGCTCCACAATTTCTTCGAGGTTTTCGACGCCCTCGGAAGTTTCAATCTTGGACATCATCATGACGTCCGGACGACTGAGCACGGCCCGAACCGATTCAACGTCGAAGCCGGAGCGAACGAAAGAGATTGCCAGAATTTCAAACTCTTCGCTGCGCAATGCTTCGAGTCGCTCGCGGTCGGCGTCGGTTGGAAGACGGTCGTTCATAATTGAAGAGGGAAGAGAAAGTCCCGGCTTTCCCATGACTGCACCACCGGAGGTGACTTCCGTCAGCGTTTTGGAACCAGTCTCGAGCACGACGAGGGACGTGCCACCGTCACCAATGTGAATACGGTCTCCGGTCTTGAGAAGCGCAAGTACCCCTTCTCGTTCAACAAAAATTTTGCTGGCGATTGACGTCTCTCCGAATCCTTCGATCAACTCAACCTTGTCGCCAAGAGCGAGCAGAACGGGGCTGGTGCCAAATGAACCTGCGCGAATCTTGGGGCCAGGAATGTCAACCATGATTGCCTGATCGGGTGCGAGCTTGCGTACGCGACGAAGACGCTCAATGCCTGAGGGGACGTCGCCGTGGGCGAAGGAAAGACGAAAGACATCAACGCCCGCTTCCACGAGACCCTTGATCGTTGCATCATCGTCTGATGCTGGTCCTAACGTGGCAACAATTCGAGTGCGTCGCAAAATTTCCCCTTCAATGGTTTTACCTATTCTAAAGGACAGCGCTTTGTTATTTCGGAAAACTTTGGGTGACGTACTCGTCGGTAGTTCGTTGTGACGCCCCTTAGTGAGGTGCGGGCACTACTAGTTCGGCCCCGTCAATGGTCACTACTTCGAGTCGCAATCCATAGATATCGGAGAGCCGGGAGTCTCGAATTGTTTGGTGAGCGGGGCCATCAATTGCTACTCGCCCATCGGCAAGAACTATGAGTCGATCGGCATATTGTCCCGCCAAGGTGAGATCGTGCAGGGTACTGATTACGCAGATTTCCTGCTCTTCGACCTCACGACGCAGCAGGCTCAGGGTCTCGAGTTGGTGCCGAATATCCTGGGCTGCCGTTGGCTCATCGAGGACCACAATCGAAGACTCTTGCACGAGGGCTCGCGCGAGGACCGCCCGCTGGCGCTCTCCGCCCGAAAGACTAGAAAGTTCCCTATTTAGGAGCCAAGCGATTTCAAGCCGGTTGGCCACCGTTTCAATGATCCGTTGGTCGGCGGGGCCCACGCTCCGCCAGGCCCCCTGATGAGCGGTTCGACCGAGGCTCACATATTCGAAAACACTCATTCCCTTTGGAATTGTAGGGTTTTGAGGGACAAAAGAGAGATATTTGGCTCTTTCTCGCTCGCTGAAGGTGGTGACATCCTTTCCACCTATATATATGGAGTCTTTCGGGACCTCCCGAACTCCCGAAAGGGCCTCGACCAGAGTCGTCTTACCCGCTCCATTTGGCCCAATCACGCTAACCCAGGTCCTGGGGTCTATTTCCAAACTGATTGAGTCGAGCAAGGTTTTAGCTCCAGACCGGACGGTCAAATTGTTCACCCGCAGCAATGTCATAACCCCACCTCACGCTTGGCCAAAATTGCGACAAAGGTCGGCGCACCGACGAGAGCGGTGATGACCCCGATTGGTAACTCTGAAGGCGCTAACAAGGTTCGAGCCAGGGTATCGGCAAGTACCAAGAAAGCCGCCCCCACTACGGCGCTAATTGGCAGGATTCGTCGATATGAAGTGCCCGACAACATTCGAACAATGTGTGGTACTACGAGACCTACGAAACCAATTAGGCCAACCGCCGACACCACGGCGGCCGTTCCGAGCGAAGCCGCACCCAACGCCACGAGCCGTAAACGACGGACATTTAGCCCGAGGCTTCGCGCCTCCACTTCGCCAACACTCATCACGTCGAGCTTGGACGCAACCAGCAGACACGTGGTGAGACAAATCCCAGTGTACGGAATCAGAGTCGCTACAGTCGACCAGTTCGCACTCGCGAGCGAACCGAGCAACCATATGTAGACGTGTGCGAGTGAAGTTACCGAAGCGTGTTGTTGCAGCAATGTTTGGGCGCTCGTCATTAATGTCCCTACCGCCACTCCGGTAAGAATCAAAGTCGCACCGTTTGATCGAGACCCTCGACCACCCACCATCCAAGTAAGTGATACCGCCATCAGTGCACCGGCGAAAGCAAAGGGTGGAATCACTGACGCATCCGCAGTAACCAAACCACCGACACCCACAATCGCCACCGTGGCCCCGAGTCCCGCCCCCGAGGCCACTCCCAGTACGTACGGATCCGCGAGCGGATTACGAAATATTCCTTGATAGGTGGCCCCCGCCACCGCCAACATCGCCCCCGCCAAAAGCCCCAAAGCAAGGCGCGGTGCCCTAATTTGCCAAAGAATTGTGTTTTCAATCGGGTGTGGAGCGCTCGGGCCAAAGCCGAGGTGCCAACCGATGTTTTTCAGTACTCCCAGCAAAGAAATCGGGGTGGGGCCAACTACCAGCCCAAGGATCAACGCGAGGAGGAGCCCCGCGATCGCGAGGAGCACCACGAAGCGAAGGCGGCGGGGGCTGACCAGTGAGCTCAACGGTGACTCCGAAGGGATCGATTGATGTCACTGGCCAACACCCGTACCAAGTTGATTAATCGAGGACCCCAGCGAGAGGCAATATCGTCATTTAATCCAAAGACTTGGTGTGTCCGGACGGCGTATACCGAGTGGAAGGCCACCCGTTTAGAGACCGTCGTAAAACTCGCTTTGCAACAAATCGTGTCCGCCAAGAAAACAATTGTTGGATTCGCGCTAGCAATGTATTCGGCACTGAGTTGTGGATACCCACCGGCATTCTCAACGCCCTTGTCGTCGGCGATATTTTTGACGTGCATCAATGCAAGAATTGATCCTACGAATGAAGCACTCGTAACGGAATAGAAGGTGGGATCTAACTCGTAATACACTCGCTCGCTCTTGGCACGACTCGGAACGCTTCCGATTGCCTTTGTGATTGCCCTCTGCATCTTCTGGACTAGCGAGCGAGCTTGACGAACTCGATGCACAAACTTCCCAAGCGAGGTGATTTGTTGATAGGCGCGAGTCAGATTCGCAGGAGCCGGTTGAAATAACACCGTTACACCTTGAGCCCGTAGTTTCTCTTTGATTTGATTTGCGTCGTAGGAAATTACAACCAACGTGGGCTTGGCGGGACAGGCTGTCAAAATCGCCTCAAGACTGGGGTTGAAGGCGTCAATACGCTTGCTCGGTAGTCCCCGGCGTGGGAAGTTTGCCGTCGAGTCAACCGCCTTCAGCGTCCGGCCCACCCCTAGGGCAAACAGGGTTTCGGTGGCACTCGCTGACAATGAAATGATGCAGTCGAGTGATGTTGCAGCCTGGGCGATTCCCCCATTCGCCAAGGGCAGGCCGAACATTGCGACTCCAACAACGGTCGTTATGGTTACGCGCCACAAACTGTTCATGTTTCCCTTAAATGGTCGCGAAATAAGACGACCCTAGGAAACCTAAGACCACCCCAGTACGCGGAGGTTGGTATGCACACTCAAACAGTCGACCTGACTTAGGCGGATGCCCTTACAGTTGCGCGACAGCGTCGGATTTTCACCGACTTCGCTGTTATGAGATAACTACAGGTTATCCCCGCAGGACTTACTACTTGCGACCAAAGAGACGGGCCAGTACGCCAGGACCCTTCACACTCGCCACCGTGCAGTGACAACGATCAGCTTCAGCCACTCCAGCGAGTGCTTGCTCAATATGCTGGCCACATCCCGACCACGTGGGCTTATGACAATTTGGACAGGTAATTCGTTTACACATAGAAACTCCTCGTCTTACATCTTTTGCGGGGCATCGATGCCGAGCACCGACAGACCTAGTTTCAGCGTATCGCCAGTTAGACGACACAACGCCAGCCGTTCGACCTGCAAACTTCCCGAGGCGGACAAAACTGGGCAGGCGTCGTAAAAGGCGGTGAAGCGTTGAGCTAGATCAAAGAGATAGGTGCACAGTCGGTGTGGCAACAAATCACGAATTGCCGATTCGAAAGCAATGGGAAACTCAACGAGGCCAAGCCCCAGATGCCACGCCTGTGGTTCAGCCAAGTTGAAAACAACCCCTTCGAAGTCGGCGGGAGCTGGCAACTTTCGAAAGATCGACTCGATGCGGGCGTAGGCATATTGCAAATACGGACCGGTGTCACCTTCGAAGGCCAGCATCCGATCAAGTTCGAAGACATAATCACGTTGGCGTTCTGTCGAGAGGTCGGCATACTTAACTGCCGCGCGAGCGATGGAGGTCGCTAGTTCGCGACGAGCTTCGTCACTTAAGCCAACGCTTCGTTCGAGCAGCTGAGCGTCGGCCCTCTCAATGGCCTCATCCAACAGTCTTACGAGTTTGACCGTTCCGCCCTCTCGGGACTTAAACATCTTGTGGTCTTGACCGAGCACGTTACCGAAGGCCACGTGTTCGCAACGCACGGATTCGGGTAGCCAGCCCGCCGAGCGAGCAACGGTGTAGACCATGTCTAAGTGTTGCGCTTGGGGGGCTCCCACCACGTAGAGAATCTCTTGAGCTTGTAAGTTTTCGACCCGATTGCGAACTGCAGCTAGGTCGGTAGCGGCGTATCCAAATCCTTCGTCACGCTTTTGCACAATGAGTGGAAGGGGATCGCCATCGCGATTGACGAATCCTTCGGGAAAAACGCAGAGTGCCCCATCGCTTTCGACTAAGAGACCCGCGGTCTGCAAGTCCTCGACGACCTTTTGAAGCATGTCGTTATAGAAGGACTCGCCCACTACGTCATCGGGAGTCAACAAAACATCAAGCTTGGCGTACACCTCACTGAAGTAGGCCACGCTCTGGTCAACGAGGATTCTCCAGAGTCGACGCGTCTCGGGGTCTCCACTCTGTAGAGCAACGACCCGCAGTCGACTGCGCTCTTTAAATCCGTCATCGGCTTCGAACTTGGCGTTCGCTTCACGGTAGAAGGTATCAAGATCGCCAATCGACAAAGTAGCGATTGCCGCATCTTCGCCCATATCCAAGAGGTGCTCAATCAACTTGCCAAATGGGGTACCCCAATCACCGACGTGATTTCGAGCTATGACCTGGTGACCTTTAAATCGGTACATGCGAGCGAGTGCATCACCAATGACGGTAGAGCGAAGGTGCCCCACGTGCATTTCCTTGGCGACATTTGGCGCCGAATAGTCAATGATGATGTTCTCGGGGTTTGCGCGTTCCACTCCCAGGCGAGGGTCATTCAATAATGAAGAGAGCTGGGTAGAGAGAAAATCGGGAGAAAGCGAGATATTCAAAAACCCCGGACCGGCAATTTCAACGGTTCCGATGTCACCAAACTCCAAGGACGCGACTACTAATTCAGCGACCTCGCGGGGTGATTTTCCAACAGATTTCGAGAGCGCCATCACGCCATTGGCCTGGTAATCGCAGCGATCCGATGGTCGCAGAACGGGGTCGGCACCAGCCAGAACTGCGCCAAATGCCGTCGCGAGTCGGGAGTTCACTAGATCGTAGGTGGCAGGCATCTCTCTAGTCTCGCACTTCCAAAGTTTGTCCAGTGCCAATCAGGAAGTCTGCGCATGGAATTCACGGCAGAATAGAGGTATGGCTACTTCCTTGAACTCCTTTGGCGCCCGCAGTGAACTCAACGTTGGTGGACGAACCCTCACCTACTACTCGCTGAACGCCGCGGCCCTCCAGCCATTTGAAGTCAGCAAACTCCCCTACTCAATCAAAGTTCTCTTAGAAAACCTGCTTCGCCACGAAGATGGCAACAAGGTCCTCGCGGCTGATATCGAAGCCCTCGCTCGTTGGGCGCAGACTCCCTCGCGCCACGGCGAAGCGGCCGGTGACGACGCCAAGGAGATTGCCTTCACTCCTGAGCGAGTCCTCATGCAAGACCTCACTGGTGTCCCTGCGGTCGTCGACTTGGCCTCGATGCGCGATGCCATCATTTCCCTAGGAGGAGACCCCAACAAAATCAATCCTCTCGTTCCGGTAGAACTCGTCATTGACCACTCAGTGATCTTGGAGCACACCGGTACGGCTACCAGTTACGACGAGAACGTGGCCATCGAATATGACCGCAATGTCGAGCGCTACACCTTTTTGAAGTGGGCCCAGAGCTCCTTCGAGCAGTTCCGCGTTGTTCCCCCAGGGATGGGAATCTGCCACCAGGTGAACCTTGAGCACTTGGCCCGCGTCGTCTTTGATCACCTAGGAATGGCGTATTTCGATTCAGTCGTCGGTACCGACTCGCACACCACTATGGTCAATGGACTTGGCGTACTTGGCTGGGGCGTTGGCGGAATTGAAGCCGAGGCTGGCATGCTCGGGCAACCCACTTCGATGTTGATTCCACCGGTGGTCGGACTTCGTCTCTCGGGCGCCACTAAAGAAGGCGTGACCGCCACTGACGTCGTTCTCACCATTACCGAACTGTTGCGCAAGCACGGTGTGGTTGGCAAGTTCGTGGAGGCCTTCGGTCCAGGCGTGACCTCACTCTCACTAGAAACTCGCGCCACCATTGGAAACATGTCGCCCGAATACGGCGCCACCTGCACCATCTTTCCCATTGACCAAGTCACCGTGGATTACCTCGCCTTTACTGGCCGTCCCGCTGAACAACTCGCGCTCGTCGAGGCCTACGCCAAGGCGCAGGGCGTTTGGCACGACGTCAACTCCAGCGAACCGGTCTATTCCGAGTACGTCGAGCTCGACCTCTCGACGGTCGAACCCAGCCTTGCTGGACCAAAGCGCCCGCAGGACCGGGTTGGACTTGGGCAGGTGCGAGGTGCGTTCAAGCAAGCCCTAGACCGCGAACCCAAGGAAGTCACCGGCGAACACTACGCCGCCACCTTGCGTGATGGTGCGGTCACCGTCGCCGCGATTACCTCTTGCACCAACACCTCGAACCCATCAGTTCTCGTCGCCGCGGGCCTTGTCGCCCAGGCGGCGATCGCCCGGGGCTTGAGCGCCAAGCCATGGGTGAAGACTTCACTCGCGCCAGGATCACGAGTCGTGATGGATTACCTCGAGCGGGCCAAGTTGGTTGAACCCCTCGACAAGCTCGGTTTTTACCTCGCTGGATACGGTTGCACAACCTGCATTGGAAACACTGGACCACTGCTCGATGGGGTATCTGATGCGGTGAACGCCCACGACCTATCGGTGGTATCGGTACTATCGGGCAACCGCAACTTTGAGGGTCGTATTCACCCCGACATCAAGCAGAACTACCTCGCCTCTCCCCCCTTGGTTGTTGCCTACGCCATTGCCGGAACGGTTGATATCGATCTTCAAGTTGAGCCACTGGGCTTTGACCAAGAGGGTGCGCCAGTATTCTTACGCGACCTTTGGCCGAGCGACAAGGCAGTCGCCGACGCGGTGCGAGCATCGCTGACCCCTGAGATGTTCAAGGCTCGTTACGCCAGTGCTTTCAGTGGTGATGAACGGTGGCAGGGTGTGCCAAGCACGAACGCCGTAACCTACGCGTGGGACGAGAATTCGACCTACGTAAAATTACCTCCCTACTTTGATGGTCTCACCATGGAGCCTGGAGTAGTCGCCGACATTGTCGGGGCTCGAGTGTTGGCAAAATTGGGTGACTCAGTCACCACTGACCACATCTCGCCCGCCGGAAATATCCGCTCGAGCGTTCCCGCTGGCCTGTTTTTAACTGAGAAGGGTGTCGCCCAGCAGGACTTTAATTCCTACGGCACACGACGTGGAAATGACGAGGTGATGGTACGCGGCACCTTCGCCAATATTCGCTTGCGTAACCAGATGGCCCCGGGTACCGAAGGTGGCATCACCATCAAACTCCCCGAGGGTCAGCAGACCTCAATCTTTGAAGCCTCACGGGCATACTTGGCCGAAGGCACGCCGCTGATCATCCTGGGTGGCAAGGAGTACGGCAGTGGATCAAGCCGTGACTGGGCCGCCAAGGGAACCAAACTGCTTGGAGTTAAGGCCGTTCTCGTTGAGAGTTTCGAGCGCATCCACCGCGCCAACTTGGTTGGCATGGGCGTACTCCCCTTGCAATTCAAGGCCGGAGAATCAGCCGCCACCTACAACCTGGACGGTACCGAAACCTTTGACATCCACGGTCTGGCGCCACTCAACAAGGGCGAAACAGTCCCCTTGGTGAAGGTGAGTGCAGAGCGCAACTCGGGCGAGGTCGTTGAGTTCGAAGTTCGCTTGCGAATTGATACTCCCACCGAAGCTGACTACTACCGTCACGGTGGAGTGCTGAACTACGTACTTCGTCAGTTAGCGACTAACTAGCGAGTTTCCATTCGTCGAAAGCTTTCGGCAAGTCGATTCTTTTTCATACCCGCCGCCTCGGCGTTGGACTCAGCCCAACTCTTCAGACGATCCTCAAGGCCTTCGCCATCGCCGATTTGTGAGGCGTGCTCGCGAAGAGCCGACACCTTGTAGGAAAAGAATTTTGTAATGTCCACCGCTAAGTTTGGCTCGCTGCCCGTTACCCACACCTCGGGAACAGTGTGCGGCACGTAGCCGTTTTTCATCAAGCGGGGGAAGGCGTGGGGGTTACGCGCGTCGGGGTATACCGCCTTAATTGCCGCATCGCCGACCGCCATGTGATCGGGGTGCGAAGCATAAATCCGCTCCCAGTTACGCTCGGGGTTTTGGGTGATAACCAAGTCGGGCTTAAAGGCCCGAATCTTCTGGGCTATCTCCTTGCGAAGTTTAAGATTCGACTCCACGAGTCCATCGCGGTAACCCAAGAAAGCGACAGCCTTAACGCCCACAGCTTGGGCAGCCTTGCGCTGTTCGTTCTCGCGCACTGCGGCGCGCTGACGTCGTGTCAGTTTCGAATCATCACCACCCGCATCACCAGATGTCACCATGACGTATGCCACTTCACAACCCTGGGAGGTGAGATAGGCAATAGTTCCCGAGGCGCCAAAGTCAATGTCATCGGGGTGGGCTACCACGCACAGCACTCGCTTGAATTGACCCGTGTATTCAAAAACGTCGATGCTTGGTTTTTTCATAGAACTGACTTCTCCGTTGACGAATCCCAATTTGCCAAATCCTTCAGATGAGGGTTATTTGAGAACACCTCAACGATAGGCAGGCGCAGTCCAATTCGGCGTTGAATTACTTCAGCTTCGACCGCCTGATTCCAGAGCAGGAGTGAAACTACAACGCCCTTCGTGCCCGCACGGGCCGTGCGCCCAGAGCGGTGCAAATAGGCCTTGTGGTCTTCGGGTGGATCAAAATGAATGACGCAGTCCACGCCATCGATATGCAACCCGCGAGCTGCCACGTCGGTCGCAACTAGCACTGAGAGCTTTTCCGCCCCGAAGTCCGCCAGCGCCTTTTCGCGTTGACTTTGGCGAAGGTCGCCGTGGATGGCGGCGGCGTCCACGCCTTCTTTTTGCAGTTGCTCGACGAGGCGGTCAGCACCACGCTTAGTGCGACAAAAGATAATGGTCTTGGTGTTCGACTTACAGATCGTGGCGCAGACCTTCACCCGGTCCATTTGGTGCACCTGTAGAAAGTGGTGCACCATGAGCGACACCGTTTGGGTATCACTCGCAACTTCGTGGAAGACGGGGTCGGTGAGGTAGCGCTTCACCAAGCGATCAACGGCACCATCGAGCGTGGCCGAAAACAAGAGGGTCTGGTGTGGACGTTCGGCAATTCGGCGAAGAACCCACTCAACCTGGGGCATAAAGCCCATGTCGGCCATCCGGTCAGCTTCGTCGAGTACGAGTACGTCGAGATTTTCTACATTGAGCTCGCCTCGGTCACCGAGGTCGATGAGTCGACCAGGAGTTGCAATGATGATGTCACAGCCCTTGCGAAGTTGTGCCACTTGCTTGTCAACGTCGGCGCCGCCGTAGACGGCCCCCACGAACAAACCCAGCGCCTTGCCGAGTGGCTCGAGTACTTCGTGAACCTGGACCGCGAGCTCGCGAGTCGGAAGGAGCACCAGTCCGCGAGGGCGAACCGGCTTATTGGCTTCAATCGGAAAACTTGGTGATTCTGCGACACGTTGCAACAGCGGTAGTCCAAAGCCGAGAGTCTTTCCAGAACCGGTCTTAGCCTTTCCGCAGATGTCGCGACCAGCGAGCGCATCGCTGATCGTCATGGCCTGAATTGGGAAGGCCGTTGAAATGCCCTTCGCCTCAAGAGCCGCCACCAGCTTGGGCACTATGCCGAGTTCGGCAAATGTTTGGGTAGTCGCATAGGAGTCGAGGGCGTCGCCCTCAACACTTGGGGGTGTTGTCACAGTGAGTCGTTTCTCGGTCGGACCCCGAACCGCTCATTCGTGCAAAAAGGCCCAAGCTCGCTTCATAGAGCTTCGTTAGTAGCCTACCCTCTGAGGAAAAAAGGAGAACGATTCATGGCTCGAT
Source organism: uncultured Actinomycetes bacterium (assembly GCA_903825035.1). GTDB lineage: Bacteria > Actinomycetota > Acidimicrobiia > Acidimicrobiales > RAAP-2 > RAAP-2. Next base: position 37,585 of record CAIJYV010000003.1, on the reverse strand, counting down.
TAGAAATTGGCGATACCGCCCCCGCTTTTAGCCTGCTTGATCAAGATGAAAACAAGGTGGCTCTGAAGGACTTTCGTGATGACCGAGTCATTCTCTACTTTTATCCAGCCGATGACACTCCCGGATGCACCAAGGAAGCTTGCCAATTCAACGATGAATTGGGCGCCTTTAAGAAGCTTGGGGTCAAGGTAATTGGCATTTCACCCAACGGAAGCGAGGACCACGTCGCTTTTCGCAAAAAATATGGTCTTAAGTTCACCCTCCTCAGCGATCCCACCAAGAAAATCATGAGTGCGTACGGCGCGTACGGCGAAAAGATGATGTACGGCAAGAAGGTAATCGGTGTGATTCGCTCAACTTTCATCATCTCTCCGAAGGGAAAGATTGAGGCCACTTGGTATGGCGTTCGCGCCGACGGTCACGCCGCCAAAGTGTTAGCGGCGTTGAACGAACTGAGTTAGTTGTTCTGACGCCGCAGAGCGCGAAGGCGTAGAACTACGAACGCCGCAACCAGCAGCACCACCACGCCAATGATTGGCGTCTGGGCGCTGTGGAAATTCTTCGCAACATGAGTCCAGTTCTTACCAGCCGCCTCCCCAAGCGCAGCCAAGAGCCAGACCCATCCAGTTGAGCCAATCAAGGTGAGGATGATGAAACGACCGCGGGGCATTTTGGCGAAGCCGGCGGGAATTGAAATACCGGAACGTGCGAAAGGAAGCACACGAGCAACCAGGACTGTGATCGACCCGCGCTTGTTGAACCAGCGCTCAACGGTGTCGAGGTCTCGGTGAGTGAGCAAAAACCACTTTCCGTACCGTTCAACGAAGGGGCGTCCAGCCTCACGACCAACCTCGTAGGCAATCTGTGATCCGATTCCTGAAGTAAGTACTCCGATGATGATCACAATAGGTAACGAGAAAATTGCGTGACCAGTAAGCGCTGTGGTGCAGAGTGCACCGGCGACGCCAAAGGTCACCTCGGAGGGAATTGGTACACACGCAGACTCAAGAATTGAAATGATTGCGAGTGCCAAGTAGCCGTGGGCTTGGATGAATTGTTCCATACACTCAGTTTCTCGCATTTGCCGATGCGAAAATGACCATCTTCATAATCAATTCTTAAGTTTTACAAAATCGCCTATTTATTGGCACTTCAACGCTGATGTTGTCCACACCAATAGGTGGTTCTTCCACCAATGACCGAAATTCTCATGGGTCCGCCATCAACCGGACATACTCCTCCCGGCGTTCTTGCGGTCATGTGATTTCCAGTGTGAGACCCGCCACGTCCTTGCAACTGCTTCAGGGTCAATTTGAATGATTTATAGAGCGATTCCTTTTGCTGAGTCGTCAGGTGTCCCGTTGGAGTATTGGGATCAATGCCAGCTCGAAAGAGCATCTCGTCGCCCAGCAGATTGCCAACTCCCGCAATAACTGACTGGTCGAGTAGCCGCGCCTTGATGGCGGCTCCCCCACCTCGAGTAATTGTCGTCGCCGCAATAAATTCCTTTTTCGTTAGCGTCAGCGCGTCGGGCCCCAACTCGTCGAGATCCGGCTCAATTTCAAATCGGCCCAATCTTCTTGGATCATGGAGCAACAGCCTTCTTCCATCACTGAACTCCAGCCCGCCTCGGACCCACTCTTTTTTAAAAGTATGTGGCCCATAGAAAAGTCCCTCGATCCCCGCTTCACCATCGAGCAGCAAGACTCCAGTCATGCCAAAGCGCATTCCGAGGGTCGGTCCACTGGTTTCAATCAACATCAGTTTGCCGCGGCGCCCCGTTCCGGTGATTCGTAGTCCTTTGACCGCAGTGGCCCACGATTTGACCGATGGCAACTTCTTGGCCGAATAAGGGTCGGCCCAGCCTCTCGTAATGGTCGCGCCAACCGTTTGCTCGGCTAACTGCCGATAAGACTCGATCTCCAGGATTTCGGGCATATGTCAATGTACCGTTTGGGGCCAAACGGTCCAACCTTGACTAATCTCTATCCCATGAGCATGGAAAAACCGCAATGGACTGAACTATTTCGTGAAGTCGTTACCTCGGGCCTCTGCACCGGCTGTGCCGCATGCGTTGTCTCCTGCCCCCACGATGTCTTGGACTACAAGACGGCCGATGGCATCTACAAGCCCTGGCACATCGACAAAGATGGCGATGCGGAAAATTGCACCCACGGCGAAACTGGTTGCACGCTGTGTACCCGTGCCTGTCCACGCTTTCGAAACTGGGAATCCGAAGCAGACACGTTGCGTTTCGCTCGTGAGCGCACCGCTGAAGAGGTTTACGGAATTGGCGACGTCTTCTTGGCCCGCTCCTCGGACCCTTCTCTGGTTGAGAATGGCCAAGATGGCGGATTCGTTTCGACCCTGTTGATCTACGCTCTAGAAAATGACGTCATTGACGCGGCCCTCGTCAGTGGGCTCGAAGGCGATGGTTCTACCTGGCGTGCGGAAGCTCGCGTGGCAAAAACTCGCGAAGATATTCTCGCCACCGCCAAGTCTCGTTACACCTACAGTGCCAACCTGATGGCCTACCCCAAGGCCGTCGAAGAGGGGGCCGAGCGTATCGCTCTCGTGGGTATGGGCTGCATGGCCTCTGCTCCAGCGGTGATGAAATATCGCAAGTCCGGAAAAATTGCTCGTCGCTTGGGCCTCACCATCGGTTTGCTGTGCTCGAAGACCTTCGACGACGCAATTTTCGAAGAACTCTTTGAAGCCAAGTACGGCATCAAGCGCGCCGACATTGTGAAGATGAACATCAAAGGCATCTTTCAGATTTGGACGAAAGATGGTGGCTTCTACGAAGTTCCGCTCAAAGAGGCCCACGCCTTCACTCGTGAAGGTTGCACCCACTGCCCCGACTTCTCCGCTGAACACGCCGATATCTCAACGGGTGGTATCGGCGCCTTCGGTGACTGGACGCTCGTCATTGTTCGCACGGATCAGGGACGTGAACTCGTGGACACCCTAAAAGAAAAGGGTCTGATTGAAACCCGGCCCGGCGATGACGATCCCGGTGCAGTAGCGCTCTTGCACAAACTCGCTACCTTGTCGCGCAAGCGTTGGCCAGAAACTCAAAACCCCGGGCCTCGACGCATACCCGTCACCTCCGCTTAATTTATGGTCGCCAAAAAGCCAACCACCATTTTCCTTGTCCGCCACGGGCAAACAACCTCCACGGGAATCGTTCTTCCCGGACGAGCTCCGGGTCTGCACCTGTCAGCGAAGGGTCGCGAGCAAGCTGAGCGAGTGGCCGAGCGTTTCGCCGCCATGAAAACTCCCCCAACGGTTCTCTACGCTTCACCTCTGGAGCGAGCCCAAGAAACCGCCGCCCCAATCGCCAAGGCCCTTAAATTGCGGACTCTACGAAACTCTGGGGTTATTGAGTGTGACTTTGGCCAGTGGACGGGTAAGAAGCTCTCCCTGCTTTCCAAGAAGCCCGAATGGCGCACCGTACAAAACGCACCCTCAACCTTCCGCTTTCCCCAGGGAGAATCATTCGTGGAAATGCAAACTCGGATGTGGGGCGCTTTAAGCAAACTTCACGATAAGCACCCGGGTGAATCAATCATTGTTGTTTCTCACGCCGACCCCATCAAAGCCGCAGTCGCCATGGCCCAGGGGATTCCCTTGGACCTGTTTCAGCGAACCGTTATTTCAACCTGCTCGGCGAGCGTGTTGTTATTGGGTGGACACGCGCCACTCGCCCTTAGCATTAATAACACCAACGATTTCACAGAACTGATACCTTCATGAACTACGACTTTTCTAATCCAGACAAAGTAATGGTCGGCACCCGCGGCGTAGTGGGTAATCGACTTTTCATTCTTCAGGCCCGACAGGGTCGACGATTAGTCGTTGTGAAGTGCGAGAAGCAGCAACTCTCGGCCTTGGCCGAATGGATCGCCATTGCGATTAAGGAGATGGGCCGCCCCGGCCACTTGCCCGATGACTTCAACCTCGAAGACGAAATCGAGCAGGACCTCGCCGCTGGTGACATGAGCGTGCTCGTCGACGAAGAGTCAAAAACCATTGAGCTAACCATTGAGTCAATTGACGAAGAAGACACCCTCGTTCTAGGTCTGAGCAGAGAGATGGCCGGTGGCTTGGCTATCGCTATCACGCGTCTAGTTGAGGCGGGTCGTGCGCCCTGTCCATTGTGTGGCGGTCCGCTCGACCCTCGCGGACATGATTGTCCCCGCACCAATGGATTCGCTCCTCCGATTAGCTAATGACCCGCGACGAACAGGTTGCGCTGCTGGCTCAGGGCGAAATTACTGTAGAGGGACGAATTCAGGCCTCCTCTAACCAAGCCCTACTGGTGAGCGTGGTCCACGGTGAGACCCAAATGCTCGCTTGCTACAAGGCTGAAGCGGGCGAACGGCTGCTCTGGGATTTCGAAGAGGGTTTGTGGCGCCGCGAGGTAGCTGCCTATGAACTGGCCACGCTGCTCGACCTGGACCTAGTCCCAGTGACGATTGCTCGAGAGGACGCACCTTTTGGTCCCGGCTCCTTACAGCGCTGGATTGATGAGGCCACCGACGACCACTACTTCACATTGCGCGAACAGCCAGAATTCACCGACTGGTTTATTGACCTCTGCATCTTTGACATTCTGGCTAACAACGCTGACCGCAAGGGTGGCCATGTCTTGTTCGATGGATCTCGCTGTTGGGCCATTGACAATGGGCTGTGCTTTAACGAAGAGGACAAACTGCGCACAGTAATTTGGGACTTCACCGGCACCCCACTCAGTGAGCGTTGGCGCGAAAGACTGGCCAAATTCAGTAGTACCGGTGCACCGTCATTATTGAAGTGGCTCAACCATGATGAGGTCGAGGCAATCGTACGGCGAGCCAATTGGTTGCTAGACCTCGGCGAACTACCCGAACCAGATGAAGAGGCCGATTGGCCGCCTTACCCTTGGCCCTTGGTGTAGCGAGGAGCTTCGTATTTGATATCGGGAACTCCTGAATCAAGCATGAAGAAAGTAACCAGCGCACCAACTGTAAACAACGCAGCTGCGACCCAAAAAGCGCGAGCGTAGCCGTGCAAGGTTGCTCGACCAATTTGAGCCACGGTGGGGTTGTGCAATTTGGACAAAACGCCCGCGGTAGCAGCCACCGCTAGTGAATTAAGTAGGGCCGTACCCACCGAGCCACCAATATTTTGGGTGGCGTTAACCGCCGCCGAGGCGGCACCGGCCTCTGACTTTTGTACCCCCCAGGTCGCACTCGCCACCGCCGGAGCGAAGATCAGCCCAATACCGAGGCCCAGGATCAGCAAGCCGGGCATCACATGGCCCACGTAATCAGGTTGTAGCGGCAATCGTGTGAAGAGAACCAAGCCCATTGCCGACAGCACCAACCCCGTTGGAATGAGAGGCCGTGGACCGACCAGCGCCAGCAACCGGGCGGAGGCGGCACTAGCGGAGATAGCCATGGCCAGCACGAGGGGCATGAAGGCGAGACCAGTTTGTAACGGTGTGTACTTGGCGATATTCTCCAAGTAATAAGCGAGGAAGAGCGATAGGCCAAACATTCCGATGCTCGTAACAAACAACGCGATGTGGCTACCCGCTCGGGTGCGGTGAGTCAGCAAGCGAAGTGGGAGTAATGGAGTGGCAACATTCTCTTGAGTACGCACAAATGCTGCGAGCAAGATTGCGCCCGCCAAGATACTGAGCCAAGTTGCACTCGCCGTCCAACTGGTTGACTCTGCGTGAGCGAGGCCGTAGACCAAAAAGAAGAGTCCGGCACTGCCCACGATGGTGCCCACCACGTCGAGCTTTATCTGGTGGTGTTCTTTTCCACCACGAACGAAAGCGAGAATGCCAATGGCGGCGATTCCGGCGAATACCAAGTTGATGTACAAGCACCAGCGCCAGGAGTACCACTCGGTGAGCGCACCCCCTAACAAAAGCCCGATGGCGGCTCCCGATGCACCAATGGCACCGAATATGACGAAGGCCTTCGCGCGCTCGCGTGCCTCTTCGAAGGTGACACTAACCAAAGCCAGCGCAGCGGGGGCCAGTAGTGCGCCAAAGCCACCCTGGATGGCGCGTGCGGTAACGAGAGCCGAGAAGGAATGCGCTGTTCCACCAAGTGCTGACGCTCCGGAAAATCCCAATAGGCCAAGTAGCGCAGCGTTCCGCCGGCCCCAGAGGTCAGTCAGCCGTCCACCTAGCAATAGCAAAGAGCCAAAGGTCAGCGCGTAGGCGGTGATCAACCACTGCCGATTGCCAACAGAAAAATGCAAGGCCGCTTGTGCTGAGGGCAGCGCAATGTTAATGACGGTGGCGTCCAGGGCCACCATTAACTGGCACAAACTCAGTGCCGCTAACGCTAGCCACGGCCCACGCTTAGTGGTGACTAGCGAATGCACCAATCTGTCCTGTTAACTACGGGCTCGAAGCACCGCAGCCAGGGCGGGAAGCACAGTTTTCACATCTCCCACAATGCCAAGGTCGGCAATCTGGAAGATTGGTGCATCGGGATCTTTGTTGATCGCAATGATGGTCTTAGAGCCCTTCATGCCCACCATGTGTTGGGTGGCGCCAGAGATTCCGCAAGCGATGTACACCGCGGGCTTAACGGTCTTACCCGTTTGACCAACCTGCAATGAATAGGGAACCCAACCAGCATCGACAATCGCGCGGCTCGCCCCTGCAGCTCCGTTGAGCAGGCTGGCAATCTCTTCGACGATCGCAAATCCAGTTGCCTCACCAATACCCCGACCACCCGCGACAACTACCGCAGCCTCTTCGAGTTTGGGACCAGTACGTTCTTCAACGTGACGGTTGGTGATGGAACTTTCGCCACGGCGACCGAGATCGGGCACCGACAATGCCGTGGTGGCTGCGGGCGCGCCGCCAGAAGGCGTGGCGGTGAAACTCTTCGCCCGTACAACGACGATGCCTATTCCGGATGTAGTGAAGTGGGCATCAACGAGTTGAGTTCCACCAAAAATTGGGTGCTCGGTGTGTCCCTCAGCGTTGAGATTTGTGGCGTTGGTGAGTACGGGACGCTTCAATCGAGCCGAAAGTCTGCCCGCGATGTCTCGGCCGTCGTAGCTAGTGGGAATCAAGATGAGGTCGGGCAAGGTCGCACCCGCAATAGCGGCCGCCACGGCCGCACCGGGAAGAGAGTTCGTTGGCACGTCGACGGTGTACAAGGTGGTTGCCCCGTACTCGCCCGCCTGAGCGGCGAACGCGGCACCCGCTCCCCAGGTCACACCCGACACCGTGTTGGCGATGGTGCGAGCGTGGCTCAACAGTTCTAGGGAGGTAGGCGTAAACCCATCGTCGGCGGCTTCGAGCACGACCCACATATTCGATATTGTCATCAGTCTCTCCTACAGCGCCTTCACGGATTCCAAGAAGGCCACAATCTTGTCCGCGGCGCTTCCATCATCAACAAACTTCTCGCCCGCTTGACGACTTGGTGCGTCGGTCACTGAATTAATGGCTTGACCACCGACGAGTGCGACGCCAATTTCACTCAAGGTCTTTACTTCGACCGACTTGGACTTCGCGGCCATGATTCCCTTGAAACTTGCGTAACGGGGTTCGACGACTCCAGCGGTGACACTTACGACTGCCGGCAACGAAACAGAAACTTCATCAAAGCCGGCTTCACTTTGACGAGATACGTTCACTTGATTGCCGGCAATGCTCAAGGACTTCGCGAAAGTTACCGATGGCCAACCGAGCAGTTCGGCAATCTGGGCGGGAACGGTTCCGGTATATCCATCGGAAGATTCGGTTGCGGTCAAAACTAGATCCGGAGCAACCGAGGAGATAACCGCACTTAACACCAATGCGGTGTCGAGTGCGTCTGCACCACGCAAGATTGGGTCTGAAACCACGATTGCTCGTGCCGCTCCCATAGCCAATGCGGTGCGCAGTCCCGTGAGATCGGTAGCGTCTCCCATAGAAACAACAATTACCTCGCCGCCACTTGCTTCGCAGAGTTGCAGAGCCATTTCGACTCCGTAGGTATCGGCTTCATCGAGCAACAATTTGCCCGATCGATTCAAATTGTGGTTGGCATCCAAGCTTTGGGGGGCGCTGGGATCTGGGATCTGTTTGGCACAAACGACGATGTTCACGACTTCCAATCTAGGCTTTGGCCACTTTTCCTTGATAACTGTCCCGTGGGGACCAAAAATTTCCCTTGTATTTCGAGTGGGGTCCAAGTAAAATTGACTCCCCGCCGCTCAGCGGCCCCTGATTTCCCCCAAAACCAAGTAATTAAAGGATTTTTCATGTCGCTAATTTGGAACCGCAACCACGCCTGGGATGACGCTGACTGGCGTGCCAACGCCGCGTGCCGCGAGACCCCACCAGATCTCTTCTTCCCCGTTGGCACCACCGGCAACGCGACCGATCAAATCGAATCGGCCAAGCGCGTGTGCAACCAGTGCGATGCCCAGAAGGCGTGCCTAGAGTTTGCCCTCGCGACCAACCAAGAGTCTGGCGTCTGGGGCGGCACAACCGAAGACGAGCGTCGCAAACTGCGTAAGCAGTGGCTGGCCGCCCGTCGTCGCGCTAACGCTACGAATTAAGGCTTCCCGCGAGTGGGATTACCACTCGCACCACAGTTCCACTTCCGTCAATTGAGTCGCGAGAATCCATTTCTATCGTTCCGCGCAACTGCGTTCGAACAAGGTCGCGCACAATTGATAACCCCAATGAAGTTGGCTTATCCAGCGAAAAGTCGGCGGAGAGCCCCTTGCCATTGTCCTTAATCTCGGCGGTAGCACTCTTCTCATCGTGACCGAGCGTGAGGGTCACAACACCAACGTGGCCATTGGCCGGCGTGAAGTCGGTAAAGGCGTGTTCTACCGCGTTAGTCAAGAGCTCCGCGAGTGCGACGGCAAAGGGGATAGCCAAATCGGTTGAAAGAGTTCCGAGCGAGCCCTCCACCTCCAGTTCAATGGGGGTTTGTCCTAAGACCGAGTCTTCAACGAGATTGACGAGGGCACGAACGATCTCATCGAAGATGACCTCCTCACCTGGCTCTCGAGACAAGACTTCATGAACAATCGCAATCGAGCGAACTCGACGCTCCGCCTCTGACAGCGCTTGGATGGTCTCCTCTTGCTCGCTGCGTCGACTTTGTAACCGAAGCAGCGACGAGATTGTCTGTAAATTGTTCTTAATTCGGTGATGCACCTCGCGAACCGCCGCCTCTTTATTGAGAACTTGGCGATTCAAAAGCTTCAAGTCTGAGACGTCGCGCACGATGGCGAACAGGCCGGTCGTGACCTCACCTCGTCGAAGAGGGACACAGTGAAACTGAACGGCCGCTTCAGATCCCACATCGACCTCTTCGACTTGGGGTATGCCAAAGCTCATTGCGCGTTCAATTCCTCGAACGCTCAGACCTAGCTCGCTAAGGCGGTTCCCTTCAACCGAATCCGAAATACCCAAGCGGTGAAGAGCGTTCGTCGCGTTAGGTGTTGCAAACTCAACGGTGCCTGTCGAGTCCATTTTTATGACTCCATCTCCCACTCGCGGGAGACCCGGACCAGCGACATCAGCCTCTCGGAAGGGAAAGTTCCCTTCTGACACCATGGAGCAGAGTTCTTCAAATATCTCTAAGTAGGCCTGCTCGTAGAGTGAGGCTGGACTTCGTAGCGGCCCTTGCAGTCGAACCATTACCGCGACCGTCTCTCCATGGGTGCGAACCGGAATACACCAAACGGGCAGCAATTCAGCTCCAGGGTTGAGGGCGACCTCTCCGGTCACTCGCCTACTTAGTGTGAGGGCTTGTTGGGAAAGGGGCCACTCAGCGGCTGGCTGAATCGTGCCGACGAGGTCTTCGGCCAAGAGGGTCGCTCGATTGTTGGGTCGCATCTGAGCGAGAACGATGAAGTTATTAACTTCATTATCCGATTCCTTTTCAGGAGCCATTAAGACCATGTCCGAAAAGGAGAGGTCGGCGAGCAGAGACCACGAAGTGGTCAGTCGAAGGAGTTGCTCAACGTCTTCTTCGCGCAGCTTCGTGTGTTGCTGCGCCAACTCGGCGAGCGAAGCCATGGAGTGAAATTACGCGGCGCCGAAGCCCACGACGCGGTCGCCCGTCGGGCTGCCAAAGTCGACGTAGGCAATTCGAGCTGCGGGTACACCGACTCGGCGTCCCTTGCGGTCCGTTAGCCACAGAACGGATTCGCTGGCCAAGGCGTCTTCGACGTCCCGGGTCACCTGATCAACGTTGGAGTCTGCCCCGAGGTCAAGCTCGAGTTCTTTCATTGATTGAACAATGCCAATGCGAATTTCCATGATGCTCCTGTGAACGACTACCCCCATGTTAGAGCCATGTAGCAAGATAGGAGGCGTGACAAACGAGCGTGAATCCGAAAGAAATCGAGCCTGGGCCGCCACCATGGAGGGCTTCGAAGGCTCCGCTGATGAAATCACGGTGGCCCACCGAGACTCGGTGGCCACTATCGCGCCAACGACCCCCAGTGGACAACTCTTCGAGGGAGAGCGCCGCATTCGTGAAGAGCGACTCCAAGAGCGTCTCGCTCAAGGCGCCACCTTAAGCGTGGGCCCAGGTGACCGAGTCCGCGACGAAGAACCTGACGAGTTTCGCACCGCTTTCGAGCGCGACCGAGACCGAATTCTCCATTCCAGTTCCTTCCGTCGTTTGGCCGGCAAGACCCAAGTCTTCGTGTTCCCCGAGGACCACATGCGTACTCGCCTCACCCACGCCTTAGAGGTCGCCCAGGTTGCCACGGGCATCGCACGTCCGGTGGGACTCAACACTGCGCTGACTGAGGCCATTGCTCTGGGACACGACTGCGGTCACGGTCCCGGTGGCCACGCCTCCGAAGAGGCCCTCGACCCCTACGTCGAAGGTGGATTCGATCACGCCACCTGGGGCGCCAATGTTTCACTCTTGCGTTTAAATCTCTGTCGTGAAACCCTCGACGGAATTCGCAACCACTCGTGGTCTCGCCCCGCACCCTCGACACCCGAGGGAGAGGTTGTCTCGTGGGCCGACCGCATCGCCTACGTCTGCCACGATTTCGAAGATGCCGCCTCGGCCGGACTCGTCACCGAAGATGAGTTGCCTCTGATTGTTCGCGAACGTTGTGGTGTGCGTCGCGGAGAACAGCTCGGCTCATTTATCAACTCCATGATTCGCACAATCCGCGAGACTGGCGTCATCGGCATGGACGCAAGTCACGCCGAAGCCCTGGCGGCCTTTCGCGCATTCAACTACCAAACGATTTACCTGCGGGGAGCGGCTATTGACCAATCCAACCGAGTCGTCGATATGCTTCGCGGCTTGGTGGACTTCTTGGGCGCACACCCCGAGCACATCAACGAAGTTGAAGACGCCAGCAAGGACATGGCTAATTCCCCTCTCGCTATTCGCCACGCAGTTGAATACGTATCGGGTATGACCGACCGATTTGCCTGTCGTCGCGCCGAGAGTTGGCTAGGTTGGGACCGGGACCGCCTGCCAAACGGCATCGACCGTTAATTCAGTCGGAGTTCCTGACGATAGACCCGAGCCGGACCTTGACTGGCAATTCTCGTAGCTAACGCCACAAAGGCCTGTGCTGCGGCGGATTCCGGGTGCGCCACGGTCGTTGGTTTACCGGTGTCTCCGCCTTCACGAACGTCCATCTCGAGCGGAATTTGTCCGAGAAGTGGAGTGCCTAAGTCTGCGCTCAACTGCTCACCGCCGCCAGAGCCAAAGATCTCATACCGCTTGCCATCGTCACCAACGAAGTAACTCATGTTCTCGATTACTCCGCGAACGGCGAGCTTGAGCTTCTTGGCCGCGAAGGCGCTACGTTGAGCTACGCGCTGGGCGGCCGGCTGGGGCGTTGTCACTACGTACATTTCGATTCGGGGAATTACCTCCGAAAGGGTGAGGGCCACATCGCCGGTTCCTGGTGGCATGTCAATTAATAAGAAGTCCAAATTGTCCCACCACGCTTCGGTGAGTAGTTGTTCGATGGCCTTGTGCAACATTGGTCCACGCCAAATCACCGGTTGATCATCGTCGACGAAATATCCCATCGAAAGACAGCGAACTCCATGAACGAGAGTAGGAATAACCGTGTCGCCCAAAACGATTGGATCGGTTGGCGCATCGAGCATTTTGGGTAGGGAGAATCCATAGACGTCGGCATCCAGAATGCCAACTCGTTTGCCTATTTGCGCTAGGGCGATGGCCAGATTTACGCTCACCGTGGACTTGCCGACTCCACCTTTACCCGAGGATATTCCCAGCACTCGAGTGGCGGAGCGCTTGTCACTAATCGCGGGTGAGCTCTCGTGCTCGTGCAAGCCAGGTCCCGGTTCAGCCGCCATGTACGAACGCAACCGGTTACGCAATTCCAACCGTTGCTCTTCGTTCATGGCTCGGACTACTACTTCCGACCCAGGCCACACTTCGGCGATTCGAGTCCTCAGGGCCGCGATGTTTGGCCAGTTGGTCACCGGCAGAAGTAATTCCACCGTCTTGCCGGTTTCATTGACGTCGCCCAAGAACGCCAATTCGCCGAGTGATCGTCCGATCTGGGGCTCTTCGACGGCGGCGAGTGCTTCAAGTAAGTTCACAAAATTCCTTTAGTAACTACCTGAGGTTAGTGGCGCACCAGGACGCGACCAGCCCTCGTGGAACGCTCTGGATGTTCACACCATGATCCCCCCCTTCTCGTCAGTTTCCAAGTCGGAATCGCTGCTGGGGCCACCCCATCCATTTTGCCGATTCTGCCAGTCGTTTTGGCAGGTTGGGTAGCCCTTGTTGCTCATGAGACTCACCCAATCAGTGCTCGCAGATGGCGTTTGGAAATTGTGTTGAGCCGGCTCGTCCAGAGTTGGAATTGCCGCTTACAGCCTTCCCGCATCACTGAGTTTCGAGAACGACGCGTTGCGAGGTATCTGGAAGACCTCCATCCAAGACATTGAGGCTGTGCGTGCGTCGCAGTTACCGTCAATTTCCAAGCGAACTGCGCCTACCTCGTCCTCGGCTGCACCGGTACGCAAAAGACTCACTCAACGGCATACTCTTCGCTTCGATTCACGTGCGCGGCTTACCCACCCCGTACACGCTGTTGCGAAAATCATCGAACCAGCCCGGAACTCTTCGATTGACTTTCAGTAGCCATATTTGGACTTACGAAGACACTTTCGGGTAAATATTTCTGCGTCTTAAATAGTCGACTGGCCTAGACTAAAAGCATGTCAACTTCGGGCTTCGAGAACGAACTAGACCCCGCGCTCTTCACCGCATCAATTACTAGCTTGACCCATACTTTTGGTGACGGCACGCGTCGCAAGGTGTACCTCTATCTACGTGAGTTCCCCGGTGCTACCGCACAGGAATTGGCCGATCACTGTGCCGTGCACGCCAATGTCATTCGACACCACCTCGACCGACTCACCGAGGGCGGTTACGTCACCTTTACCAACGTCCGCAAGGCTACTGTTGGGCGCCCCTCCAAGGGCTATCGAGTCACCGACGAGTCATTCAGCGTCGAAGGACCGGCTCGACGCGATGCGTTACTCGTCGCCCTGCTCGAAACTGCTCTCGAGCGCCTAGGACCCGAAGCGGCCGAGCAATTGGCCCATGACGTTGGCGAAGACTACGGTCGCACCCTCGCCAACTCCGTTCATCCAGCCGACTCGTCGAGGACCATGAAAGAGGCAATGACTTCGATTGCTGGTCTCTTGACGGCGCACGGTTTTAACGCCCGAAGTGAGGATTCCGAGGAAAACTCCTCGGTCATATCTGAGAACTGCCCCTTTGGTTCAGCGGCCCAGCACCACCCAGTTTTGTGCGCAGTCGATCGAGGCCTTATCGGAGGCATGCTCGATGGCCTTGGCGTAGAGCGTACGGTTGTCACCCTTTCGTCACGAGCTCGTGGCGATAGCGACTGTCGCGTAACTGCTTAACTGGCATTGTGCCGATTGAGAGTTCTTCATCCCCTTCACTTTCTCGCATCGCCCGCGACTGGTTCACCTTAGGGCTCACTGGATTTGGGGGGCCGCCCACTCACATCGCGCTACTGCGAAAGCTATGCGTCGAGAAAAATCATTGGATGGCGCGCGAGGAGTTTGAAGATGCCATCGCCACCACCAACCTCCTGCCCGGTCCAGCCTCGACACAGTTGGCCATCTACTGCGCTTGGCGTCAGCGAGGTTTCGCGGGCGCACTGATTGGAGCAGTCGGGTTCATCCTGCCTGGATTGGTGATGATTATTGGTCTCTCCGCACTGTTCTTCTCCTCTTCCCCACCCCACTGGGTAGTGGGGGCTGCTGCCGGTGCGGGGGCGGGAGTTCCCGCTATCGCGCTCTTTGCGGCCTCACAGCTAGCGCCAACGAGTTGGCGACGCGCCGCAGTCGCCGCGAATACGAAATGGCGCTGGCTCATCTACGTGGCCGCCGGCGCGGCCACTTCAGTGGCTTTACCGCAATATGTGGTCCTCACCATGGTTGCTTGTGGCGCAGTGGAAATTTCCATCGGCAGCGGAGCGCAAGCCGCGTTCCCCCTAGTCATGGGCAAGGTAGCGGTAACCGGAGCAATCGGATCTATTGCCTGGGTCGCGCTGAAGGTTGGCGCACTTTCTTACGGCGGGGGCTTCGTCATAATCCCCTTGATGCAGCATGATGTTGTTTCGACCTACCACTGGATGAGTTCTGCCCAGTTCTTGAACGCGGTGGCCTTGGGGCAAATAACTCCCGGTCCAGTCGTTCAAACCGTATCCGCTGTTGGTTACGCCGCTCGAGGTTTAACTGGCGCCTTGCTCGCAGCCGTCGTCGCATTCACGCCGTCATTCCTTTTTGTCGTCCTAGGTGGCCGGCACTTCCAATCGATCCGATCGAATGACAAAGTGACCGGTTTCTTACGGGGCGCTGGACCTTGCGTTATCGGAGCAATCTTTGGTTCCGCAATTAGCTTGGAGAGCCAGCTCGCACACTGGTGGCAAATTCCCGTTCTCTTGGCAGTCGGCGCGTGGGTCTTTTCTAAGCGCAATGCAGTAGTTGCCCTGCTAGCTGGCGGCGGGGTTGGCGTCATAGTCGCCCTTACCCATACAGCCGTTTAACGCAACTTGTACTTGAGTAGAAATGGTTGGGCGATTGCTAATTGGGTCGCTGAAGGATGAAGGCGCAGGAATAGTTTGAATTGCGCCTTCGCTAACGCTTGATCGTTGGGCGTCGAGGCGGCGACAATTCCGTAGTACAGGTGTGCAGCGGGGTTCAGTGGCGCGACCGAAATAGATTCGGCCAAGAGTGAAATTCCTCTGGCCAGCAACGTTGCGTCCTTAGTGGTACTGGCTGCAGAAAAGGTGAGCCAGCCAGACTGAATGAGCGCCTCCGGATTCTTTGGCGACAACTGCAGAATTTGCTGGTAAGCGCTCAACGCAGCCGTAACGTTGCCACCAGCCAGGTCAGCCTCCGCTTCGAGACTCAACTGGTGAATCCTTTGGTTATGGCTTAGCGAAAGGTTTCCCGTGCTGGAATTACCGGCCTGACGGAGACTCAAGGCCGCCACCACCGAGCCGAGGGCCGCGAGCAGGAGACAGGTCACACCAAGAATTAGGAGACTTCGACGACGGCGGCGGGTCCTCTTCGGAGCCTCCGGCTTTACGTCGGTCAGCTCCTCCTCTAACTGAGCTATCGCCGCTTCATCCCGAGCAACCACCGAATTAAGTTCTTGCTCGGACAAATCTCCATTCTCGAATTCTTGCCGCGCGTCGGTAATTGACGCCTTTCGGAGGGAGATCTCATCGCGAATAATCTCGCGGTTCCTCACTGTCGTGACCGCCGGAGCCTCAAGAAAACGATGACCAGCATTCCGGCAACCAGGACCGGTGCCAACCAAAGAATTACCCCTAATCCGTTTGTCGATGGGCTCAGAAGTATTGTCGAACCGTACCGTGATTCGAGCATCGTCAAGATCTTGGTATCCGAAGAGCCTTGCGAAACTTGATTTTCAATGAACCTTCGCACCGCGATTGCTGAAGTCGAGTTCGAGTTGTAGACCGACAAATTCTCACAACTTGGACACTTCACCAGTTGCTCTAGGTGCTGGATTCGTCCCCGCACGCCGTGATCAGTTGGTTGTTGAACAATCGCTACGGTCGCTACGAGAGCCATGGCGATCAACCAGAGGCGAAAGGACTTGACGACTGAACTCATTGAATATTCGCAATCACTGCTGAAAGTTGTTTTGCACTAATTGGGCCCACTAGCGAAGCGGCAACCAGTCCCCGCTTGTCGATGACAAAGGTCGTTGGGGGCGAGGTGACGCCAAATGAATTGGCGATGGAACCGTTGGTATCAATGAGCGACGGATAGAGGGATCCGTACTTTGATTCAAAGGCTCTTGCCGAGGCGATGTAGTCATTGAACACGATGCCAACTACATCAACAGAGCTTCGATGCTGCCAGGCAAAGGTTGACAGCTCTGGGGCCTCAGTTATGCACGGACCGCACCACGAAGCCCAAAAAGAGACCACCGTGACCTTGCCCAGTGAATTCTCCCACTTAGCTCCCGTCAACGTTGTCCCTGCGACCCTCGGCGCAGCCTTGCCCAGGAGAGGGCTCTTGGAATTAGTTGCGTCGGTAACGGGTGAGCGCGTGGCGAGGAGCAAACCTAAACCGAGAGCGAGCGCTAATACGACTGAGGTAACAATCGCAATCGGACGTCTCACGCTCGCTCTTCCTTTCGATGTGGCTTTCTCACGAATGACAGTGCGCTGCCCAATCCAATCACCAGCCCGCCAATCCACAGCCAGGCCAGCAATGGTTCGCCCGTTACGCCGAGGACTACTGAGCCCGCTGGCAAACTTGCTTGCACCTGGGCTCCAGATGCGGGACCATTGGCGCCAATAGCGTCAAAGGTGATGTAAACATCCCGGAGCAGGTTTGAATCAATCGCCGGGGTACCCAGCGCTTGAGATGAGCGTCCGTGGAAGGTGGTGATCGCCGGGTAGAGATGAGCACCGTCAACGACAACCAGCACCTGTGTTGAGCGTTCCAGGGAATTATTTATCGTCCGCAGGCCATTAAAGGTGATGCGGTGACCGTCTACGACGGTTGTTTGTCCTTTCGCCAAGGCAACCTCGGACCTAAAGGCGTACGAAGTTGAGGCGACTATTCCTAATGCCAGAATCACAACACCAATATGAACGACCATGCCACCAACGCTCGGTGAACGCCAGAGCGATTTGAGTTCACCCTTTGCGGCTGCGGCTTTCCACAACCCAATAAGGGTTCGCAGGGCGGCTCCAGCCGCAAACACGCCGAGAGTAAGTGAAAGAAGAACGAGAAGGTTCTTCACGCCGAGCAAAATCGCAATCAACAGGGCCGCACAGGCCAACCAGGCAATCGGACGGAGACGGTTCCATAAGACCTTTGAGTCGACGCTTCGCCACGACACAATTGGCGCTAGGCCCATCAATACCAAGATGAAGACGCCCGCGGGTGCCGCAACATTGGCGAAATAGGGCGTGCCCACGGTGACCTGCTGACCATTGATTGCCTCATACAAAAGTGGAAACACTGTGCCGAGGAGCACAACGATGGCAAATCCAACGAACATGATGTTGTTTGCGACGAAGAGTCCCTCGCGTGAAAATGGTTGCTCGACGCCCACGCTCGAGCGGAGTCGATCTCCACGCCAAATGATTAGGCCTGCACCGGTCGCTACAACAACCAAGAACATTCCCATCAAAATCGGACCAAGGGTGCTGGACGAAAATGCGTGAACGCTCTGGAGCACTCCAGAACGAGTGAAGAAGGTTCCAAGAACCGTCAGGGCAAAGGTGGCGACCGCAAGTGCCAAGTTCCACACCCTAAAGAGTCCTCGACGATCTTGGACTATGACGGAGTGGATGTAGGCCGTCGCCGTTAGCCAAGGGAGCAGCGCCGCGTTTTCTACTGGATCCCAGCCCCAGAACCCACCCCAGCCGAGGACCTGGTAGCTCCACCAAGAGCCCAGGACTATGCCGACTGAAAGTGCGCCCCACGCCAGAACGGTCCACCGGCGTTGCTCTAAGGCCCAGCTTTCATTTACTCGTCCACAGATCAAAACCGCGATGGCGAAGGCAAAAGGCACTGAAAAGCCAACAAAGCCGAGGTACAGCAGTGGCGGGTGAATGGCGACGAGCGGGTTGTCTTGCAGCAGTGCATTTGGACCTGCTCCTTGCAATATGTGAGCAGCGTTCTTAATAAACGGATCAGCGGGTCCAACCAAAAGAAAGGTAAAGAACGTTTGGATCGCAAAGAGCACCATTGAGGCGGCACGAACGACTGGCTCATTCTTTTTTTCGCGATAAAACCACAGAACACCAATAACTACGAGCGATTGAAGCAGTACCCACAACAACAAGCTGCCTTCAAGCGCCGACCACACTCCGGTAAAGGAGTACAACAATGGAGTAAAGGTCGCATTATTTTCAGCCACGTAGGCCAAGGAAAAATTGTGAGTGACGAAGGCCACCATCATCGTGCCCATCGCCACAACGATGCCCGCTAAGGCTAACAATCCCCACGGCCAAGTCCGAGCAGCTTCATTTTTCTTCCAACTCAGGAATTGGGTTGTCAATCCCCCCAGTGCTCCGGCCATGCAGAGATACAACGCGAGGCGACCAATAAGAACACTCATCGAATGCTTCCGTTCGGCGCCTTCACTCGCTTGGGGTGTTTAGCAATGTACGTCGAGGAGTGCTTCACCATGATTTGTGTTCCAGAAAAGGCGTCGCTGGAAACAGTCTTGAAATGACCAACCACCACGACAGGGATGTTCGCCTGAAATAGTTGCGGTGGTGTGCCGTGCGAAATTACAAATACCTGGCCCTGTGACCCGGTGAGGGTGAAAGAGGCGCCCGAAGCAGTTCGCGAAATTGAGTGCGGTTTGACCACACCCTCGAGTCGAATTTCTTTAGTGCCGATTGTGGTGCGCTCAGCCAACGCTTCGTCAACGGTTTTGAAGTAATTGAGTGAGCCCAACAGGCCTTGTGCCAGCAGGGCAACCACACAAACCCCCAAAGCCGCAATGACTAGGAGGTTA
This sequence comes from uncultured Actinomycetes bacterium, assembly GCA_903825035.1. GTDB lineage: Bacteria > Actinomycetota > Acidimicrobiia > Acidimicrobiales > RAAP-2 > RAAP-2. The sequence continues at coordinate 18,542 of CAIJYV010000003.1, read as the reverse complement.
CGCCGACGAGCCCGTGACTTTGTGGCGGGTGGAGCAACCGGCGTGAGCTGATCTGGTTCGTTACTCGCCACTGTGAGTTCTCCGCCACCATAATGAGAAGCCGTAGAGAGCCATACCGATAATCGTGATTAGGTACCCAGCGTTTACGTAGTTCATGACGCGGGCACTTCGTTACGTCGCTGCTCAATAGAGGACACCAATTTTCTGTGCGACTGGTGGTCGCGAGCAACCTCAATGCGATACCGAATGCGCAAGAACCAGAAAAAGGTCAGGGTGAACGCCACGAAACTCAGCAGCAAGGTAAAGGCCATGGAGCCGTGAACCTTCAGAGTTCGGTTCGAGGTAAACACACTCGCACCTTGGTGCAGGGTCTTCCACCAAATTACGGAGAAGTGAATAATCGGAACGTTGATGGCGGTCAGGATTGCGAACACGGCAGAACGACGCGCGCGCACCTCTCGGTCATCGTTCGCGCGGCGCAGAGCCAAGTAACCCAGGGCGAAGACCCCCAAAATGGCAGTTGAGGTGAGACGCGCATCCCAAGCCCACCAAACTCCCCACGTGGGGCGACCCCAGATGGAGCCGGTGATGAGGGTGAGAGCAATAAAGAAAACTGAAACTTCCATTGCGCTGTGAGCGATTCGATCGAGCGCGTCACTGCGTGTGCGGGGCCACAAGTACATCGCACTGGCGACCGTCGCCGTTCCAAAGGACACGTACAGTGCTACCCACGCCATGGCGGGGTGAATGTACAAAAGGCGAACCAGGTCGCCCTGGACCTGGTCGGGGGGTGTAACGAAATAGCCCAGCCAGAAGGTGAGTGCGAGCAACAGTAAAGAGAGTGGTCCGAGTGCTCGGCGGCTTAGTTCAGTCATCATGATTCCTCCATAACACCGTAAAGGAGAACACCGATTGACGTGTACGCCACCAGCGCAATCAACAAGAGGCTCCACCACACTTGGCTTCCTCCCCCATAAACCTCAGCAGAATATGACCTTTCGCCAGCTATCAACAGTGGGGCAAAGGCCGGCAGGGCCAGGATTGGCAGCAGGGTGACAGTCGAATTCTGGGAACTGGTTAGGGCCCCATAGAGGGTTCCCGCTAGTGACAGGGCAGCAATGGTCACGGCGATACTTGGCGTGGCCACCAGAGTTTTGGCTCGATCCACGTGCAAGAAGAGCACCGTACCAACTAACAGCACCCCGCTGGCAAACCACATTTCAAGAGTGAGCGCGGCGGCCTTGCCTAAGAACACCCCCGCTGGATCGAGTCCCAAAGTAGCGACTGAGGCCTTCGTGCCCTTATTCGATTCAATTGCCTGTGAGCGATTGATCATCAACAGAGCCATCAAAGTAACGACGATGTAGAACAGTCCCGGTCCTGCGTGTGAACGTCCAGCGGCGTTTGGACCGAGGGCGAGGCCGCATAATAAAAGGGCCATCACCCCAAATGGCAGGACCTGCCACGCCAGAACCCGCGAGCGTAATTCAATGCGCAAGTCTTTGCGCGCGACCAACTTCGCGGTCCGAATCATGAGCCACTCATTACTCGGCCACCCGCCATTGTGATGGTTCGAAATTTCTGCTTACCCAATTTGAGATCGTCATGTGAGCTAAGAATCACCGTGGCCCCGGCCTTGGCGGCATCGCCAATGATATTTTCGAGGAACTCTCGCCCGGCGCTATCAACCGAGGCGTAGGGCTCGTCCAGCAACCAGATCTCAGGTCGCCGTAGCAATAACCACGCAATACCCACTCGACGCCGTTGTCCCGCGCTGAGATCCTTGGCCCTGGTGTCAATTCGGTGATTAAGTTCGACCCGTTCTAACGCTGAGCGAATCAGTTCTGGGTTAATAGAGAGTGCCTCGCAAGCGAAAGTCAGATTCTCGCGAACCGTTAGGTCTTCGTAGAACGAGCCCTCGTGACCGAGCCAGCCGACGTGACGGCGAACCTCGCGACGGTCATTTCGAGATAGATCAATTCCCGCCACGTTGCCCTCACCATTACTCAGCGGAAGTAATCCCCCAATGAGCTGCAGAAGGCTGGTCTTACCCGCTCCATTCGCCCCCTTTATGACGTTGACGGTGCCTTGTTCAATCGTTAGAGTCGTCCCACTGATCAGCGGGAAGCCGTTAGCAACAACGACTGCATCGAGCAGATGCACACTCGCTCGCATTAGGAGCCTTGAGCGGCAATCGCTTTGAGATCAGCCATGACCATCATCTCAATAAGTTCGTGGAAGCTCACTGAGGGTTTCCAACCCAATACCTCGTTGGCCTTGGATGCATCACCGACCAGGAGATCGACTTCAGCCGGACGAATAAATGCGGGGTCAGTGACCACGTGGTCTTCGTAGTTCAGATCCACCAACTTGAATGCATACTCACAGAGTTCTCGAACCGAGTGAGTCTGCCCAGTGGCAATAACAAAATCCCCCGGAGATTCTTGTTGAACCATTGACCACATGGCCTTCACGTAGTCACCCGCGAAACCCCAGTCACGTTTTGGCTCCAAGCTACCAATCCGCAGTTCTTGTTGCTGACCGAGTTTGATTCGCGCTACCGCGTTGGTTACCTTGCGGGTTACGAACTCCAGTCCGCGACGCGGTGATTCGTGATTAAAGAGAATTCCGCTCGATGCGTGGATCCCGTGGCTCTCACGGTAGTTAACGGTGATCCAGTGTCCGTAGACCTTCGCGACGCCGTAAGGGCTCCGGGGATAAAAGGCAGTATCTTCATTCTGCGGCACCGTGCGCACACGGCCAAACATCTCCGACGAGCTCGCTTGGTAGAAGCGAATCTCTGGATCAATGAGACGAATCGAATCCAGCATCCGCGTAACTCCGAGCGCGGTGGTCTCCCCGGTCAATGCGGCCTGGCTCCAGGATGCCCCGACGAAGGTTTGGGCGGCCAAGTGGTACACCTCGTGGGGGTGATAGTCGCGAAGCACATTCATTAAAGAAACCTGGTCGCCAATATCGCCCGAGACCAGGGTGATTCGTTCCTGGATGTGAGCTATTCGCTCCAGATTCGAAGTGGCGCTGCGGCGCATTAACCCGATGACCTCGTAGCCCTGATCGAGCAGGAATTCGGCCAAGTACGAGCCATCTTGACCCGTAATGCCAGTGATTAATGCTCGTTTAGTCATGGGCTCGCTTCTTGGACAATGCGGTAATGGCCAGCGCCTTATCTTAGGTCACCCATTTATTTTCCCTCGAGGGCGTAGAGTTTCCCAATGTCTCGTATCGCCCTGGTCAGTTACCGCCTTGGTGGCACCGATGGGGTCTCAATCGAGGCCGAAAAATGGCGACGAGCGCTCACAGCCCTCGGACATGAGGTCCGAACGATTGCGGGTGGGGGCCAACCCGATCTACTTATTCCAGGCATGGGGATGTATGACGAACCGATCGAGCTGGAGGCATCGCTCACCCACGCCCTAGAGAACTTTGACCTAGTCATTGTCGAAAATGTAATTTCTCTGCCACTCAATGAGCACCTGCGCCAAACTCTCTATCGCGTATTAGAGAACCGAGTTGCGATCTTTCACCACCACGATCTCGCAATGGATCGGTCCTCTCTTGGTCACTTGGCGCCACCTCGCAAACACCCTCTCTGGACTCACGTCGTCATTAATGAACATTCCCAAAAGTTGCTCAACGGAGTTGGAGTTGGCTCACTCCTTATGAGAAATCGTTTTGAAATCAATCCACCCCATGGCAGTCGCGAAGAAACTCGTGGCGCCCTCGGTGTGTCCGATCAAGTGCTCGCTCTCTTTCCCTCAAGAATTATTGAAAGAAAGAACCCCGCTCGAGCGCTGAGATTCTCGAATCAACTTGGTGCCACCATGTGGATCCTCGGTGACGTTGAAGACTCGTACGACGAGGAATTTGCCGAGGTTGCCGCCGGACAATCTCAGCCCTTCCTCCATCGCCGTTCCCCTGGATCAATTCACGACGCCTATGCGGCGAGCGACGTAGTGGTGGTCTCGTCGAATTGGGAGGGGTTCGGTAATCCCGTGATTGAATCAGTCACGCACCGCCGCCCACTCGCGGTTCACAGCTATCCGATCTTGCACGAGATCATGCAATACGGTTTCGCCTTTTTTGACATCCACGACCCCGAAACAATGCGCCGCTTCTTGGCCAAACCCAACCCGGCCATCTTTGAGGCGAACTTGGGCATCGCGGCCGAGCACTTCAACCTTGAGGACCTGCCTAAGCATTTGGAAGCCCTTGTTGCCTTCGCGCTCTCCAATTAGGGCACTAATCTTTCACTCATGGTCCTACCTGACGATCGCCCCCAAAGCCTCGAGCGCCGAGAACAGCTCTTACTAGTCGCGCGCAAAGTATTCGCCGAGCGTGGCTTCACCGCCACCACCATGGAAGACATCGCCAAAGAGGCTGGCTTCACCAAGCCGATTCTGTACCAATTCTTCAAGTCGAAATCCGAGCTCTATAACGAAATCATCAAGCGCACCTCGGAGCAACTTATTGCTCGCCTGCGTGGAGCGGTAGCCGAAAAGGAAAATGCCAAAGATCGCATTGAAGTGGCCTTTCAGGGTTACTTCGACATGGTGGTAAGTGAGACCGACGCTTTTCGAATCCTGTTCATTCACTCGCACGATTCAGATACGGTGATCGACCTGCGCGATATGGAAATTGACTTCGTGGCATTTATCGAGCGACTCATTACTATTCGCATCAAGCCTGATCACCGTCGCCAGTTGGCGGCCAGTGTCGTGGGCATCGCCGAAGGTGCGGCTACCGCTTGGCTCATGCAGCAAGAAAACCGGGGCTGGCCCGCACCAGAACCTGGAATTGCAAATCGTCTCGCCGCCCGTTCAGCCGCGTTGGCTTGGGGTGGCCTGCGCAGCGTCGAGCAAGACTAAAAAGCAAAAAATCGCCGCCCGAAGGCGGCGATCTCTGCTGGTAACGAAGTTACTTAGTGAAGAATTACTCGCTTGGCGAGTGGACCACGGTCACCTGGTTCGATGTCGAACTCAACCTGCTGGCCCTCCACCAAGGTCTTGCGACCGTCACCTTGAATCTCTGAATAGTGAACGAAAACATCTGGCTGGCCTTCACACGCGATGAAGCCCCAACCCTTTTCGTCATTGAACCACTTAACGGTTCCTGTAGCCATGCGGCCTCCTTGTTGCTGTAGAACTAGTTTCCTAGTTCCGGAGGAACCACAACGGCAACCTCTGTCTCAAATCTAGTTGAGTGGTGGGTAATAATGCGAAAGTAATGTCAGCGACGAATAACTGTTCCTGAGGATGAATCTTCCACAATCCAGCCCAACTTCACCAAACTGTCACGTAATCGGTCGGCTTCCGCCCAGTTCTTGGCCGCTCGAGCTTCGTCCCTCAGTCGGACAATTTCGGCACTTTCAGCGTCAATTTCCCCGCCATGACTATTCAAAGTAAGTCCGAGGGCTCCAAACAGGGTGTTTATGGCTTCGGCGAGGGGCTGAGCTTCGACAGCCCTGCCTTCATCGGCCAAACCGTTGGCCTGACTCACGGCTTCGAAGAGGGCCGCCACCGCCAAGGGGGTATTCAGGTCATCTTCGAGAAACTCGGTCACCGATTGCGCCAATTCTCCCGCCGAAGCTCCGGTTGGCAGGTGCGAGGTGGTGACGAAAGTATCTCCCGCTAACTGATCTAGGCCGAAACGGCGAGCGAGCGAGTCAAGTCTTTCGAGCGCACGTTCTGCATCTTCTATTGTCGCGGGCGATACCTCAATCGGTGATCGGTAGTGCGATCGCAATACGAGTAACCGGTAGGCACGGGCATCGGTTCGCTCCAGTAAATCAGTGAGTGAGGTGAAGTTACCGAGCGACTTGCTCATTTTCTCGCCTTCGACCATCACGAATCCGTTATGCGCCCAGTGACGCGCGAAGGGGTGCCCCGCCGCAATCGACTGGGCTCGCTCATTTTCGTGGTGCGGAAACTTTAGGTCTAGTCCCCCACAGTGCAGATCAAAGTCTTCGCCGAGTAAACCAAGACTCATTACGACACACTCAGTGTGCCAGCCTGGTCGACCATCGCCAAAACTGGCCGGCCAAGTTGGCTCGCCCGGCTTGGCCTTCTTCCAGAGGGCGAAGTCCAGTGGCGAACGCTTCTCCTCCATTGTTTCGACGCGGGCACCTGCTCTCAGTGAATCAAGTGGCTGTCCCGCGAGTGCGCCGTAATCGGCCACCCGCGAAGTATCGAAGTACATCCCGTCACTCAGTGGGTAGGCAATGTCTTTGGCCACAAGTTCTTCAATTAGGGCCACCATCTGGGGGACGTACTCGGTGGCGTGAGGAGAGCTAGTTGGATGCGCCACCCCAATCTTGGCCATTGCCTTCCACCACTCCTGCTCGTACTGACTGGCTACCACGACCTCGGATGTGCCCTGGGCGGCGGCCAAGTTGATGATTTTGTCGTCGATGTCGGTGATGTTCGAAACGAAGTTGACCTCATAACCCTGAAAGGTCAGCCAGCGGCGCAGCACGTCCCAAACCAAAGTAAAGCGACCATGCCCCATGTGAGGCAAGCCATACACCGTTGGGCCACAGACGTACATCGAGACCTTGCCGGGCTCGCGAAGATCAAGTGGGCGTACTTCAGATTTGAGCGAATCAAAGAGTCGAATCACTGTTCTAAACTACGCCACAATGTCTGATGCCCTCGCTCCCACCGATCGTTCTTTGCCCGAAAAGCCCTCCCTGGAGGGCCTCGAGGACAAATTTCTAAGTCAATGGGAGTCAGAGGCGGTTTACACCTTTGACCGCTCCGCAAAACGGCCCGAGGTATTCTCAATTGACACCCCACCGCCAACGGTCTCTGGATCGCTTCACATCGGCCACGTCTTTAGCTACACCCACGCTGACCTGATTGCCCGCTACCAGCGAATGTCGGGCAAGAAGGTTTTTTACCCCATGGGCTGGGACGACAATGGTCTCCCCACTGAGAGACGAGTCGAGAACTATTTCGGAGTCCGCTGCGACCCGTCGCTCCCCTACGACCCAAATTTTTTCGCCCCGGAAACGCCAGCCGATCCCAAGGTTTCAATCAGTCGCAAAAATTTTGTTGAGCTGTGTCACCTGCTCACCGGTCGTGATGAGTTGGTCTTCAAAGAATTGTGGCAGAAGCTCGGGGTATCCATTGACTGGAGTCTCGAGTACTCAACAATTTCTCCGCTCGCCCAGGCGGTATCCCAACGTGGATTTCTCGAGATGCTCGGTAAAGATCAGGTCTATTCTCAGGTCGCACCAACCTTGTGGGACATCGACTTTCGGACTGCCGTCTCTCAAGCTGAGCTAGAAGACCGAGAGCGCCCTAGCCACTACCACCGAGTGGCTTTTACCCGCAGCGACGCTCAAGGCACCGTCGAAATTGAAACCACTCGACCAGAACTCCTACCCAGTTGCGTGGCACTCGTCGCACACCCAGACGATGCGCGATACCAGGCACTCTTCGGTACCACCGTTCTCACCCCGCTCTTCGGCGTACCCGTGCCGGTCCTGGCCCACGAACTGGCTGACCCTGAGAAGGGTTCGGGGATCGCAATGATCTGCACCTTCGGCGACACCACCGACGTGACCTGGTGGCGCGAACTCGCGTTACCCACTCGAGTAGTTATTGGGCGCGATGGTCGATTCATGCCCGCTGATTTTTCGAGCGAGGAGTTCCCCTCGACTAATCCCGAGGCCGCTAACGCTCTGTACGCACTCCTCGAGGGCAAGTACGTCAATCAAGTAAAGACCGCGATTGTGGCCGCTCTCACCGAGTCGGGTCAATTAATTGGTGAACCTCGAGCCATCACCCACCCCGTGAAGTTTTACGAGAAGGGTGAGCGGCCTCTCGAAATAGTCACCTCGCGTCAGTGGTTCGTTCGTACCATTGAGCACCGTGACGAGCTTCTCGCCCGCGGCGAGCAGATTTCGTGGCACCCCGACTTTATGAAGCACCGTTACCGCTCGTGGGTGGAAGGCCTCAACATTGACTGGAACATTTCTCGTCAGCGTTTTTTCGGCGTGCCCTTCCCGGTTTGGTATCCCGTCGACGCAAATGGTGAAATCAACTTCGACTCCCCCATTTTGGCCAGCGTCGACCAACTGCCCATTGACCCGTCTAGTGATGTACCCGTGGGCTTCAGCGAATCACAGCGCGGGCAGGCCAATGGCTTCATCGGCGACCCAGACGTTATGGACACCTGGGCGACCAGTTCACTCACCCCTCAAATTGCGGGCCAGTGGGGAACAGACCTCTTCGAACGAGTATTCCCGATGGACCTTCGCCCCCAGGCCCACGAAATTATTCGGACCTGGCTATTTTCGACAGTGGTCCGCAGCCATTTTGGATTTGACTCCTTGCCCTTCACTAATGCTTTGATCTCTGGTTGGGTCTTGGATCCCGACCGCAAGAAAATGAGCAAGTCGGTAGGCAACGTGGTGACCCCGATGCCGTTAATCGAGCAACACGGCGCCGATGCTCTTCGCTACTGGGCCGCCTCGGGTCGTCCCGGGACCGACACCGCCATTGACGAAGCCCAAATGAAGGTGGGGCGTCGCCTCGCCATCAAGCTGTTGAACGCCTCCAAGTTTGTCCTTGGCGTTTTGGGCGAGGGAGATCTCTATGGTCCTTCGCTGATTACCGAGGAAATTGACCGCGACCTTATCGCGACCCTTCGCCAGGTGGTGGACGAGACGGGTAAGGCGTATGACGCTTATGACTACGCCCGAGCGCTCGAGCGCATTGAGCAGTTCTTTTGGCAATTCTGCGACGACTATGTCGAACTAGTGAAGATCCGCGCCTACCGGGACGCCGAGAGCGCTGAAACTAAGTCCGCCCTCGCTACCTTGGCTCTAGCCTTGTCAATCCTGCAGCGACTTCTTGCCCCGACGCTGCCATTCGCGACCGACGAGGTGTGGCGCTGGTGGCAAAAAGGGTCGGTTCACCAATCCCCCTGGCCAACGGTTAGCGAACTTGCTGACGTTGCCGAACCAGCGATTCACTCATTGGCAGCAATTGGACAGGTGCTCGAAGCAATTCGTCGAGAGAAGAGCCTGGCGAAGGTTGGGCAGCGAGCCAAGGTCGCCTCCTGCACCATTTCGGGTCCATCGGAATTTATTCGTGCGGCCAAGGTTGGTGAGAGCGAACTACAAGATGCCGGTTCAGTTTTAGGCTTTGAGTACCAAACCACCGACGAGATTTCAATCTCGGTGCTTCTGGCTCCCGCCGAAGAGGCCTAAGCGCTTAGTTACTACTACGCTCACCCTTGAGTCGTCTACGGAGTAGTAGGCGTATTGTCCCCATCGACGTGAAAGCCGCTGCGCCTCCGTCTCGGGCAAACCCCACAAGGCAATGCCTAACTCATCGGGCCACTGGCCCTCAAGGTTCCGAGCTCTCGTTGGCGCACAGGCGATTCCTTGTCGATTAATCATGTTGAGGAATTTTTTTCGCCGTTTCGAATTACGCTCTTCGCAATAGGGACGTGACAATGGATTGTCGGGCGTAATCACAACAAACGCCCCACGGCTCTTCGCCAACTCCACCGGATGAATCCAGTTAGCTCCGACTTGAACCATCAACTCAGTAGGAGGTGATTGGTATGCGCTCAAGAGTTCAGTTGTTAGAGGCCTCGCCCAGAGAAGACAAATATTTGTGAGCACATTCAATATTAAGTAGGTCTTTAATGGTCCCCCATCCAAGTCCCAAAGAGGCCACTATTCCCTCTATTGCTCAGAATTGTGAGTCCGTTAATTTTCTTAAGGAAAAGGCTCGAATAAACTTTATTCGAGTTCATCGTAGAGCAGACTGATTTAGAGGTAACAGTGACAACGTATTCGCAAAAGACAGCTTTTACCAAGGAACTTGTCCTAGATCATGCTTCACGGCTTCTGCTTGATGGTGGACCACCCGCATTTCGCATGCGTGATCTCGCCGATTCGCTGGGCGTCACGATCCCCTACATCTATAAGCACTTCAAGTCCCGCGAAGAGATTATTTCAGAGGCGTACGTTTTCTTAGTGGCCGAACAACTCGAGCGTGAAATTGAGAACTTCCGCCCACCGGCTGAGCCCTTCAAGAGCCCTAAAGAATTCTTCGATTTCATTCGTAGGGTCACTGCGGACCCCGACAATAAATTTGAGGAAACTCGTATGCTTCGCCTCCAGGGTTTAGCCGCGACGCTCTACGATGATCAATCCGCCGAAAAAGTCTCTAAGCTCACTGAGCTCCATCACCAAGCACTCGTGAACTTAATCAAGTCGGCTATTGCCTCGGGGGCGGTAACCGAAATGATTGATCCTGAAGTATTGGCCTTCATCATCATCAGCGTGAGGATTGGCTTCATTCTTAGTGATGTCAAAGCGGGCAGCCGAGTCACCGACACCCAAGTATGGGATCTCTACGAAGCAGCCTTCTTGCTGCTCCAGGGAAGTTAGCCCTTCGGGTCGATAATAATTACCGAGTCGGCCTTCTGGCCGCCTCGGAAGAGGCGCGCAACAATTGCGCCCGCGCCGAGCAACAGAATTTGCATGAAGGCAACCAGGAACCATCCAAAGGTGTCAATCAACATGCCAAGCAAGAAACCCTTGATGACGCCCCAATAAATCATTGAGGCTATGAGGACTGGGAACCAGCCGAAGAACCAGCTGACCATGGGCGCCGCAAAAAGCGCGGCACTTCGTCGTTGCCACCCGAGGAAGAATCCGAATAGTACGCAGATTCCGATTCCAATCAAACCGAAAACATTTTGCGTGCCGAGCTTGTGCCCCATGATGATAATCATGAAGAGGTCTGCGGCCATGAGCAATGACCAGACGACCATGCCGATGGTTACATTCCCTCGAGCTTTACGCTGCATGTCGATAATCATATTTGCCACTCTCCAAAACTAGCGAATGAATTCATACCGTGGGCGACACGATACGCTTGAACCATGTCACTCGGGGTTCTCGCACTTATGGGCTCGGGTGAAATAGGCCCATCCATGACCAAGGTTCACCGCAACCTTTTGAATCGTTTGCCCGAACCTAGGGTCATTGCTCTTGATACGCCTTACGGCTTTCAGGAGAATGTGCCCCAAATGACTGAAAAAATCGCTCAATACTTCGACGTCTCGCTCTCGACCGCTATCACGCCAGTCTCCTTCCAGTCCTTCTTGGGAAGTTCTCCAGTGGCTCGTGAGCAATTCAAACAGGCGGTTAATTCTTCTAACTACGTCTTTGCCGGGCCAGGTAGTCCCAGCTACGCCCTCGCCCAGTGGGCCCCACTTAATCTTGGCGAAAGCCTGCGCGAGGTTCTTCAGCGTGGCGGTGTTGTCTGCTTTTCATCCGCCGCGGCGCTCACCCTGGGTCGCTATACCGCTCCGATTTACGAAATCTACAAAGTTGGCGACGCGCCATATTGGCTCGACGGAATGGACCTGCTCGCTCTTGCTGGGCTCAATGCCGCTGTCATCCCCCACTTCGACAATGCCGAAGGTGGAAATTACGATACGAGTTGCTGCTACATAGGGCGCCGTCGACTCGACGAACTCATCGCCCAGTTGCCCGAGGGCTACTCGGTTCTCGGAATTGACGAGCACACGGCGGCGGTAGTTGATCTGGAAGCGGGGACGCTGGAAGTAATTGGCAAGGGTTCGGTTCACTGGATAAGTGGTGAAATTAATCTCGCCTTTGTCGCAGGTCAGGTGATTCCGCTCAGCGAACTCGGGACTGGAGTTCGCGCTCAAATTACGACTTCACCGGCTGCCAACCCCGACTCCATTGAAGAGCTCGCCCATCAAGCCGAAATTGGTGGCCCGACTGGTCTCGCGGCGATTGCTCGTCTGGCCACTCTCGCCAGTCAAGGCTCCGAGAGCCACATTGAACCCAGTCCTCTCATTGACGCGCTCGTTGAGCGCCGCAATCGTGCGCGTTTAGAAAAGGATTGGTCACTGTCTGATGAGCTCAGAGACGCATTGCTCTTAGTTGGTATTGAAATCCAAGATGGCGCCGAAGGCACTTCTTGGAGAAAACTCAGCTAGCGATTGCGCAGCGATTCGGTCCGAGCTCGCTTTCCATGGCCTCATCGGAGTTCTGCTCAAGACCAGCATTAATCCGAACTATTTGCTGATAATTCGGTGGACGATCCTTAGCGGCTTTAATAGCCCAGTCAATGAACTCATCTCTCGAAAAGCTGAGTGGGGCTAGAGACTTCCGAAGCTCGCCGAGAGTCTTGGACACCATTTGACCATCGTGGACTTCGACTGACGCACCGAAGTGAGCGGGAAACACCACAATGTCATCGGACAGGGGAAGAATTTTCTCGTGGAGGCTCTGGTACAGGTTTTCCGCAAACTCTCGCGCTTGATCGGCGAGGTCAGGTCGTCCAACACTTTCGAGGAAGAGCGTGTCTCCGGTAAACACCGCAAAATCGCCGAGCTTATAGACAGTCGATCCCTGCGTGTGGCCCGGCGCACTTACCGCAGCGACCGTGAGGTCCACTCCCGCCGCCATTTCGATTGCCAAACCATCCGCCAACGGTTCATAGGCGTAGGTAAAGGGGTCATCGGGGCTGAGGCGCAAAGTGGCACCAGTTACCTCGGCGAGGTCTCGCCCACCACTGATGTGGTCGGCGTGAAGGTGAGTGTCAACAATGTCGGCAATCTTCCAACCGTGCTGTTCCGCCAAGTTTCGATAACGATCAATGTCAACTGAAGGGTCGATGACGACACACTTTGACCCCGAACCAACTACATATGACAGGCAACCCTTGCCACGGCGTCGAAGCTGAATTACCGTCGCGTCGCCAAAGGTCTGGATTACGTAGTCGTAGGTCGAGGCCCACGCTCCCATGCCGCCATCGAGAACCTCTGAGGAGATTCCGTTTGCCTTGAGAATTTCTGCTCCGCTCGTCGCACGCATTCCTCGTGCACAAATCACAATGATTCGTCGGTCCGTATCGACTTCGCCCAGGCGTCCTTCTAATTGCCCTAAAGGAATATTTACCGCACCTTGAATTCGCCAGTCATCCCATTCATCGGGTTCACGCACGTCGAGCAAAAAGATTGACTCCATGCTCTCGAGGAGTGGGACGAGATGTTCAGTCGACAGGGGTGAAAATGAGGCCGAAATAGTCATGGTTTCATTCTAGGGAAAAGAATCGGCTACTCCGCATTCTCCAAGGGATGCCGTTTGACATCTTTCGAAGAGTAAACCGATCCTTAGCAACAGAATCGGACCCCAAGCAGAATTCGACCCACAGACAGGATGCTCCTCCATCTGAACGGTAAGGTAATTCGGTGAGCAAAACTTACCCAATCCACCACATCACCCTGACGGTTAACGACGTGAAAGCAAACACCGAGTGGTTTCAAAATGTCTTTGGACCAGCCGACCTCGTCGAGCGTGAATTTGACGACTTTTCTCGAACTCGAATGACATGGCCAAATCTCGATGACTTGCGAATTGCCGTTATGTCCCACAACGCCGCTGACCGGACGAGCAAATTTAATCCCATGCAACCAGGCCTAGATCACCTCGGGTTTGAGTGTAAGACCCCTGAGGAAGTTCGCGAGTGGGCCACGAGGCTCGATGGCCTCGGTTACGTCCATGGCCCAGTCGAAGATGTGCCCTACGCGGTGACCGTTACCGCTCGCACACCAGACGACATCGCTATTGAGTTTTTCTTTCCGAAATAACTCTTCGAGTACCTGGGCAATCCCCTGATGGGTTTTGCATGAACCCAAGAACAATCACTCGCCACAGAGAATACGCCTCTCTTCAATAAAGTGTTGGCGAGGTGGCAGTCCCAACGGGATTTGAACCCGTGTACCCACCTTGAGAGGGTGGTGTCCTAGGCCGCTAGACGATGGGACCTCATTTTTACTGCGTACTTCTTCGCTCGGGGGCAAGGACTCGAACCCTGAATAAATGGACCAGAACCACTTGTGTTGCCAATTACACCACCCCCGAAGGGCTGGACCATCTTACCGGCAAAGCCTCTTTATCCGCCAACCGCCGGATAAACCTTGGCAACGCCCGTAGTCCACGAACTTAGGGTTCCGTAACCAACGACTCTCCCCACACTGACGTCAAGCCCCTCTTTTAAGTAGTAGCCCCACAATCCGCCCTTGATAGTGGGCGAACTTGGAACGGGCGAAGGTTGCGGAGAGAGCCCGTTAGACGATGAAATGGCCATGGCCCGATACTCGTGGAACGGATCGGTGACGGTGAGAACGGTGTGAATATGGTGACTCCTCAAAGTCCCCAGTGATGTCGTTACGTTCTGCCACGTGTCATCGCCAAATCCCTGGAGAATTCGATTGGCTGGAACTCCGCGTTGTTCGAGATAGACCTTGGAGACGCCAGATTCGGTGTACAGGTCGCCAGGACGGTTGCCGCCGGTGACCACGACCCATGGTGCGCGCTGAGCTTTATAGAGAGCGGCCGCTTGATCAAGTCGAGCGGCCAACGCTGGTGATGGCGTACCGTTCATTTCCGCAGTTCCAAACACCAAAATTGCTTGCGCGTTAGCGGTGGCGTGATCATGGCTGGTGCTCCAGATTTGGAAAATGGTGAAGCCGTAATAGAAGAGAACGAGCGAAAAGAACGAACTGATGATCTTCAAGACCAATTTGAATGGTCCAAAAATCATGCAGACCTCTCGAGCGCTCCCCGCAAGCGCCTCAGTACCTCTTCGCGTCCAAGCAGTTCGAGCGACTCAAACAATGGTGGCCCAACCAAAGATCCGGTCACCGCACACCGAATTGGCGCCTGGGCCTTACGCAAGTTGAGCTCGAGCCCTTCACCAACCTTGACGGTGGCCTCGTGGAGATCGGCTGAAGCCCAGTTGACAGAGGCAAAGTATTCAATCGCGTGGGCGAGCATTTCGCGGCCCTTGGCGTCATTGCGAATGGCCTTGTCAAAGTCTGCGTCGTTGTAGGGGACGGCCGGCAAGAAGAAGAATGAAACCATGGCTGGAATATCACCGAGCAGGGAAATTCTCTCTTGCACTAACGGGGCCACTCGCGCGAAAAGTTCGGCGTTGAACTCTGCTTCACTCCACGGTACTTCGCGATCGGTAGGTTTCCAATCGGTCGCCCAAGGGGTGATCCAAGGGGCGGAGCGCTCAATAAAGGCCTCGGGAGAGAGTGCGCGAACGTACTCCCCGTTCATGTGAGATAGCTTGGCCACATCAAAAAAAGCTGGGGAGTGCGAAACGTCCTCCAGTCGGAACTGTTCAATCATCTGAGAGAGCGGGACAATTTCCTCATCACCACGCGGACTCCAGCCCAAAAGTGCGAGGTAGTTTACGAAAGCTTCAGGTAGATAACCTTGGTCTCGGTAGGACTCAGTGGCTACGGGGTCCTTACGCTTCGAGAGCTTCTTGCGCTCTTTGTTAACCAGTAGGGGCAAGTGAGCGTAGGTCGGCAACGCAACCTCTTCACCCAGCGCTGCATTTAGCGCTGACCATAGCATCATTTGTTTGGGAGCGTTTGGTAGGTGCTCTTCTCCGCGAATGACGTGAGTGATTCGATCATTTCGGTCGTCAACTACGTTGGCGAGTGCATACAAAACAGCGCCAGAAGACTTGGCGACGACGAAGTCATCAATCACCGTGTGGGCAAACTCAACCTCTCCTCGGATGAGGTCGTGAACCACGATTGTCCCAGAGTCCGGCGTGCGAAAACGCAGCGCCGTGGTTGGGCCTTTACCCAGTCCTCGGTCACGGCAGAAGCCGTCATACCCCGGAGTCTTGTTGTCGCCCTTTCGCGCTGCCACCAAGTCGCCGGTGCAGTCGCAGTAATACAGGTCACCCGAGGCGATAAGGGCCTCTACGCCCGCTTGGTGCGCGCCGGCATTGTCGCTCTGGCGAAAGGGACCAGCGTCGAGGGTCAAACCCAGCCACGACATGGCCGAGACAATTCCATCGACCCACTCTTCACGGTTGCGCTCCGCATCGGTATCTTCAATTCGGAGGATGAAGAACCCCTCCGGGCTTTGCCGGGCAATGAACCAGTTAAATAATGCCGATCGAGCCGAGCCAACGTGAAAGAAGCCAGTTGGCGAAGGAGCAAATCGGACGCGAGGTCCGCTCACTAGCTACTCCTCAACCGAGATTGCCCCATTGGGGCAAGCCTGGACGGCGAGTTTTACCTTGTCGGCCAACTCGGGACCAGGGGTTTCGGTAAGAAGATAGAGGTAGCCATCGTCGCGGACTTCGAAGACTTCAGGGGCAATGCCCATGCAGACTGCATTAGAACTGCAGAGGTCGTAGTTAACTTTTACTCGCATAGTGACTCCTTCTCTTCTATCGTACCTCTCTGATGCGTTATCAAAGACCAAGTTGATTTGCCTAGGCTGGCAGAGTTAAAGGATAAATATGGAAAAGCGTTCACTCGGTTCACTTCAGGTCTCAGTTGTCGGCGTGGGCTGCAACAACTTTGGCGCACGCCTCGATCAAGCCGGCACCGACGATGTCGTGCACGGTGCCCTCGACGTTGGTGTGAATTTCTTCGACACCGCCGATATATACGGTGGCACTCAATCTGAAGTGCTCTTAGGCAATTCCCTACGAGCCCGTCGCAGTGACGCGGTCATCGCAACCAAGTTCGGTATGGGCGGCGCCGGCGACACCGAGTTCTCGTCGGCCCCCGACTATGTTCGTCGCGCGTGTGAGGCGTCCCTATCACGCCTCGGCACCGACTACATCGATCTCTACCAACTTCACTTCCCCGATGGCGTAACCGCCGCCGAGGACACCATGGCAGCCCTGCATGATTTGATTGACGAGGGCAAGGTCAGGGAGATTGGTTGTTCGAACCTCAACGTTGAACAGCTGCGCCAGTACAAAATTGCTGCGGGTTCGAAGAAGTCCTTCGTGTCCGTGCAGAACCAATATTCATTGCTCGCGCGCGACCCCGAGAACGATGGAGTACTTGGCGTGTGTGACGAAGTCGGCGTCGGCTTTCTCCCCTACTATCCACTCGCGAACGGCTGGCTCACTGGAAAGATTGACCCCAACGCGCCAATGCCCGAAAACATTCGACTGGGTTCAATGTCCGATGATCGCAAAGCGCACTGGCACTCCGAGGCGATTCGCTCCAAAGTCAGTTCTTTGTTGAATTACTCGACCGAGATTGACATTCCGTTGCTCACCCTTGCGTTCAGTTGGCTCTTGAGTCACCACGAAGTTGCCTCGGTGATCGCGGGCGCCTCTTCACGCCAACAGATTCAAGCTAACGCCGCGGCAGCCACGCTCCTTAGCCCTGACGTTGTCGCAGAACTAAACCGCTTAACGGCTTAGTTCTGCTTGACGGCGGCCACCATTTTGGTGAGGGTGTCCTTGGCGTCACCGAATACCAAAGTGGTCTTGGGGTTGTAGAGAAGTTCATTCTCGATTCCGGCAAAGCCGGGGCGCATTGAACGCTTCAAGAACAAGACGTTCTCCGCTAGGTCGGCGTTGATGATTGGCATGCCGTAGATAGGCGAACTCGGGTCATCCTTCGCCGCTGGGTTGACTGTGTCGTTCGCACCAACCACAATCGCCACGTCGGCGGTCTGCAGTTCAATATTGGCTTCGTCCATTTCTTTTAGCTGCTCATAGGGAACGTTCGCTTCAGCCAGCAGTACGTTCATGTGGCCCGGCATACGTCCAGCCACGGGGTGGATGGCGTAGTCAACTTCGATGCCCTTGCTTTCAAGGACTTCGGCCAGTTCACGAAGAACGTGTTGCGCTTGCGCCACCGCCAGACCGTAACCAGGAATAATGACGACCTTCGTGGCCAAGCCCAAGAGCACCGCCACGTCCTCCGGTGAGGCCGAGCGCACTGGGCGCTCCTCTCCCGCCGCTCCGGGTCCACCGGTGGTGGCGGATCCAAAGGCGGAGAACAAGACGTTGGCAAGGCTGCGGCCCATGGCTTTGGACATCAAGCGGGTAAGCAAAATACCCGATGCGCCAACGAGAGTACCGGCGACAATGAGCAAGTTCGAACCCAGGGTAAAACCAGATGCGGCGACCGCTAGTCCCGTGAAAGAGTTCAGCAGCGAAATCAGAACGGGAACGTCCGCGCCCCCGATGGGCAATACAAAGGCGATGCCCAACAAGAAGGAAACTGCCAGCAGCACCCACAGCAGAACCATCGAACCGGTAATCAACATCGTCACGATGAGGGTAAGTGCGGCTAGCCCCATGAGACCGTTTAATACCTGCTGACCTGGGTAGGTCACTGGTCGACCGGTCATGAGTTCTTGGAGCTTCGCATAGGCAATCGCCGAACCCGAGAAGGACACGGTTCCGATCAGCACGCCCAAGAGCACCTCGAGGGTGACGTAGGTCGCGGGATTACTCGCGTGAATGTGCATGAATTCGGTGATTGAAACGAGTGCCGCCGCACCACCACCCACACCATTAAAAATGGCGACGAGTTGTGGCATTGCGGTCATCTGCACGAGACGTGCGGTAGGTACGGCGACGATAATGCCAATCGCCATAGCCAAGATGATCAAGCCCACGTGGTGAAGGGGGTGTCCATCGACGTACTTAAAGAAGGTGGCAACAACAGCGACG
>CAIJYV010000002.1 GCA_903825035.1 uncultured Actinomycetes bacterium | reverse complement strand
TGCCTTGCAACTTCAAACGCTGCAATAGACACTGCAACTCCAGCGTTTAACGAGCTGATCTTGCCCATTTGGGGGATCGAAACGACCTTCTGACAGCGTTTTCTAGTCAAGGACGAAAGTCCTTTTTCCTCGCCACCGACAATGATGGCGACCGGTCCTGAACCTAAATCGAGGTCGTAGAGCGACTCGGTGGACTCACCCGCGAGACCCACGGTCAAGATTCCCTGCTTGTTCATTTGATCGATGGCGGTCGGAATTCCACCAACATCACTGAACTCCAAGAACTCGATAGCTCCCGCAGCGGTCTTGGTGACGGTAGGTGAAATCCGAGCCGAACGGTGTCGGGGCAAGACAACTCCGCTCACCCCGGCCCCATCTGCCGAACGCAGCATGGCTCCTAGATTTCGCGGGTCGGTGACCCCATCGCAGACGAGCAAGAAGGGTTGCTTCTTTCCCATCGCAACTTCCAGCGAAACTGTCTTTAGTTTTTCTGCGAAGGCTAAAACTCCTTGGTGACCCTCGGTGCGAGCTTCTTTGTCTAGGCGCGTCATCGAGATCATGTGCACCTGCACGCGTTGGCGCTGGGCTTCGAATTCAATTGCGTCCAAAATTTCTGAGGAATCTTGGTTGTCGGCAATAAAGATCTTTTGAACGCTCCGTCGCTTGGCTTTGAGGAGTTCGAGAACAGCCTGGCGTCCTTCGACCTGATCTCCACCAATGCCGTCGAAGTCGCGCCCGGATGAGCTGCGACCGGTGCTGGAACGTTGTGGCCCACGCGCACCAGGCCCATTGGGTCGACCCCCGGGACGTGCAGCACGGACTGGTTTGCGAGGAGCGGGACGTGGACTCACGATTCTTCTTTCAATAGGGCGACACTCATGGCACCAATTCCTTCGACGCGACCGAGGGCTCCGAGGCCTTCGGCGGTCGTCGCTTTAACGGACACGGTACAGCCAACAACATTGGACAACGCTTGGGACATCTCGGGCATAAAGGGCGCGAGCTTTGGCCTTTCGGCAATGATGGTCACATCAGCCGATTCAACACTAAATCCCGCACTACGAACCTTTTTGACAATTTCGCTGAGGAGTTCAGAGGAGGCAATGTTGGCGATTGCTGGGTCGGTGTCTGGGAAGTGGCGGCCCAAGTCGCCCAAGTTGGCTGCGCCGAGCAATGCGTCACACAGCGCGTGGGTGGCAACATCGGCGTCAGAATGACCCGCTAGACCAACAAATCCGGGAATGTGAATTAGGCCCAACTGAAGTGGTCGCGACTCGTCGGTGCTGAATCGATGAACATCAATGCCTTGTCCGATGCGCATTACTTTTCCTCTCGATTCATTGCGATCAAATCACTCGGGTGGGTGATTTTGATATTCGTTGTTTCACCGTCGACCACGAGCACCGGCTCGCCAATCGCCTCTACTAATCCTGCATCATCAGTGGCGTCGAGACGTGACTCATGCGCGCGAATCAGGGTTTCACGCAAAAAAGCTTGGGGGGTTTGCACAGCCACGAGGCTGTCGCGGTCCAGGGTTTCAAGGACTTTATGAGTACTTGTATCCACGCGCTTGATGGTGTCGGTCACCTTCACGCCAGGGATAACGGCCGGAGCACCTGCTGCAACTGCGCTCACAACTCTCTGGAATAATTCAGGAGTAGCCATGGGGCGAGCTGCGTCATGGATGACGACTATTTCAAATTCATCAAGCAACTCGAGCCCCTTGCGGACAGATTCGGTTCGAGTTGGGCCCCCGGTAATAGTTCGGTCGGCGCCTTCACCACTACCTTCGTACCCATCGGGCACGACGCAGACTACGTATTCGGCGACCGTACGACAGAGGCGAACGCTTCGTTCGGCGACCGTTTCAGAGCCTACGAGCGCGAACTGCTTCTCTCCGCCAAATCGGGTGCCGCTTCCAGCGGCCACAACCACGGCCGCGCAACGCATGATTACGGCAGCGCTGCAGCCAGTTTGGCTTCTGCTGCCTCGGTGTCAACGTTCAGGGCGAAGGTGAGTTCGGAAACCAAAATCTGGCGAGCTCGGGTCAACATGCGCTTTTCACCCGCACTGAGGCCTTTGTCCTTGTCACGAATCGAGAGGTTGCGAACAACTTCGGCGACTTGGTAAATGTCACCGGAACGAAGCTTCTCAGAGTGGTTCTTGAAGCGGCGCGACCAGTTAGTGGGCATGCGGGCTTCCTTCTTGCGAAGTACGGCAAAGACCTCTTCGACCTCTTCGTCGTTGATTACTTCGCGAAGTCCCACCGTTTCGGCGTTCGCCACGGGAACCATCAAAACGAGATCGGTGTAGGCCACACGGAGCTTCAAGTAGTCCTGGCGGACGTCGAAGGCGGTCATCTTCTCGACCTTTTCCACCGTGCACGCACCGTGGTGGGGGTAGACGAGTCGATCGCCCTTCTTGTACTTGCGCTCAGCCATGCTGCTCCTAGATATCCCCAGGGATGCGTAACGGGGATTAACTATTTTACCAGAAAATTGGGATTTCCGTACCGAGGCTTACGCCTCCGGTACAGAATCCTCAAAATCAACTGATGGTGGCAGTCCGCCGACCGCTTCGAAGGTCAAGTGACGCTCATCACCCTCGCCCTCCACGTCGACGACGATGGTCTGGCCGGCGATGAACTCCTTGAACAAGATTTTCTCACTCAAGGTGTCTTCTACGTACTGTTGGATGATTCGACGCAGTGGTCGAGCTCCGAGTTCGGGGTCGTAGCCCTTTTCGGCCAAGAATCCTTGGGCGCCGACGCTGAGCTCGAGGCCCAGACCCTGAGTCTTCAGCTGCTCGCGCAAGCGAGTGATGAAGAGTTCAGCGATCTCCATGACCTCTTCCTTGGTGAGTTCGTGGAAGACAATCGTGTCATCGATGCGGTTCAAGAATTCCGGACGGAAGTGAGCCTTCAGCGCCTGGTGGACCTTTTCCTTCATGCGCTCGTGGTTCACTTCACCACTGTCCTTAGCGAAACCAATTGCGGCCTTTCGCAGGTCCGCGGTTCCCAAGTTCGAGGTCATGATGAGAATCGTGTTTTTGAAGTCCACCTGGCGACCCTGGGAGTCGGTCAGGCGTCCATCTTCCAAGATCTGCAACAACGTATTGAAGACATCGGGGTGAGCCTTTTCGACCTCGTCGAAGAGCACCACCGAGAAGGGCTTGCGGCGAACCGCTTCGGTCAACTGACCACCCTCGTCGTATCCCACGTATCCCGGGGGCGAACCCACGAGACGAGATACCGAGTGCTTCTCCATGTACTCAGACATGTCGAGTTGAATCAACGAGGACTCGTCGTCGAAGAGGAACTGCGCCAAGGTCTTGGCGAGTTCGGTCTTTCCAACACCAGTTGGTCCAAGGAAGATGAATGAACCCGCGGGGCGCTTGGGGTCTTTCAGCCCAGCACGAGTACGGCGGATCGCACGCGAGAGCGAGATGACCGCTTCATTTTGTCCGATGATGCGCTTGTGCAACTCTTCTTCCATGCGCAACAACTTCGAGGTTTCCTCTTCGGTGATGCGATAGACCGGAATGCCGGTCCAGTTGGCGAGTACTTCGGCGATGGTCTCTTCGTCCACGAGGTCGAAGCTCTTGCCACCACTGGCCTTGGTTTCAGCGTCGAGCTTTTCGGTCTCGAACTCGATTTCGCGCTCACGCTCTTCGAGAATCTTCGCCTGTTCGAGGTTGCCGCTCTCCATTGCCGATTCCTTATCGGCACGGACGCGCTTTAACTCTTCTTCGAACTGCTTACTGGCGGGTGGTACCTCGAGGCGACGAATACGCAGTCTCGCACCCGCTTCGTCCAAGAGGTCAATGGCCTTATCGGGCAAGAAGCGGTCAGCGATATACCGGTCGGCCAAGTTGGCGGCCGCAATTAAGGCCTGGTCGGTGATCTTGACGGCGTGGAACTCTTCGTAGACCTCACGCAATCCCTTCAAGATCTCAATGGTGTCAGCCACCGAGGGCTGTTCGACCTTGACTGGCTGGAAGCGACGCTCGAGGGCGGCGTCTTTTTCAATGTACTTGCGGTACTCATCAATGGTGGTCGCACCAATGGTCTGCAGTTCACCGCGCGCCAACATCGGCTTCAAGATTGAAGCCGCGTCGATTGCACCTTCGGCGGCTCCAGCACCCACGAGGGTGTGGATCTCGTCAATGAAGAGGATGATGTCGCCACGAGTGCGAATCTCCTTCAGCACCTTCTTCAAACGCTCTTCGAAGTCACCGCGGTAGCGTGAACCAGCCACCAGCGCACCGAGGTCCAAGGTGTAGAGCTGCTTGTCGGTCAGGGTGACAGGAACCTGTCCGGCCACGATCTTCTGCGCGAGTCCTTCGACAATCGCCGTCTTACCAACACCCGGTTCGCCGATTAAGACGGGGTTGTTCTTGGTGCGGCGCGACAGAATCTGCATGACGCGCTCAACTTCTTTGTCGCGACCAACGAGTGGGTCAAGCTTGCCCTCACGAGCACTCTGGGTGAGGTTACGACCAAACTGGTCGAGGACCGCTGATCCACCATCGCCCGAGTTGTCGCCCTTCGACGAGGGTCCAGCGCTCGAACCAGAATTCTTTTCTCCACCCTGACCACTCATCATCGAGATGACCTGGCTGCGCACGCGAGCCATGTCCGCACCGAGGTCCGAGAGGACCTGGGCGGCTACGCCCTCGCCCTCGCGAACGAGACCGAGCAACATGTGCTCAGTACCAATGTAGGAATGGCCAAGTTGCAGGGCTTCACGAAGGGAGAGCTCGAGCACCTTCTTGGCGCGAGGGGTAAAGGGGGGTGAGCCCGGCGAAGGGTTGGCGTTCGCGCCAATGGCCTCTTCGACCTTCTCACGGACGGTTTCGTAGGAGATATCGAGCGCATCGAGGGCCTTGGCGGCGACGCCCTCGCCCTCTTTAATCAGGCCCAGCAAGATGTGCTCGGTACCAATAAAGGCGTGGTTGAGGTCTCGAGCCTCTTCTTGGGCCAAAACCAG
>CAIJYV010000001.1 GCA_903825035.1 uncultured Actinomycetes bacterium | reverse complement strand
TTGCCACCACCGTTGAAGCACCGACCTCTTGTTGTATCCGTTCAATCATGCCATCTACCTGACTGGCAAAACCATATAAAACGCCCGATTGGATGGATTCAACCGTTGATTTACCCACCACTGAGCGCGGAGCGACCAATTCCACACTGCGCAACGCCGAAGCTTGGTTATAGAGCGCCTCGAGCGAAATCGCTACTCCCGGCGCAATCGCGCCGCCCAAGTACTCACCCTTTTGACTCACGACATCAAAAACGGTCGCCGTTCCCATATCCACAATGATCAGCGCTCCCGGGTACAGGTCATATCCCCCCACCGCGTCAGCAATTCGGTCCGCTCCCACCTCTTTGGGGTTGTCGTAGAGAATTGGCATACCGGTCTTCACACCCGGTCCAAGAACGGTCACTGGAATCTCACTAAACCACCGAGTGGCCATGCGGCGCAGTTGGGTCGTAACACTCGGCGACGACGAAGAAATTGCGAGAGCGGAGATATCTCGCTTGAGATCTATCCCTTCGAGCGCCAGGAGTTGAGTGAGGACCATCGCGTGCTCATCCGGCGTGCGTTCACGAAGGGTGGCGATGCGCCAGTGAAAGGCGAGCCCTCGCTCGCCGTTGGCTCTCGCGAAGCTCAACGCCTCGTCGTCAAGGTTCGACTCGCCGAACAGGCCGATCACCGTTTCGGTATTACCAACGTCAATTGCTAACAGCATCTTCGCTCCCTACCACTACCGGTCCATTATCGAGCAGGCGCACACCGTCAACCACTCCAGCTAGTAACAACCTCGCTGGACCCACGTAGTCGGGGCTCACGCGTTGCAAGCTCTGGTTATCAACCACCGCCGCGTAAGAAACCTCAACCCCCGCCACTTCGAGTGTGTGGCGCGCCGCCGCTTCAATGACTGCCGCACCACCCGCTGAGTATTCACGGAGTGCGGTAGAGAACGCGAGGGCTCGAACTCTCCCCGCGGGGCTTAAACGGATATTCCGACTCGAAAGAGCCAGGCCATCTTCGGCTCGCACCGTTGGAATTGTCTTGACTTCAGCATCAAGGTCAAGAGTGCGAACCATTTCACGAACCACCGCCACCTGTTGGTAGTCCTTCTCTCCAAAATACGCCCGACACTCACCGGTGATTTCAAATAAGCGTCGAACTACTTGGGCGACGCCGGTGAAATGCCCTGGTCGATCTGCTCCTTCGAATCGATCACCGAGGGGGCCAGCTTGGTAGGTCACCGGTGGCGGAAAGACCGGCCACACCTCTTTTACCGTTGGAATAACCAGAAGATCGACACCGGCCGCTTCGGCCGCCGCACAGTCCGCCTCTTCGGGTCGGGGATACTTTTCTAGATCCTCTTGGTTGGTGAACTGTGTTGGATTGACGAAGATAGTGAGGACTACTACATCGTTCTCCGACTGTGCGGCCTGCACCAATGCCAGATGACCCGCGTGCAGCGCACCCATGGTGGGGACTAAGCCAATGGACTGTTTAGCCCGTCGAGCCTCTTCGCACCACAGGCGCCACTCGGAGACGGTGCGGACGATTTTCACAGCTGCCCCGCGGGCGTGGTTTCACTCAAGTGAAAGGCTCGATTCGCGAGGGCCACGTAAACGGCCTGTTCGTCCGTCGCGATTGCCGCGAGGTGAGCGTCAATGGTCTGCACATCTCCCCTAGAGGCCGGACCCGTCAAGCTGGCGCGCACGCCTGCTCGGGCGACATCCTCCACTGCGTTTCGCACCAGTGGCAGGTAATCATCGAGTGTGAGTCCAGCGGCCCGCGCGACAACTTCGAGGTGGGCCAAGATCGCCACCGTATGGTTGGCCGCGATCGCGGCAGCGGCGTGGTAGTTGGCGCGCTGGGCATCGGAAATTTCGACCACCTTCCCGCGCAAACTTGCTACCAGTTCGAAAACAATTGGGTCCCCCGCGACTGAATAGTGGGCACCAATTAGCCGGTCAGCGCCAATCTCTGGAGTAACGAGGGCGGCCAGGGGGTGTAAATATCCAACGCGGTCGTGCGAACTTAATTCGGACAATCCACGTGAACCAGAGAGGTGGACGACAACTCCCGCCCCGTTGGGAATCTGCGAGGCCACTTGTGAAATGGTCGAATCGGGAACGGCCAGGAGAATCACTTCAGCGCGAGCGCTGGCGGCATCACCGTGGTGCACGACCTCTACGTTGTGACCAACGGAAGTAAGGGCGCGGGCAAAAGATTGGCCGGCGTGCCCGGAGCCAATAATGACAATGTTCATACTGCTCCTTTACCGTTCCAGCCCCTGCGGGTGCCGTTCGGTTTATAGCAACGAAGCCAGTGTACCGAGAACCCTCACCTCACCAGCGGCCCGAGCGCGCAGCGCTGGGGTCGCGATATCGGGTGCCAATTCACTTAAGGGTTCTAGGACGAAACTCCGCTCGAACATCCGTGGGTGGGGCAACAAGACCCGCTCGTCTTCACTCGTCTCACCGTCAATCACCAAGACGTCGGCGTCCAGGGTCCGAGGTCCCCAGTGCACCTCGCGAACACGCTGCGCGAGTCGCTCGGCCAGTTGGCACCGGGCGAGGAGTTCGAGGGCTGAGGCCTCAGTCACCATTTCGAGAACCAAGTTATAAAAGGAGTCCTGCTCAACTCCCCCCACGGGCTCTGTTTCGTACACCTGGCTGATTCGGTAGGTGTCCGAAGAGGTCACGGTGGTAACACCGAGCTCGAGCATCTGAGCGCGATTGCCCAGATTTGATCCCAGCGAAATAAAGGCGCGCCGACTCATCGAGTCAAGGTGGTGCGAACGCCAACGGAGGCGATGTTCTCTGGCACGGGGGGCACTAATTTGCGCACCGCGACGGTCACCGCGTCAACTTCGGCATCGAAATCCAAAATTGCTTGCGCTACTCGTGAAACGAGAGTTTCGAGCAGCAGGAACTGACCCTCACGAGCGATCTTCTCGGCCATCGTAATAATCAATGCGTAATTCGTAGTGTTGGTGACATCGTCACTCTGGGCGGCCCGTTCAAAACTGCGGCGAATATCAATATCGATCGAAATGGGCTGGAGGTTCTCTCGCTCGTGCTCTAACAATCCCACGATTACTTCACAACGCAAGTCGCGAAGCTCAATTACATCAATCACGCAAACTCTCCGACACTTCGAAAACAATGGAACGGCCATCGGGTCCGATGGCGCGCTCAAATAGTTTCTCCGTTATCGCAATGGCCATCGGCGGACTCGCTACGCGCTTGCTCCACAGTAAGAATCCCGCAATAATCCCCAAGATTCGGTCCGACACTTCGTCACCGTGTAAAAGCACGCAGTGTCGATCTCGCAATGAACTCTGTAAGTCCTGGTAGCAACCAAGAATGATTTCTAACTGATTCTGGTCACTGCGCAGTGGGTGGTGCGAAATCGCGAGTCCGTGATCGGTATAGATCTGGAGGTCTTGTGTAGTTGGAAGCACTGAGACGACGCGCCCAAATCCATTGTGCCTCAGCCACAGGAGTTCTTCGTCTCGACGTACCTTTCGGTGCACCATGACCGAACCACCGGGTCGCTCGGCGACCGCGAGTTGCGACTTAAAGACCCACGTGAAATTGCGCGGTTCGAGTCCCGACGACCAACGACCCTTCACGATGAAACCTCCCCCAAGGGACGCACGAGAAGTTCGCGCGCCTGCACCACAGCTTTCACATCATGTACTCGAACCATATTTGCACCGCTGAGCATTGCCCACGTAGCGCTCGCGATTGATCCCTCGAGCCGTTGCTCGACTGAAAGCGGTGCACTACCGAGGTTTTCTAGGAATCTTTTGCGACTTGTGCCAATGAGCACACCAGCCTGGTGTGCTTGTGAAATTTCAACCAAGTCATCAATATGCGCCAGCAGCGTCAAATTGTGCGCAACGGTCTTGCCAAATCCAATCCCCGGGTCCAGCCAAAGTTTGGTTACGCCCGCATCACGAGCCTTGGTCGCCACTGCGTCGAGGAAGCCGTGAACCTCAGCGACCACGTCTTCGTAGTGTGGGTTGTTCTGCATGGTGGTGCTGTCACCTTGGCGGTGCATGGCCACGTACCCGACCCCGAGCTCACCCGCCAGTTCATACAGCGTCGAAGACACATCGTTAATAACAACTGACCCCGCCGCCACCGCGGCTCGAGCGACCGCCTCTTTTTGGGTATCAACAGAAACTGGACCGAACTTCGCCAATTCGGTAATGACCGGAATTACTCTGCGAATCTCTTCTTCGGAGTCGACCTGTTCTGCTCCGGGTCGAGTTGATTCACCCCCCACA